>NZ_JBHUTX010000001.1:0-564342 GCF_042671245.1 Streptomyces sp. NPDC057099
AAACGCCCGGTTACATTCCGAACCCGGAAGCTAAGCCTTTCAGCGCCGATGGTACTGCAGGGGGGACCCTGTGGGAGAGTAGGACGCCGCCGAACTCCTTTTAGAGCTCTGGCTCTTGGGCACACAGCCCGAGAGCCAGAGCTTTTTTGCGTTGAGGTAAGGTCAGTGAGCATCGTTGGCACGTTTCCCACAGGAGGCCCCCGGGTGGAGGTTCAGGAGACTCGCGTCCAGACGGACCGTGTGCTCACCATCCCGAACATCCTCAGCATGGCTCGGCTCGTTGGCGTACCCCTCTTCCTGTGGCTGATTCTGAGGCCTGAGTTCGGTGGGCCCAAGAGTGACGGCTGGGCCCTTCTGGTACTGGCCCTGAGCGGCATCAGTGACTACCTGGACGGCAAGCTCGCACGGCACTGGAACCAGATCAGCAGCCTCGGCCGGCTTCTCGATCCCGCGGCCGACCGGCTCTACATTCTCTCGACTCTGGTCGGTCTCACCTGGCGGGAGATTCTGCCCCTCTGGTTGACCGCTGCACTTCTGGCGCGAGAGCTGGTTCTGCTGGTGATGGTGGGCATCCTCCGGCGCCACGGCTATCCGCCGCCCCAGGTGAACTTCCTGGGCAAGGCCGCCACCTTCAACCTGATGTATGCCTTCCCGCTGCTCCTGCTCAGTGACGGCACGGGATGGATCTCGTCACTGGCTGCCATTTTCGGATGGGCGTTCGCCGGATGGGGTACAACGCTGTACTGGTGGGCAGGAGTCCTCTACGTGGTACAAGTCCGCCGCCTGGTCCGTGCGGACGCCATGGCCGACTGAACTTGCGGATTGGTCCCACCGTGGCTGTCCGATGGCCCGTGGTCGAAAAGTGGGGGACAATCCTGGCGGGGGAAGTCGGCTAGACCGTCGTCTCTTAGAGGAGGACGCTTCCGACATGAAGGCCGTCGTGATGGCCGGAGGCGAAGGCACGCGTCTTCGCCCCATGACCTCAAGCATGCCCAAGCCGCTCCTGCCCGTGGCCAACCGCCCGATCATGGAGCACGTTCTGCGGCTGCTCAAAAGGCATGGGCTCAATGAAACAGTCGTTACCGTCCAGTTCCTGGCCTCGCTCGTCAAGAACTACTTCGGTGACGGCGAAGAGCTCGGTATGGAGCTGACCTATGCCAATGAGGAGAAGCCACTCGGTACCGCCGGAAGCGTCAAGAACGCCGAAGAGGCATTGAAGGACGATGCCTTCCTCGTCATCTCCGGCGATGCTCTGACAGATTTCGACCTCACCGAGCTCATCAATTTCCACAAGGAAAAGGGCGCGCTGGTCACGGTTTGTCTGACGCGTGTTCCCAATCCGCTGGAATTCGGCATCACCATTGTCGACGAGGAAGGCAAGGTGGAGCGCTTCCTCGAGAAGCCCACCTGGGGCCAGGTCTTCTCAGACACGGTGAACACCGGCATCTACGTCATGGAGCCCGAGGTCTTCGACTATGTCGAGCCCGATGTGCCCGTCGACTGGTCCGGTGATGTCTTCCCGCAGTTGATGAAGGAAGGCAAGCCCGTCTACGGCTTTGTGGCCGAGGGGTACTGGGAGGACGTCGGCACTCACGAGAGCTATGTGAAGGCGCAGGCCGACGTCCTGGAGGGCAAGGTCGACGTCGACATCGACGGGTTCGAGATCTCCGCCGGCGTGTGGGTTGCGGAGGGCGCGGAGGTGCATCCCGACGCCGTGCTCCGCGGTCCGCTTTACATCGGTGACTACGCCAAGGTCGAGGCCGGCGCGGAGCTCCGTGAGCACTCCGTCGTGGGCTCCAACGTGGTGGTCAAGAGCGGTGCCTTTCTGCACAAGTCCGTGGTTCACGACAACGTCTACGTGGGGCCGCACAGCAATCTGCGCGGGTGCGTGGTCGGGAAGAACACCGACATCATGCGTGCGGCGCGGATCGAGGACGGGGCGGTCATCGGTGATGAGTGCCTGATCGGTGAAGAATCGATTGTCCAGGGCAATGTGCGAGTCTATCCGTTCAAGACCATCGAAGCCGGTGCTTTCGTCAACACCTCGGTCATCTGGGAGTCCAGGGGGCAGGCGCACCTCTTCGGAGCCCGCGGTGTGTCCGGAATCCTGAACGTCGAGATCACGCCGGAACTGGCCGTGCGGCTTGCCGGTGCGTATGCGACCACCCTGAAGAAGGGCTCGACCGTCACCACGGCCCGGGACCATTCGCGTGGTGCCCGTGCGCTGAAGCGGGCGGTGATCTCCGCGTTGCAGGCCAGCGCCATCGACGTACGGGATCTGGAGAATGTTCCGCTGCCCGTGGCCCGGCAGCAGACCGCGCGGGGCAGTGCCGGCGGGATCATGATCCGGACCACGCCCGGGGTGCCGGACTCCGTGGACATCATGTTCTTCGACGGGAACGGTGCCGACCTGTCGCAGGGCAGCCAGCGGAAGCTGGACCGGGTGTTCGCGCGGCAGGAGTACCGAAGGGCGTTCCCCGGTGAGATCGGGGACCTGCATTTCCCGGCCAGCGTCTTCGATTCGTACACCGGGTCGTTGCTGCGGAACGTCGACACGACGGGCATCTCCGAGTCCGGGCTGAAGGTCGTCGTGGACGCGTCCAACGGCAGCGCCGGACTCGTGCTGCCGAGTCTGCTCGGGAAGCTCGGCGTCGACTCGCTGACGATCAACCCCGGTCTGGACGAGTCCAGGCCGACGGAGACGGCCGACATGCGGCGGTCGGGGATGGTGCGTCTCGGGGAGATCGTGGCGTCCTCCGGTGCCGCCTTCGGGGTGCGGTTCGACCCGGTCGGTGAGCGGCTGTCCCTAGTCGACGAGAAGGGGCGCATCATCGAGGACGACCGGGCGCTGCTCGTGATGCTGGACCTCGTGGCCGCGGAGCGGCGCAGCGGCAGGGTCGCGCTCCCGGTGACCACGACCCGGATCGCCGAGCAGGTGGCGGCGTACCACGGGACCCAGGTCGAGTGGACGACGACCTCCCCCGACGACCTCACACGCGTCGGTGGTGAGGAAGGGACGATCTTCGGCGGTGACGGCAAGGGCGGGTTCATCGTCCCTGAGTTCAGCAGCGTGTACGACGCCACCGCGGCCTTCGTACGGCTCATCGGGCTCGTGGCGCGGACGCAGCTCACGCTGAGCCAGATCGATGCCCGGATCCCGCGGGCGCACGTCCTGAAGCGGGACCTGGCGACGCCGTGGGCTGTCAAGGGGCTCGTGATGCGGCGGGTCGTCGAGGCGGCGGGAGATCGCTTCGTGGACACCACGGACGGCGTGCGTGTGGTGGAGACCGACGGGCGCTGGGTGATGGTGCTGCCCGACCCGGCGGAGGCGGTCACCCACCTGTGGGCCGAGGGGCCGGACGACGCCTCCGCGCAGGCCCTGCTGGACGAATGGTCGGCGGTCGTGGACAGCGCAGGCCGGTAGAACCGGCTGCACGTGTGCGTGCCGGACAAGTGTCCTCAACGGGGCCTGTCCGGCACGCCGGTGGGGCCGTTCGGAGGTAGTGGCCGCGACGTGCGACGATGTGCGGCATGCCGCAGCAACCCCCCATTCGGAGCACACCGACGCGGCCCCGGCGCCCGGATGCGTCCATGTCATTGCTCACCAACGTCATGGACCACAGCCTCGACGACGGATATGCCGAGGCCGCCGAGCGGAAGAAGGCCGCGGGCGACGCCGGGCTGCCGAAGACGCTCAGGGCGAAGCTGGGGCTCGCGGCGGGCCTGGTGCTCGCGGCCCTGATCGTGACCGTCGGAGCGGCCCAGGCACGGGTCGCCGCACCGGTGGTCGCCAAGGAGCGGGAAGAGCTGGTCGACCGCATCGATCGGGAGAGCGAGACGGCGGACAAGCTGGAGGACTCCGTCGACGAGCTGCGCGCGGACGTGAGCGCCCGGCAGCGCGAGGCGCTGAGGCACAGTGGCAGCGCCGGGTCCGACCTGGTGGGCATACTGTCCGGCGCCGCCGCGGTGCACGGTCCCGGCGTGAAGCTCGTGGTGAACGACGCCAAGGACACCGGTGCGGGCGGTGACGGCGATCCGCGCGAGAACTCGGGGTTCGCCGACACCGGCCGGGTGCGTGACCGGGACATGCAGCGCGTGGTCAACGGGCTGTGGGAGTCGGGCGCCGAGGCCGTCTCCATCAACGGGCAGCGGCTGACGGCGCTGTCCGCGATCAGGGCCGCGGGGGACGCGATACTGGTCGACAACAAACCGCTGGTGCCGCCGTACACGGTGCTTGCGGTGGGGGACGGGCAAGAGCTGAGCACGCGGTTCCAGAACAGCGCGGACGGCCTGTATCTGAACGCGCTCCAGGAGAGCTACGGAGTCAGGACGGCCATCTCCGCGGAGGACGACCTCCGGCTGCCTGCCGCACCGAGTGTGATCGTACGTACAGCACAGCCGAGCACTGAGAAGAGCGAGAAGGGCACATCGTGATCGCCGTACTGGGCCTCGTCGTGGGAGTCGTGGCCGGCCTGTTGGTCCGGCCTGAGGTTCCGGCGGTGGTCGAGCCTTATCTGCCGATCGCTGTCGTGGCGGCGCTCGACGCCGTCTTCGGCGGTCTGCGCGCCATGCTCGACGGCATCTTCGACGACAAGGTCTTCGTGGTGTCGTTCCTGTCGAACGTGGTCGTGGCCGCGTTGATCGTGTTCCTGGGTGACAAGTTGGGCGTGGGTGCCCAGCTGTCCACCGGTGTGGTGGTCGTCCTCGGTATCCGGATCTTCTCCAACGCCGCGGCGATCCGCCGGCACGTGTTCCGGGCGTGAGGCGGATGAGCGAGCACGACGACAAGCGCGCCGAGGAGAACGGCGACCCGCGCGCGGAGCAGCGCGACGCGACCGGCAAGCCCGGGAACCGGCTCCGCAAGGAGCTGCCCCAGGAGGTGGCCGCGGCGGAGCCTGCCGCCCAGGACACCCCGGAGCCTGAGCCGGCTCCCGAGCCCGTGCCTGATCCGGATCCGGAGTCGGAGCCGGAAGCGGCGCCCGAGCCGCGGCTGACCGGTCGGCAGCGGCTGGTGCAGGGGCTGTGGCCGCCGCGGCTCAGCCGGGCCCAACTCATCGTCGCGCTGCTGCTGTTCGGCCTGGGCTTCGGGCTGGCCGTGCAGGTGGCGTCGAACAGCGACAGTGACAGCGCCCTGCGCGGTGCGCGCCAGGAAGATCTTGTTCGCATCCTCGATGAACTGGATGACCGTACCCAGCGTCTTGAGGACGAGAAGCAGGGTCTCGAGAAGCAGCGCGACGAGCTGGAGAACAGCTCCGACCAGGCCGAGGAGGCCCGGAAGCAGACCATCGAGAAGGAGCGGCAACTCGGCATCCTGGCGGGCACGGTGGCCGCGCAGGGGCCCGGCATCACCATGACCATCGAGGACACGAAGGGGACGGTCGAGTCGGACATGCTGCTCGACGCTGTCCAGGAACTGCGTGCGGCGGGTGCCGAGGCGATCCAGGTGAACGGCGTACGGGTCGTCGCCGGTACGTATCTCACGGATTCCGGCAAGGGTGTGAGCGTCGACGGGAACAAGATCAACGCGCCCTATCGTTTCAAGGTCATCGGCAAGTCGCAGGACCTCGAGCCGGCGCTCAACATCCCCGGAGGTGTGGTGCAGACTCTCGAGAAGGAACAGGCCATCGTCACCGTGGAGCGGTCGACCAAGATCGTCGTGGACGCCTTGCGAGCAGCGAAGCGGCCTGACTACGCTCGGTCGTCCTCCCAGTGAACCGGCGGTGCATGGGCGGCGTCCGGCGAGGGCATGAGGTTGCGGGGGGTCGGCGCACCGAATGGGTGGTGCGTGGTGGAAACTGTCTGGTGCAGACGGACGTTGTCAGGATGTCCGGGTCGGCCAGAGTGTTCAGTCAGGGTTCGTCCTGCCCCACGGGCGGGTCTGTTTCGGTCAAGGGGAATCGCCCGTGAAGTTGTTTGCGAAGTTGTTCGGCAAGAGCCCGCGAGAGGGCAGCGACAATGCGACCGCCCGTCATCGCGCACAGCCTGACGCGGAGGGTCAGCGGCCGCTGTTCCGGGACCAGGTCGGCGGTCCGGGCGGCGACGTTTCCGGAGGTCAGGGCGCGCCGTCGGTTGACCCTGCGCAGCCCGGCGGCATAGGTTTCGGGCAACCCTCAAGTGCGGGTGGAGGGTTTTCCGACCCGTATGCGTCCAATGCTCCGGGTGGGCAGCCGCGGCAGGAGGATCCGATGTCGGCCCTGGTGTGTACGAGGTGCGGCAACCGCAACGCGGAGAACAGCCGCTTCTGCTCCAACTGCGGCGCGCCGCTGCGGCCGGGCGCGACGCCGGAGCGTCCGTCCGAGACGACCTCCACGATCTCCATCTCCGGTCTCGAGGCCTACGACGCCGAGGCCACCGGCCAGACGCCTACGCCGACGCTGTCTCCCGAGGCGCAGGCGGCCGTGGACGCGCTGCCGCTGGGTTCCGCGCTCCTGGTCGTGCGCCGCGGGCCGAACTCGGGCAGCCGTTTCCTGCTGGACGGCGATCTGACCACGGCCGGCCGTCATCCGCAGAGCGACATCTTCCTGGACGACGTGACGGTCTCCCGGCGGCACGTGGAGTTCCGTCGCGGTCAGGACGGCTCGTTCACGGTGGCCGACGTGGGCAGCCTGAACGGCACGTACGTGAACCGCGAGCGGATCGACCAGGTCGCTGTCAGCAACGGCGACGAGGTGCAGATCGGCAAGTACCGGCTGGTCTTCTACGCCAGCCAGCGGGGCTACTGACCCGGACCGCCTCCGGGTGATCCCAGCGAAGGTCCGTCCGTCAGGGAAGGTCCATGCTTCATACACCGAGCGGCGGTGCCGGGCACGGCGCCGCCGCCACGGACAGTGGGCTGATGAGCATCGGCACGGTGCTGAACGTGCTGCGCGACGAGTTTCCCGAAGTCACCATCTCCAAGATCCGCTTCCTGGAGTCGGAGGGGCTCATCGAGCCACAGCGGACTCCCTCGGGGTATCGCAAGTTCAGTGCCCGCGACGTCGAGCGCCTCGGTCACGTCCTGCGGATGCAGCGGGACCACTATCTGCCCCTGAAGGTGATTCGCGAGCACCTGGAGGCCATGGAGCGCGGTGAGGCGGTCCCGCTGCCGACCGTGGGCCGTCAGCGTGACGGCGATTCCGCGCCCGAGCCCTTCGAGGGGCCGCCCACGGCTGCCAGGGTCGGGCGTGAGGAGCTGCTCGCCGCCGCCGGGGTGGACGAGGAGGAGCTCAAGGAGTGGGAGTCGTACGGGCTGGTCACTCCACTGGAGGACGGGGCGTACGAGGCCGAGGCGGTCACCGTGGCGGCGCTCGTCGCCGAGCTGGGGCGGTTCGGGATCGAGCCGCGGCACCTGCGGGTGATGAAGGCCGCCGCCGACCGCGAGGCCGGGCTCGTGGACCAGGTGGTGGCCCCGCTGAAGCGGCACCGGAACCCGCAGACCAGGGCTCATGCGGAGGCCCGTACCAAGGAGCTGGCGGGGCTCACGGTGAAGCTGCACGCCGCGCTGGTGCAGACGGCGCTCGGGGTGCGGCTGCCATGAGGCGGCCGGACACGTGGGGGCCGGATCAGGCGCCCGATCCCGGCCCGACTACCCAAACGTCCCGAGCACGGCCTAGGGTTGCTGTGTGAACGAGCTCGATGTCGTAGGTGTCCGGGTCGAAATGCCCTCCAACCAACCGATCGTGCTGCTGCGTGAAGTGGGAGGCGACCGTTACCTCCCCATCTGGATCGGGCCGGGTGAGGCGACGGCGATCGCCTTCGCCCAGCAGGGCATGGCTCCCGCGCGGCCGCTGACCCACGACCTGTTCAAGGACGTGCTGGAAGCCGTCGGTCAGGAGCTCACGGAAGTGCGTATCACGGACCTGCGTGAGGGCGTCTTCTACGCGGAGCTGGTCTTCGCCAGCGGCGTCGAGGTGAGCGCGCGCCCGTCCGACGCCATAGCGCTGGCCCTGCGCACCGGGACGCCGATCTACGGGAGTGACACGGTCCTCGACGACGCCGGCATCGCGATCCCGGACGAGCAGGAGGACGAGGTGGAGAAGTTCCGCGAGTTCCTCGACCAGATCTCCCCGGAGGACTTCGGCAGCAGCAGCCAGTGAGCTCCGGAGGCCGGTGAGTGCCGGCCGGGCGGGGAGCATGAGCGGTCGTGAGACGCGTGGGCGGCCCGGCGGACGATGAGTCCGCGGCAGGGCCGCCGCCGTATGTGTGAGGGGTGAATTGCCCGCATGTGCCGGTGGCCGGTGCGAGCGTCACACGGCCCGCGCCGAAGGCATTCGGCTAGCCTTTCCCCGCGGTGGGGCACGGGAAACCACTCTTAGGGTGATTATCACTCGGCGTGGCGAGTGTGGCGATCGTTGACGCACCCCGGGTGACTGCCTACCGTCGAGAAGGCAGGTCAAGGACGGAGGTCGGCGTGAGCAGCAGCGGCGACGGTACGGCTGGGGGCGGCCCCGAGCGCAGTCTCAGGGCGAGCGGTCCGTACGCTCCCCCCGGCTCTCGGCTCCTTTCGGGCGGGGGGTACCCCCAGCCCGACGGTGCGGCCGATCAAGCTCCGCAGCGACCGTCGGCGGTGCCGAGCAGCGGAGGGACGACGTCCATGGCGTCCGAGCAGATCGGCTATCGAGGCCCCACGGCCTGCGCGGCCGCCGGTATCACCTACCGGCAACTGGACTACTGGGCCCGCACCGGTCTCGTCGAGCCCAGCGTGCGCCCCGCCTACGGGTCCGGGACACAGCGGTTGTACAGCTTCCGGGACGTCGTCGTCCTGAAGATCGTCAAGCGGTTCCTCGACACCGGGGTGTCGCTGCAGAACATCCGCACGGCGGTCCAGCACCTCAGGGAACGCGGTTTCCGCGACCTGGAGCGGATGACGCTGATGAGTGACGGTGCGACGGTCTACGAGTGCACCTCGCCCGACGAGGTCCACGCCCTGCTCCAAGGGGGGCAGGGGGTCTTCGGAATCGCCGTGGGAGTGGTGTGGCGGGATGTCGAGGGCGCGCTGTCCCAGCTGCACGGGGAGCGGATCGACACCGGCGAGACCCTGGTCGGGCCCAACCCGGCGGACGAGCTGGCGCGGCGGCGGAACCGGGCCGTCTGACCCGTTGGACGGTGCGGTGCGCAGGCGGCCGCAGGAGGCGGGACGTTTCCGCACCGGGTTGTAAGCGCTGTCTCCCGGGGCGGCCGGGACGGTTCGGCACGGCGTTGTCAGTGGCGTAGGGCAGCATCGGAGTTGTGAGAACCGCGCCCACGATCCTGCATCTCGACATGGATGCCTTCTTCGCCTCGGTGGAGCAGGCGTCCAAGCCGAGCCTGCGCGGGAAGGCCGTGGTCGTGGGCGGGCTCGGGCCGCGGGGTGTGGTCGCGACCGCGTCGTACGAGGCCCGGGTGTTCGGGGTGCACTCGGCGCTGCCCATGGCGCAGGCCCGGCGGCTCGCGCCCAACGCCGCGTATCTCGTGCCGCGCTTCGGGTTCTACCGGGCGATCAGCGAGCGGGTGATGGAGCTGCTGGGGGCGCTGTCGCCGCTGGTGGAGCCGCTGAGCCTGGACGAGGCGTTCGTGGACCTGGAGGCCGGAGGGGCGGCCTGGGACGAGCGGTCGGCGAAGTTGGCCGGGGTGAAGCTGCGTGCGGACATCCGGGCCGTCACCGGGCTCACGGGGTCGGTGGGACTGGCCGCGTCCAAGATGCTCGCGAAGATCGCCTCTGAGCAGGCCAAGCCCGACGGGCTGGTCGTGATCGAGCCGGGGACGGAGCGGGCGATGCTGGGGCCGATGTCGGTGCGGACCCTGCCGGGGGTCGGGCCGGCGACGGGCGACCATCTGCGGCGGGCCGGGATCACCACGGTCGAGGAGATCGCCGAGGCGGGTGAGGACGAGCTGGTCAGGCTGCTGGGAAAGGCGCACGGACACGGGCTCTACGCCATGGCCCTGGCGCGGGACGACCGGCCCGTGGTGGCGGAGCGGGAAGCGAAGTCGGTGTCGGTCGAGGACACCTACGACGTGGACATCCACGACCGGCTGCGGGTCGGGCTGGAGGTGCAGCGGCTCGCCGACCGCTGCGTACAGCGGCTGCGCGGGGCCGGGCTGTCCGGGCGGACCATCGTGCTGAAGGTGCGGCGGTACGACTTCTCGACACGCACCCGGTCCGAGACGCTGCGCGGGCCGACGGACGATCCCGGGGTGATCCGTGAAGCGGCGGCCAGACTGCTGGACTCGGTCGACACCACGGGCGGCGTGCGGCTGCTCGGAGTGGGTGTCAGCGGGCTCGCCGACTACACGCAGGAGGACCTGTTCGCGCAGGCGGCCGGAGAGCGGGCGGTCGCGGAGGGCCCGGTCGAGGAGCACGCCGCGGCGCCGGTCGTCGAGGAGCGGCCCGCGCCGGCCGAGCGGCGGTGGCCCGCCGGGCACGATGTGAGGCATGCCGGGTTCGGGCACGGGTGGGTGCAGGGCAGCGGCCTGGGGCGGGTCACCGTACGGTTTGAGACGCCCGGCTCCGAGCCCGGGCGGGTGCGGACCTTCCGGGTCGACGATCCGGAGTTGGAGCCGGCGGATCCATTGCCGTTGGTGTTACGCGAGTCCGAGGGGGGCCATGGGCCGGATGGTGAATCCGGGGGTGTGGGGCTGCGCTCCGCCGCCCCCTAGGCGTCCGCCGGGGGCCTTCAGGCCGTCTCGTCCTTGCCGGCCAGTTTGCCGAACTCGTGGTCCTGGAGCGGGGGAGGGGCGGCCACGTCGAGGCCGTAGTGGTGGTAGAGCTGGAGTTCCTGCTCCGGGGAGAGGTGGCGGCCCACGCCGAAGTCGGGGGCGTCCCTGATCAGGGCGCGGTCGAAGGGCACATGGAGGGCACCGTCGATCAGCTCGCTGGGCTCGAGGGGGACGAAGGCGTCCCTGCTGAACAGGCCGGTCCGTATCGCCGCCCACTCCGGGACGCCGGTGGCGTCGTCGAGGTAGACCTCGTCGATCGTGCCGATCCTGGTTCCGTTGCGGTCGAACGCCTTGCGGCCGATCAGGTTGCGCGGATCGATATCGGTTCGCACGGGCCCTCCACATGGTCGCAACTCATCCGTAAACACAACAAAACGGCACAATCGAGGAGGCGGCCACTCGAAGGTTCGTGCGTTGACCGCGCTGGTAGGCTGACAACGGCTGCTGACCCCGTGCGGGAGAGTCCTCCAGACACCATCGGAGGCGCCGAAGGAGCAAATCCTCCCCGGAATCTCTCAGGCCCACGTACCGCACGGACGAGGTCACTCTGGAAAGCAGGGCGGATGTCACGGCTTCCGCCCTCACCGACGGTGAAAGCCGGAGGCCTTCGGGCGATCCGGTGAAGCTCTCAGGTTGACATGACAGAGGGGGAGGCCGTCCGGGTACCCGTGCCGTGGTGCCCCTCGAAGGTCGTGTCAGACCAGGAGGCCTCCGCATATGACCGCCCATCGCATTCCGCTCTCCGAGCTCGAAGAGGCAGTTCCCTTCGAGCAGCGCCACATCGGCCCCGACCATGAGGCGTGCGCCAAGATGCTCGCGCACGTCGGCTACGGCTCGCTGGACGAGCTGACGGCCGCCGCGGTCCCGGCCGTGATCAAGAGCGCCGAGGCACTGGACCTGCCGGGCGCCCGCAGCGAGGCCGAGGTGATCGCCGAGCTGCGCTCCCTCGCCGACCGCAACCAGGTCCTCGGCTCCATGATCGGGCTCGGCTACTACGGCACGTTCACGCCGCCGGTGATCATGCGCAACGTCATGGAGAATCCGTCCTGGTACACGGCCTACACGCCGTACCAGCCGGAGATCTCGCAGGGCCGGCTCGAGGCGCTGCTCAACTTCCAGACCATGGTCGCCGACCTGACCGGACTGCCGACCTCCGGCGCCTCCCTGCTCGACGAGGGCACCGCGGCGGCCGAGGCCATGGCGCTGTCGCGGCGTCTGGGCAAGAACAAGAAGGGCCTGTTCCTGGTCGACGCGGACACGCTGCCGCAGACCATCGCCGTGATCGAGACCCGGGCCGAGCCCACCGGTGTCGAGGTCGTCGTCGCCGATCTCAGTGACGGCATCCCCGCCGGGATCGCCGAGCGCGAGATCAACGGCGTGCTGATCCAGTACCCGGGCGCCTCCGGAGCCGTACGGGACATCAAGCCGGTCATCGACCAGGCGCACGGGCTCGGGGCGCTCGTCACCGTCGCCGCCGATCTGCTCGCGCTGACCCTGCTGAAGTCGCCCGGGGAGCTCGGCGCGGACATCGCGGTCGGTACGACGCAGCGGTTCGGCGTGCCGATGGGCTTCGGCGGACCGCACGCCGGTTACATGGCCGTCGGGGAGAAGATGGCGCGCAGCCTGCCCGGGCGGCTCGTCGGTGTGTCCGTGGACGCCGACGGGAACAAGGCCTACCGGCTGGCGTTGCAGACGCGTGAGCAGCACATCCGTCGTGAGAAGGCCACCAGCAACATCTGCACCGCGCAGGTGCTGCTCGCCGTCATGGCCGGCATGTACGCCGTCTACCACGGGCCGGAGGGCCTGAAGAGCATCGCGCGGCGCACCCACCGGTACGCCACTGTCCTCGCCGCCGGGCTCGCGAACGGCGGTGTCGAGGTCGTGCACGGGGCCTACTTCGACACCCTGACCGCGCGCGTCGAGGGCCGGGCCGCCGAGGTCGTGGCCACCGCCGCCGAGCGGAACGGCGTCAACCTGCGGCTCGTCGACGCCGACCACGTCTCGATCTCCTGCGACGAGACCACGACGCGGGCCCAGCTGCGTGCCGTTTGGGCCGCGTTCGGGGTCGAGGGTGTCGTCGAGGCGCTGGACGCCGCCACGGAGGACGGGCTTCCGGGTGCCCTGCTGCGGACCGACGAGTACATGACCCACCCCGTCTTCCACCAGTACCGCTCCGAGACCGCCATGCTGCGCTACCTGCGCCGGCTGGCCGACCGTGACTACGCGCTCGACCGGGGCATGATCCCGCTGGGCTCCTGCACCATGAAGCTCAACGCGACCACGGAGATGGAGCCGGTCACCTGGCCCGAGTTCGGGCAGCTGCACCCCTTCGCCCCCGCCGCGCAGGCCGAGGGCTACCTCACGCTCATCCACGAGCTGGAGGACCGTCTCGCCGAGGTCACCGGGTACGACAAGGTGTCCCTCCAGCCGAACGCCGGGTCGCAGGGCGAGCTGGCCGGTCTGCTCGCCGTACGCGGGTACCACCGTGCCAACGGGGACGAGCAGCGCACCGTGTGCCTGATCCCCTCGTCCGCGCACGGGACCAACGCCGCGAGCGCGGTGATGGCGGGCATGAAGGTCGTCGTCGTCAGGACCGCCGAGGACGGCGAGATCGACGTCGAGGACCTGCGGGCGAAGATCGAGCAGCACCGTGACGAGCTGGCGGTGCTGATGATCACGTACCCGTCCACCCACGGTGTGTTCGAGGAGCACGTCTCCGAGATCTGCGCCCAGGTGCACGAGGCGGGCGGGCAGGTCTACGTCGACGGGGCCAACCTCAACGCGCTCGTGGGTCTCGCCAAGCCGGGGCACTTCGGCGGGGACGTCTCGCACCTGAACCTGCACAAGACCTTCTGCATCCCGCACGGCGGTGGCGGGCCCGGCGTCGGCCCGGTGGCGGTGCGTGAGCACCTCGCGCCGTATCTGCCGAACCATCCGCTGCAGCCCGAGGCGGGCCCGGAGACCGGGGTCGGTCCCATCTCCGCGGCGCCGTGGGGCTCGGCCGGAATCCTGCCGATCTCGTGGGCGTACGTCCGGCTGATGGGCGGCGAGGGGCTGAAGCGGGCCACGCAGGTGGCCGTGCTCAGCGCCAACTACATCGCCAAGCGGCTGGAGCCGCACTACCCGGTGCTCTACACCGGCCCCGGCGGGCTCGTCGCGCACGAGTGCATCATCGACCTGCGGCCGCTGACCAAGGCGACCGGTGTGAGCGTCGACGATGTCGCCAAGCGGCTCATCGACTACGGCTTCCACGCGCCGACGATGTCGTTCCCGGTGGCCGGGACGCTGATGATCGAGCCGACCGAGTCGGAGGACCTGGCCGAGCTGGACCGGTTCTGCGAGGCGATGATCGCCATCCGCGCGGAGATCGAGAAGGTCGGCTCCGGTGCATGGCCCGCGGACGACAACCCCCTGCGGGGCGCCCCGCACACCGCCGGCGCGCTCGCCGGGGAGTGGGAGCACGCCTACAGCCGTGAGGAGGCCGTCTTCCCGGCCGGAGTCGCGGCCTCCGACAAGTACTGGCCGCCGGTGCGCCGCATCGACCAGGCTTTCGGCGACCGGAACCTGGTGTGCTCCTGCCCGCCGCTGGACGCGTACGAGGACTGACCGACCGACCGGTCAGAGGGAGGGGCTCCGCTGATGCGGGGCCCCTTCGCCGTGCAGGGGTTCCGCGTCACGCGACGGCGAGTGACACCTCGGTCGACTTGATCAGGGCGATGACCGGGGTTCCGGCCGACAGGCGGAGGTCGTCCGCGGCGTCCTTGGTGATCGCCGCCGTCAGTTCGCCGCCCTCGACGGTGATCCGGACGGAGGCCATCGCGTCGCCGGCCGTGATGCCCGTGACCGTGCCGGGGAGCCGGTTGCGGATGGACAGGCCGTCGACCGGGGCGGTGGCCAGCGCGACCTCCGTCGACTTCACCAGGGCGCGTACGACGGTGCCCGGGGTGAGGCCGAGATCCTCGGCGGCCTCGCGGGTGATCGCGGCGGTGAGGTCCTGGCCGCCGCTGAGGCGAACCCTGACCGTCGCCATGGCCTCGCCCGGCGTGACAGCGGTGACGGTGCCGGGGAGCTGGTTGCGGATGCTCAGGCTCATGGGTGCACGGTAGCCCGGCGAGGCCCTTATGCCGGGTATGCGTTCGTCTGCGTCGCCTCGACCACCGCCCGACGAGATGGCGGGAGAGTTCTCGCGTACCGGTGGACCGCCCGAGGTGAGGGCCTCGCATGCGGACCGGGACCGGGTGGTGGAGGTGCTGCGCGTCGCCGCGGGTGACGGGCGGCTGACCATGGAGGAGCTCGACGAGCGGCTGGAGGCCGCGCTGTCCGCCCGTACGGTCGGCGAGCCGGCCGTGCTCACGACGGATCTGCGGTCAAGGCGCGCCGCCGGGCGGGGGCGGCAGCCGGCGCGCCTGTCGTGCTGCGGGTGCGGATCACCGGTGAGATCAGCTTCGGGCAGGTCGTGGTGCGCCGGCCCCGGAGAGGCTTCGGCAGGAGAAGAACCGGCGGCTGAGGCCCGTCAGCCGACGTGCACCCGCGGCCGCCGCTTCCGGTCGCGTTCCGCCTCGCGCAGGACCTCGCGGGTCACCGGGGCGACCTCGCCCTGGCCGAACAGGAAGAAGCGCAGGAGGTTGGTGAAGGGTCCGCCCTCGGTCCACTCGAAGTAGATGTGCGGGGTGCAGCCGGTCAGGTCGCGGGCGTGCAGGAGCAGGGCGGCCAGCGCGTTGGGGACGGAGGAGGACTCCAGGGTCAGAACGCGGTAGCGGCCGTGGAGCACCTCGCCGCGTACGGTCAGGCTCGCCTCGAACTCCGACGGGTCGGTGACCGTCACTTCGACGAAGACGAAGTCCTCCTGCCCGGGCACGTCGTTGTCCTGCCGGATCTGCTCGATCTTGTCCCGGTACTCCGCGATGTCGCGCCGGTCGGGCTCGTTGGCGATGAACCGCATCCTGCGGCTGGCCATGTCCCGGACGAAGCGCTCCGCCATGCCGTCCAGCGACACGCTGGTCACGCGCAGTTCGAACGCCCGGGCCAGCCGCGACAACAGGGAGACCAGGATGATCCCGGCGATGAAACAGGCACCGATCTTCACGCCGTCCGGGCGCTCGATCACGTTGAGCACGGTCGTGTAGAGGAACACCGCCGAGATGACCGCGAAGCCGATGGTCCAGTTCCGCTGCCGGGCCTTGCGGGCGGCGATGGTCACCGCGATCGCGGCGGAGCTGATGAGGACCAGCACACCGGTGGCGTAGGCGCCGCCCTGCGCGTTGACGTCGGCGTCGAAGATCCAGGTGACCAGGAAGGCGATCAGGGTGAAGACGATGACCATCGGGCGTACGGCGCGGGCCCAGTGCGGGGCCATGCCGTAGCGGGGGAGGTAGCGCGGCATCAGGTTGAGCAGGCCGGCCATCGCGGAGGCGCCGGCGAACCACAGGATGGCGATCGTCGAGACGTCGTAGACGGTGCCGAAGGCGTTGCCCAGGTAGTCGTGTGCCAGATAGGCCAGGGCGCGTCCGTTGGCCTGGCCGCCCGCCTCGAACTCCTTCTCGGGGATGAGGAGGGTGGTGATGAAGCTGGTGGTGATCAGGAAGACGCTCATGATGAGAGCGGCCGTGGTGAGCAGCTTCTTCGTGTCCCGGATGCGGCCCTTCGGGTTCTCCTCCGTGTCGCCGTCGTCGCCCTTGACATGCGGCATCACGGCGACGCCGGTCTCGAATCCGGACAGGCCGAGGGCCAGCTTCGGGAAGACGAGCAGGGCGACGCCGATCATGACGAATACGTTGCTGTGCTGCGTGGTGAGGGCGCTGGACCAGTCGGTGACCACATGGCCGGCGGTGACCACGTGGTAGAGGCCGACGACCACCACGACCGCGTTCAGCGCGAGGTAGGCGCCCACCAGGGCGACGGCGACGCCGATGGCCTCCAGGAAGCCCTTGAGGAACACCGCGCCGAGCAGCGCGACCAGGATCAGGGTGATCAGCAGCTGCTTGTCGTGCAGGGCGCTGTTCAGGTGCGGGTTCTCCACCAGGTGGGTGGAGGCGTCGGCGGCGGACAGGGTGATGGTGATCAGGAAGTCGGTGGCGGCGAAGCCGAGCAGGGTGAGGACGAACAGCTTGCCCTGCCAGAAGGAGAGCAGCCGCTCCAGCATCGCGATCGAGCCCTCGCCGTGCGGGCTCTCCTCGGCCACCCGGCGGTAGACCGGCAGGGCGCCCGCCAGCGTGACGATCACCAGCACGATCGTCGCGATCGGGGAGAGCAGTCCGGCGGCGAGGGCCGCGATGCCGGGCTGGTAGCCGAGCGTGGAGAAGTAGTCGACGCCGGTCAGGCACATCACCCGCCACCAGGGCTGGCCCTTGTGCGGGGGCTCCGGTTCGGCGTGGGGTCCGGTGTGGCCGCCGCCCTTGCCCATGTCGGACAGGCCCTCCAGCATCCAGGCACGCAGGCGACTGGGCGGGGTGGGCTCCGTACGGCTCGGTGGCACGTGCTCAGTGGTGGCCATCGAAGGTGCTCCCGAGAGGCGGCGCAGGGTCATTTCGGCCATCACTGGACGGCCCGATCAGCGTAAGCGGAGCGTGATGTCGTGGCCCGAGGATGAGAGGGCTGAGGGCGTCAAGCTTCCGTTAAGACTCGGCGTCGGGCGTCCGCGGCCGGGGCGCCGGGGTGTGAAACGCGAGCTGAGGGCGGGTGGGGTGGCGGATGGGCGTCCCGTCCGTGCGTCGGTGCGGTGTCCGCGGCCGGACCGTGTCTGAACACCCTGTGTGATCGCAGGCCGAGTGGTCTCCGTAAGGTTCGTTCAGTATTCCGAATGTTTCGCCCAACCTCACACTCTTGCATCGGGGTGAGATTCGCCGTGCGCGAGGGGTTGTCACCCTTTGGCGACTGTCTCTAGGGTGCGGCAACGACGCAGCTTTCTGGAGTTAATCCGAAACTTTCGAGGAGCATGATGGGCGACCCGGCACTGTCCCGCCGCGGCTTTCTGGCGGCTTCCGCCGCGGCCGGTCTGGGGATGACGGCACTGGCCGCATGCGGCGGGGACTCGGACGGAGGGTCGTCGGGGACGACCACGATCGAGTGGTGGAACATCTCCACCACCGAGCCGACCAAGGGTGTCTGGGCTGCGCTCGCCCGCAAGTTTGAGGCGCAGAACCCCAAGGTCAAGATCAAGATCGTCCAGCTGGAGAACGACGCCTACAAGTCGAAGATGACGGCCCTGACCTCCTCCGGGAAGCTGCCCGACATCTTCCACACCTGGGGCGGCGGAGTCCTGAAGCAGCAGGTCGACGCCGGACTCGTCGAGGACCTCACGGACAGCACCAAGCCGTGGGGCGACGCCCTGCTCCCGGTCGCCAGAGAGCCGTACCTGATCGACGACAAGGTCTACGGCATCCCGTTCGACATCGGCATGATCGGCTTCTGGTACAACAAGGCGCTCTTCGAGAAGGCCGGCATCAGCGCGCCCCCGACCACGTGGACCGGCTTCCTCGACGCCGTACGGAAGCTGAAGTCCGCCAAGGTCACGCCCCTCGCCCTGGCCGGCAAGGAGAAGTGGCCCGGCATGTACTACTGGGCCTACCTCGCGATGCGCACGGCCGGCGCCGACGCGTTGCAGAAGGCCTATGTGGACAAGGACTTCACCGGCGCCCCCTTCGTCGAGGCGGGAGAGCACCTCGACGAACTCGTCGGTCTCCAGCCGTTCCAGAAGGGCTACCTCGGCGCCGCCTACTCCTCGCCCACCGGCCAGGCCGCCAGCGTCGGCAACGGCAAGGCCGCCATGGAGCTCATGGGGCAGTGGGCCCCCGTGGTGCAGGCCGACGCGGGCAAGGGTCTCGGCAAGGACCTCGGATTCTTCCCGTTCCCCGCGGTCGAGGGCGGCAAGGGCGCTCTCACCGAGGTGTTCGGCGGAGGCGGCGGTCACGCCCTGCGCCGGGGCGCCCCGCAGGCGGCCGTCGACTTCCTGAAGTTCTTCGCGTCCGAGGCCACCGACCTGGAACTGGTCAAGAAGACCGGTATCCTCCCCGTGGTCCCGGCGGCCGAGAACGCCATCGCCGACCCCAACATCAAGGCCGTACAGGAGCAGTTGAAGAAGGCCACCGGCTTCCAGCTCTACCTCGACCAGGCCTACGCGCCCGCCGTCGGCCAGGAGGTCAACGACAGCGTCGCCGCGCTCATCGCCGGTTCCAAGTCTCCCGAGCAGGTCGGCCAGTCGATCACCAGGACCGCGAAGGAAGAGCAGTAGCCGGCGATGACCTCCACGTTCCTGCCGGACGAACGGACCGGCCCCGACGCCGGCCTGCCGCCCCAGCCCCCGGCCGCGGACCGGGCCCGGAGCCGGGCCCGGCGACGCGCGCTGAACTGGCTGACCGCGACCGGCTTCCAGCTGCCCGCCCTGGTGCTGTTCATGGGGCTCGTGCTGCTGCCGATGCTGTTCGCCCTGTACGCCGCGTTCTTCCGCTGGGGCGGCTTCGGCATGCCCACCGACTACATCGGCGGCGAGAACTTCACCCGGCTCTTCCAGGACGAGGTCTTCCTGGGCGACCTGTGGCGCTGTCTCGTCCTCGTGGCGCTGTCGCTCGTCCTGCAGCTGCCGTTCGCACTCGGCATGGCCGTCCTGCTCAACCAGCGCATGCGCGGCCGGGCGGTGTACCGGATGCTGTTCTTCGCCCCGTACGTCCTGTCCGAGGCGATCACCGGGATCCTGTTCGGCATGATCTTCGCCCCGGACGACGGCTTCGCCGACCAGCTCCTCGGCAGGATCGGGCTGGAGGGACTCGGCGGGGAGTGGTTCGCCGACCCGTCCATGGTCATGGCGACCCTGTTCCTGGTCATGACCTGGAAGTACTTCGGCTTCCACATGATGCTGTACCTGGCCGGACTCCAGGCCGTCCCGAGGGAGCTGACCGAGGCGGCGCTCATCGACGGGGCCGGTCCCTGGCAGCGTTTCCGCAACGTGACGCTGCCGCTGCTCGCGCCCACCCTGCGCATCAGCGTCTTCCTGTCGGTCATCGGGTCCATCCAGCTCTTCGACCTGGTGTGGGTGACCACCGCGGGCGGTCCCGACCACCACTCCGAGACCATGGCCGTGACCATGTTCCAGTACGGCTTCAAGCGCTACCAGGTCGGCTACGCCAGCGCGATCAGCGTGGTCATGTTCGGCATCAGTCTCGTCTTCGCCCTCACCTACCAGCGGTTCGTGCTCCGGCGCGATCTGGAGGGGGCCACCACGACCATGCGGGGTGACGGAAAATGACATCTCGTCAGAAGAGTGGCCGGAGCCTTCCGCTGCACCTCGTCCTGATCGCCGTCGGCGCGTTCATGGCCGTCCCTCTGCTCTACGCCGTGCTCTCCGGCTTCAAGTCCACCGACGAGCTGTCACGTAACCCGGTCGGTCTGCCCGAGTCGTGGGTGACCTCCAACTACACCCAGATCCTCGGCTCGGGGGACTTCTGGCGGCTGATCGGCAACAGCACGCTGATCGCGGTGGGCACGACCGTCCTGGTCGTCGCGGTCTCGGCCCTGTCGGCCTTCTCCTTCGCGCGGTTCGCCTTCCGCGGCCGGGAGGTGCTGTTCACGCTGTTCACGATGGGGCTGATGTTCCCGTTCGCGGTGGCGGCCCTGCCGCTGTTCCTGCTGCTGCGCTCCCTGGGGCTGCTGGACAACCCCCTCGGTGTGATCCTCCCGCAGGCGGCCTTCGGACTGCCGATGACCATCATCATCCTGCGGGGCTTCTTCCGGCAGATCCCCGGTGAGCTGGAGGAGGCGGCCACGCTCGACGGGTGCAGCTCGTTCGGCTTCTTCTGGCGGGTGCTGCTGCCCATGGCGCGGCCCGCGCTCGGCACGGTCTCGGTGCTGGCCGTCGTCACCAGCTGGAACAACTTCTTCCTGCCGCTGCTGGTGTTCACCGACGCGCAGTGGTGGACGCTGCCGATCGGGGTGCAGCAGTTCCAGGGGCAGTACTCCGCGGAGTACGCCAAGGTCTTCGCCTATCTGGTGCTGGCCATGGTCCCCGCACTCGCCTTCTACTCGGTCGCCGAGCGGCAGCTCGTCGGCGGCCTCACCGCGGGCGCCACGAAGGGCTGACGCGCGCCGCGCGTACGGCTCACCCATCCGTTTCGACGTCGAGGAGTCGCACCATGCGCAGAACCGCCATACGGCTCAGACTGGCTGGGGCGCTGACCGCCGCGCTGGTGGCCGGATCCATCGCCGCCGGCCCGGCGGCACAGGCCGGCGAGGAGCACGGCAAGGAACCCACCCTCGCCGATCTCGCCCAGCGGCACGGCCGCTACTTCGGGAGCGCGACAGACAATCCCGAGCTCGTCGACGCGCCGTACAAGGCCCTGCTCGGCAGCGAGTTCGACCAGATCACGCCCGGCAACGGCATGAAGTGGTACGCGACCGAGCCGCAGCAGGGCGTGTTCGACTTCTCCAAGGGCGACGAGATCGTGAACCTCGCCCGTGCCAACCGGCAGAAGGTGCGCGGCCACACCCTGGTCTGGCACAGCCAGTTGCCCGGGTGGCTCACGGGTCGGGAGTGGACGGCGCCGGAGCTGAGGGCCGTGCTGAAGAAGCATGTCCAGGCGGAGGTACGGCACTACCGGGGCAAGGTGTTCGCCTGGGACGTCGTCAACGAGGCGTTCAACGAGGACGGTACGTACCGGGAGTCGGTCTTCTACAAGACGCTCGGGCCCGGGTACATCGCCGACGCGCTGCGCTGGGCGCATCAGGCCGATCCGCGCGTGAAGCTGTATCTCAACGACTACAACATCGAGGGGATCGGCCCGAAGAGCGACGCGTACTACAAGCTGGCCAAGGAGCTGAAGGCCGACGGCGTCCCCCTGCACGGCATCGGCCTCCAGGCCCACCTCGCCCTCCAGTACGGCTATCCCACCACCCTGGAGGACAACCTCCGCCGCTTCTCCCGGCTCGGCCTCGACACCTCGCTCACCGAGGTCGACGTACGGATGATCCTGCCGGCGACGGAGGAGAAGCTGGCCCAGCAGGCCGAGTGGTACCGGGATCTGACGGAGGCGTGCCTGGCGGTACGCCGGTGCGTCGGTGTCACCCTCTGGGACTACACGGACAAGTACTCCTGGATCCCGGCGTTCTTCCCGGGCCAGGGCGCGGCCCTTCCATGGGACGAACAGCTCAAGCCGAAGCCGGCGTACTTCGCGCTGCGTGAGGCGCTTGGGGGGAGGTAGCGGGGGTGGGTGGCGCCCTGCTGTTGAGGGGGTTGGCGGGGCGCCAACCGGGATGGGCGGGGTGGGGCGGCCCGCGGCAGGTGTACGGGACGCGGCGCCCCCGTTGGCTCCTTGCCGCGCGCCCGCGTCGGTCGGCGCGATGCTGTGGGGACTCGGGGGCAGGGGCCGGTGCCGCTGTCCGGTTGGTGCGGGGGTGTTCGAAGGGCGCGGCGGGGGTGCCGTCTGGTTGGCGGCAGGCCTTGCTCGTGGGCGGTCAGGCTCGCACCGCCGGGGGACTCGAGGGGTGCGGTCGGTGGGGTCAGGCCTGCCCCGGAGGCATCGTGCTGGCGCGGATCACCAGGTCTGTTCCGAGTTCCACCCTTGGGGAGTCCGGCTGTTCGTCGCGGGTGAGGCGGAGGGCCGTGCGGGCGGCCAGTTTGCCCATGTCGGCGAGGGGCTGGCGGATCGTGGTCAGTGGGGGAGCCGACCAGCGGACTTCCGGAAGGTCGTCGAAACCGACCACGCTCATGTCCTGCGGCACCCGCAGCCCGCGCCGTCGCAGTGCCTCGATCGCGCCGAGTGCCATCTGGTCGCTGGCCGCGAACACGGCGGTGGGCGGCTCGGGCAGGTCGAGCAGCGTGTTGCAGGCGGTGAAGCCGGACTCGGGGCGGAAGTCGCCGGGGACGACGAGGGACGTGTCCATCGCGACACCGGCGCCTTCGAGGGCCGCTCGGTAGCCGTCCAGCCGGGCTCGGGAGCACAGCAGGCGCGGCGGGCCGGCGATCAGGCCGATCCGGCGGTGGCCGAGGGACAGCAGATGCTCGGTGGCCGCCATGCCGCCCGACCAGTTCGCGGCGCCGATCGTGGGCGCGTCCAGGGCGGGGGAGCCCGCCGGGTCGACGACGACCAGCGGGACGCCGAGGATCCGCAGTTCCTCGTGGAGCATCGGCTCCAGCGCCGACGTGACGAGGATGACGCCGTCGGACGCACGGGCCCGGAGGTTGCGCATCCACTCGCGGGCGTCGCCCGACCGACCGTGGATGGCCGACACCACGGTGCCGACCCCGGCCGCGTGCGCGACCTCCTCGACACCGCGGATGATCTCCACGGCCCAGGGACTGTCGAGGTCGTTGAAGACCAGGTCGAGCAGGGCCGCACGGGTGCCCGGCGCCGCGGGGCGCTTGCGGTAGCCGTGCCGGCGCAGCAGCTCCTCGACCCGGGCCCGGGTCCGCGGCGACACGTCGGACCGGCCGTTGACGACCCGGGACACGGTCGGCACGGACACGCCGGCCTGCCGGGCGATCTCCGTGATCGTGACCTTGCCCTCGGCGTCGGCCTCACGTGCTGCCACTTGCCCCACCTCCGTCGACGGGTGACCGCGAAACTTCCAGGAGTCTTCCGGAAAGCGGGCATCCGTGGGAAGGCGTACGAGCCAGGAACGGAGAAGTCGCCGCGGGTGACGGGGAGTGACGACCCCCGGACATGCGTCGGGGCCGGTTCGCAGAGTGTCCTGCGGCCGGCCCCTCATGTCTGCGGGCGGGGCGTCACCCTGCCCGGCGGCCCTCAGGCAGCCGTCATCACCTGGCTGCCGGCCAGCGGACGGTGCGGGGCGATGACCCGGCCGTCCGGCAGAAGCTCACCGGTGTCCTCGAAGAGCACCACGCCGTTGCACAGCAGGCTCCACCCCTGTTCCGGGTGGTGCGCCACGAGACGGGCGGACTCCCGGTCGGCGGATTCGGCTGACGAGCATGGTGTCTGGTGCTGGCACATGGGTGGGATCTTTCGCTCTGTCGTGATGGATGAGGTGACTGAGTTGTCTGAGTCGGTCGTCGTGTCTGTTCCGCGGCTAGAAGTGTCGTTCATGGCCGCCCCCCGTGATAAGTCGTCGGAACCCAGTGTTGCCCCATGGGCGTCATTCCGCAGGGATTTCGCGGCACCGCTTCTCACAGATTCAGGACGCATCACCCGCGCGGACGGTTCATCCCAACTGGGCTGTCACTTCGGGTGGTTCGCAGTGGCCGGATAGGGCTAGTCAGGTCGGGCCGGGAGTCTTTTCGGCTCGTACGAGCTATTAGGTGCTCGTACGAGCGATAAAAAGCCCGCACCCCGACGCCGGGAATTCGGCGACGGGGTGCGGAAGGCTTCACGCGTGGCCTTTCAGGCGGGTGAGCCGAGCAGTCGCGTGGGAGTCGCGCGGTGGGTCAGCACCGGGAGGAGTTCGGCGACGCGGTGCGGGCGATGGGCCGCGATGCCGGGAGGCGCGGGCGCCAGCGGGACGAGCAGGTCGGTGGCGGCGGGGTGGCCGGCGGCACCGTCCGCGGTGCAGTCCTCGTGCAGCCAGAGCGTCAGCATGTACAGGCTGGGCACCGACAGCAGGCGGGGCTGGTACGGCTGCGGCATCGTCTCGGCCTGGCGCAGGGCACGCTCGGTGGAGGTGATGTACGGGCCTTCGAAGAAGTGGGAGAAGGCCCAGCCGTCGGGGGTCAGCATGGTCTCCGCCGCGGCCACGGCACGCTCGCCGCAGCGGATCAGGAAGCGCCACCCGGTCAGCCGGGTGGCCGATACGCCCTCGGCCGTGACCCGGTCGAGAACGTGGACGGGCAGCGGAAGCTCGGCTGCGACGGGTCCCTGGGCGCGGAGCAGGGAGGGAGTTCGGGCCTCCCGGACCGCGGTCGGCGAGGAGAGCGCGGTCAGGACGGAACGGAGTGCGGGCGCGGGAGCCGGGGGGACATGCAGCGGCATGGTGGGTCGCCTCTCATTCAAAGGCACGGTGGCACGAGGGCGGGGGCGGACGGCGCTGTCTGCTCACGAGGGTCGACAGAGGCAGGGCCGGGTCTCATGAGCGAGAGGGGGGTGGGGTCCGCCGATCACCGACTCGACGGCAGGACCCATCGACCGTGGGCGCCAAGCTTCTGCCTTGCCGCGGAGTTTATACGACACGGGATCAGGGTGTGTTTCGCCTAGCCGTTTCCGGTGAGTAGAACAAGGGTACATTCGGTCGGCGATACGCGAGAATTATCCCGACTTCAGGCGGGGGTGTGAGGTGATGACCTCGGTGAATGTCCGTGAACCGGTCGGCCCATTCTCGTCGGCGTTTTTCACGAGTTCGCGGACGCCGAGTGGACACCGAAACCTGTTCTGTGCGACATGCCGAGTGAATGTGCCACTGGTCACACACGACCAGCGTAGCGGTCAGCGGACCCGTCCGGGACGTTATCGATCGCTTTCGCTGGGCATCCTCCACCTGACCGTGACCCCGGCGGCCGGATCTTGAGGCCCGCATCATCCGAGGAGGGACGCTTCGATGGGGGAGAAGGTCGTGGCAGGGCGGTTCGACCTGTCCGATCGCCAGCGCTACCGCGACAAGCTCCGTCGGTGTCTGACGGGCTTGGAGCGGCTCCTGGCGGAGAAGCGGTTCGATCGCCCGAAGAACCTCATGGGGCTGGAGATCGAATTGAATCTCGCGGGCTCCGACGGCATGCCGAAAATGTTGAATGCGCAAGTCCTGGAACGTATCGCGAGCCGGGACTTCCAAACAGAACTCGCCATGTTCAACCTGGAAGTGAACATTCCTCCACACCGTCTGGGTGGCCGGGTATTCGACCGGCTCGGGGAGGAACTCCGTACGTCACTGGCATATGCCGACCGAAAAGCAGGGGAAGTCGACGCGGGAATCGTGATGATCGGCATTCTGCCGACGCTCGACCGGGACGACCTGGTGTCGTCGAACCTCTCCGACGTCGACCGCTACACGCTCCTCAACGACCAGATCGTGGCCGCCCGGGGTGAGGAGTTCACCCTCGACATCGCCGGCGTGGAGCACCTCACCTGCACCTCGAAGTCCATCGCGCCGGAAGCCGCCTGCACCTCCGTGCAACTGCACCTCCAGGTCACCCCGGGTCGGTTCGCCGACGTGTGGAACGCGGCCCAGGCGGTCGCCGCCGCACAGATCGCCGTCGGCGCCAACTCGCCCTTCCTGTTCGGCCGCGAGCTGTGGCGCGAGTCGCGGCCCCCGCTGTTCCAGCAGTCCACCGACACGCGCCCGCCCGAACTCCAGGCCCAGGGCGTCCGGCCGCGCACCTGGTTCGGCGAGCGCTGGGTCGCCTCGGCGTACGACCTCTTCGAGGAGAACCTTCGCTACTACCCGGCCCTGCTGCCGATCTGCGACGACGAGGACCCGCTCGAGGCGCTCGACCGAGGCGGCACCCCCTCGCTCGCCGAGCTCGTCCTGCACAACGGCACGATCTACCGCTGGAACCGCCCGGTCTACGGCATCGCCGACGGCGTCCCCCACCTGCGCGTGGAGAACCGCGTCCTGCCCGCCGGGCCCACCGTCACCGATGTGGTCGCCAACGCGGCGTTCTTCTACGGTGTCGTGCGCGCCCTCGCAGAGGAGCCCCGGCCGGTGTGGACCCGGCTGCCGTTCGAGGCGGCCGCCGCCAACTTCGACGCCGCCTGCAAGGACGGCATCGACGCCCGCTTCACCTGGCCCCGGCGCGGCCGGTACGGCGGCACCACGCAGGTCGACGCGGTGAGCCTCGTACGGGACGAACTGCTGCCGCTCGCCGAGGCCGGGCTGGACGCGTGGGGTGTCGAGCCGGCCGACCGCGACCTGTACCTGGGCGTGATCGAGGAACGGTGCCGGCGCCGGGTGAACGGGGCGAGCTGGCAGGCCGCGACCTTCCACAAGGCGCTGGACGCGGGCCACACACGGGAGGCCGCACTGGCCGCCACCACCCGGCGCTACCGCGAGCTGATGCATCAGGGGGATCCGGTCCACACCTGGCCGGTGGGCCTGCCGGAGCCGGTGCCACTGGGCTGACGCGTCGCTCGGGTGACATCCTGCTGCCTTCATACTGATCCGACAGATCGTTTCCGGCGGATCGATTTCCGACGGATCGGTCCCGGCAGGTCGGTGAAGTGGAGGCAGGTGTGCAGGCGGAGGCGGGCCCGGTGGCGGACGATTCCATTCCCCAGCAGCGGCTCTCGCGGCAGATGCTGCGCAACGAGACCCTGCTCGTCCTGGCGCTCTCGCTGGGGGCGAGCGGAGTCTCCGCCCTGATCAGCTTCATCGGCTCGGTCACCAAGCCCGGCGGGCTCAAGGACCAGGCGGCCACGATGAACGCCTCGGCCGCGCCCGGCCGTCCCTGGCTCGACCTCGCCTGGCAGCTCTTCGGGATCACCACGGCGCTCGTGCCCGTCGCGCTCGTCGCGCACTTCCTGCTGCGCGAGGGCGCGAGTCTGCGCACCATCGGCTTCGACCGCACCCGCCCCTGGCCCGACCTCGGCCGCGGCGCGGCGATCGCGGCGGTCATCGGCAGCACCGGCATCGCCTTCTATCTGGCGGCCCGCGGCCTCGGCTTCAATCTCACCGTGGTGCCCGAGGCGCTGCCCGGCGTGTGGTGGAAGTACCCGGTGCTGATCCTCTCCGCGATCCAGAACGCGGTGCTGGAGGAAGTGATCGTCGTCGGCTATCTGCTGCGCCGCCTCGGGCAGCTGGGCTGGACCCCGATGGCCGCGCTGGTCGGCAGCTCGGTGCTGCGCGGCTCGTACCACCTGTACCAGGGCATCGGCGGCTTCATCGGAAACCTGGCCATGGGCGTCGTCTTCGTGTACCTGTACCGCCGCTGGGGCCGCGTCGGCCCCCTCGTGGTGGCCCACTCGCTGCTCGACATCGGGGCGTTCGTCGGGTACGCGCTGCTGGCGGGCAAGGTGGGGTGGCTCCCGACAGCGTGAACGACCGGCGGAGGGGCGTACGACGGTGTCGTACGCCCCTCGTTTCATGCTGCCCTGTCGTCTCAGGCCAGGAGTTCGCCCTCGATGACGGTGACCGCCCTGCCCGTGAGCAGGGTGCGCTCGCCGCGCAGTTCCGTGCGGACGCGGCCGGAGCGGCGTGACGCCTGGCGGCCCGTGAGGACGGGGCGGCCCAGGCGCTCGGACCAGAACGGGGCGAGTGCGGTGTGGGCGCTGCCGGTCACCGGGTCCTCGTCGATGCCGACGTTCGGGAAGAAGCAGCGCGAGACGAAGTCGTAGCCCTGGGCCGGGTCTTCCGCGCGGGCGGTGGCGATGACACCGCGCGCGGAGTGGGCGGCGAGGGCCTTGAGGTCGGGGCCGAGGCCGCGCACCGTCTTCTCGTCGGCGAGCTCGACGAGCAGATCGCCGACGTTCGGGCCGGTGTCGAGGACCGTCAGCGGCTCGGCTCCCAGGGCCTCGGCGAGGCCGCGGGGCGGGTCGACGCGGGTGAGCGGAGCTGTCGGGAAGTCCATGGTGACGGAGCCGTCGCCGGCGGGCGTGGCGACGAGGACGCCACTGCGGGTCGCGAACCGCACCGGCCCCTCGTGGGCGCCGGTGGTGTGCAGGACATGGGCGGTGGCGAGGGTCGCGTGGCCGCACATCGCGACCTCGGCGGCCGGAGTGAACCAGCGCAGCGCCCAGTCGGCCGCGCCGCCCTCGGGGAGGGGACGGGCGAAGGCGGTCTCTGCGTGATTGACCTCCAGCGCGATGTTCTGCAGCCGGCTGTCGTCCGGGAAGGCGTCCGCGTCGTTCAGGAGCATGACCCCGGCCGGGTTGCCGGTGAAGGGACGGTCGGTGAAGGCATCGACGATTCGAATCCGCATGCCCCGACGCTAGAGGCCCGCCGAGGCCGTGGACCAAGGCCAATTCACGAGTCCTGGCCCGATTCACGGCCCGGCAGGCATCGGCTCACTCGGCGTGGTCCCGCTTGACCTTGACACGATGACAAGGTCTTCACTGTGGCCGAGGAGGTGGTTGCGATGACCATGCCGAAAGAGGACACGACCCTGATACGCGCTCTCCAAGGGCTGGAGGACAGCGGCTCGTCGGTCCGGCTGCGGGCGGCGCTGGCGGTCGGCACGACCCCGGATCCCCGGTCGGTCGACAAGCTCATCGAACGATGCGCGATCGAGCCCGAGTTCCAGGTGCGCGAAATGCTGACATGGGCGCTCACCCGCCATTCGGCGTCCATGACGGTGCCCAGGCTCATCGATGAACTCCGCGCGGAGCACACGCAGGCACGAAGCCAGGCGTTGCACACGCTGTCCAAGATCGGGGACCGGCGGGCGTGGCCGGCGATCACCCGGGCGCTTCTGACCGACCCCGACGACGAGGTGGCGCGGAGCGCCTGGCGAGCAGCGGTCGTCCTCGTGCCCGAAGGTGAGGAAGCCGGGCTGGCCGGAGTGCTGGCGGCACAGCTCGGACGCGGCGAGCGGGAGACGCAGTCGAGCCTCAGCCGGGCGTTGATCGCGCTCGGAGAGACGGTCATGCCGACCCTGCGCGCCGCGATGACGGATCCCGACCCCCGTGTGCGTCGGCACGCGATCGCCACGGAACGGCTGCGGCGCGACCCGGACGCCGGATTCGAGTGCGCCATCGAGGAGGCGAAGCGCGTCGTCGCCCTCGGCGCGATCGGCCAGGAGGGATGAAAGGGCAGTGTTGATCGGTGAGGTGGCACGACGGTCCGGGGTCAGCGCCCGGATGCTCAGGCACTACGAGTCGCTCGGCCTGGTGCGGCCGACGGGCCGGACCGACGCCGGCTATCGCGCGTACTCCGGCGAGGACATCCGGCGGATCTTCCACATCGAGAGCCTGCGGTCGTTGGGGCTGTCACTGCGTGAGGTGGGGCGCGCGCTGGACGAGCCGGGCTTCCGGCCCGCGGAGCTCGTCGACGACCTCGTCCACCGGACGCGGGAGCGCATCGCGGCGGAGACCGAGCTGCTCACACGACTCCGTCGGATCGGTGCCGCGGAACCCGCCGGCTGGGAGGACGTCCTGCAGATCGTCGGACTCCTCCACGCGCTGGGATCGAAGAGCGCCGGGACGCGCCAGCGCGCGGCCCTGTCCTCGGTCGAAGAGATGTCGTGGCCGGTGGAGGCCCTGGTCGAGGCAGCGTTGAGCGAGACGGACCCGAATGTCGCCGGAGCCCTTCGATGGGCTTTGGCGCAATCGGGCGAGGACGGATCGGCCCTGCTCGCCGAGGGCCTCGGCTCACCCGTGGCCCAGGTCCGGAAGCGTGCAGTGCAGTCCCTCGTCGAGATGCCGGACGGTGAGGCGACCGCACTGCTGAAGGACGCTCTCGCGCATCCCGACATCGTGGTCCGCAGGTACGCGGCGCTGGAGCTCGGGGCACGTGGAGTGGCCGACGCGGTCCCGACGCTCGTCGACATGGTCGTCGAGGAGGCGAACGACGTCGACGCGGCCGATGCGCTGAGCGCGCTGGCGAGTGACCCCGCGTCGGCGGACCGGATCGCCACCATGCTCGTCGACTGCCTCGCCCACGGCACCGCCGGACCGTCCGTGCGCCGGCGGCTGACCCAGGCGCTCGCGGACATCCCGGGACCCACGGCGTCCCGTGCCCTCGCCGATCTGGCGCTGGACGAGGACCGCGTCGTCGCACTGACCGCCACCTACATTCTCGGGATGCGCGACGCCCGCTGAAGCCGCTGGTCCGGCAGGGCCTTGCCATAAGAACACTACCGATATATCGTTGAGGCATCGCGACAGATCAACGACTGAATGGAGAGTGGTTGCGATGCGTACCCACGGTTACGAGCACGGACATGGCCACGGCGGATCGCGTCACGGCCGGGGCGGCTTCGAAGGGCTGCGTGCGGCCTTCGGTCCCTTCGGGCCCGGCGGTTCCGGTGGCCCCGGCTGGGGAGGGCCCGGTGGTCCGGGCTTCGGTCCCGGCCCCTGGGGCGGACGAGGACGCGGCGGGCCGAGGGGAAGGGCGCGGCGCGGTGACGTGCGGGCCTCGATCCTCGCCCTGCTGAAGGACCGGCCCATGCACGGCTACGAGATGATTCAGGAGATCGCCGAGCGCAGCGGCGGGGCGTGGAAGCCCAGCCCGGGTTCGGTGTACCCCACCCTTCAGCTGCTGGAGGACGAGGGCCTCATCATCAGCGAGTCCGAGGGCGGCAAGAAGCTGTTCTCGCTCACCGAGGCCGGCCGCACGGCGGCTGAAGAGGGACCCGAGGCGCCCTGGGAGGAAGCCTCCCGCGGGGTCGACTGGGAGGCCCTCGGCGAGATCCGCCAGGCCGGTTTCGGGCTGATGGAGGCCTTCGGGCAGGTCTGGAAGACCGGCAGCAAGGAGCAGAAGGAGAAGGCGCTCGGCGTCATCAACGAAGCGCGCAAGAAGCTCTACCTGATCCTCGCCGACGAGGACTGAGGGCCGGCCCCTTGTGGCACGGGCGCCCCCTGGAGTGATCCGGGGGGCGCTTCTTCGTGCCGGGGTGTCAGGCCACCAGCCCGTCCAGCTTGCGCAACGACTCGCTCAGCGCCGCCGTGGCCGAGTCCTTGAGCTTGCCCGCCATCAACGACACGGCCGCGCCCGTGAACTCGCCGTCGATGCGGACCGTCGTCGCGTCGCCGTCGGGCGTGAGGGTGTAGCGCGTCGCGACGGTCACGGCCATCGGGCCCTGGCCGCGGATGGCGAGCACCCGGGCCGGTTCGAGTTCCTCGACGGTCCACTCCACCTCGGCCGGGAAGTTCATCAGCCGCATGTTCTCCCGGAAGGTCGCGCCCACTTCCAGGCTCTCGGGGCCGCCCGCCGGGAAGCTGGTGTGGGTCGCGTTCCACTGGCCGTACGCGGGCCAGTCCGTGAGCCTGGCCCACACCTTCTCGGCCGGCGCCCCGATGCGTGCCTCCGCGCTGACTTCGGCCATGCGACCACCTCTTCGTGTCGGGTGTCGCGGAACGTAGCCGTGGTGGCCGCAATGTTCAATACTGACGAACAGTCAGGCGTGCTGGGTTCGCGCACGAAACAGCCTGATCTCCTCCGTAAGGAGGAGATTCCGGCCGTGGAAGTCCACTTCCTGTGGGACGCCAAAATGCTCCCCCTCGGGGATGCCCCGGGCTCGCGGGACTGATGAGGTAGGGGATGTGCAATCCCGTATCCCCAGGCAGTCGGCCCCTGAGCACGGCATCCACCGCGCGGAGAACGATGCCCGGCTCAGTGACGAGCTGGCGTCGGTGATCGCTGGTGCCCGTCGCCGGGCGGTCAGGGACGGGGACCGGCAGATCGACACGGCCCATCTGCTCCACTCGCTGCTGGAGTCCGACCCCGAGGCGCGTGGCGTCTTCGGTGACGGACCGCAGATCGCGCGACTGCTGGGCTATCTCGTCCAGCGCAGCATCGGCTACGGCCTGCGCTGGCAGAGCGGCGTCGAGGACTCCGGAGCCGTCCCCGTGGTGGCGGGGTGCGCGGGTTTCTCGCCGCTGGCCGCGGCGTCGATGGAGTACGCCTGCGAACGCGCCGCACGCCGCGGCGGACCGGCCCGCGGCATCGACCTGCTCGCGGCGATCGTCGTCGACGCACAGGCGCGCGCCGTCGAGGTGCTCGGACGCGCCGGGATCGACCCGCACGAGGTGCTCGCCCGGCTCGACGGCCGGTTCGGCCGGCCCGGGGAGTGGGCCGGGGGCGGCGAACCCGCGCACTGACCGGTCCGGTCCGGAGCGTTCGCCCGTCCAGGCAGTGAGACAGGTGCCATAAGGGGTGACGCTCCTGTCAGGGCCTGTCATCATGTGCCGGTGCGTACGTCTGAGAGCAGTCCGACCAGGCGCGGCAGGGGCATGGGGCTCGGCCTCGCGCTGCTGTCCGCGCTCGCCTTCGGCGGATCCGGGGTCGCGGCCAAGCCGCTGATCGAGGCGGGCCTCGACCCGCTGCACGTGGTGTGGCTGCGGGTGACCGGGGCCGCCCTGGTGATGTTGCCGCTCGCCGTACGCCACCGCGCGCTGCTGCGCCGCCGCCCCGGACTCCTCGCCGGATTCGGGCTGTTGGCCGTCGCCGGTGTCCAGGCCTTCTACTTCGCCTCGCTCTCCCGTATCCCCGTCGGGGTGGCGCTGCTCATCGAGTACCTGGCGCCCGCGCTCGTGCTCGGCTGGGTGCGGTTCGTGCAGCGCAGGCCCGTGACACGTGCCGCCGCGGTCGGTGTCGTCCTCGCGGTCGGAGGGCTCGCGTGCGTCGTCGAGGTGTGGTCGGGCCTCGGCTTCGACGCCCTGGGGCTGCTGCTCGCGCTCGGCGCGGCCTGCTGTCAGGTCGGCTACTTCGTCCTCTCCGACCAGGGCAGTGACGCCGGCGACGAGGCGCCCGACCCGCTCGGGGTCATCTCCTACGGCCTGCTCGTCGGCGCGGCCGTGCTGACCGTCGTCGCCCGGCCCTGGACCATGGACTGGTCCGTGCTCACGGGCACCGCGCGCATGGACGGCACGCCCGTCGCCGCCGTCGTCCTGCTGGCCTGGATCGTCCTGGTCGCCACGGTCGTCGCCTACGTCACCGGCGTGGTCTCCGTGCGCCGGCTCTCCCCGCAGGTCGCCGGTGTCGTGGCCTGCCTCGAAGCGGTCATCGCGACCGTCCTGGCCTGGGTCCTGCTCGGCGAGCACCTGTCGGCGCCGCAGATCGCCGGCGGCGTCATCGTGCTGGTGGGCGCGTTCATCGCACAGTCCTCGACGCCGGCGAAGGGCTCCGAACGGCCGGTGGCCGGCGGCGGCCCGGACAGGGAGCTGTCCATGCCAGGAACGGCCGCGTAGGGCGCCGATCCGCTCGGCGGCGGGGAGACGCATATCAGCGCGCCCCGAAACCCCTGAAGAAGGGGGTTCGACATCACCGTGCCTTCAAGTAGTCAGGCAGTTCGGTGCCGGCGGACAGGCCCGGGTCGGGGACCGGTGTGCCGTAGGTCTTCCGGACCGGGACGACTCCTGCCCAGTGGGGGAGGGCGAGGTCCTCCGGTTCGTCGTTCACGCCGCCCGTGCGGAGCTTGGCGGAGACCTCGGCCAGGTCCAGGCGGAGCACGGCGGTGGCGGCCAGTTCCTTCTTGTTGGCCGGGCGGGAGTCGGCGGCGCGGCCCGCTACGACCTGGTCGACCAGCGCGTCCAGGGCCTGCCGCTTCTCCTCGGGGTCCGTCACGTCGTGGGCGACGCCGTGCACCACCACGGAGCGGTAGTTGATCGAGTGGTGGAAGGCCGAGCGGGCCAGGACCAGGCCGTCGACGTGGGTGACGGTCAGGCAGACCGGGAGGCCCGGGTCGGTCTGGCCGGCCTCCCGCAGCGGGCGCGAGCCCGTCGAGCCGTGCACGTAGAGCCGCTCGCCGACCCGGGCGAACAGCGTGGGCAGCACGACCGGCGCGCCGTCGCGGACGAAGCCGAGGTGGCAGACGTAGGCCTCGTCGAGTATCGCGTGCACCAGTTCCCTGTCGTAGGAGGCCCGGCCCGGGGAGCGGGTGGGGACGGTGCGGTCGGTCGGGGCGTAGGCGGCGGCGGGCTGCGACGACGTCTGTGCGGTCCCCTGCATTGGCGGTCTCCATTGCACTAGTGCATAATCAGCTTTGTGCTAGGAGAGTATCCGATCAGTGGGCGCCGCGCAGCGGACATTTCCGCGAGCGTCGAGCGGGCGGTGGGGGCCGGTGAGCTGCGGCCGGGGCAACTACTTCCGCCCATGCGGGAGTTGGCGGAGCGGTTGTTGGTGAATCCCAACACGGTCGCGGCCGCGTACCGCACCCTGCGCGAGCGCGGGGTCATCGAGACCGCCGGCCGGCGGGGCAGCCGGGTACGGCCCGCCCCGGCCACGACCGGGCGGGACCAGATCAGGGTGGACGTCCCCGAGGGCGTGCGCGATGTGGCGGCGGGCAACCCGGACCCGGCGTTGCTCCCGGCGCTCGCGGCCGCCTTCGCGGCGGCGGCCGCCGAGGCCGACCGTGCGCCCGTGCTCTACGGAGAGGCCCCCGTGGACCCGGAGCTGGCCCGGATCGCACGGGCCGGTCTCGACGCCGACGGGGTGCCGGACGGGCCGCTCGCGGTGGTCTCCGGGGCACTCGACGGCGTCGAACGCGTGCTGGCGGCCCACCTCAAGCCCGGCGACACCGTCGCCGTCGAGGACCCCGGCTGGGGACGCACCCTCGACCTCGTGCCGGCGCTCGGGCTCAGGACCGTCCCCGTCGGCGTCGACGACGACGGTCCGTACGCCGAGGACGTGCGCCGGGCGCTGGAGGCCGGGGCCCGGGCCCTGATCGTCACGGACCGGGCGCAGAACCCGACCGGCGCCGCGGTGAGCGCCACGCGCGCGCGTGCCCTGCGGTCCGTGCTCCGGGAGCACCCGGAGACCCTGCTGATCGAGGACGACCACGGCCACGGCATCGTCGACCTCCCCCTCCACCCCCTCGCCGGCGTCACCCGGCACTGGGCCCTCGTGCGCTCGGCCGCCAAGGCCTACGGCCCCGATCTGCGCCTCGCCCTGCTCACCGGCGACGCCGTCACCGTCGACCGGGTCCGCGGCCGGCAGCGCCTCGGGCCGGGCTGGGTGAGCCGGCTGATGCAGCGGGCCCTGGTGCGGCTGTGGGCCGACGGGGCGGTGGACCCGCGCGAGGTGGCGGCGGCCTACGGGCGGCGTCGGGACGCGCTGATCGAGGCGCTCGGCCGACGGGGCATCGCGGCGCACGGGCGCAGCGGAATGAATGTGTGGGTGCCCGTGCCGGACGAGACCGGAGCCGTCGCCCGGCTGCAGCACGCCGGCTGGGCGGTCGCCCCGGGCGCGCGCTTCCGGTTGAGCGCACCGCCCGGCATCAGGATCACCGTCTCGACGCTCGCCGAGAACGGGAGCGGGGCCGGGGGCCGGAAGGAGGGTGAGATCGAGGCGCTGGCCGACGCGATCGCCTCGGCCCTCGGCCCGGCCCCGGCGCGCAGTTACGTCTGAGGCCTCGACTGTGCACGGGGCCTCGGCCGGACCTGGGTGAGGGCCGCGCCCGTCAGTACGATCACCGCGCCGACCGGTGTCGACCAGGCGAGCGATTCGCCGAGGAGTACGACGCCCGCGGCCGTGGCGATGACCGGCACGAGGTACGTGACCATCTGGGCGGTCGTCGGGCCGACCTCGGCGACCAGGCCGTACTGGAGGAGCATGGCGAGGCCGGTGCCCAGGGCGCCCAGGGCGGCGATCGCCAGCAGCGGCACGACGGGCGCACGGGTCGGCAGGGTCGTGAACACCGGCGTGACGACGGCCAGTTGGAGCGTCGCGAGCAGCAACTGCGCGCCGGTCATCGACAGGTGCGACTGGCTCGTGCCGGCCAGGGTGCGACGGACGTAGATCCAGCCGATCGGGTAGCTGAGGGACGCCAGCAGGGCCAGTGCCGTGCCGGTGGCGTCCAGGCCGTGGAAGCCCTGCCAGGCGCCCAGCACCGTGAGCACCCCGAGGAAGCCGAGACCGAGGCCCGCGACCCGTACCCGGGTCGGGCGGTCCTCCGACAGGGCGACCAGCGACAGCGCCATGCCCCACAGCGGCGAGGTCGCGTTGCAGATGCCCGCCAGGGTGGACGGGATGGTCAGCTCGGCGTACGCGAACAGCGAGAACGGCAGGGCGTTGAGCAGGAACGCGGCGACCGCCAGATGCCCCCAGGTGCGCGCCCCGCGCGGCAGCCGCTCGCGGCGCACGACCATCGCGGCGGCCAGCACCGCCGTACCGAACACCAGCCGGCCGAGCGTGACCTGGAACGGCGCGTATCCCTGGGTGCCCACCTTGATGAGCAGGAAGCTGAAGCCCCAGATCAGGGAGAGCGCGGTGAAGCGCAGACGCCAGTCGAGGCGGCGCCGGGTCCGGTCGGGCGAGGCCGCGCCGGCCCGGCCGGGCGTGGTGGTGACGGTGGTCATGGCAGCCACGATGCTGGAGCGCGACCGCGTAGCACAATCGAGAATTCGCACCCGATATTGCGTAGCATCGCTTAGGTGTTGAATCTGGAGCGCCTGCGCACCCTCGACGCCCTCGCGCGGCACGGCTCGGTCAGCGGCGCGGCCGAGGGCCTGCACATCACGACCTCCGCCGTCTCCCAGCAGATGTCCAAGCTGGAGCGGGAGGTCGGCCAGCGACTGCTCGCCAAGAACGGCCGGGGCGTGCGGCTCACCGACGCGGGCCGGCTGCTCGCCGAGCATGCCGCGCGCATCCTGTCCCAGGTCGAACTCGCCCGGTCCGACCTGGAGGCGCAGCGCGGGGAGGTCGTCGGCGAGCTGCGGCTGTCGGCGTTCCCGACGGCCGCCCGCGGCCTGTTCCCGCACGCGCTGTCCGCGCTGCGCGAGCGGCATCCAGCGCTCCGGCTGCGCTCCTGCGAGCTGGAGCCGGAGCACGGAATCGCCGGAGTCGTGCGCGGCGACCTCGACCTCGCCGTGGTGCTCGACTGGCACAACAAGCCGATGGCGCTGCCCGACGGCCTGGTCAAGGCGCCGATCCTGGACGACCCCGCCGATGTCGCCATGCCGGTGGACCACCGGCTCGCGGGGCGGGACGAGGTGGACCTCGCCGACTTCGCCGACGACGAGTGGATCACCTGGGGCGAGGGCGAGTTCTGCCACGAGTGGCTGATGTTCACGCTCCGCTCGAAGGGCATCGAGCCGATCGTGGGCCATCGTGCCGCCGAGACCCATACGCAGCTCGGGCTGGTCGCCGCCGGCCTCGGGGTGTGCATCGCCCCGCTGCTCGGCCGCCACCCGGTGCCCGACGGCGTCGTGACCGTCCCGGTCAGGCAGCGGGTGCGGCGGCATGTGTACGTCGTCTGGCGCGCGGACGCCGACCGCCGCCCGTCGATCAGGGCCGCGGTCGAGGCCCTGCGGGCGGCGGGGGAGAGCGTCACCTGAGCGCTCAGCGCCGCCTCCCGTGCTTCTCAGGCAGGCCCGAGCTTGCGGAAGTCCCAGGAGACGATCTTCTGCGGGGTCAGACGCACCCAGGCGTGCCGGCCGTCGTGCGGCATCTCCTCAAGGCCGAAGTTCTTCCGGGCGAACAGCGTCTCCGGGACGTCGAGCTCGGCGCGCAGCTCACCGGTGCGCGGTATCTCGCCCACGAACTCGACGGCGCCCGACAGCTCGGCGCCGCGCAGCTCGTCGTACTCCTCGCCGGTGTCGACCACGATCGCCACCCGAGGGTCGCGCCTGAGGTCGGTCCACCGCTTGCTGCGAACCACCGAGTACAGCCACATCGAGGCGCCGTCCCAGGCGAACCACAGTGTGCTCACGTGCGGAGCGCCGTCCGCCGAGATCGTGGCGACCCGGCAGGTGCGCTGCGTGGTGAGGAAATCGTCCAGCTCGCCCGGCGTCATCATGATCTTCCGGCCCCGGCGCTGCTGCGTGACGGTCATGCTCCCCCTCTTTCTTCTTCTCACGTCGTGTCAGAGGAGATCCTCTGACATCACGTCAGAAAAGAATGAGTGCTCTTCCCTCCGTTAGCAACGGTGGCTACGCTCCCCCGACCCGCCGTCGGCGCCCAGGGGGAACCGTGCCCTCGTACGAAGAACTCAGCGAACTCCTCGATCCGCGGACCACCGTGCTGCTCACCGTCGAGTGCCAGGAGGGCGTCGTCGGAGCGGACAGCGCACTGCCCGAACTCGCCGCCGAGGCCCGCTCCGGCGGAGTTCTCGCCAATGTCGCCCGCCTGGTGGACGCCGCCCACGAAGGCGGTGTCCAGGTCGTCCACGCCGTCGCCGAGCGCCGCCCCGACGGCCGCGGCGCCAACCGCAACGCCCGCCTCTTCCGGGCCGCCGCACGCCTGCCGGTGCAGCAGCTGTCCGGCTCGCCGGCGGTGCGGGTCGCGGCCCCCATCGTGGTCGCCGAGGAGGACCTCGTCGTACGACGCCTGCACGGGCTGTCGCCCCTCCAGGGCACCGATGTCGATCCGCTGCTGCGCAACCTCGGCTGCCGCACCCTGATCGTCACCGGCGTATCGGCCAACGTGGCCGTTCCCAACGCCGTGTTCGACGCCGTGAACCGCGGCTACACCGCCGTCGTCCCGGCCGACGCCATCGCGGGGGTGCCGTCCGACTACACCCCCGCGATGATCCGCCACACCCTCGCGTTGGTCGCCACGGTCGCGACCACGGACGAGGTACTGGCGTGTCTGAAGCGAGCGCGTGAGGTCAGGCGAGCGTGATCGAGTCGCCGTTCACGGTCACCTGCTTCGCCGCCAGCGGTTCGACGGCCGGCCCCTTCTTCACGCTGCCGTCGAGGACGGAGAACTCACTGCCGTGGCACGTGCAGGAGATGATGTCGTCCTTGAGGTCCACCATCGGACAGTCCCGGTGGGTGCAGATCGTCGAGAACGCCTTGTACTGGCCCGCGGCCGGCTGGGAGACCACGACCTTCTCGTCCTTGAAGATCTTGCCGCTTCCCTCGGGGATGTCCGCCGTCTTCGCGAGTGCCGCGCCACCGGCGCCCGCCTCGGGCGATGAAGCACTGCCGCCGGAGCCCTGTTCGGTGGACGAGCCGGATGCCTTGTCGTCCGACCCGCACGCCGTCAGCGCGACGGTGAGCCCCGCCGCGCCAGCTGCCGCCACGACGGCACGGCGGCTCGGTCCGGACATCGGCTGAACTGATTCGCTGGTCATGCTGACGTTCCTTCCGGGGATTCGTGATCTGCGCAGAGGTACGGCCCTTGAGGACCGGCTGTTCAGACAATGTCGAGATCCTGACCCGTTCGCGGAACGGCGTGGGCAAAGCGGAGCTGTCGGTTCGCTGTCGGGTTCCGGCCCGCCTCCGCGAGGCCGGCACCCGAGCCCCCGTCCACCTCAGTAACCTGGGGCGATGCTCAAGGAAGTGATCGCGACCCGATTCATCGCGCCGCTGCGCGAGGGCGGTTCGCTGCCGGGACTCGTCGAGGCCGACGACCACGGGATGTACGTCCTGAAGTTCAGCGGCGCGGGACAGGGCCGCAAGACGCTCGTCGCCGAGGTGGTCTGCGGGGAGCTCGCCCGCCGGCTGGGGCTGCGGGTGCCCCGCCTGGTCACGGTCGAGCTCGACCCGGAGCTGGGGCTGGGCGAGCCCGACCAGGAGGTGCAGAACCTGCTCAGGTCCAGCGGCGGCACCAACCTCGGCATGGACTTCCTCTCCGGCGCGCTCGGCTTCGACCCACTCGCCTTCCGGGTGAGCCCCGAGGAGGCCGGACGGATCGTCTGGTTCGACGCGCTGGTCAACAACGTCGACCGGTCCTGGCGCAACCCCAACCTGCTGATGTGGCGGGGCGAGTTGTGGCTCGTCGACCACGGCGCGACCATGATCTGGCACCACAACTGGCCCGGCGCGCAGGCCTCGGCGGACCGCCCCTACGACGCCTCCGACCACGCCCTGGCGCCCTTCGCGCCCGATGTCGCCTCCGCCGCGGCCGAGTTGGCGCCCCTGGTCACCGGGGAACTGCTCGCCGAGGTCACCGCGCGGATCCCGGACGCCTGGCTGGCCGACGAGCCCGGCTTCGACGCGCCGGACGACCTGAGGCAGGCCTACGCGCGGCCGCTGCTCGCGCGGGCCGCCGTCATCCACGACCGCATCCGGGGGACAGAGTGAGCGACCGGCACATCATCAGGGGCGGGACACGGGACCGCCAGATCTACGAGTACGCCGTCCTGCGCGTCGTCCCGCGCGTCGAGCGCGGCGAGTGCATCAACGCCGGGGTCCTCGTCTACTGCCGTGCCGAGTCCTACGTCGGCGCGCGCACCCACCTCGACGAGGCACGGCTGCTGGCACTCGACCCCCGGGCGGACGTCGCCGGCGTCCGGGCCGCGCTGCGCGCCGTGGAGAACATCTGCGCGGGCGGCCCCGCGGCCGGCCAGGCCGCGAGCGACGACCCCGGCCGCCGTTTCCGCTGGATCGTCGCCCCCCGCTCGACGATCGTCCAGCCCGGGCCCGTGCACACCGGGCTGACCACGGATCCGGCGGCGGAGACGGAGCGCCTGCTCGACCTGCTGGTGAGGTAATGGATCACACGCGGGCCGTGGCCGTTGACACCGCGTGCCAGGGCTTCTAGCGTCACACCCACTGAAGGTACTAAGCGGTCGCTCACCTGAGGAGAAGCAGCCATGTCCACCACTGAGCAGCGGGTCGCCGTAGTCACCGGTGCCGCGCGCGGTATCGGTGCCGCCACCGCCGTACGACTGGCCGCCGAGGGCCGCGCGGTCGCCGTGATCGACCTCGACGAGGCCGCCTGCAAGGACACCGTCGAGAAGATCACCGCGGCGGGCGGCAAGGCCATCGCGGTCGGCGCCGACGTCTCCGACGAGGCCCAGGTCGAGGCCGCGATCGCCCGTGTCGCCGAGGAGCTCGGCGCGCCGACGATCCTGGTCAACAACGCGGGCGTGCTGCGCGACAACCTGCTGTTCAAGATGAGCGTCTCCGACTGGGACACCGTCATGAACGTGCACCTGCGCGGCGCCTTCCTGATGTCCAAGGCCTGTCAGAAGCACATGGTGGACGCGGGATTCGGCCGGATCGTCAACCTCTCGTCGTCCTCGGCGCTGGGCAACCGCGGCCAGGTGAACTACTCGGCGGCCAAGGCGGGTCTGCAGGGCTTCACCAAGACCCTCGCCAAGGAGCTCGGCAAGTTCGGCGTGACCGCCAACGCCGTCGCCCCCGGCTTCATCGCCACCGAGATGACCAAGGCCACCGCCGACCGCGTCGGCATGGGCTTCGAGGACTTCAAGGCCGCCGCCGCCACCCAGATCCCGGTGGCCCGCGTCGGTGAGCCGGACGACATCGCCAACGCCATCGCCTTCTTCACGGGCGAGGCGGCCGGGTTCGTCTCCGGCCAGGTGCTGTACGTGGCCGGCGGACCGCTCGACTAGAGGACGACAGACATGACTTCCGTGGAACTCTCCGGCAAGGTCGCCCTCGTCACGGGCGGCAGCCGCGGCATCGGCTACGGCGTCGCCGAGGCGCTCGTCGCGCGCGGCGACCGCGTGTGCGTCACCGGCCGCAACGAGGACTCCCTCAAGGAGGCCGTCGAACAGCTCGGCGCCGACCGCGCGATCTATGTCGCGGGCAAGGCGCACGACGAGGCCCACCAGGCCGTCGCCGTCGAGCGCACGATGGAGGCCTTCGGCCGCGTCGACTTCCTGGTCAACAACGCCGGTACGAACCCGGTGTTCGGGCCGATCGCCGACCTCGACCTGAACGTCGCGCGCAAGGTCTTCGAGACCAACGTGGTCTCCGCGCTCGGCTTCGCCCAGAAGACCTGGCACGCCTGGCAGAAGGACAACGGCGGCGCCATCGTCAACATCGCCTCGGTCGCCGGCCTCTCGCCCTCGCCGTTCATCGGCGCGTACGGCATCAGCAAGGCGGCGATGATCAACCTGACGGTGCAGCTCGCGCACGAGTACGCGCCCAAGGTGCGGGTCAACGCGATCGCCCCGGCCGTCGTGAAGACCAAGTTCGCGCAGGCCCTGTACGAGGGCCGGGAGGAGGAGGCCGCCGCGGCCTACCCGCTCGGCCGCCTCGGCGTGCCCTCCGACATCGGCGGCGCGGCCGCGTTCCTCACCTCCGGGCAGTCCGACTGGGTCACCGGCCAGACGCTCGTCGTGGACGGCGGCATCTTCCTCAACGCCGGCACGGGCTGACGCACGCGGTTCGGCACGGGCGCCCCTGGACACCAGCGGCGCCCGTGCCGACGTAAAGCCCTCGCAAAGGGCGATGACAACGTCGTCAAAGGTTTATCGATCAAGGAGTCATGCACCGGGAGGGGCGGCGGGCCGGGCACTGCGGTATGGTCTGCCGACCCTTGGTATGGCAGATCGAGGAGCGTGCGCGTGTTCAACCGGAACCGATGCCTGCGGCAGGTGGCGGCCATCGCGTCCATATCGTCCCTTCTCGCCGGGTGTGGCGTGTTGTCGTCCGACACCCCGGAGGACGAGGGGCCGATCGTCGTGGGCACCACCAGTGCGCCCAGCACGCTCGATCCCGCGGCGTCGTGGGACAGCTCCTGGGAGTTGTTCCGCAACATCTACCAGACGCTGCTGAGCTATCCGACGGGCGCGAGCGACCCCCAGCCGGACGCCGCCGAGCAGTGCGGCTTCAGCGACTCCTCGAACCAGGTGTACCGCTGCGAGCTGCGCGAGGGCCTGAAGTTCTCCAACGGCGACGCGCTGGACGCCCAGGCGGTCAAGTACTCCTTCGACCGGATCCGCAAGATCAACGTCAACGGCGGCCCCGCCGGTCTGCTGGGCAGCCTCGAGCGGGTCCAGGCACCGAACGAGCGTGAGGTGATCTTCCACCTCAACAAGCCCGACGCGACCTTCCCGTTCGTGCTCGCCACCCCCGCCATGTCGATCGTCTCCCCGCAGGCCTACCCGGAGAACTCCCTGCGCAAGGGCGGCGACGCCGTCGGGTCCGGGCCCTACACGCTCGACTCGTACGAGGAGGGCAAGGAGGCCGCCCTCGTCCGCAACGACGGTTACAAGGGCTACGCGGAGCGCCGGAACGACGCGGTGACCATCCGCTACTTCCAGGACTCCGGCGCCATGGTCAAGGCCCTGCGCGACGAGCAGATCGACGTGACCTACCGCGGTCTGGCCGCCGGCGACGTCGTCGACCTCCAGAGCAAGTCCTCCAACGAGGAGGAGATCCAGCTCGTCGACGGCACGGGCACGGACATCAACTACCTGGTGTTCAACCCGAAGGACTCCTGGGCCAAGCGCAAGCCCGTGCGCCAGGCCATCGCGCAGGTCATCGACCGGGCGGCGATCACGCACAAGGTCTACAAGGACACCGTCGACCCGCTGTACTCCATGGTCCCCAAGGGCCTCGCGGGCCACACCACGGGCTTCTTCGACGACTACGGCGACCCCGACGTCGACAAGGCCCGCGAGATCCTCAGCGACGCGGGCATCAACCAGCGGGTCCCGCTCACCTTCTGGTACACGAGCGACCGCTACGGCTCCGAGACCGCCGAGGAGTTCAAGGAGCTGAAGCGCCAGCTCGAGGCCTCCGGCCTCTTCACGATCAGCCTGAAGAGCCGCCCCTGGAAGACGTACGTCGAGGGCTACCAGAAGGGCGAGTACCCGGTGTTCGGGCGTGGCTGGTTCCCCGACTTCCCGGACGCCGAGAACTTCATCGCGCCGTTCGTCGGCGAGCAGAACGCCCTCGGAACGCCCTACCCGGCCCCCGAGATCACCGGCGACCTGCTGCCCCGCTCGCGCCGCGAGAGCGACCGCGCGAACGTGGAGAAGGAGTTCGAGGAGGCCCAGCGGATCCTGGTGGACGACGCGCGACTGCTGCCGCTGTGGCAGGGCAGGCAGTACGTGGCCGCCAGCAGGGACGTCTCGGGCGCGGAGCGGGCCCTGGACCCGTCGACGATCATGATGATGTGGGAGCTGCACCGCAAGACCGCCTGGTAGGCGGGTCGGCACCGGGCTTCCCGGGCACGTTGTCAGTGGTCGCCTGTAGGTTCTGAGGCCTGGAAGTGACCGCACATCGTGAGGACGTTGACGTGACCGACACCGCCATGCTGCCCGAGTCCTGGCGCGGGGTTCTGGGCGACGAGCTGCAGCAGCCCTATTTCAAGGAGCTGACGGAGTTCGTCGAGGAGGAGCGGGCGAAGGGTCCCGTGCATCCGCCGCGGGAGGAGGTCTTCGCCGCGCTGGACGCCACGCCGTACGAGAAGGTGAAGGTCCTGATCCTCGGTCAGGACCCTTACCACGGAGAGGGCCAGGGGCACGGGCTGTGCTTCTCGGTCCGGCCGGGTGTGCGGATCCCGCCGTCCCTGCGCAACATCTACAAGGAGATGCACGAGGAGCTGGGCGCGCCGGTCCCGGACAACGGCTATCTGATGCCGTGGGCCGAACAGGGCGTCCTGCTGCTCAACGCGGTGCTCACGGTCCGGGGCGGCGAGGCCAACTCGCACAAGGGCCGCGGCTGGGAGAGGTTCACCGACGCCGTGATCCGCGCGGTCGCCGACCGGCCCGACCCGGCGGTGTTCGTGCTGTGGGGGAACTACGCGCAGAAGAAGCTCCCGCTGATCGACGAGTCGCGGCATGTGGTGGTCAAGGGCGCGCATCCGTCGCCGCTGTCGGCGAAGAAGTTCTTCGGCTCGCGTCCGTTCACGCAGATCGACGCTGCGGTGGCCGCGCAGGGGCACGAGCCGATCGACTGGACGATCCCGAACCTGGGCTGAGGACGGGCGGCGGACGGCGGGGCCTTCCTCCCGGAAGGCCCCGCGCGTACGGACCGGCCTGAGCCGCATCGCCTCCCTCTCCGGTTAGCGTCGGAGGATCAGCCGGCGAGTGCGCGGAGGGCGTGGCGATGGAGCGACAGGAGCAGACGGCGCCGGACACCGTGCTGACACGGATCGGGCAGGTCGTCATGCTGCACCACGCGGGGGACCGGGAGGAGGCCCGGCACCGGTTCCTGGACCTGTGGGCGGAGATCGGGGAGCACGGCGACCCCCTGCACCGCTGCACCCTCGCGCACTACCTGGCCGACACGCAGGACGACCCCGGGGACGAACTGGCCTGGGACCTGCGTGCGTTGACGGCGGCGCAGGAGATCTCCGAGGACGGCCGGCCCGCCTCGCCCGAAGGCGCTCTCGCGGTGCGCGCGTTCTACCCGTCCCTGCACCTGAACCTGGCCGACGACTACCTCAAGCTCGGCCAGTGCGACGCGGCCCGCACCCATCTGCGACGGGCCAGGAGAACTGCCGCCGCCCTCGCCGACGACAGGTACGGCGACGGCGTGTGGGCCGCCATCGAACGGCTGGAGTCCCGGCTCGGGGAAGGCGGCGGAGGGACCGAGTCCTGGACGCCGCCCCGGCAGCGGCCCTGAGCCGGTCGGTCAACGCCGGTACGTGTCACGGCAGATCGTCGACTCCGGGCTGTCCGCCCGCCACCCCCCGTAGCGCGTGCCCAGCGCGCACACGTCCGCGCTCTTCGGGACGTTCTTGTGGACGTCCTGCCGTACCGACTCGGAGACGTCGGGCAGGTCGGCGGGTGGCCGCTGCGGGCTGCGCGGGGCCGGTGCCCGGCGCTCCGGGCGGGCGGGGCGCGGGCGGGCGTCGAGCGTGCCGGACGGCCGCTGCTCCTGCCGCGGCGAGGCCGACGGGGGCGTGGTCCGTCGGGGCGCGGACGCGGACGGCTCCGGGCGGCGCGACCCCTCGATGAGTTCCAGGGCCTCCCGGGCCGGTGCCTGCACGACCTGCTCCTCCGGCCGGGGCGCGGGCGGCCGGGACGGTGCCGCCGGCGGCCCGGGAACGGGGGGATCCTGGACCGTCACACAGCCGGAGAGGGCCGAGACCGCCACGGTCACCAGGAGCGTCGCTGTGGTCGTCGTTCGATGCACCCGCGCAACTCTGGTGCGTCCGGCCCCTGGTGGGACAGCGGACAGGCGGAGGATGCCCCGCACGGGTGATGTCCCGCCCCGTACGGAGGTCGCCGGTGGGTCGTGGGTGACGTCAGTCGCCGGTCGAGCCGTCGAGGCGCTCGCGGATCAGATCGGCGTGGCCGTTGTGCCGGGCGTACTCCTCGATCATGTGGGTGTAGATCCAGCGCAGGTTGAACTGCTCGCCGGTGCGGCGGTGTCTGCCCTCGGAGAGATCGTCCAGGGCGAAGCGGGCGGCGTTGCGCCGGGCGGTCTCGATCTCGGCCTGCCAGGTGGCATACGCCTCCTGGTAGGTGTCCGCCTCGGTCAGATGGAACTCGCCGTCCCGGTCCTCGTCGCTGTAGTAGATCGGCGGCGCGTCCTCGTTCGTCAGCACCTTGCGGAACCAGCCCCGCTCCACCTCCGCCATGTGCCGCACCAGCCCCATCAGGGACAGTTCGGAGGGCTCCACGGAGGCTTTCCTGAGCTGTTCGTCGCTCAGGCCCTCGCATTTCCAGGCGAGAGTATTCCGGTGATAGTCGAGCCAGCCTTCCAGCATGGCGCGTTCGGCGGCGTCGGTGGCGGGTTCGGTGCGCTCGATGGTCATGCCCGCATCCTTTCCCGACTCGCCCGGACGGACCAGGGGTTTTCAGTCGCCGAGCATCCCCGCGAGCAGTTCCCGCAGCCCGGCCCGTACCTCCTCCAGGCTCGGCGTCCCGGAACCGAACGACCCCGCGACACAGCTGAACATCAGCCCGTCCGCCCAGGCGATCAGCGACAGCGTGTGCCGGGCCGGGTCCGTCGAACCCATCCCCGTGACCAGGGCGGTGAGCCGGTCGCGGAAGCGGGCGCCCGTCGCGTCGAAGTAGGCCCGCAGTTCGGGGCGGCGGGTCGCCTCCAGGGCCAGTTCGTAGCGGGCGAGCGTGAGGGCGCGGTTGTCCGTCAGGGCGCGATGGGTCGCCAGGGCCAGGACGCTGGCGAGGGAGTCGGTCCCGGACCGGGGGTCCGGCAGCTCGTGCAGGGCCAGGACCCGGGCCTCGCGGTCGGCCAGGCGCCGCACCGCCAGTTCCAGCAGGGCCTGCCGGGTCCGCGCGAGGTTCGAGGTGGAGCCCTGGGGGAGTCCGGCCGTCTCGTCGACCGCCCGGTGCGTGAGGCCCCGCATCCCGCGCTCGGCGAGCAGGGCGAGGGCGGTGTCGGCGACGAGGTCGGCGCGGGAGGGGCCGGTGGTGCTTACGGACATGAGGCTCACGCTACCCGTCTCACTACGGCTGTAGTAATGTCGAACGCGAACTACACCTGTAGTCGACGCGGTGTCGAGGAGGAGCCATGGCACAGTCGAGGAGGGCCGTCGTGATCGGCGGCGGTATCGGAGGCCTCGCCGCAGGGGCAGCCCTGCACCGGCGCGGCTGGCATGTCACCGTGCTGGAGCGCGCCCGCTCGCTGGAGCCGGTCGGCGCCGCCATCTCCCTCGCTCCCAACTCCCTGCGCGCGCTGGACGTCATCGGCCTCGGCGACGAGATCCGCGGCCTCGCCGCCTGGGCGGGGGACGGCGGACTGCGCACCCCGTCCGGCCGGTGGCTCTCGCGCTCCTCGGCCGACGCCGCCGCCGAGCGCTTCGGCGGCCCGCTCGTGCTGCTGCACCGCGCCACCCTCGTCGAGCGCCTGGCCGCACAGCTCCCGCCGGGCGGCGTCCGCACGGACGCCGCCGCGACCCTCGCCGACAGAGGCGACACCGACCGGCCCGCCCGGGTCACCACCGAGGACGGCGAGTTGGAGGCCGACCTGGTGGTGGGCGCCGACGGGGTCCGGTCCGCCGTACGCCGGGCGCTCTTCCCCGGCCACCCGGGGACGGTGTACTCGGGGTTCACCACCTGGCGGGTCGTGATCCCCGTCCCCGGTGCCGAGTTCGCCTCGCACGAGACCTGGGGGAGGGGCCGCATCTGGGGCACGCACCCACTCAAGGACGGCCGTGTCTACGCCTACGCCGCCGCCATGACGCCCGCCGGCGGAAGCGCGCCCGACGACGAGAAGGCCGAGCTGCTGCGTCTCTTCGGCGACTGGCACGACCCGATCCCCGCCGTGCTGGCCGCCGCCCGCCCCGACGACATCCTGCGCCACGACGTCCACCACATCGCCGAGCCCCTGCCCGCCTACCACCACGGCCGGGCTGCCCTTGTCGGCGACGCCGCGCACGCCATGCCCCCGACCCTCGGCCAGGGCGGCAATCAAGCCATCGAGGACGCGATCGTCCTCGCCCACCACTGCGACGACCTCCCCGCCTACACCGCCGCCCGGCTGCCGCGTACGACCGCCGTCGCACGGAAGGCCGTCAAGGTCGCCCGCCTCAACCTCATGACCAGCCGCGCCGGGATCGCCGTACGCGACACGGCCGTGGCCGCGCTGTCGAAGGCCGGGCCCGCCCTGTTCCTGCGCGGCTTCGACGGCATCGCCGACTGGCGGCCCCCGCACCAGCCGTATGCTTCCGAGCAGACCCCGGCAGGCAACCGCTAGAGGAGAACCCCCGTGAAGGTCGGCTGCATCGGACTCGGCGACATCGCGCAGAAGGCCTACCTCCCGGTCCTCGCCTTCCAGCCCGGGATCGAACTGCACCTGCAGACCCGCACGCCCGCCACCCTCGACCGGGTCGCCGACGGCCTCCACGTCCCGAGGGAGCGGCGCCACACCACCCTCGACTCCCTGCTCGACCAAGGCCTCGACGCCGCCTTCGTGCACGCGCCCACGCTCGCGCACCCGGAGATCGTGACGCGGCTGCTGGAAGCGGGCGTACCGACGTACGTCGACAAGCCGCTGGCCTACGAACTCGACGACTCCGCGCGGCTGGTGGCGCTCGCCGAGGAGCGGGACGTGAGCCTCGCCGTCGGGTTCAACCGGCGCTACGCCCCCGGCTACGCGCAGTGCGCCGACCATCCGCGCGAGCTGATCCTGATGCAGAAGAACCGCATCGGGCTGCCGGAGGAGCCGCGCACGATGATCCTCGACGACTTCATCCACGTCGTCGACACCCTGCGGTTCCTGGTGCCCGGCGAGGTCGACGACGTGACCGTGCGCGCCCGCGTCCGGGACGGCCTGCTGCACCATCTGGTACTCCAGCTCGCCGGGGACGGCTTCACGGCGCTGGGTGTGATGAACCGGCTCAGCGGTTCGGCCGAGGAGATCCTCGAGGTGTCCGGGCAGGACACCAAGCGGCAGGTGGTCAACCTCGCCGAGGTGGTCGACCACAAGGGGCAGCCGACCGTGCGGCGGCGCGGGGACTGGGTGCCGGTGGCCCGGCAGCGCGGGATCGAGCAGGCGGTGCTGGCGTTCCTGGACGCCGTCCGCGCCGGGAAGGTGCTCAGCGCCCGGGACGCGCTGGAGACCCATGAGCTGTGCGAGCGGGTCGTACGCGCGGTTCAGGAGCGGACCGCCTGAGCCGCAGGGTCCGTACGCCCTCGCCGGCGGCCCAGGCGGCGAGGATCAGCAGCGCCCCGTGCACCGTCCAGTCGCCGAGGCGGACGTACGGCGTCGTGCCGTGGGCGAGGGGCACCTCGTAGACGTGCGCGGCGGACGCGTCCGTCCCCAGCCACGGCCCGATCCGCAGGCCGCTCGGGCCGTAGACGGCCGAGACACCCGTCAGCGTCGCGTGGACCATCGGGCGGCCGGTCTCGGCGGCACGCAGCGCGGCCAGTGAGGCGTGCTGCTCGGGCGCCCAGCTCCGCTGGAAGGTGGACGTCGACGACTGGCCGACCAGCACGTCGGCGCCTTCCCGGGCGAGGTGGCGGGTCATGTCCGGGAAGGCGGTCTCGAAGCACACCATCGGGCCGACGCGCAGCCCGTTCCCCACGTTCATCACGACCGGCTGGGTGCCGCGCCTGCGGTCCTCGCCGGCCGCCTTGCCGACGGAGGTGGCCCAGCCGAGCAGGGAACGGGCCGGGACGTACTCGCCGAACGGCACCAGCCGCATCTTGTCGTAGCGCTCGCCGGTCAGGCCGTCCGGGCCGATCAGGATCGAGCTCTTGTAGATGCCGGGCTTGTCGGAGCGCCGGGCGTCGACGTTGACCAGGATGCCGGCGTCCGTCGCGCGGGAGAGCGCCGCGAGCCGCCGGGCGAGGTCGGGCCGGTTCCCGAGGTCGAAGCCGACGCTGCTCTCGCCCCAGACGATCAGGTCGAGGTCCTGCCCGGCGAGCCGGCGGGTGAGCTGTTCCTCCCGGTCGAAGCGGCGGTCCGCGCTCTTGCCGCCGTCGACGACGCCCGGCTGGACCACGGCGATCCTGACCTCGCCGTCGACGTCCGGGCGGGGTGCGAAGGACCAGGCCGCCGAGGTGGCGGCGGCCGTGGCGACGAGACCGGCCACGGCGGGCACGCGGGCCCGTTCGACCGCCACCAGGACGGCGAGGGCGACGTTGACGGCGACGATCAGGAAGCTCAGCAGCCACACGCCGCCGACCGAGGCGAGCCGCAGTGCCGGTTCCACCTGCCACTGGCTGGAGCCGAGCATGCCCCAGGGGCCGCCGAGGCCCTGCCAGGAGCGGACCAGCTCGACGGCCAGCCAGCCGGACGGCAGGACGAGAAGCGCGACCGCGATCCGCCGCCGCGAGGGCGCGCCTGCCAGCAGCCGGTGTGCGAGCCGGCCCCACAGGGCCCACAGGGCGCCGAGCAGCGCGGCGAGGACGAAGGTGAAGACGTGCAGGAAGGGGAGCAGCCAGTGGTGCATCGCCAGCATGAAGCCGAAGCCGCCGTACCAGCCGTCGTACGCCGCGCGTTTGCCGGTCGGCGCGGTGCGCAGCAGCAGGAGCCAGGGGACCAACGCTACGTAGGCGAACCACCACAGGGACGGGGCGGGGTAGGCGAGTACGGGAAGAGCGCCCGCGATCACGGTGGCGACCGAGCGCCGCCACGGGGAGGCGAGCCAGTGGCCGAGCGTCTTCATAGGCGCCTCCTACCCCGCGGGTGCCTCCAGTGTGCGCCCTGCGGACGATCTAGGACAGAGGACGCCGGGTCAGTTGATCACAGGTGTCTTCCGCCGCTCGGGAAGGCGTCGCCACTTCTCCTGGACGACCACAGCGCTCAGCCGCCAGCCGTCGCCCGTGCGCAGCAGCGCGAAGGAGTACCGGCCGCCGCACACGAAGTCGGGTGCGGGGCCCGCGGTGGCCATGGGGTTGACGTAGTCGGCCTGGACCTGGGCCGTGTCGCCGGTGTCCTGTTCCCAGATCCCGAAGCGCACCCGCCGGTTGACGATCAGGTGCTGTCGCATGGTGAACAGGCGCATGCTCTCGGCGAGCCAGGAGGCGACTGCCGTGGCCTCTCCCTCGATGCCGCCGGCCGAGCGGTAGTCCGCCCGCCCCTCTGGGGCGAACAGGCCTCGGTACGCCTTCCAGTCGCCGTCGTCGACCGCCACCGCGTAGTCGGTGATCAGTTCGTCGACCGCCAGCCGGTCCCTCACGGTGGCGAGCTCTACGCGCTGCGTCATCGGCTCAGTGTTGGGCATGGCGGGGGTGGAGCCAAGGGGTGGGACGAAAAAGGGCAGTTGAGTGAGGAGGGGCCGGGGGCGATCAGGCCGCTTCGACGACCTCGCCGCGGATCGCGGCCGCCCACTCGACGACCAGGAATTCGTACTCCGCGCGCTCCTCGGCGGACAGCTTGCCGCCCGTGCGCAGCCACAGCGCACGGATCTCCTCGTTGACCTCGGCAGCGGACCGCACGGAACCAGGGATCGAGAAATCGGGGGACATGCGGACAGCCTAGGGGCACCCACTGACAGACCGCTACCGGACGGCTACGGGAACGCTATGCGGTTGGTCACGAGACGCGGCTCACAGGCCGCCGAATCAGCCCGCCGACTCGGCCGCGTGCGGGCTGAGCTCACCCATCGACACCAGGACGATGATGAGGATGCCGAGAGCGATGCGGTAGTAGACGAACGGCATGAAGCTCTTGGTCGTAATGAACTTCATGAACCACGCGATCACCGCGTATCCGACCGCGAAGGCGATGACCGTCGCGAAGATCGTCGGACCCCATGAGACATGGCCGCCCTCCGTCGCGTCCTTGAGCTCGAACAGGCCGGACGCGAGCACCGCGGGGATGGCGAGCAGGAAGGAGTAGCGGGCCGCGGCCTCGCGCGTGTAGCCCATGAAGAGGCCGCCGCTGATGGTGGCGCCGGAGCGGGAGACGCCCGGGATCAGGGCCATGGCCTGGCAGGCGCCGTAGATCAGTCCGTCCCGGACGCCCAGGTCCTCCAGGGCCTTGCGCTGCTTGGGCGCGCGATGGCGGCCGCTCTTCTCGTCCCGGGCGGCGAGCCGGTCGGCGATGCCCAGGACGATGCCCATGCCGATCAGCATCGTCGCCGTGAGCCGCAGGTCGCGGAACGGTCCCTCGATCTGGTCCTTCAGCGTCACGCCGAGCACACCGATCGGGATCGAGCCGACGATGACGAGCCAGCCCATCCGCGCGTCGGGGTCGCCGCGCAGTTCCTTGTTGGTGAGCGAGCGCGTCCACGCGGACAGGATCCGCCCGATGTCCTTGCGGAAGTAGATCAGCACGGCGGCCTCGGTGCCGATCTGAGTGATCGCCGTGAAGGCCGCGCCCGGGTCCTCCCATCCCGAGAAGGCCGCCGTCAGGCGCAGATGCGCGCTGGAGGAGACGGGGAGGAACTCGGTCAGCCCCTGGACGAGTCCGAGGATGAGTGATTCGAACCAAGACATGAGGTAGCGGAGTCCAAGTGCCGATGCGGGACGGACGACGGGCACACCGGGTCACCGTATGAGATGACTGTGGGATCAGGTGTACCGAGGGGGAAGCGTAGCGTCCCCGGATGAACCCCTGGGACGCAGGGGTTCGGCAGGCGCTCCGCGGCGGCCGGATCAGGCCGCCGTCGGGCCGGTCACCGTCCAGCCGGGCGCCTGGGGGCGGGCCGTGAGGTCCTCGTGGCGCACCTCGTCTCCGCAGGCCCGGCAGGTGACGGCCGGGGTGAGTGCCCGGCCACAGGAGTGCTCGAGGATCATCGGGCGGTCGCCGTCCGTCCGCAGATGGCGGTCGCCCCACGCCATGAGGGTCATCAGCACCGGCTCCAGCTCCAGCCCCGCCTGCGAGGGCCGGTACTCGAAGCGCTGCGGGCGCTCGCTGTAGGGCTCCTTGCTCAGGATCCCGGCGTCGACGAGCCGGCGCAGCCGGGTGGCGAGGATGTCGCGCGGGGCGCCGATGTTGCGCACCAGCTGATCGAAACGGCCGTTGCCGAGGCACACCTCCCGCAGCACGAGCAGGGAGTACTTCTCGCCCACGAGCGCGAGGGTGTCGGCGATGGAGCAGGGGCGCGGGTCTTTGCTGGCGGCCATGGACCTCAGTCTAGGAGAGGGTTGGATTTTCCAACCCGCAGGGCTACGGTGAGTTCGGATTTCCTACTCGCTGGTAGTCCCCGTTGGCCATGGAGGAGCGCACCATGCGTGACGCAGTCATCGTCGGAGCCGTACGCACCCCGATCGGCAAGGGCAAGGAGAACGGCGCCCTCGCGCACGTCCACCCCGTGGAGCTGCTCGCCCACACCCTGCGCACCCTCGTCGAGCGGTCCGGCGTCGACCCTGCGCTGATCGACGACGTCATCGGCGGCACCGTCGACCAGGTCGGCGAGCAGGCCATGAACACCACCCGCTACGCCGTCCTCGCGGCGGGCTTCCCCGAGTCGGTGCCCGCGACCACCGTGGACCGCCAGTGCGGCTCCTCGCAGCAGGCCGTGCACTTCGCGGCGCAGGGCGTGCTCTCGGGCGCGTACGACCTCGTGGTGGCCTGCGGGGTCGAGTCGATGAGCCGGGTGCCGATGTGGTCGAACGTGCCCGCGGGTAAAGATCCCTTCGGCCCCGGTGTCGCCGAGCGGTACCCCGAGGGGCTCGTCCCGCAGGGCATCAGCGCCGAGCTGATCGCCGCCAAGTGGTCGATCGGCCGTGAGCGGATGGACGCCTTCGCGCTCTCCTCGCACCGGAAGGCCGCCGTGGCCTGGGAGAACGGGCTCTTCGACGTGGAGATCGCGCCCCTGGAGGGCGTCACACGCGACGAGTGCGTACGGCCCGGCAGCACCGCCGAGATCCTCGCCGGGCTCAAGCCCGCCTACTACGATCCCGGTTTCGCCGAACGCTTCCCGCAGATCGAGTGGAACGTCACGGCGGGCAACGCCAGCCCGGTCAACGACGGCGCCTCGGCCGTGCTCATCACGTCGAGCGAGACGGCGGCCCGGCTCGGCCTGCGCCCGCTCGCCCGGCTGCACAGCTTCGCCGTCACCGGCTCCGACCCGCTGCTGATGCTGACCGGTGTCGTACCGGCGACCGAGAAGGTGCTGCGCAAGGCGTCGCTGACCCTCGACGACATCGACCTGTTCGAGGTCAACGAGGCGTTCTCCAGTGTCGTACTGGCCTGGCAGCAGGAGACCGGCGCGGACCTCGCCCGGGTCAACGTGCACGGCGGCGCCATCGCGCTGGGCCATCCCCTCGGCGCGAGCGGGACCCGTCTGACGACGACGCTCGTGCACGCGATGCGGGAACGGGGCGCCCGGTACGCGCTCCAGACGATGTGCGAGGCGGGCGGGCTCGCCAACGCCATGGTGCTCGAACGGGTGTGACCTGACCGGGGCGCGGCCCCGGTCAGGCGTAACGGTTCGTCAGAGGCGGCGCAGCTGGTGCCGCTTGCGCCACGCCACCACCACGCCCACCAGCGCGGGCACGGCGATGCAGGCCAGGGCGATCAGGAAGGCGGGGGACGTCGGAGTGGAGGCGCGGGCGCCGGCGACGGCGTAGGCGGCGGTGTTCGGGATCGAGCCGAGGCCCGTCGCCAGCAGGAACGGCAGCAGGCCCATACGGGAGAAGGAGGCGCAGTAGTTCGCGGCCCAGAACGGCACACCGGGGAACAGCCGCACCACCATCATCGAGCGGAAGCCGTGCCGGCTGAGCTGGCCGTCCGCGGCCTTCAGCCAGCGCCCGCGTAGCAGCGGCCGCAGGGCGTCCTGGCCGAGCGCCCGGCCCAGGCAGAAGGCGATGCCGGCACCGAGCACCGTGCCCGCCAGGGCCGTGCCGGTGCCCAGCTGGGAACCGAACAGCGCGCCCGCCGCGAGGTTCAGCAGCGGCCTCGGCACGAACGCCACGGTGCACACGCCGTACGCCACCGCGAACACCACCGCCGCCGCGGCTCCGCCGAGCTGCGGTGGCCAGCCCTCCGTCAGCAGCCGCTGCGGCTCGAACAGCAGCACCGCGCAGGCGCCTCCGGCGAGCAGGGCGACGAGCAGGGACAGCCGCGACCAGGGGGAGAGCAGAACTCTCGTGCAGCGAGCGGCGAAACGGGTCGGTGTGACGGGCGAGGCGGTCGTTGCCGGGGAAGCGGCGACGGCGAGCTCCGCGGTGCTGGCCCGGGGAGAGGCCGTGGCGGTGCCCCCAGAGCGGGTGGTGGCATCGAGCATCCGGCGACACTAACCGACATATGTGTGTGATCGCCGTATGGTTCGTCTCACCAGGGTCACAGGCAGTTGAACGCTTTCTTGCGGGCGGCCCCCCGAAAACCATTCGACGTGCGGTAAAGAGTCGGCAAGGATCGACGTCATGTTCCGGCAGGCCTTCACCCTCGCAGCATCCGTGGTCACGGATGCCCCGAAGGCTGCCGTCGTAGCTCCCACAGCCGTTGCAGACGGCGCCCGAAGCTGACCCTCTCCGGTTCGTCCGGTCGGACCCCGCAAGGGGAGGGTCGGGCAGGTCCTCGGGGTCCCACTTCATGACTAGACGCTTCGAGGTACAGCCATGCCCAAGACGGCCTACGTCCGCACGAAACCGCATCTCAACATCGGCACTATGGGTCATGTCGACCACGGCAAGACCACCCTGACCGCCGCCATCACCAAGGTCCTCGCCGACCGCGGCAACGGCGCGTTCGTGCCGTTCGACCGGATCGACCGGGCGCCCGAGGAGGCGGCGCGCGGCATCACCATCAACATCGCGCACGTGGAGTACGAGACCGACACACGGCACTACGCGCATGTCGACATGCCGGGCCATGCCGACTACGTCAAGAACATGGTCACCGGCGCCGCGCAGCTGGACGGAGCGATCCTCGTCGTCTCCGCGCTCGACGGGATCATGCCGCAGACCGCCGAACACGTACTGCTCGCCCGGCAGGTGGGCGTCGACCACATCGTCGTCGCCCTCAACAAGGCCGACGCCGGTGACGAGGAGCTGACCGACCTGGTCGAGCTGGAGGTACGCGACCTGCTCACCGCGCACGGCTACGGCGGTGACTCCGTACCCGTCGTACGCGTCTCCGGTCTGAAGGCGCTGGAGGGCGACCCACGCTGGACGGCGTCCATCGAGGCGCTGCTCGACGCGGTCGACACGTATGTGCCGATGCCGGAGCGGTATCTGGACGCGCCGTTCCTGCTGTCCGTGGAGAACGTGCTGACCATCACCGGGCGAGGGACCGTGGTGACCGGTGCGGTGGAGCGGGGCACGGTGCGGGTCGGGGACCGGGTCGAGGTGCTCGGGGCTTCCGTCGAGACGGTGGTCACCGGGCTGGAGACCTTCGGCAGGCCGATGGAGGAGGCGCAGGCCGGGGACAGTGTGGCGTTGCTGCTGCGGGGGGTGGCGCGGGATGTCGTCCGGCGGGGGCATGTGGTCGCCGCGCCGGGGAGTGTCGTGCCCAGTCGTCGGTTCACCGCGCAGGTGTATGTGCTGTCCGCGCGTGAGGGCGGGCGTACGACCGCGGTGTCCAGTGGGTATCGGCCGCAGTTCTATATCCGTACGGCGGATGTGGTGGGGGATGTCGACCTCGGTGTGGTCGGCGTCGCGCGGCCTGGTGACACGGTTGTCATGACCGTGGAGTTGGGGCGGGAGGTGCCGTTGGAGGCCGGGCTCGGGTTCGCCATTCGTGAAGGTGGCAGGACTGTGGGGGCGGGGACCGTGACCGTGGTGGGTTGAGGTGGTGGGGGACTGCGGGACCGGTTGTGGCTGGTCGCGCAGTTCCCCGCGCCCCTCAGGCTCGTTGCCCAACGGCACAATGGAGGGGTGAACGAAGCCATTCCATTTGCCCGGTCCGTCGATCACGGGTTCGCCAAGCTGATGCCCGACGTCGACCGGGCGAGGGCCTGGTTGCTGACCGTCGACGGGGCGCCTCAGTCGTATGTCGATCTGGACGAGCCGGCGCATCTGGAGTTCGAGTACACACGGCGGCTCGGGCATGTGCTGGACGTCGTGGCGGAGCCGGGGCGGGTGCTGGACGTGGTGCATCTCGGGGGTGGGGCGTTCACGTTGCCCCGGTACGTGGCCGCGACCCGGCCCGGGTCCCGGCAGGACGTCGTCGAGGCGGACAGCGGGCTGCTGGAGCTGGTGGCCGAGCATCTGCCGTTGCCGGAGGGCGCCCGGGTCACGTCGCACGCGGCCGACGCGCGGGAGTGGCTGGAGAAGGCCGCGGCGGACTCGGCCGATGTGATCGTCGCCGATGTGTTCGGAGGTTCGCGGGTGCCGGCGCACCTCACGTCCGTTCCCTATGTCCGTGAGGCCGCGCGGGTGCTGCGCGGCGACGGGGTCTATCTCGCCAACCTTCCCGACGCCGCGCCGTTCGCCTTTCTGCGGTCCCAGCTCGCCACCTTGGCCACGAAGTTCGAGGAGCTCGTGCTGATCGCCGAGCCGGGGGTGCTGCGGGGGCGGCGGTTCGGGAACGCGGTGCTCGCTGCGGGGCATCACCCGCTCGACATCGCCGCCCTGGCGCGGCTCACGGCCGCCGACGCCTTTCCGGCCCGGGTCGAACACGGCGCTTCTCTGCGGCAGTTCATCGGGGGAGCGCCGGCGGTGCGGGACGAGGACGCCGTGCCGTCACCCGAGCCCCCCGACGGGGCGTTCGGTATCGGCTGACGCGTGCTCGATGCCGCCGTGGGCCACCGAGGTGGTCCTCCGTCGGAGGTTACGTACGTCCGGTACGCACAGCGTGGCGGCCGTGACCAGGACGACCAGGCCCGCACAGCCCCACAACGCCGTCGTACGGCCGAACGCCTCCTCCGCCGGGCCCGCCCCGGCCGTGGCGAGCGGTGACAGCGCGACGGAGCCGAACCAGTCGTACGCCGAGACACGGGAGAGCTTGTCCTCGGGGATCTCCTGGTGCAGTGCCGTCATCCAGGAGACGCCGAACACCTCGACGGTCGCGCCCGCCACGAACATCACCGCGAACAGGACCCCGACGGGGACCGGGACGGCGAGTGCGGCCGCGGGCAGGGCCAGCGGGAACACGCACAGGGTGCCCGCGAGGAGCAGGCGGCGGGGTTTCCAGCGGGTCATCAGCAGGGCACCGGCGACCGTGCCCGCCCCGAACGCCGCGAGGGCGAGGCCCCAGGGGCCCGCGCCGCCGAGATGGTCGCGGGCGACGAGCGGGCCGTACACCGCTTCGGCGGCGGCCACCACGGCGTTGGCGATCGAGAACTGCAGGACGACGGCCCACAGCCAGGGCCGGCCGGCGAACTCCCGCCAGCCCTCCCGCAGATCGGCGAGCATCCCGCCGCCCGGTGCGCGCGGCGCGATGTGGCCGACGTCGAGGAAGGCGCGCAGCGCACCGGCGAGCGCGAAGGCCGCGGCGTCCGCCGCGAGCACCCAGCCGGGCCCGATCGCGGCGACCATGGCACCGCCGAGCGCGGCACCGCCGAGGGCCGCGCCCTGCATCGCCATACGAAACACCGCGAACGCGCGGCCCGCCTGCTCTCCGTCGACCGAGGACATCAGCATGCCCTCGGCGGCCGGTCCGAAGAAGGCCTGGCCGGTCCCGCCCAGGGCGGCGAGCAGCATCATCTGCCACAGCAGGGGCTCCCCGGTCAGCACGAGCGCGGCGAAGAGGGCCTGCGAAAGGCAGTTCAGGGCGTTGGCCGCGACCATCACATGGTGCCGGGGCAGCCGGTCCGCGACGGCGCCGCCGATCAGCAGGAACAGCACCAGCGGGAGTGTCCGCGCCGCCGCGACCAGGCCGACGTCACCGCTGTCACCGCCCGTTTCGAGAACGGCGAACGCCGCCGCGACCAGGGCGCCGTGGCTGCCCAGATTGGTGACGACCGCGGCGGCGGTCAGCAGGGAGTAGTTGCGGCCCGCCCAGGCGGGGCGACGAGTGGTGGTGGGCACCCGGTGACTATCGGCGGGGCCCGGTAGCCCTGCCAAGCGATTTATCGCGGCCCCCGCAAGTCACGCCCCCTGGGGGCCCTCCTTGGTCAGGCGCACGGTGCCGAGGATCTTCTGGACGGTCGCCTCGGACAGTTCGTCCTTGACGCCCTTGGCGCCGTACAGGTTCCAGGTGACGAAGTCGCCCGCGCCGTTCTTGAAGGCGAAGGTGATCGCCTTGCCGTCGCTGTCGCACTTGCCGTTCTGGGGGGTGTTCTCCGAGTGCGCCGTGGCGACGCTGCCCTTGATGCCCGACTTGGTGGTGTACGGCTTGGGCTTGGTGAACTTCACGCTCTTCTTGTCCGGCTGGGTGTAGCCGCCGAAGATCCACCACGGCACGCGGGTCTCGGCCGCCTCGTCCGTGTTCTTCGCGCCGTCCTCACCGCGGGTGCCGACGGTGGCCAGGGCGGTCTCGTCCTCGCGGCCGTCCTTGTCGTCGTCGCTCGTGCACCACTTGGACTTCAGATAGGCGGGGGCGGTGACGCTGGTGCGGTCCATCTCCCCGTCCTTCTTCTCCCACTCGAAGCCCACGCTGGTACCGGGAGTCTCGATCTCCCAGTCGGCGGGGACGTCGAACTCGGTGCCGAAGCGCGTGTTGACGACGACCTTCCAGCCGGGGATGGTCGCCTTCTCCTCCTCACCACCGCGCGGGTTGCTCCCGGAAGCGGAGGCGCTCGGCTCGTCGGAGGACTCCTTGGAGGCGGCCGGGGTCGGCTTCTTGTCGGTCTTCCCGTCAGCCGTGTCGTCCTTGTCGCCGCCCAGCACCAGGAAGCCGGTGACGCCGGCCGCCACGACCACCGCCGTGGCCGCGATGATCGCGACCAGCTTCGTCCGGTTGCCGCCGCCACCGCCCTGCGGCGGCTGGGGCGCGCCGGCCGGCGCCGGGGCGCCCCACTGCGGCTGCTGCCCGTAGGCGCCCGGCTGCTGTTGCTGATAGCCCGGCTGCTGGTACGGATTCGGTTGCTGGTACCCCGGCTGCTGGTACGGGTTGTTCGCTTGCGGGTTCTGCTCGCCCCCGGGCGGCTGCTGTCCTGGCCACATGGGCAGTCACCCTAGCCGCGCTCCGGACACGATTCGGTCACTGCCCATGGACGGAGACGTAGCAACCCGGGGACGATGCGGCGCGAACCGGCGCGTGGCGGACCGATGCGGCGGTCGTCACACGGCCTGGTCAGGGCCTGGCCAGGGGTCTCTACTCGTGAGTAACATGCGGGCATGAGCGCAGACCAGATGTCCATCGGCGAGATGCTCGCCGCCACGGTGCCCATGGCCCGGACCCTGAACCTCGAGTTTCTCGAGACCACGCCGGAGCGCGCGGTGGTGTCCTTGCCGGACCAGGGCGACTACCACAACCACGTGGGCGGGCCGCACGCCGGCGCGATGTTCACGCTCGGCGAGTCCGCGAGCGGGGCGATCGTGCTGGCCGCGTTCGGTGACCAGCTCTCGCGTGCCGTGCCGCTCGCCGTCAGTGCCGAGATCGCCTACAAGAAGCTGGCGATGGGCGCGGTCACGGCGACCGCGACCCTCGGCCGTCCGGCCGCCGAGGTCGTCGCCGAACTGGACGCGGGCGGGCGTCCCGAGTTTCCGGTGGCCATCGCCATCCAGCGGGCCGATGGTGCCGTGACCGGTGAGATGACGGTCGTCTGGACGCTGCGTCCCAACGGCTGATTCCGCTGTCGCGTGGCTGAGGCCCCGGTCGAGGGGTGAACCCCGGGCCGGGGCCCTCGCGTTGCCTCAGGCCGCGACGTGCCGGTGTGCGGGGGGTGCCGGGTGTGCGGGGTGGGCGTCGTCCAGCTCCGCGACGAACCCCTTGAGCCAGGCCACGAACTCCGGCCCCAGGTCGGGCCGGTCGCAGGCCAGCCGGACCACCGTGCGCAGGTAGTCGGCCTTGTCCCCGGTGTCGTAGCGCAGGCCCTTGAAGACGACTCCGTGCACCGTGCCGCCCGCGGCCAGCTCCTGGAGGGCGTCGGTCAGCTGGATCTCGCCGCCCCGGCCCGGCGGGGTGCGCTCCAGGACACCGAAGACGGCCGGGTCGAGGATGTAGCGCCCGATGACGGCGTAGCGGCTCGGCGCGTCCTGCCGGGCCGGCTTCTCGACCAGGCCGGTGACCCGGACGACGTCCTCCTCGCCGGTCGGTTCGACGGCGGCGCAGCCGTAGAGGTGGATCTGCTCCGGCGGGACCTCCAGCAGGGCGACCACGCTGCCGAGATGGTGGTCGCGGACATCGAGCATCCGGCTCAGCAGTGTCTCGCGCGGGTCGATCAGGTCGTCGCCGAGAAGAACGGCGAAGGGCTGGTCGCCGACGTGCCGGCGGGCGCACAGCACGGCGTGGCCGAGGCCGAGCGGGTCGCCCTGCCGGATGTGGTGGATGCTCGCCAGCCCGGCCGGGTCGCGCACCGCGTCCAGGCGCACGGTGTCGCCCTTGGCGGCGAGGGCCTGCTCCAGTTCGAAGGCGTGGTCGAAGTGGTCCTCGATGGCTCGCTTGTGCCGGCCGGTGACCATGAGGACGTCGTCGAGTCCCGCCGCTGCCGCTTCCTCGACGACGTACTGGATGGCCGGCTTGTCGACGACCGGCAGCATCTCCTTGGGCGTCGCCTTCGTGGCGGGCAGGAAGCGGGTGCCGAGGCCGGCGGCCGGGACGACCGCCTTGCGGACGGTGCGGGCGGTTCGGGCGGGGGTGACCGGGGTGGAGGGGTGGGGGGCGATCATGCGGCCCATGCTGACCCGCGGAGATGAGAGCGCGCCGAGAGTCACATGGGAGTGCGCTGTGAGTTGGAGATTTCGTGGACCAACCGCCTTTGTGTGCACACAACTTGAGGCTCGTCGCGATGCGATTTTCGAATGCCGGTGCGGATACCGCCGGTAACATATCTGAATTCCCGGCGTTTTGAACTTGGGTCATCCGAACTCCTTGTTACCTGTGAGTCGCATGTGCGAAAGTGAGCCGCCTCACACCCAAGTCCGCGACTGACGCGGCATAGGTATGCACCAATCACGCACCTGCTTTCCGACGGACGCGCAATTCGCATGCCGTCTGCGGCTGGAAGGAAATGGTTCAGTGCAATCCCCGTACCCCCCACGCCCGCCGTACCCGCCGCGCCCCGGAGCGGGGCCCGCGGAGTCCGACCGCAACCTTCTGGCCCGGGTCGGCGAACCCGGTGAAGGTCCGCGCGCCGTCGCGCTGTTGCTGTCGCGGCACTGGCGGGCCGTCCACGAGTACGCCGTGATCTGTCTGGCGTCCTCGGAGGACTCGGCGTCCATGGCGGCCGCGGCCGCCTTCCGCCGGGAACTCGCCGGGCCGGGAGGCGGTGCGCTGCGCCCGCGCCTGCTCGCGGCCGTACGGGACACGGTCCGGGAGTGGGCCGCCGACGACGGCATTTCCATCGTGCTGCCGGAACTCCGCAAACCGGTCGGGGCTCGTGGTCTGCGTGCCGCCCGGCCCACGACACCCGAAAGGCGGCGCCTCGCGGAACGTGCATTCCGGTCCCTTCCGGGGGCTTCCCAATGCCTGCTCTGGCACACGGAGGTCGAGGCCGAGCCCATATCCGTACCGGCCGGTCTGCTGGGGGTGGACCCCCGTACCGCGTCGGGCGCTCTGGAGCAGGCGCGCGAGCAATTCCGGACGGGGTGCGTACGGGCGCACCGGGAACTCGCGCCGACGCAGGAATGCCGGTACTACAACCGCTTGCTGGACGTTCCGATGCGCCGGGGCGGGGCTCTGCTGCCGGATGTGCAACGGCATCTCATGGCCTGCCGCTACTGCCGTCACGCCGCCGAGCAACTCAGCCATTTCGAGGGCGGTCTGGAGGACCTGCTCGTCGAGACCGTGCTCGGCTGGGGCGCCCGCCGCTACCTCGAATCGCGGCCGGGCCGCGACGGGGTGCCGAACGCCCTTCCCGCACACCCGGCCGGTGGCCGCCACCGCCTGCGGGCGCACGCCCTGCCTGCCGGCGGCCGGCTCGGGCCCCCCAGGAAACACACGAAGGCACTGGCCGCCGCGATCGGGCTGACCTCCCTCGTGCTGCTCGCGACCCTGCTCGCCACCCGGGGCTGGTCGGAGGAGGGCGGTAGCGCCGACCCCCAGGCCACCTGGGGAGCGGTCAGTGGACACTCCGTCGACCCGGGCGACGCGGGATCCTCGTCCGCGGAGCCCTCCCCGTCCGGCGTCCCGTCGGCCGCCTCCGCGGACCGTCCCGTCGAGATCGCCCGTGGGCGGCTGCGCAACCTCGACGCCGGACTGTGCCTCGACGTCCGGGGCGGCCGGCTCCGGGCCGACGCCCGTATCGTGCTGACCGCCTGCTCCGACGGGTCCCCGCAGTGGTCGTACCAGGACGACGGCCTGCTGCGCAGTGCCGCCGACCCGACGCTCTGCCTCGGCTCCGACGAGGGGTCGGTCGGTCTGGCCGGGTGTCTCGTGCACGCCGGAGTCGTGCGCTACGACCTGACCGTGCGCGGCGAACTCCTGCCGCGCGGCGGCAAGGGACTGGCCGTCGCGCCCGGAAAGGGTCGGCATGTGATCGTCACCGGGCGGGACGGATCCGAGGCGCAGCGCTGGGCGCTGGAACCGGCGGTCGTTCGCGAGGAGGCGGGGGAGTCCCGGCGGAAACGGCCCCAGGACTCCCGGGTCGTGCCGCCGGAGAAGCACCGGGAGAAGAAGGAGGGGCCGTACGCGGATGCCCCCTCGGCACATCCGCCCCAGCCCCCGAGGGCCAAGTCCGAGCGGCAACTCCCGCCCGACCGGTACGAGCCGCGCATCGCCCAGGTCACCTGCTGCGACGAACCCGACCCGAGCCCGGCCCCCGACACCACGGCCGCGCCCGGCCCCGACGTACTGGGGCGAGCGACCGCCGGCGTGGCAAGGACCGCACTGACGCTGCACGCCGCGACGCTTCCGTAGGGCCGGAGGGCGTCGGCCTGCTCCTGTGGCCGGGGCGTCGGGGGTCCCCGCAGGGGCGGTTGGTCCCTGGCGGGCGGGGCCTCCCGGGGCTCGGCTCCGCCCGGGTTGGGGCTTCCGGTGGGGTGGGGCCCGTGACCGGGGGCCCGTCCCGCTTCTGCGGGCCAGGGTCTTGGAGGCTACTGGCCGGGTCACCGCTGTCCGGCTCCCGTGACCGGGGCTTCGCGGGGCACCCGCGCGGTCGACCCGTCCGCCCTTTGGGCCGGGATCTCCGGGCCACCCGCCGGGTCAGCGCCCAGGGCCCGTTCCCGGTGGCCGGGGCCTCCCTGGTGCCCCGTAGCCCGTTGCCATGGGCAGGTCATGAGTCACCCGGCCGGGTGACCCGGTGTCGGTTCTCGGTGAGAGGTTCACCCGACCTGACCGTGGTGTCCGGCTAAGGGGGAAGGGGGGCCTGGCGCATAGTGCGTTCATGACCGACTCCGTCTCCCGTTTTCCCCGGCGGTCCGCCCTTCGTCTGCTCGGTGGGGCGGTCGCCGTGGTCGCGGCGGCCACCGGCGGGTTCGCCCCGGCGTCCCGTGCGCACGCGCGGGACGGACGCGGCCGGGGCGCCGGCGCACGGGTCGAGGGGCTGCTCGCCCGGCTCACCCTCGACGAGAAGATCTCCCTGCTGCACGGCGCCACCGACCCGCGTCCGCTCGGCCAGGCCGGCTACGTCCCCGGAGTGGCACGGCTCGGCATCCCGCCGCTGCGTCTCGCCGACGGCCCGGCCGGTGTCCGCGTCACCCGGCACGCCACCGCCCTGCCCGCCCCCGTCCTGCTGGCCTCCGCCTTCGACCCCGACCTGGCCAGGCGCTACGGCCAGGTCATCGGACGCGAGGGCCGCGCACTCGGCCAGGACGTGCTGCTGTCCCCGATGGTCAACCTCATCCGCACCCCGTACGCAGGCCGCAACTTCGAGACGTTCAGCGAGGACCCGCTGCTCTCCGCCCAGCTGGTCGCCGCCGAGATCGAGGGCATCCAGGGCGAGGGACTCATCGCGACCGTCAAGCACTTCGCGCTCAACAACCAGGAGCGCGACCGCACCTCCGTCGATGTGCGCGTCGACGAACGGACCCTGCACGAGACCGAGCTGCGCGGCTTCGAAGCGGCCGTGGCAGCCGGCACCGGCGCGGTGATGGGCGCGTACAACAAGGTCAACGGCACCTTCGCCTGCGAGAACGAGGAGTTGCTCACCGGCGTCCTGCGGAAGCGCTGGGGCTTCACCGGCTGGGTGATGACCGACTGGTCCGCCGCGCACAGCACGCGCCAGGCCCTCATGGCCGGCCTCGACATGGAGATGCCCGACGGCACCCACTTCGGCACGCCCCTCACCTCGGCCGTGCGGGACGGCGGCGTGTCCGAGCAGTACGTCGACCGGGCCGTGCGCCGCGTCCTGACCGTCATGGACCGCTTCGGGCTGCTCGGCGACACCGTGCCGCAACGCCCCGACCGCGACGCGAAGGCCGGAGCGGCGGTCGCACGCGAGGTCGCCGAGGCGGGCGCCACCCTGCTGCGCAACGCGGACGGCACCCTGCCCCTGACCTCCCGCGGGAGCGTGGCGGTGATCGGGCCGACCGGCGCCCGGCCCCTGGTCAGCGGCGGTGGCAGCGCCCATGTCGTGCCCGAGCACGCCGACAGCCCTCTGGACGCCATCCGGTCGCGCGCCGCCCGGGTGACCTACGCACTCGGCGAGGACGCCTTCGGCAAGCCCCTCCCGGCGAGCGCGCTCGCCCCCGCCTTCGACACCGAGGGCCGGCGCGTCGACGCCGGCCGGACCTGGACGTACGACGGCACCCTCACGGTGGCCGACGACGAAGCGGGCGAGGACTGGACGTTCGTCCTCCACTACTCCGGCACGCCCCCGCTCCGCCCGAAGGTCCTCCTCGACGACGAGGAACTGTTCCCTCTGGTCCCCGGCTGGGACGAGTACTTCATGGGCGGCCTGCTCACCCACGCGGCCGACGGCCTGTCCGTGCGCCGCAAGACCGTGAAGCCGACCAGGGGGACGCACCGGCTGAAGATCACCGCACCGGGCGGAGACACCGGCCAGCTGTTCCGGCTGCGCCGCATCACCGCCGCGACCCGGGCCCAGGACGTCGCCGAGGCGGTACGGGCCGCCCGCGCCGCCCGGGACGTCGTCCTGTTCGCCTACGAGGACGCCATCGAGGGCCAGGACCGTACGACCATCGCCCTGCCCGGCAACCAGGAACGGCTCATCGAGGCCGTGACGGCGGCCAACCCGCGCACCACCGTCGTCCTCAACACCTCTTCCGCCACCTCGATGCCGTGGCTGGAACGCACCGGCGCCGTGCTCCAGATGTACTACCCGGGCCAGGAGGGCGCGGCCGCCACCGCCGCCGTTCTCTTCGGGGAGCGCGATCCCGGCGGCCGCCTCACCCAGAGCTTCCCCGCCGACGACGACCACCACCCCGTCGCCGGGGACCCCCGCCGCTACCCCGGCGTGGACGGCACCGAGCAGTACAAGGAGGGCGTCCACGTCGGCCACCGCTGGTACGACGCCGAGGACGTGGCGCCGCTGTTCCCCTTCGGCCACGGACTGTCGTACACGTCCTTCGGCTACGAGGACCCGGAGGCGCGCTGGACGGCCGACGGTCTGGACGTCGCCTTCACGGTCCGCAACACCGGCCCGCGTGACGGTGTCGCCGTGCCGCAGGTGTACGCGGGACCGGCCCCGGACCTCCGGCTGGACCAGCCGGTACGCGTCCTGGCCGGATACCGGCGGCTCGCGCTGCGGGCGGGGGAACAGCGGCGCGTCACCGTACGCGTCGAGCCGCGCACCCTGTCCTCCTGGGACCCGAGGGTGCACGACTGGGTGCTCGGCACCGGCCGGCGCACCCTGTGGATCGGGGCGTCGTCACGGGATCCGCGGCTGCGGACGAGCGTACGCGTGGGCGGCTGAAACACGACGGGTCGCGAGCGGCACTCACCGCATGGCCGACAGGCGCCTGGCATCGAACCGGAACAAACTGGTACTCCTCCTGAGGCCGTCGCAGAACTCCCAGGGAGTCACTCATGCCCGAGGCCCCGCGCCAGGACAGCAGGACCGCACCGACCGACGAGGAGCTGCGCAGGCTGGACGCCCACTGGCGGGCCGCCAACTACCTGGCGGCCGGTCAGATCTATCTGCTGGCCAACCCCCTGCTGACCGAGCCGCTCAGGCCCGAGCACATCAAGCCCCGGCTGCTGGGCCACTGGGGCACCTCACCCGGACTCAACCTCGTCCACACGCACCTCAACCGCGTGATCAAGAACCGCGGGCTGGACGCCCTGTGCGTCTGGGGTCCGGGCCACGGCGGGCCCTCGGTGCTGGCCAACTCCTGGCTGGAGGGCAGCTACACCGAGAAGTACCCGGACGCGACGCGGGACGCGCCGGGCATGGAGCTGCTGATGCGGCAGTTCTCGTTCCCCGGCGGCGTGCCCAGCCATGTCGCCCCGGAGGTCCCCGGCTCGATCCACGAGGGCGGCGAACTCGGCTACTCCCTCACCCACGCCTACGGCGCCGCCCTCGACAACCCGGGCCTGCTGGTCGCCTGCGTGATCGGCGACGGCGAGGCGGAGACCGGACCGCTCGCCGGGTCCTGGCACGCCAACAAGTTCCTCGACCCCGTCCACGACGGTGCCGTCCTGCCGGTCCTGCATCTCAACGGCTACAAGATCGCCAACCCGACCGTGCTGTCCCGCATCCCGGAGACGGAACTCGACGCACTCCTGCGCGGCTACGGCCACGAGCCGATCCACGTCAGCGGCGACGACCCGGCCACCGTCCACCGCGCGATGGCCCACGCCCTGGACACCGCCCTCGACCGCATCGCCGAGGCACAGCGCGCCGCCCGCGAGGACGGCGTGACCGAACGCCCGCGGTGGCCGGTGATCGTGCTGCGCACCCCGAAGGGCTGGACCGGCCCGGCCGAGGTGGACGGCGAGCCGGTCGAAGGGACCTGGCGCTCCCACCAGGTGCCGCTGGCCGGTGTCCGCGACAACCCCGAACACCTGCGCCAGCTGGAGGACTGGCTGCGCTCGTACCGGCCCGAGGAGCTGTTCGACGCCGAGGGCCGCCCGGTCGCGGACGTCCTCGACTGCGTCCCCGAGGGCACCAGGCGGCTCGGCGCCACCCCGCACGCCAACGGCGGACTGCTGCTCCGCGATCTGCCGGTCCCGTCCCTGGACGACTTCGCCGTCCCGGTCGACAAGCCGGGCACGACGGCGCACGAGCCCACCCGGGTCCTGGGCGACCTCCTCGCCCGGGTCATGCGGGACACCGCCGACCGTCGTGACTTCCGCCTGGTCGGCCCGGACGAGACCGCCTCCAACCGGCTCCAGGCCGTCTTCGAGGCGAGCGGCAAGGCCTGGCAGGCCGGGACGCTGCCCGTCGACGAGGACCTGGACCGGCACGGCCGGGTGATGGAGATCCTCTCCGAACACCTCTGCCAGGGCTGGCTGGAGGGCTATCTGCTCACCGGCCGGCACGGGCTGTTCTCCTGCTACGAGGCGTTCGTGCACATCGTCGACTCGATGGTCAACCAGCACATCAAGTGGCTGCGCACCTCCCGGCGACTGCCGTGGCGCGCCCCCATCGCCTCCCTCAACTACCTGCTGACCTCACATGTGTGGCGGCAGGACCACAACGGCTTCTCCCACCAGGACCCCGGCTTCGTCGACCACATCCTCAACAAGAGCCCCGAGGTCGTCCGGGTCTACCTCCCGCCGGACGCCAACACCCTGCTGTCCGTCGCGGACCACGTCCTGCGCAGCCGCGACTACGTCAATGTCGTCGTGGCCGGCAAGCAGCCCTGCTTCGACTGGCTGTCGATGGACGAGGCCCGGGTGCACTGCGCCCGCGGCGCCGGCGTCTGGGAGTGGGCGGGCACCGAGGACGGCTCCCGGGAACCCGACGTGGTGCTGGCGTGTGCCGGTGACGTCCCCACCCAGGAGGTCCTGGCCGCCGCGCACCTGCTCCGCCGGCACCTGCCCGACCTGGCGGTCCGCGTGGTGAACGTCGTCGACCTGGCCCGGCTGGCGCCCCGCGAGGAGCATCCGCACGGTATGAGCGACTTCGAGTACGACGGTCTCTTCACCACCGACAAGCCGGTGATCTTCGCCTACCACGGCTACCCGTGGCTGATCCACCGTCTCGCCTACCGCCGCGCCGGGCACCCGCACCTGCACGTGCGCGGCTACAAGGAGTCCGGCACCACGACCACGCCCTTCGACATGGTCGTCCGCAACGACCTCGACCGCTACCGCCTGGTGATGGACGTCATCGACCGCGTCCCGGGCCTCGCGGTGCGCGCTGCGGCGGTACGCCAGCGCATGGCCGACGCCCGTACCCGCCACCACGACTGGATCCGTGAGCACGGCACCGACCTGCCCGAAGTCGCCGAGTGGACGTGGAACGCCTGAGCCGCGGAGCACGTCCTGCAACCCGGTAGGCTTCCCGTGCCCGCAGGGAAGCTCAGGGAAAGGAACCCGCGTTGCACGTCCAGGAGTGGCTCGAAACCGTACCCGCCGTCGCCGTATACGCACTGGTGGGAGTGGTCATCGGCCTGGAAAGCCTGGGCATCCCGCTGCCGGGCGAGATCATCCTGGTCTCCTCCGCGCTGCTCGCCTCCCAGCACGGCGACATCGACCCCGTCGTCCTCGGCGCCTGCGCCACGGCCGGCGCGATCATCGGTGACTCCATCGGCTACGCCATCGGCCGCAAGGGCGGGCGTCCACTGCTGGCCTGGCTGGGCAAGAAGTTCCCCAAGCACTTCAGCGAGGGCCATATCGCCACCGCCGAGCGCTCCTTCGAGAAGTGGGGCATGTGGGCGGTCTTCTTCGGCCGCTTCGTCGCCCTCCTGCGCATCTTCGCGGGCCCGCTGGCCGGTGTGCTCCGGATGCCGTACTGGAAGTTCCTCATCGCCAACGTCCTCGGCGGCATCGTCTGGGCCGGCGGCACGACGGCGGTCATCTACTACGTCGGCATCGTCGCCGAGTCCTGGCTGAAGCGCTTCTCGTGGCTGGGCCTGGTGGCGGCGGTCCTGGTGGGCCTGACGTCCATGCTGGTGATCAAGCGCAAGGCGAAGAAGGCCCAGCCCGTCGCGGCCGCCGCCGAGTAGGACGCCCTTCTCTCGCCTACGCGTGCACCTCGCGGTGCGCCTTGGCCAGCTCGGCGTACATCGTGCCGTTGAGGGTGACCCCCTGCCGCTCCTCCTCGGTCAGCTCCCGGCGGACCTTCGCGGGAACCCCCGCGACCAGGGACCCGGGCGGCACGACCATCCCCTGCGGCACCAGGGCCTGAGCGGCGACCAGGGACCCGGCCCCGATCACGGCCCCGTTCAGCACGGTCGCGCCCATGCCGATCAGACAGTCGTCCTCGACGGTCGCCCCGTGCACCACGGCGTTGTGCCCGACGGACACCCGCTCACCCACCGTCACGGGAAACCCCGGGTCGGCGTGGAGCGTGCAGTTGTCCTGGACGTTGCTGCTGGCGCCGACCGAGATCGACTCGACGTCGCCCCGCACCACGGCCCCGTACCAGACACTCGCCCCCTCACCCAGCGTCACGCCCCCGATGATCGAGGCCGTCGGTGCCACGAACGCCTCCGGATCGACCTGCGGCTCCCTGCCGCCGATCCCCGTGATCATCGCCCGCTGCGCCATGTCCGCCTCCAGAAACGTCGTAGACAACGCGCAAACCGTACGACACCCGGTGGGGCGAAGATCACAGGCCTCCGACGCCACGGGGTGAGCTACCGCTGAGTACGGTGACCTCGTGCCGAAGCGCAAGAACACGTTCTCATCCTGGCGGCGGGGCCTAGTGCAGCGCGCCGTCCACGCGGGCTGGGCCTGGGCGCAGCGCACGGGATCCGTCACGGCCGAGCACCCCGGGCGCTACCGCTTCGGCGCGATGGGAACCGGTACCAGGCTCGCCTTCCCACTCGGCACCGTCTTCGGCGAACCCTGGATCCATCTCGGCTCCCACTGCATCATCGGCGAGCAGGTCACCCTCACGGCGGGCCTGATGCCCGACCTCGATCTCGGCCCCGACCCGATCCTGCGCCTCGGCGACGGCGTCGTCCTGGGCCGCGGCAGCCATGTCATCGCGGACACGACGGTCACCATCGGCAGCGACTGCTACTTCGGTCCGTACGTCTACGTCACGTCCACGAACCATTCCTACGACGATCCGCACGAGCCCATCGGCAAGCAGTGGCCGCGGATGGAGCCGGTGGAGATCGGGCCCGGCTGCTGGATCGGCACGGGCGCGGTGATCCTGCCGGGCGCCCGGATCGGGCGGAACGTGGTGGTGGCCGCGGGCGCGGTCGTCCGGGGCGCGGTGCCCGACCACTCCGTGGTGGCGGGCGCGCCGGCCCGTGTCGTACGGCGCTGGACCCCCGCCGACGGCTGGCAGCCGCCGCTGCGCACCCCGCCGCCGGTGCCGATACCGGAAGGGGTCACGCCCGAGCAGCTGCGGGCGCTCTCCGACCTGGACGAGGAGACGGTGGCAAGGCTGGCCGAGCTGGACGAGGACGCGGCGGCCGGTCTCGCGGAGCTGGAACCGGGGTCCTGACCTCAGCCCGACGCCAGGAGGACCGTCCCCACCAGGGCCAGGCCCGCGCCCGCGGCCTGGATCGCCCGCAGCCGTTCGCGCAGGAGGCCCCGCGCGGCCACGGCGGTCACCACCGGGTAGAGAGAGGCGAGAACGGCGGCGACGGTGACCGGGCCGTGCTGCGCGGCGATCGAGTAGGTGCCGTTCGCGGCGACGTCCGCGAGGCCGACGAAGGCGAGCGCGGGCAGCGAGCGCCAGGGGAAGCCGCCCGCCGGGAGGGCCGACGATCCGCGCCGCACCGACACCAGCAGCGCGAGTCCGCCGGCGGTCACGTTGGTCACCCGCTGCACGAACAGGGCGAGGAAGAGCCCGGTGAGCGTGGTCGACGCCTCGGCGATCAGGGCCATCACCGCGCCGAAGCCGAACGCCGCGAGGAGGGTCAGGGCGATGGCCTGGCGCTGCACGGGCGCGCCGCGGAACTGGGGGCCGCCGGCGAGACAGACACCGGCGACGGCGACCAGGATGCCGACGAACTGCAGCAGGCCGGGCCGCTCGCCCAGCACCAGGCCGACGCCGACCGGCACGGCCACGCCGATCGAACCCAGCGGTGAGACCACGCCCATCGGGCCCAGCGCGAGCGCCTTGTAGAAGGCGAGCATCGCCACCGGCCCGACGAGTCCGGCCGCCACGGCGAACCACAGCTGCGGCCCCGCCTCGCTCCAGCCGCCGGTCGCCACGACGACCGCGCCGAGCACGACCACCGCGATCGACTGCGAGACCACGACCACCGTCAGCGCGGGCGTGCGCCGGGTCAGCAGCCCGCCGCCGAAGTCGGCCAGTCCCCACAGCAGGCTGGTGGCCAGGGCGAAGAGCGCTGTCATGGTGCGGAAGCCTCGCAGTACAGTTCAGTGAACGATCAGGTCAACCACACCATAGTGCAATCGGCTGCACTGTGGAATATAAAATATTGGACGGAATGTGTCGGACCTCGAGCTGCTGACCCAGTCCCTGGCGCGCAGCGTCAAGCACTGGCGCGCGGTGCGCGGCTTCACCCTGGACGTGCTCGCCGCCCGGGCGGGTGTCAGTCGGGGCATGCTCATCCAGATCGAGCAGGCCCGCACCAACCCCAGCCTCGGCACCGTCGTCAAGATCGGTGACGCGCTCGGCATCAGCATCACCACCCTGCTCGACTACGAGAAGGGCCCGAACGTCCACATCGTCCCCGCCGAGCAGACCGTACGGCTCTGGCACACCGACGCCGGCAGCTACAACCGGCTGCTCGCGGGCACCGAGGCGCCCGGCCCACTGGAGATGTGGGACTGGCGGCTCATGCCGGGCGAGAGCAGCCCTTCGGACCCGCACCCCGTCGGCACGACCGAACTGCTCCACATCACGGCGGGGGAGCTGACGCTCACCGTCGACGGCGTCGAGCACCGCGTCCCCGCGGGCGCGAGCGTCCACTTCGAGGCCAACGTCCCGCACACGTACGGCAACACCGGCGAGGTGCCGATGCAGATGGTCATGGCCGTCTCGGTGCCGCCCGTGTCCTGAGACGCCCGGTCGGAGGCGGTCCGCTGTTGTTAGCGTGCGGTCATGCGCGCACCCATCGGACACTTCGACGACGCCCGCCCGGCCCCCTCCTGCCTCGACGAACTCACCGGCGCGGTCGCCGACGCCGTGCGGCACTGGCCGGGCAGCGTCCCCGCCGACCAGATCCTCTACGTCGACACCGACCCGGAGTGGGCCGACACCGCCGTCTTCGTGGAGCACTACGGCCGGGACCTGCTGGAGCGGTCCGCGAACTGCGTGGTGGTGTCGGGCAAGCGCGCCGGCGAGACCACGCTGGCCGCGTGCGTCGTGCTGTCCACGACCCGGGTCGACGTGAACGGCGTCGTGCGCCGTCAACTGGGAGCCCGTAAGGCCTCGTTCGCCAGCATGGACACGGCGACCGGCGAGACCGGCATGGAGTACGGCGGCATCACCCCGCTCGGACTGCCGGAGGCCTGGCCCGTGCTGGTGGACGCGGCCGTCGTCGACCTGCCGTACGTGCTGGTCGGCAGCGGCCGTCGACGCGGCAAGCTGCTGGTCCCGGGCAAGGCGTTCGCGGAACTGCCGGGAGCCGTGGTGCTGGAGGGGCTCGGGGGCTCCTGAGCTACGCCACCGTGTGGTGGGCCAGGGCCAGATGCGGGTCCGCCTCGCCGGGTACCGGCTCCGGGTCGGCGTGGACCAGGGCGGCGGTGAGGCGGGGCACGGCGTGCAGCAGCGCGTGCTCGGCGTCGACGGCGATCCGGTGGGCCTCGCGTACCGTCACGGTGCCGTCGACCACGACCGCGACCTCGGCGCGCAGCCGGTGCCCGATCCAGCGCAGCCGCAGTTCGCCCACCCCGCGCACCCCGGGAACCTCGGTCAGGGCCTTCTCGGCCCGGTCCACCAGGTCCGGGTCGACCGCGTCCATCACCCGGCGGAACACCTCCCGCGCCGCGTCCCGCAGCACCAGCGCGATGGCCGCCGTGATCGCCAACCCCACGATCGGGTCGGCCAGTTGCCAGCCCAGGGCCGAGCCGCCGGCGCCCAGCAGCACGGCCAGTGAGGTGAAGCCGTCGGTGCGGGCGTGCAGTCCGTCGGCGACCAGCGCGGCCGAGCCGATCGCGCGGCCGACCCGGATGCGGTAGCGGGCCACCCACTCGTTGCCCGCGAATCCGACGAGAGCCGCCACGGCGACCGCCGGGACGTGCTGGACCGGGCGCGGGTCGAGGAGGCGGTCGATCGCGGTCCAGCCCGCGAAGGCCGCGGACGCGGCGATCGTCAGCACGATCACGAGACCCGCCAGATCCTCCGCCCGCCCGTAGCCGTAGGTGAAGCGGCGGGTGGCCGCGCGCCGGCCCAGTACGAAGGCGATCCCGAGCGGCACGGCGGTCAGCGCGTCCGCGGCGTTGTGCACGGTGTCCCCGAGCAGTGCCACCGAGCCGGAGACGGCCACCACGAACGCCTGGGCCAGGGCCGTCACGCCGAGCACCGCGAGCGAGACCCAGAGCGCCCGCATCCCGCGGGCCGAGGACTCCAGGGCGGAGTCGACCTTGTCGGCCGTCTCGTGAGAGTGGGGGGTGAGGAGGTGGGACAGCCGGTGGCGCAGGCTGTGCCGGTGGTGGTGAGGGTGGGAGTGCTCGTGCCGGTCGCTCACGTGGGTCCCCTTCCGGTGCGCGGGAGTGGACGTGCACACGCCCACAGGGCCATTATGTGCGTATGAGCGCACGCATGCACCTGTCACCTGCGCACGATGCGCATCCGCGCAGCCCCGGCGAGGAACAGTTGGCGCTCGCCGCCGAACTCCTCGCCCTCCTGGGGGACCGGACCCGGCTCGCCCTGCTGCACGCGCTGACCGGGGGAGAGGCCGATGTCACGACCCTCACGGAGGCGTGCGGGGCGGCACGGCCCGCCGTCAGCCAGCACCTGGCGCGGCTGCGTCTCGCGGGCCTGGTGGACACACGCAAAGAGGGCCGCCGCGTGATCTACTCACTTCGCGACGGCCATCTGCGCCGACTCGTGGACGAGGCGCTGAACGTGGCCGACCACCGTCTCAGCGACCGCCCCCCGCACGACTGAATCAGTACCGCTCGGCCGTCCCCAGGTACCGCTCGGCGAAGGCGGCGGCCGCCACGGGCGACGAGAACAGGCGGCGCAGCCGTGCGATCGAGGTGCCCGCGCGGTACGGGTCGCCCGACGCCGCCCCGTGGAACACCTCGGCCAGCCACTGTGAGAACTCCTGGTAGTCCCACACCCGCCGCAGGCAGGCCTCCGCGTAGCCGCCGAGGCCGCTGTCGTCCCCGTCGGTCAGGCGGTCCGCCAGGGCGTCGCCGAGCAGGAAGGCGTCGTGCAGGGCGAGGTTCATGCCCTTGGCGGCGATGGGGGCGACCAGATGGGCCGCGTCGCCGGCGAGGTACAGCCGGCCGTGCACCATCGGCTCGACCACGTAGTCGTGCATGTCCAGGACGCGCTTCTCGATCAGCCGCCCCTCCGTCAGCGGCGGCACACCGGCCGCCCCGAGCCGCTGCCGCAGCTCCGCCCAGACGCGCTCGTGCGGCCAGTTCTCCGGGTCGTCGCCCGGCGGGCACTGGAGGTAGTAGCGGGTCACCTCCGGGCTGCGGGGCATCTGGCCCGCGAAGCCGTTCCCGTGACAGCCGAACAGCACGCAGTCGGCCGATGGCGGGGCCTCGGCGAGCAGCGCCAGCCAGCCGATGCCGTAGTCGTGCCGGGCGACCCGGACCCGCTCCGGCGGCAGCGAGGCCCGCGTCACTCCGCGCGCCCCGTCGCAGCCGGCCACGAAGTCGCAGTGCACGAGCCGCTGTTCACCCGTCTCCGGGCAGGTGTACGACACGGACGGCCGGTCGGTGTCGATGTCCTGCACCTCGACGTCCCGGACCCCGAAGCGGATCTCCCCGCCGCGCACGTCGGCGTACTCGCGCACCAGGTCCGTCACCAGCAACGGCTGCGGGTAGACGAAGTGATGACTGCCCGTCATCTCGCCGTAGTGGAACCGGTACCGCTCTCCGTCGAAACGGAATTCGCACGAGGTGTGCAGCTCGGCGCGGTCCAGCAGATTCCGGGCGAGGCCCCGCTTCTCCAGGCCCCGTACGGCCCACTCCTCGATGACACCGGCCCGGGGCCGCTGTTCGATGAACTCCCGGGTCTCGGTCTCCAGCACCAGACAGTCCACGGAGGCGGCCCGCAGGATGTTGCCGATGGTCAGTCCGGCGGGACCGGCGCCCACGACGACGACGGGGAAGTGTTGCGGGGCAGCGGAGTTCGCAGGGGAGGAAGCGTGGGTCATGCGCTCGATTATGAAGGCCCGAGCCGGGGGATCTCGATCGCCGGGCAGCGGTCCATCACCATCTCCAGGCCCGCGGCCCGGGTGCGGTCGTACGCCGCCTCGTCGACGACGCCGAGCTGGAACCACACCGCCCCGGCGCCCTTCGCGACGGCCTCGTCCGCGACCGCTCCGGCGAGGTCGCTGTTCACGAACACGTCCACGACGTCCACGTCGAAGGGGATGTCCGCCAGGCTCGCGTACCCCTGCTCGCCGTGCACGGTCTCCGCCTTGGGGTGCACGGGCACGACGCGCTTGCCGTAGCGCTGGAGCACGGCGGCGACGCCGTACGCCGCGCGCTGCCGGTTCGACGACAGGCCCACCACGGCCCAGGTGTCGCCGAGCTCGGTGAGGATCCTGCGGACCGTTGCGTCGTCGCCGTACACCGGCGGCCTCCTCGGGAGTCGTGGAAGAGCTGCTGTCCGGGCAACGACGCAGGGTGCGTCGTGATTCCCCCCGGATCCTCCGTGATAGCTTGCCGAGGCCAGTCGAACCCATGTACGTGGGTCAGGGAATCCGGTGCGAATCCGGAACTGACGCGCAGCGGTGAGGGGGACGGGCGGGGCCGCGGCCACTGAACGGCTCGTATGCCGTACGGGAAGGCGCCCCGCACCGGATGAACCCGAGTCCGAAGACCTGCTGGCGGCCCCCGCGGCCGGCCGGCGGTGGGGGAGCACCGTACGACCGGGCTCCGCGATCGGGCCCTCGACGTCTGAGGACTGGTTTCCTTGCCCCTCGCCCGACCCGCCCGCGCCGCCGTCCTGCTCGCGGCCTGCTCCCTGCTCATGACCGGCTGCGCAGGCTCCGAGGCCCCCAAGGCCAAGGCGTCCGCCACCCTCGACAACTGCGGCCGGAAGGTCCGGGTCGACAAGGCGCCCCGGCACGCCGTCTCCCTCAACCAGGGCACCACCGAGATCCTGCTCTCCCTCGGCCTCGCCGACCGAATAGCCGGCACGGCCACCTGGACCGACCCCGTGATGAAGGGGCTGGAGAAGGCCAACGCGAAGGTGCCGCGCATCGCCGAGAACAACCCCTCCTTCGAACGGGTCCTGGACTCCGAGCCCGATTTCGTCGCCGCGTCCTTCGTCTCCACCCTCGGCAAGGGCGGCGTCGCCACCCGCGACCAGTTCGAGAAGCTCGGCGTGCCCACGTACGTCTCCCCGTCCGACTGCGCCGGCAAGGACAACTCGGGCGGCGGCGACGGCAAGCGCGACAAGGCGCTGGGCATCGACGCCGTCTACGGCGAGGTGCGGGACCTCGCGACCGTGTTCGGAGTGAAGGACCGCGGCGACAAGCTCGTGGCCTCCCTCCAGCAGCGGATGAAGAAGGCCACGCGGGGCGTCGACGCCTCGGACGTCTCCCTTCTGTACTGGTTCGCCAACTCCGAGTCGCCCTACATGGCCGGCTGCTGCGGGGCGCCCGGCATCATGACGCGTGCCCTCGGCGCCGAGAACGCCTTCGACGACACGCACGAGGAATGGCCGCAGGTCAACTGGGAGACGGTCGCCGACCGCAACCCCGACGTCCTGGTCATCGGCGATCTCACGCGCAACTCGGAGACCGCCGAGTCGGCGAAGCGGAAGATCGCCTTCCTGGAGTCCGACCCGGTCACCAAGAACATGGACGCCGTCAAGAACAAGCGGTACGTGCTGCTCAGCGGGCAGGCCATGAACCCGACCATCCGCACCGTCGAGGGCGTGGAGAAGGTCGCGGCCGGACTGCGTGAGTTCGGGCTCGTGAAGTGACCGTCCGCGGACCGGCGCTCGGTGTCGCGGGCGCCTTGCTGCTGGTGGTCTCCGTGGCCCTGGCGATCACCATCGGACCGGCCGACATCCGGGTCGGGGACGTGTGGTCCGTCGTCGCCTCGCACGTCGGGCTCGGCAGCTCCGACCTGACGCCGATCCGGGACGGGATCGTCTGGCAGCTGCGGCTGCCGCGCACCCTGCTCGCGGCCGTGTGCGGGGCGGGACTCGCCGTGTGCGGGGCGGTGATGCAGTCGCTGCTGCGCAACCCGCTCGCCGATCCGTTCGTGCTCGGGGTGTCCTCGGGCGCCTCCACCGGCGCGGTCGTCATCGTCGTGCTGGGCGTGGGCGGCGGAGTCGTCTCGGTGTCCGCGGGGGCGTTCCTCGGCGCCCTGGTCTCCTTCGCGCTGGTGCTGCTGCTCAGCCACACCCTCGGCGACACCACCGACCGGGTCGTCCTCGCGGGCGTCGCCGCCATGCAGCTCTTCTCCGCGCTCACCTCCTTCGTCGTGCTGACCGCCGCCGACGCCGAGACGACCCGGGGCGTGCTGTTCTGGCTCCTCGGCTCGCTCGGCGGGGCCGGGTGGACCGACGTGTGGCTGTGCTTCGCCGTCCTGGCCGTGGCGCTGGTGGTGTGCCTGTCGTACGCCCGCACCCTCGACGCCTTCGCCTTCGGGCAGGACGCTGCGGCCGCGCTCGGGGTGTCCGTGGCCCGCACCCGCCTGGTGCTGCTGTGCGTCACCGCCCTGCTCACGGCCGCGCTGGTCAGCTCCGCCGGGGCGATCGGCTTCGTCGGGCTGGTCCTGCCGCACGCCGCCCGGGCGCTGGCCGGACCCGGGCACGCCCGGCTGCTGCCGATCACCGCCCTCGCCGGTGCGGTGTTCCTGGTCTGGGTGGACACCCTGGCCCGTACGGTCCTGGATCCGCAGGAGGTGCCGGTGGGGGTCGTGACCTCGCTGATCGGGGTGCCGGCGTTCGTGGCGGTGCTCTACCGGACACGGAGGGTGCGATGACCGAGACACCGACCAGTGAGACGCAGACGCAGGTGCGGGCCGGGCTCCGGGCGGACCGGGTCAGCCGCCGTACCGACGGGCGCCTCATCCTCGACGGCGTCGCCCTCGCCCCCGAACCCGGCTCCACCGTCGGCGTCCTCGGCCCCAACGGCTCCGGCAAGTCCACGCTGCTGCGACTGCTGGCCGGGCTGCTCACGCCGACCGCCGGGGTCGTCACCCTCGACGGCACCTCGCTCGGTGACCTGCCCCGGCGCACCATCGCCCGCCGCCTCGCCATGGTCGAGCAACAGGCCGACACACAGGTCGAACTGACGGTTCTGGACGTCGTACGGCTGGGCCGCGTCCCGCACCGCCGCGCCTGGACACCCGCCTCGGCGGACGACGAGCGGGCGATCCACGCCGCCCTGGAGCGCACCGGGCTCGCCGCCCGGGCCGGACAGCCCTGGCACACCCTGTCCGGCGGCGAACGCCAGCGGGTGCAGATCGCCCGCGCGCTCGCGCAGGAACCCCGGGAACTCCTCCTGGACGAGCCCACCAACCACCTCGACATCCACCACCAGCTGGACCTGCTCGCCCTGGTCACCGGCCTCCCGGTCACCACCGTCGTCGCGCTGCACGACCTCAACCTCGCGGCGATGTACTGCGACCGGGTCGTCGTCCTGCGCGGGGGGACGGTCGTGGCGGGCGGTGCTCCGGGTGACGTCCTCACCGAAGAGCTCATCGCGGAGGTGTACGGGGTGCGGGCCGCCGTCAGCCGCGAAGGACCCGAACAGCGGCCCCACGTGCGCTTCCTGGGCACGCTGGCCTGAAGCCTGCCCGGCCCTGGTGCCGGGCACGCCATTGGTGGGGCGCTTCCCGCCACGGTGGCCTGAAAACGCCGAACATGCCTGCGTGTGCGCGCCCACCCGCCTACGCTCGCCTCGTGCTGCGCATCATCGACGCCCGTAGCGGCGAGCCGGTCGACGCCGCCCCGGCCCGCCGGGGCCTGACCCGTGTCGAGGTGCACGCGCCCGACTTCGACACGACGAGCCTGCGGGTGCTGCTCGTCGCCGACCTGCTCGTCCGGGCCCTGGAGCTCGGCGGCACACCCGTGTGGGCCCTGCTGACCGGCGGGCGACGACAGGCGGAGCTGCGCGCCGGCGCCGCGGCGCTCGGCATCCGGCCCTTCGAGGACAGCCCCGACGTGAGTGCCGGGCTGGGCGAGGCGCAGGTCATCCACGTCGCGGTCGAGGGCGGCACGGCGACGGACGGTGTGCGGATCGATGTCGCCCCCGCACAGCCCGACATCCCGGACCCTTCCGCACACCCGGACACGCGGGACGGCGCCGACCCCGGTGTCCTGCGCCTCGCCCTGCTCGCCCGGCACCACAGCGCCCCCGCCCTGCTGGAGGCGGCCGCGCTCGACGAGGCCCGGGACACCCTCGCGCGGTGGCGCGGCGCGGTCGCCCGTTGGGCCAGGCTGCCCTCGCGGCCCGTCCCCGACGAGGTGCGCCGGCGGTTGCGCGACGCCTGGGAGGATGACCTGGACCTGCCCCGGGTACTGGACATCCTGCACGATGTCGAGACCGAGCCGGAGCTGCCCGACGGCGCGCGCTTCGAGACGTACGCGTACGCCGACCGGCTCCTCGGCCTCGACCTCACCCGCGACCTGGGATCCCCGTCATGATCGAGCGTGCCGGAGCCGGCCCACTGCGCCGCCTGGTCGTCCTGCGGCACTCCAAGTCCGCCTGGCCCGTGGGCGTCGCCGACCACGAACGCCCCCTCGCCCCGCGCGGCCGCCGGGACGCCCCCGCGGCCGGACGCGCGCTGGCCGAGGCCGACTGCCTGCCGGACCTCGCGCTGTGCTCCACGGCCGTACGCGCCCGCCGGACCTGGGACCTGGCCGCCGGCCAGTGGGGCACGCCCCCGCCGGTCCGCCACGACCGGAGGCTGTACGCCGCCGGTCCCTCCGGCCTGCTGGCCGTCGCGCAGGAGGTGCCCGCCGAGGTCGAGACGCTGCTGCTGATCGGGCACAACCCCGGCCTGGAGGAACTGGTCGTGGCACTCGCCGCCGACGGGCTCGACGACACCCTGGAGCGGGTCCGTACGAAGTTCCCCACCTCGGCGATCGCCGTCCTGTCCTGGCGCGGCGCGACCTGGCGGTCCCTCGCCCCCGGCACCGCGCTGCTCACGTCCGTGATCGTGCCCCGGGGCCGGAAGGAGAAGTAACGGCGGACCGGTCCGGGCCGCTCCCGGGCGCCCGCATAGGCTGGCCGGATGCAGGACGAATACCGCACGGTCGCACGCGCGGGCGTGCACGAGACCGAGGTCAACCGCTCCCGCTTCCTGTGCGCCCTCGCCCCGGCGGCCACCGAGCAGGAGGCCCAGGCCTTCATCGCCGCGGTCCGCAAGGAGCACGCCGCGGCCAACCACAACTGCTGGGCCTATGTCATCGGCGCCGACGCCTCGGTCCAGAAGGCCAGCGACGACGGCGAGCCCGGCGGCACCGCGGGCGTCCCCATGCTCCAGATGCTGCTGCGCCGCGACATGCGGTACGTCGTCGCCGTCGTCACCCGCTACTTCGGCGGGGTCAAGCTCGGCGCCGGCGGTCTCATCCGGGCCTACGGCGGAGCGGTCGGCGAGGCCCTGGACACCCTCGGCTCGCGCACCCGCCGCAGGTTCCGCCTGGCCACCGTCACCGTCGGCCACCAGCGGGCGGGCAAGCTGGAGAACGACCTGCGCACCACCGGCCGCGAGGTACGGGACGTGCACTACGGCGAGGCGGTCACGATCGAACTCGCCCTCCCGGACGCCGATGTGGACGCCTTCCGTGCCTGGCTCGCCGACACGACCGCCGGGACGGCCGTGTTCGAACCGGGCGGGGAGGCGTACGGCGACGCCTGAGGCGACGTCAGCCACGTACCCGCCGGTCGAGCGGCGGGCCGGCGTGGGGCGGGCGCCGTGGGTGGCGCGCGACGGCCCGCGGAGCACCGTCGGGGCCGTCGCGCACGGGAACGCGCTCCGCCCGCCTCGGCCGGGCCGGCAAGGGGACGGAGCGGTGAAGGCCGGGCCGTCTGCCGCCGATGGCGGCTACCGGTCCGTGCGGCGGACGCGGTCGGCGCCGCTGTCACCGGCGCGCGCGTCGGCGCCCGTCGGATCGTCCGGGTGAACGGCGGGGAGGCCGTCCCGGACCCGGACGCCTTCGGTATCCGCACCCGCCGCGGGTCCCGCGCTCGCGGGAACGCGGCCCAGCCGTACGGCGAGCAGCGCGGTGCCGACGGCGAGTGCCGCGAGGACGTAGGCGGTGAGGTCGAAGGCCTCCGCGAACTCGGCCAGGCCGGTGTCCGGACCCGGCGCTTGTGGATTGGTACCCAGGAAGCCGCGGTACAGGGCCCCGATGACCGCAACGCCGAAGGCCATGCCCGCCTGGGTGACGGTGTTCAGCACACCCGATCCGGCGCCGGCGTCGTCCGGGTGGACCCGGGAGAGGACGGTGTCCACCAGGGGCGCGACGACCAGGCCCTGCCCGAATCCGGAGACCCCCATCACCGCGGCGAGCCCGATCGCCTGGCTGGTGCCGTCCAGGCCGGTGACGGCGGGCACGGCCGCGAGCGAGACCGCCATGACGAGGCCGCCCGCCACCGACACCCCGATGCCGAACCGGGCGGCGAGCCTGCGGCAGGCCGCCGAGGCGGCGATGAAGCCGAGGCCGAGCGGCACGAAGACCATGCTCGCGGCCAGCGGCGTCAGCTTCAGGCCCGACTGGAGGTGGTACGTGAGGACCAGGAACAGCCCGGCGTTGCCGGAGAAGAACAGCAGCACGGTGCCCATGCTCAGCGGGAAGCCCTTGGCCCGCAGCAGCCGGCTCGGCAGCAGCGGGTCGTTGCCCCGGTCCTCCGTCCGGCGCTCCCAGCGCAGGAAGGCCACGGCGCCGGCCGCGCTGAGAGCGAAGCAGCCGTACGTCCACCAGGGCCAGCCGTGCTCACCGCCGAGGATCAGCGGGATGAGCACCAGCGGCAGCAGCACGGCGGTGAAGACGGCGCCGATGATGTCGAGCCGCGGCAGATCGGCGCTGCGGCTCTCGGTAATCGCGGGCACGGCAGCGCACAGGATCGCCGCGCCGATCGGCACGTTGATCAGGAAGATCATGCGCCAGCCCAGACCGGCCACGTCGAGGTCGAGCAGCAGGCCGCCGCCGACGAGGCCGGCGATGACGCCCGCGCCGATGGAGGCACCGTAGGCCCCGACCGCTCGGGCCCGGTCGCGCTCGTGTACGAAGACGGCCCGGATGAGGGAGAGCACCTGCGGTGTCATCACCGCGGCCGACAGGCCCTGGAGGACCCGGGCCGCGATCAGCGTGCCCGGGCTGGGTGCGAGCGCGCACAGCAGGGAGGTCAGGGTGAAGGTGGCCACCCCGTACTGGAAGGTGCGCTTGCGGCCGATCCGGTCGCCGAGCCGGCCGCCGGTTACCATGCCCGCTGCGTAGGCGATCACGTATCCGTCGATGACGAACTGGAGTTGGCCGAACCCGGCGTTCAGGTCCGCCTGGATCCCCGGAGCCGCGACGTTCACGATGAACATGTCGATCTGGCTCATGAACATCGCGAGCAGGACCACGGTGAGTCCCGCCCAGTCCCGCCCGGTGGCTCGGGGAGGGCCGGCCGTGGTGGCGGCCCCGGCCTCTGCCCCGGCCTTCGGACTCGCTTTCCGTGTCTGCGTGCGCATATCACCACTCGGTTTCGACGGTGCGCCGGAGCGCGAATGTTTAGTGCTAAATTCAGATCTAAATGTAGCAGGTCAGTGTGGAGGGTGAGCTCATGAGGGCATCAGAGGAAAGCGATCGCCGGCCGGCGGGAGAAGACCCGGCGGATGCCATCGCGGCTGCCTGGAGCCGTGAGCGGCCCCAGACTCCGGTGGGTTCCATCGGCGTGGTCACGAGGATCTGGCAGCTCGCCAAGCACTTCGGAGACGACCGCCGGCGGGTGCTCGCCGAGGCGGGGGTCGACCCGGCCACCCTGGACCTGCTCAGCGTGCTGCGCCGCAGCGGGAAGCCCTACACCATGAGCACCCGGGACCTCGCCGTGCACTCCCTGGTCACCGCGGGGGCCATCTCGCAGCGGGTCGCGCGCGCCGAGCGCGACGACCTGGTCACCCGCCGCCCCGCGCCCGGTCGCAGCCGCGCGGTCCTGGTCGAACTGACCCCGGCGGGACACGAGCTGGTGGAGCGCACCGTGGACCGGGTGCTCGCCCGCGAGGCACAGCTCCTGGAACGCCTGGGCCCGGAGCGGCGCGAAGCGCTTGCCGAGTTGCTGCGTGAACTGCTCGACGATGTGCAGGATCAACTCAATGTGCAGGGTGTTTCCCATGTGGGGCACGAGGGCCTGGATGGCTGATCCCGGGCGTCCCGGCCGGGAACATCGCCCTGTTCCCGGCCGGGACCGGCTCAGTAGCCGTAGGCGCTCGGTGCGTTCTGGCCGCCGTCCACCGGGATGTTCGCGCCGTTGACGCCCCGCGCCCGGTCCGAGAGCAGGAAGGCGATCACCTCGGCGACATCCCGCGGATCGACCAGACGGCCACCGGGGAACTCCTTCTCGAACGCGCGGTAGGCCCGCGGGTCCTCGTCCCGGAGCCTGGCCCAGCCCTTGCCCTCGATCAGCATCGAGCCGGGCGACACGCAGTTGACCCGGACCCCTCGCGGCCCCAGCTCACGGGCGAGGGACGAGGCCATGTGGATCTGCGCCGCCTTGGCCGCCGCGTACTGGGCGGGCGGTGCGGGCTTCCAGCCGGAGACGGAGGAGACCAGCACGGCGCTGCCCCCCGTCCCGGCCAGGTGGTCGGCGGCCTCGCGCAGGGCGACCGCCGGATGGGTGACGTTCAGCCGGCACGTCAGGTCCCAGTCGGACGGCTCCGTGTCGCGCAGGTCCGTGCCGCGCGCCCCGCCCGCGACGGTCACGAGGCCGTGCACCCGGCCGAGCCGGGCGGCCGACTCCCGTACGAACGCCGCGAGGGCGGAGTCGTCGAGGACGTCCAGCCGCTCCGTGTGGAGGCTGCGACCGTGCCGGGCGCGCACCTCCTCGGCCACCGCCTTCAGCGAGGCTTCGTCGCGGCCGCACACGGCGAGATCGCATCCCTGCGCGGCGAGCCGGAGAGTGGTCTCCCGCCCGAGCCCCCGGCTGCCGCCGGTCACGATCACCGCCCTTCCGGAGGATCCGGGACGGCCCACCTCCCGAGCGCCGCCCGCGACGTCCGTGTCGTCCACGCCGTTCATACTCCTCTCCCTGCGCTGTCGGCCCCCGTCCGTGTGTCCCGTTCGTTCCCGCGACCGGCCCCGCGACAGGTCAGCCCGTCCTCGCCGGGTCCCGCACGATGTACGCCGAGAGGATCTCGTCGATGCGGTCCAGCACAGCCGGTTCCAGGCGCACGCCGGAGGCCGCGGCGTTCTCCTTGACCTGCTCGGGACGGCTCGCGCCGATGATGGCGGCGGAGACGGAGGGGTTCTGGAGGACCCAGGCGACGGCGAGCTGGCTCATCGTCAGTCCGAGGTCAGAGGCGACCGGCCCCAGCTCCTGGACGGCCCGCAGCGCCCCCTCGTCGTTCATCCAGTGGCCGACCAGCATGTCGACGAAGCCCTTGCCGGCCTCGGCGCTCGCCCGGGAACCCGCGGGTGCCGCGGCGCCGGGCAGGTACTTGCCGCTCAGGATGCCCTGGGCCAGCGGCGACCAGACGACCTGGCCGAGCCCCTCCCGCTCGCAGGCGGGCACGACCTGCGACTCGATGACCCGCCACAGCATGGAGTACTGCGGCTGGCTGGCCACCAGCGGGACGCGCAGCTCCCTGGCCAGGCCGGCGGCGCGGCTGATCTGCTCGGCGGTCCACTCGCTCACGCCGATGTAGAGGGCCTTGCCGGAGCGGACCAGGTCCGCGAAGGCCAGCATGGTCTCCTCGAGCGGAACGGCCGGGTCGTAGCGGTGCGCGTAGTAGAGGTCGACGTAGTCGGTGCCGAGCCGCCGCAGCGAGCCCTCGCAGCCCTCGACGACGTGCTTGCGGGACAGACCGCGGTCGTTGGGGCCGGGCCCCACCGGGTGGCACACCTTGGTGGCGAGCACGAGGCCCTCGCGCCGCTGACCGGCGAGCGCCTTGCCGAGCACGGTCTCGGCGCGGGTCTCGGAATACACGTCGGCCGTGTCGAACGTGGTGATGCCCGCGTCGAGCGCGGCGCGCACGCAGGCGTGCGCCGCCTCCTCGTCGATCTGGGCACCGTGGGTGATCCAGTTGCCGTAGGCGATCTCGCTGATCACGAGGCCGCTCTGGCCGAGCCGGCGGAACTCCATGTGCTGTTCCCCTTCTTGGGTCTGGTTCTTCTCTCGGATTCGGATGCCGCCGAGCGCCCCGGCGGCGCGCGTGCGGGCGCGGCGGCGCGCCGCCTCACAGCAGTGCCGCCGTACGGGCCACCACCTCGCCGGCCTGGTGCGGACTCAGCCGCGGGTCGCAGGCCGACTCGTAGCGGGGCAAGGGCGTGGGCGAGGCCAGCTCCGCCGCCGTGTCGACGCACTCGGTGACAGGGCCGTGGGCCGTCTCCAGCATCAGACCGGCCGGACGCAGGCCGTGCGCGTGCAGGCCCGACACGAAGCCCTCGATCTCCGCGACGACGTCGCCCACCACGCGGCTCTTCTGCCCGGCGCCGTTGACCCGGGTGTTGCCGTGCATCGGGTCGCAGATCCAGGCCACGCCTGCGGCCTCGTCACCGAGCGCCCCCAGCAGGGCGGTCAGCTTCGGGACGATGTCGTCCCGGCCCATCCGCACGATCAGGGAGAGCCTGCCGGGACGGCGCGGATCGCCGAGCGTCCGCACCAGCGTGCGGACGTCCTCGGGCGAGGCCTTGGGGCCGATCTTCACCCCGACCGGATTGCTGACCGACGCCGCGAACTGCACGTGCTGGTGGTCGGGCTGACGGGTCCGGTCGCCGATCCACAGGAAGTGGCCGGAGGAGCCGTAGCGGCCCCCGTCCGCGTCGGGGCGCACCAGGGCCTGTTCGTACTCCAGGAGCAGCGCCTCGTGTCCGGCGTACGTGCGCTGGGACGCCGTCCGCCCGGCCAGGCCCATGTCCCGTTCGAGCAGGGTGCTCAGGGTCGTACCGGCGTTGCGGTGGGCCAGCAGCAGCCGGGACGGCAGCGCGGTGCGCGCCGCCGGGGTGGGCTCGGGGGCGTTGACGGCGTCCCCGCGGTAGACGGGCAGCACGGTGCCGTCGGGCAGGGTCTCGGTCGGGCTGGAGCGCGGCTTGGCGTACTGCCCGGCGATCCTCCCCATCCGGACGGCGGGAAGACCGCTCGCCTCGGTGAACTCGTCGGCCAGCCGGTGCAGTTCGTCCGTCTTGGCGAGCACGGTCTCGGGGTTGGCGTCGGCGAACCGCTCGGCGCACTCTCCGGCCTGCAGCACGAAGGCCTCGCCGTGCGCGGCCCGCCCGAGTTCGGCGGTGAGGTCGGCGCAGGCGGTGGCGTCCACCAAGGGCGGTTTGGACTCCAGCGAGAGCAGGACGTCCTTGAGTTCGTCGAGCGAGGCCCATTCGGGCTGCTGAAGGGCACGGGCCGGCAACAACAGGCGCGTGGCGGTCATGGTTGTCCTCCGTGGAAGTGGGCGTCACACCGCCGCGGCGCGAGGCGCGTCCGCGGGGGTGGCGTCGGGGCCCGGGTCGGGGTCGGTGACGGCGAGCGGCAGGAAACGGGCCCGGGCCCGCCCGGCCGCCCGGGTGATCTCCTCGGCGAGCGGACGGTCCCGGTCAAGGGGCGGGAACTCCTCCCGCAGCTCCCGCCACAGCCGTCCCTCCTCACGGTCCTGGTGCCCCGTCAGATGGGCGAGCTGGTTGACCGCGAGGAGCAGCGAGCCGAGGATCCACCAGGCCCGTTCGGTCATCTGCGCGACGGCGTTGGCGCTGTTGAGGGCGAGCGGCACCTGGTCCTGGTTGTGCAGATTGGTCGGTACGGCCGTCAGGGAGGCCGGATGGCCCAGCTGACGCAGCCGGCTCAGATGGGAACTCGCGGCGATCTGCACGCCGGCGAAGCCGCTCCCGGCGCCGGGCCGTGGCGTCAGCAGCGGCGGCAGACCGCCGTTGGCGGCCGGGTCCAGCACCAGGGCGAGCTGCCGCTCCAGCAGGTAGGCCACCTGGTGGACACCGCAGGCGTGCGTCTCGGAGACGAACGCGACGGGCGCGGCGTGGAAGTTGCCGCCGTGCAGCAGGGTGCCGTCGACGAGCACGGGGTTGTCGCTGCACCCCTCGGCCTCGTCGGTCAGGACCGAGCCCTGGAGGTCCAGTTGGTCCAGGACGGCCCCCAGCACCTGCGGGGCGCACCGCAGCGAATAGCGCTCCTGGAGCGGCCGGTCCGGGCCGGGTGCCGTACCGGTCCCGGCGCCGGACGCGGTGCGTTCGGCCCGGATCCACGCTGCGGCCGTGCGCTGCCCGGGCTGGTTGCGCACCCGCTGCAGGGCGTCCTCGTAGGGTTCGCCCGAGGCGCCGAGCAGCGCGGCCGTACGGCCGGTGACCACCGCGGCGGCCCGGGTGAGCGCGCCGAGTTCCCGGTGGGTGTGCAGGGCGCGGGCCAGGCAGGCGCTGCTGCCGTTGACGAAGGCGAGCGCGGACCGGGCCTCCCATACGACGGGCGGCAGGCCCAGCGTGGCCAGCGCGGACGCCGCGTCCGCACGCCGCCACTCGCCCTCAGGGCCCCGGCACCATGCCTGACCCGCGCCGTCCGCTGCGAACGCCAGTGCGGCGTGGGCCAGGGGCACCAGGTCGCCGCTCGCGCTCAGGCTGCCCTCGCTCGGCACCACGGGGACGAAGCCCGCGTTCACCAGGTCGGCGAGGCGCTGCCAAGTCTCCGGCGCGACGGCGGAGTGCCCCAGGGCCATGCCGCGCAGCCGCAGCCAGACCATGGTCCGGGTCACCTCGGGCGGCAGCGGATCCCCCTGCCCGGTGGCCAGGTGGGAGATGAGGCCGGTCCCCTGACGGGCCGGGTCCGGGTCGGCGGGATGGTCCACCAGCGGGCCGAAACCGTGGGTGACGCCGTAGACGTGCCGGGAGCCGTCGAGGCCGGCCAGGGCGCGGCGGGCCGCCGCCATACGGGAGTGCTCGGCGGGCGTCGGTTCCAGTGGGGCGGTGCTGCGGTCCAGCAGGTCACGCACCCGGGTGTCGGGCGATCGGCTGTCGTCGGATGAGCGGGGGAGGGGCATGACTGCCTTCCGTCGTCCTGGTGCGGGCGGATGTGCGAACCCGCCCCTTCAGCTCGGCCGGAAGCCGAGCGGGCCGACCGCCTCCTCCAGCAGCCCGGCCAGCCGGATCAGCAGCGGTTCGTGGTCCCGGCGGGCGATGAGCTGGACGCACAGCGGCGCGCCGCGCTCGTCCCGTGCGACCGGCAGGGTGAGCGCGGGCAGCCCGGCGAAGCTGGCGAGCGGTGTGTAGGCCACCCGCAGGTCGTAGTCGGGGTCCTCGGGGGACGGGATGGTCGACACCCGGGCGTCGGCGGCGGCCAGGTCCGGCGGGGCGGCCGGGTCCAGGGGCAGCAGCCAGGCGTCGACGCCCGCGGCGTCGAAGTCGCCCTCGACCGTGGCGCGGGTGTGCGCCAGGCGCTCCAGGATCCAGGCGTAGCGCTCGTCCGGGACCTTGGCCCCCACCTCCAGGGCGCCCCGGGTGGTCTCGTGCAGGTCGGCGGGCACCCAGGGCCGCCACACCTGGTAGGCGTCCCAGGCCTGCCGCGCGCACAGCTCCCAGGCGGGACCGCGCAGCGCCCACAGGTCGTCGACCCTTACCGGGCCGACCTTCTGACCGCTCGCCTCCAGATGCCCGCAGGCCGTCTCCAGTGCCCCGCGCATGATGGGCCCACAGGTGCCCTCGGGCCCTTCGGCGTTCGCCACGACACCGATCCGGTACGGACCCTCGCCGGCCGGGTGCTGGGCGCCGAGCCGGTCGAGTCCGAGAAGCGGCCACAGGTAGGCGAGGTCCGCCGCGCTCCGGGTGACCCAGCCGAGGGCGTCCATGGGCGGGGAGAGCGGGAAGACCCCCTCCAGCAGGGAGGCGCGCTGCGTCATCCGCAGTCCCACCGTTCCGCACTGCCCGGCGGGCCAGCGCACCGAGCCCAGCACGTCCGTGCCGAGGCCGAGGTCGCAGATGCCGGCGGCCACCGACACGGCCGTACCGGTGCTGGAGCCGCCCGGGTCGATCCGCGGAATATACGGGTTGACGCACTCCGAGCCCACCCCGATGTTGAGCTCGGTGGTGACGACCTTGGCGGTCACGGCCGCGAGTGCGGGCGGCAGGGCGGCGATCGCGGGGTTCGAGAGCCGGGCGTGGTGACGGTGGCCGCGCAGGCCCAGCCGGGTGGGAAAGCCGGCCACGTCCACGGTGTCCTTCACCCCCACGCGCACCGGCGGGGCGTCGGTGCCGAGCGGGGCGCGCTGGACGGTCGCCCGGTAGCGGGCATCGGCCCGGTCCGACCAGTCGGCCTCCGCGGTGCGCCACTCCTCGGCGGTCAGCGTGCCCCGGGAGCGCGCCGCCACCCTCTCCTGCAACGGCAGCGCCATCGGTGCGCCCGGCCGCGGCGCCTCGGGCGCGGCGTTCCAGCGCGCCTTGTGCGCGTAGCCGGTGATCGCGTCCTGCGGTGTGGGGGCTTCAGACATGCTCGGCCTCCTGGGCGGGGCGTGCGGTGGCGGTGAGTTCGGCGGCGAGGACCTTGCCGGTGGCGCTGCGGGGGATACGGGGTACGCGACGCACGGCGCGCGGCGCGGGCAGCCCCGAGGGGAGCCGGCCCAGCCGCCGGCGCAGGTCCGCCGGGTCGACGGTTTCGGGCCCGGCGTAGAACACCTCGTAGTGCTCTCCCCGGACCGGGTCGCTGACGGGCGCGCAGACGAGGTCGAGGCCGGGGCAGGCGGCGCGCGCCAGGTCCTCCACGCGGGCCAGGTCGCAGCGCACCCCGTTCACCTTGACCAGCCGGGACGCCCGCCCCACATGGTGGAAGGTGCGCGGAGTCACCGGCGCGACGAGATCGGGCAACTCCCAGTCGTCCGGGGGCGCTTCGGTGCCACTGCGGCGGGCCAGCCGGGGACTGGTGACCCTCAGGCGCCGGACCGTGCCGTCGCCGTCCGCGATACCGCCCGGCAGCACCTCCACGTCGGGCAGCAGGCGCCAGGGCAGGCCTCCTGTGTGCTCACCGGCGACGGGGCGGTGGGCGACGGCCCCGGTCTCGGTGGAGCCGAGCAGCTCGTACGCCCGGAAGCCGGTGTCCGCGAGGCGTTCGGCGACCTGGTGGGCCGCCGGCGTGGCCGGGCCGGTGCTGTGCAGGGCCGTCACCCGCCCGTGCCGGGCCAGGGCCGCCGTGTGCCGGGCGAGCAGCTGCCAGGTGGAGGGCAGACAGACCAGCAGGGTGGGCACGCCGTCGTCGAGCGGCGGCACGGTGAGCGGCTCGTCCCACAGACCGGTCACCGGGACGTCCTCGAGCCGGGGCAGCTCCCGTCCGTACAGCCGGCCGTAGAGGTGGCCGGGAGGCGCGTACGACACGATGCGGCCGAACCGGGCGGAGCCCAGCACCACGTCGTGCACCAGTGCCGCCTCGGCCTGTAACTGGGCCTCGGTGCGCAGCCAGGTCACGGGCGGGCCGGTGCTGCCGGAGGTGGCGAAGGGGATGTCCGGCACGGTCAGCTCCCGAGCCCGAGGGCCGCCGTGTCCTCCAGGCGCTCGTGGGTGAAGCGCACCATCCGCTCCACGCTGGAGAACCAGAAGCGGACGTCGTCGGCGACGAAGTCCACCTCGATGCCGAACTCGCTCTCGACGGCGGAGATGCACTCCATGGCGGTGAGGCTGTCGTAGCGCTCACCGAGCGCCTGCTGGAGGTCGGCGTCGGAGGGCACGTCGGTGAAGGCGTCGCCGATGCGGGTGGCCAGGACGGTACGGGTCCGGTCGTGGATCGCTTCGGGGGAGGGGATGGTCGTGGTCATGGTCGTACTCCTTGCTGGTGGTACATGGGGTGGTGAGGCGTGGGCGCCGGTGCGGTCAGACGGCGGCGGGCGCGGTGGGACCCACGTCGGTGCCGTCGGCCCGGCGGAGCCCTTCGCCGGCGCCGAGATAGACGTCTGAGGGTGAGGTCGGCCGGAACTCCAGGTAGCAGAAGGGGGTTCGGGCGTCGGCGCCGAGCGCCTCGGTGACGCAACGGGCGAGCCCGTCGCGGAAGGCGTCGTCGCGGTCGGGGCCCACACAGCACGTCACCGACGCGTGGCGCGGGCCGGAGCCGTCCCCGTCGTGCGGCAGGGCCTCGACCGGCATCCCGCCGGAGAAGACGGTGCTCTCCTCGGTGGGTTCGAAGCGCACGACGACATGGCCGGCCTGGACGCCCCGGGCGGTGAGCCAGCGGGTGAGGTGCAGCGCGACGGCGCGACGGCGGGGCACGGGGAGTTCGGGGGTACGGATGGTGATCGTGGGCACGAGGTCTCCCGTTCGGCGGTTCAGGACAGGGCGAGGGCCGGCAACGCGCCGGGGTCCGCGGCCAGGCGCCGGGCCAGCAGGGTGCCGAGACAGTCGGCGAGCGGCCCTCCGCCGCCGGGGGCCAGCGGGCTCCACGCGGTGCCGTCGGCGCCGCGCACCCGGTCGGTGAAGGCGCGGACGTGCCCGGTGTCGAGGGCGAGCCCGGCCCGGTCGGCCGCCAGCACCGCCTCGTAGGTGGACAGCAGGTCGGGCACCCGGTTGCCCTCGCCCGCGTAACCGCCGCCGCGCACGCGATGGCGGGCGAGCAGGACGCCGACGGCCTCGCGGGCCTCGTCGGGCGGGGCGAGGCCGGGGCCGAGGAGCAGCCGGACGCGCTGGGCCTGAAGGGCCGGGCGCAGGCCCGGTTCGGCGCCCGGCACGTTGCCGTGCGCGAACGGCTCGCCCTCGGCGGTGCGGCACGCGTCGACGAAGGCGAGGACGCCGGCGAGGTCGAGGCCGAGCCCGTCCGGTCCGCCGAGCAGGGCCGCCGTCTCCACCGCGGCGGCCGTGGACACCAGGTCGGACCCGCGTCCCTCCCAGTAGCCGAACCCGCCGTCGGCGTTCTGGAGTTCGGCCAGCCAGTCGGCGATCCGGTGCCGGGCCGCCCAGTCCTCGGCGAACGCTCCGGCCGCGAGGGCCCACAGGGTGCAGCGCACCTCGCTGCCCCGGCCCGGCATGTACATCACGCCGCCCTCGTTGGGCAGTTGGCAGCCCTCCAGCCAGCGCACCTCGTCGGGGCGCGGGGCCGCGGGTCCGGCCGAGAGCACGGCGGCGGCCGTGGACAGGGCGTCCGCCGCGACCCCGGGTTCCCGGTAGGTGTAGCCGCCCCCGGGGCAGCCCAGTTCGGCGATACGGGCCGTGACGGCGTCGGCGACGGGGGAGAGGGGAGCGCCGAGCGCCTTGAGCGTGCCCACGGCACAGAAGGAGGCCCACACGTCCTCGACGTCGTACCCGTCCCAGCGGACGAAGGCGCCGGAGGACCCGCGCCGGCGCATGACCCACTCCTGGCAGCCGTCGGGATCACGAGGCGTCCGGCCGAGCGCCGCGAGCGCGCCCACGGCCCGGTACGTGGCCCACAGGCAGGGCACCTCGGCGGCGGGCGCGAACCGGAAGCCGCCCTCCTCGCCCTGGCGGTCGCGCAGCCAGTCGGTGAGCGCCTCCACGTCCCACGGCGGTTCGCCCGAGGCGCCGTCGTCCGTGGCGGCCCGCCAGGCCATCACCCCGTAGTAGCAGGCCCGTACGTCGGCCTTGCCGCGCCGGGCGTCCTCGGGGGACCAGCTCAGTCCGCCCCCGTCGCACTGGAGCCGGCTCAGCCAGTCCAGCAGCCGGGCGCGGTCGGGCACCGGGCCGCCGCACAGCTCGACAGCCGTGCGGGCGGAGAAGTGGGTGGCCCACACGTCCGGGGCCTGCCCCGGGAGCATCGCGTAGGCGTCGCCGGACCAGGTGCGCTCCAGCCAGCGGGCGGTGGCCTCGGTGCCGGGCACCTGGCGGCCCATGTCGCGCAGCGCCTGGGTGCAGTAGAAGGTGGCCCAGGCGTCGGAGAGCATGCCCCGGCTCCAGGCGTAACCGCCGTCGGCGTTGCGCCGCCCGGTCAGATAGGCGGCCGTGCCGTCCGGGTCGGTGACCGTGTCCGTGCGGTCCAGCCAGGCCAGCGTCCGCACGGCGGCATAGGTGCACCACAGGTCGGGTTCGCCGCCGGACACACCCCGGCCCTGGGGCGCGCGGGGGGCGGTCGTCGTCACGGTGGCGGTCATCGCGCGACCTCCACTTCCCGGATGTTGGACCGCTTCCAGCTCTTCTGCGAGGCGCCGCTCTTGGTGTTGGCGGGCAGGGAGTTGACGAACACCACCCCGTCCCAGCGCAGCCCCAGCAGTTCCTCGGACCTGGCCTGGACGCGCCGGCACTCCTCGGGCTCGCCGTCCCGGCCGGCGCCGATGCCGCGCTCCAGGAGCAGCCGGGCGTAGGTGCCCTCGCTGTCCACCTCCAGCAGGTAGCCGGTGGCGTCGGTGACGCCGTAGACGACCTCCTCGACGGCGCGTACCGACAGGGGCGTGCCGCGCACGCGCAGGCCGTCGCTCGAGCGTCCCTGGACGGTGATCGCGGGCGCCGCGCTGCCGCACGGGCAGTCCGCCTCGACGGACACCTCGTCGCCGGTGTCGAGCCGCAGCAGCGGCCTGGCGTGCGCGTTGAGCGGGGTGACGACGAGCCGTCCCCGCTCGTGGCCGCCCCGGTCGTGCAGCGGGACGACGCCCTCGGGGGTGGCCAGCTCGAAGTAGGTGGCGGCAGGCAGCAGGTGCTGGCGGCCGTGCGCGCAGGCGGCGGCCAGCGTGCCGGTCTCCGTGCTGCCGTAACTGGCGTCGTAGACGTCGGCGTTCCACCACCGGCCCAGCCGGGCGCGGAAGGGAGCGGTGTTGACCTCGCCGAGCAGCATCAGCCGCTCGACCGAGGAGTTGAGCTCGTCCAGCTGCCCGCGCTGCGCCAGCAGCCGGGTGAACTGCAGGGCCACGCCCGGGGCGACGAACACCGTGGTGGGGCGGTAGGTCCGCCACATCGACTCCAGCCGGTCCCAGCCGGAGATGCCCGTGGCGAACGGATAGGCCCGGATGTGCGCGTGGTCGAGGTACTCGCAGACCCCGGCGACCAGATCCGCCACCGGCACGATGTCGGACGGCAGCAGGATCACCACGCGCTCGTCGGAGCCGAGCAGCGGGCGCCACGCCTCGGCCACCGAGACGGTGTTCCAGATGGTGTCCTCGGCCCGGCGCGGGGTGGGCGTGGGCTGCCCCGTGGTGCCGGTGGTCTCGTAATACTTCGAGGCCTCGGTCGGCGATACGGCCGCGAAGTCCAGGGGCCGCGCCTTGAGTGACTCACGCGGCGTCACGGGCAGCTCCCGGAAACGGTCGAGGGAGAACTCCCCGATATCGTCACGGCTCTCACCTGCACCGTAGGCCCTTGTTCCGCGCGCGCGTCGCCAGGCCGCGGAGAGCTTTCCCGTGTAGAAGTTCTCGGCCGGGATGCGGCCTTGATTCTCCCTTATCTCGGCCTGTGCCTCACGAAGTATTGTCTGGCGTTTGTCGGTGTGCAGGATCACACGAACCTCGCTCAATTATCGCTTGTCGCTTGCGCACAGCCGGGAAGAAGGAAGGGCTGTACGCGCCCGTGACGTCGGTCTCGACGGGCCGCCCTGCGAGGGTCGGGAAGCCACAGCTCAAGGCGTGGCGCAGGGGTCAGGAGCCCGACCCACAGCGAACGTATAGCACTAAAGGTGAACCGTGCAACCGCCCCCGGTGGGCTCAACTCGCCCTGTGCGACCGAAAATCGACGACCCCGGTGGCGCTGTAAAGTGCCTACTACTCAGTACGTTGCCCGAGTTGGTTTTCCGGCCTAGTCTCGACGAGCGTCGAGGGGAAACCGGCGTCATTTTGAAGCTGCGGTTAATCGAGTCCCAACAGCGGGTTTCGTGCCCTGTTGGAGCGCATATCGCACGCCGTTTTACCCGGCAGTCCGCAACCCTCATCCGAATCCGGTTGGAGCTTTCTCATGTGCGGAATCGCAGGCTGGGCCGACGTAGGACTCGACCTCACACGGGAGGTGGACGGCGTCGAGCGGATGGTGCGGACCATGGCCTGCCGAGGGCCGGACGCCGCCGGAATCCACGTCGGCACGCACGCGGTCCTCGGACATCGCCGGCTGGCGATCATCGACCTGGAAGGCGGCAGGCAGCCCATGGCGGCGCCCGAGCCGGACCGGCCCGCCGGGGACAGGCCGGCCGTGGTGCTCAGTTACAGCGGCGAGGTGTACAACTTCCGCGAACTCCGCGAGGAACTCCGTGGGTTCGGCCACACCTTCCGCACCCGCTCGGACACCGAAGTCGTCCTGCGCGCCTACCTCCAGTGGGGCCAGGACTTCGTCAGGCGCCTCAACGGCATGTTCGCCTTCGCCCTGTGGGACGAGCGCGAGGAGCGTCTCCTCCTGGTGCGCGACCGTCTCGGCATCAAGCCCCTCTACGTCGCACGGCTCGGGGACGGTGTGCTGTTCGGCTCCGAACCGAAGGCGATCCTCGCCCACCCGCGCTTCCGCGCCCGGCTCGACAGCCAGGGACTCGCCGACCTCCTCGGCCTGATGAAGTCGCCGGGCGTCACCCCCTACCGGGACATCGAGGAAGTGCCGCCGGGCTGCGTCGCCGTCCACGACCGCGACGGGCTGCGGACCGAGCGGTACTGGAGTCTGGGGCGGCAGCCGCACGAGGACGACCTCGGCACCGCGGCGGACACCGTGCGGGACCTGCTGGAGGACACCGTGTCCCGCCAGATGGTCACCGACGTCCCGCTGTGCACCCTGCTCTCCGGTGGACTGGACTCCACGGTGCTGACCGCGCTGGCCGCCCGGGTCCAGGCCCGCGCCGGTGAACCGCCCGTGCGGTCCTTCGCGGTGGACTTCACCGGCAGCGAAGCCGACTTCAAGGCCAGCGCCTTCCGGCCGGAGCGCGACTCCCCCTACGCCCTCGAAGCCGCACGCCACATCGGCACCGACCACCGGCTCATCGAACTATCCGCCGACGAGCTCACCCGGGACGCCCACCGCGACGCCGTGCTGCGCGCCCATGACCTGCCGTACACCTTCGGCGACGTGGACACCTCACTGCACCTGCTCTTCCGGGGGATACGCGAGCACTCCACCGTCGCCCTGTCCGGGGAGTCGGCCGACGAGGTCTTCGGCGGCTACGCGTGGTTCCACGACCCGGCCGTCATCGAGGCGGCGGCGTTCCCCTGGCTCAGCCGTATGCAGCTGATCACACCCGAACTGCTCTCCCCGGCCTTCCGGGCGGCCACCCGCTTCGAGCAGTACCGCGCCGACCGCTACCAGGAGGCCCTCGGGGAGGTCGAGCACCTGCCCGGCGACTCCCCGTCGGAACGCCGCACGCGTGAGATAAGCCACCTGCACCTCACCCGCTGGCTGCCCGCGCTGCTCGACCGCAAGGACCGGCTCAGCATGGCCGCCGGTCTGGAGGTGCGTGTGCCCTTCTGCGACCACCGGCTCGTCGAGTACGTGCACAACACGCCCTGGGACCTCAAGACACCGGACGGCGACCCCAAGGGCCTCCTCAAGCGGGCCACCCGGGACATCGTGCCCAGGTCCGTGCTGGAGCGGCGGAAGAGCCCCTACCCGACCACCGCCGACCAGCTCTACGAGAAGGACCTGCGGGCCCGGACCCAGGCGCTCCTCGCCGACCGCTCCTCGCCCGCCTTCGACATCGTCGACGCCGGGCAGCTCGGCCGCATGCTCGACCTCCCCCTGGGCCACTTCGACACACAGCTGCACCGCAACGGGCTGGAGACCGCTCTGTACCTCGACCGGTGGATGCGCGAGTACGACATCGCGCCGGAATGACGGCACGGCGGCATGGATGCGGATATGTCCACTGAATCGCCGTAGAAGGCAGGGGCAGTCCGAGGTTCGTGGTGGAGCAGGGGTCCGCACGCGTTAGCGTGGTGGGTCTGACAGTGAGCCGTCCTGGCTCGCGCTGGTCGTGGAGCGGTGGCGGGGAGAGGCATGCGGGTCGGAGCGGTGTCGTGAGACTGCTGCACACATCCGACTGGCACCTCGGCCGGTCGTTCCACCGGGTGAACATGCTCGGGGCCCAGGCCGATTTCATCGGCCGGCTCGTCGAGGCCGTGCGGGAGCGGTCCGTGGACGCGGTGGTCGTGTCCGGGGACGTCTACGACCGGGCGGTGCCGCCGCTCGCCGCGGTCGAGCTGTTCGACGACGCCCTGCACCGGCTCGCCGACCTCGGCGTGCCGACCGTGATGATCTCCGGGAACCACGACTCGGCCCGCCGTCTGGGGGTCGGCGCGGGCCTGATCGGGCGGGCCGGCATCCATCTGCGGACCGAGCCGTCGGCGGCCGGTACCCCGGTGGTGCTGGCCGACGCCCACGGGGAGGTCGCCTTCTACGGGCTGCCGTATCTCGAACCGGCCCTGGTGAAGGACGAGTTCGGCGTGGAGAAGGCCGGGCACGAGGCCGTGCTCGCCGCCGCCATGGACCGGGTCCGCGCCGACCTCGCCACCCGCGCGCCCGGCACCCGCTCCGTCGTCCTCGCGCACGCCTTCGTCACCGGCGGCGAGCCCAGCGACAGCGAACGGGACATCACCGTCGGCGGCGTCGCCGCCGTACCCGCCGGCGTCTTCGACGGCGTCGACTACGTGGCCCTCGGGCATCTGCACGGCTGCCAGACCCTCACCGACCGCGTCCGCTACTCCGGTTCCCCGCTGCCCTACTCCTTCTCCGAGGCCCGGCACCGCAAGAGCATGTGGCTCGTCGACCTGGACGCCGACGGGTCGGTCGGCGCAGAGCGGGTCGACTGCCCCGTGCCGCGCTCCCTCGCCCGGATCCGGGGCACGCTGGAGGACCTGCTCGCCGACCCGGAGCAGGCACGGCACGAGGAGTCGTGGGTCGAGGCGACACTCACCGACCCGGTCCGCCCGGCCGACCCGATGGCCCGGCTCACCGAGCGCTTCCCGCATACCCTCAGCCTCGTCTTCGATCCCGACCGCACCGAGGACGACCCCGACGTGTCGTACGCCCGGCGCCTCGCCGGCCGCAGCGACCAGCAGATCGCGGAGGACTTCGTCGCCCATGTGCGCGGCGCCGGACCCGACGCCCACGAACAGGGCGTGCTGCGGGACGCGTTCGACGCGGTCCGGGCCGACGAGACCGTACGGGAGGTGGCCCGGTGAGGCTGCACCGGCTCACGGTCACCGCCTTCGGCCCCTTCGGAGGCACCCAGACCGTCGACTTCGACGAGCTGTCCACGGCCGGGCTGTTCCTGCTGCACGGACCGACCGGCGCGGGCAAGACGTCCGTCCTCGACGCCGTGTGCTACGCCCTGTACGGCTCGGTGCCCGGCGCCCGGCAGGGCGGCGGACAGGGCGCGACCCTGCGCAGCGACCACGCCGCAGCCGCGACCCGCACCGAGGTCGCCCTCGAACTCACCGTCGCCGGACGCCGGTTGGAGGTCACCCGCCAGCCGCCCTGGGAGCGCCCCAAGAAGCGCGGCACCGGCACGACACTCGACAAGGCCCAGACCTGGCTCCGCGAGTACGACGCGACGGCCGCGGCCTGGAAGGACCTCAGCCGCTCCCACCAGGAGATCGGCGAGGAGGTCACCCAGCTGCTCGGCATGAGCCGGGAGCAGTTCTGCCAGGTCGTGCTGTTGCCCCAGGGCGACTTCGCCCGGTTCCTGCGCGCCGACGCCGAGGCCCGGGGCAAGCTGCTCGGCCGCCTGTTCGACACCCGGCGCTTCGCCGACGTCGAGAAGCGCCTCGCCGAGCGGCGCCGGGCCACCGAGGCCCAGGTGCGGGACGGGGACGCCGCGCTGCTGGCCGACGCCCACCGCATGCAGCAGGCCGCGGGCGACGCCATGGAGCTGCCGGACCTGGACCCTGGCGAACCCGGGCTGGCCGAGGCCGTGCTGGGCGCCGCCGCCGTCGCCCGTGCCACCGCCCGGGAACAGCTCACCGTCGCCGACTGCACCCTCACCGCCGCCGAGTCCGCGCGGGCCGCCGCCGGCCGCGCCCTCGACGACGTACGCGAACTCTCCCGGCTCCAGCGGCGGTTCGCCGAGGCGCGGGAGCGGATGGCGCGCCTGGAGGAGGGCGCCGAGGCATACCGGGAGGCGCAGGCGCGCATGGAGCGGGCCCGCAAGGCCGAGAGGGTCGCGCCCGCCCTGGATCTGCGGGAGTCCGCCGACGCCGAACACCGGCGGGCCGCCACAGCCGAGGCACGCGCGCGAGCCCTGCTGCCCGAGTGCTTCGCCGACGCGGGCGCGGCCGGACTCGCCACGGCCGCGCGCCGGGCCGCCGAGGAACTGGGCGGGCTGGACTCGGCCCGCCGCGCCGAGCGCCGGCTGGTCGAACTCCTCGACGAACGCTCCGGCCTGGACCGCCAGGAGCGCGCCGACGCGGACGTCCTGCGGGAGGCCGAGGACTGGCTCGACGGCTGGGAGGAGACCCGCGCCGGTCTCCAGGCCCGGGTGGACTCCGCGCAGCAGGCCGCCTCCCTCGCCGAACAGCTCGCCGTACGACGCGAACCCGCGCGGCAGCGGCTGGCGGCGGCCCGGCGGCGCGACCGGCTCACCCAGGACACCGACGAGGCCGTCGTCCGGGCCCGGGACGCACAGGAGCGGATGCTGCGGGCCAAGCAGCACTGGCTCGACCTCAAGGAGCAGCGCCTGACCGGCATCGCCGCCGAACTGGCCGCGCACCTCACCGAAGGCGAGCCCTGCGCCGTCTGCGGGGCCACCGAACACCCCGCCCCCGCCCGCAAGGTCGCCGGGCACGTCGACCGCGAGGCCGAGGAAGACGCCCTGGCCGTCTACCAGCGCGCCGACGAACAGCGCACCGCGGACGAACGGCGGCTGGGCGACGTACGGGAGGCGCTGGCGGCGGCCACCGCCGAGGCCGGTGACACCCCCACCGGGCAACTCTCCGACGAGGCCGATGAGCTGGAGGAGCAGTACGAGCAGGCCCGCCGCGGCGCCGCCGAGCTGCACTCCGCGCGGGAACGGCTGCGGCAGGCCGGGCACGAGCAGGAACGGCGCGTCGCCGCCCGGCAGGAGGCCGCCGTGCGGACCGCCGCCCGGGTCGGACACCGGGAGCGGCTGGACCGGGAACGGGCCGGCCTGGAGGAGGAACTGGACCGGGCGAGGGGCACCTTGGACAGCGTCGCCGCGCGGGCCGCGCAGCTGGAGCGGCGGACCGCGCTGCTCACGGACGCCGCAGACACCGCCCGCGCCGCCGAGGACACCGCCCAGCGGCTCAAGGACGCCGACGCCCGGCTCGCCGACGCCGCCTTTCGCGCCGGCTTCGAGACCCCGCAGTCCGCGGCCGACGCCCTCCTCGACGACGCCGTCCACCGTGAGCTGCAACGGCGGCTGGACGCCTGGCAGACCGAGGAGAGTGCCGCACGCGCCGTCCTCGCCGAGGCCGACACCGCGGCCGCCGCCCGGCAGCAACCCGCCGACCTGGAGAGCGCGGAGCGGGCCGCCTCCGCCGCGGACCGGCGGACCCGCGACGCCGCCTCCGCACAGGACGCCGCCGCCCGGCGGTGCGCCGAACTCGACCGGCTGTCCACCCGGGCGACCGCCTCCGTGCACCGACTGGCACCGCTGCGCGAGGAGTACGAGCGGGTCGCCCGCATGGCCGGTCTCACCGCCGGCACCTCGGCCGACAACGAACGCCGGATGCGCCTGGAGTCGTACGTCCTCGCGGCCCGGCTGGAACAGGTCGCCGCCGCCGCGACCGTACGGCTGCGGCGCATGTCCTCCGGCCGCTACACCCTCGTCCACTCCGACGACCGCACCGGGCGCGGGCGCAGCGGACTCGGACTGCATGTCGTCGACGCCTGGACCGGCCGCGAGCGGGACACGGCGACCCTGTCGGGCGGTGAGACGTTCTTCGCCTCGCTCGCCCTCGCCCTCGGCCTCGCGGACGTCGTCACGGACGAGGCGGGCGGCGTGCGGCTGGACACCCTCTTCATCGACGAGGGCTTCGGCAGCCTCGACGACCAGACCCTCGACGAGGTCCTCGACGTCCTCGACTCCCTGCGCGAACGCGACCGCAGTGTCGGCATCGTCAGCCATGTGGCCGATCTGCGACGGCGGGTCCACGCACAGCTGGAGGTCGTGAAGGGCCGGTCCGGTTCGGTGCTGCGGCAGCGCGGTGTTCAGGGGGGTTTGTGACAAGGCCCTAACCCCCGGCACGGCGTGGCGCGTTGACCTTGTAGGTTCTTGCCTCATGGTGCGATACGCGGAGCCGGGCACGGTGGAGTGGGTGGAGTCGGGCGGCGGACCGCTGATAGCGGTGCCCGAGACGGTTCTGCCGTTCTGGGCGGGTGCGGACGGTGAGGAGACGGCGTCCGACTACGACCGGGCGTGTGAGGTGGACGGACACGTCGGGCTGCTGCCGGTCGGCGACTGTACGGCGCTGGTGCTGGGTGACGAGCCGGCCTCGACCGCCTATCTGCCCGACCAGGGCGTGTTCGTGCGGTGGTGTGCGGGCAACTCCGAGGGCGAGTTGCTGGCGAGTGTTCCGGTGGCTGTCGATTCGGCGGAGTGGGAGCCGGAGGTCAGCTGGGACGTGCCCGGGGCCGTCCTTCTTTTTGACGCGGCCTGGCCTGGGGGCGAGCCTTCGGGGAGCGACCGTGTGCGGGTTGTTCTGGAGCCAGGGCGTTATGCGGTGCGGGCGGCTCGGGTGCAGCCGGGGCCCGAGACGTGGCTGGGTCTGGTGCAGCTTCGGTTGGTGGCGCCGAGGTAGCCGGCGGTTGCCGGCCGTTGGCGTGTGCGGGTTGTCTGTGGCTGGTCGCGCCCACGCGGTCGAGCCGCATATCAGAACAGCCCCGCGCCCCTAAAGGGCGAAAATCGTGTGCGTCGATCGAGAAGCCCGGCCACGATGATCCGTATGCCGCGACTTCCTCATCCCAGTCCCGAAGAACTGCGCCGTGACCCCCTCCCCCTGCGTGGCCGTACGGCCCTTGTGACCGGTGCCAGTCGGCGGGGTGGGATCGGGCATGCCGTGGCCCGGCGGCTCGCCGCCTACGGGGCGAGTGTCTATCTGCATCACCATGTGCCGCACGACGCCGACATGCCCTGGGGCGCCGACCGGACCGAGGACGTGGTGGCGTCCGTGCGCGACGCACTCGGTGATCCCGAGGCGCGGGTCGTCGCCGGGCCCGGTGATCTGGCCGATCCGGCCGTGCCCGCCGAACTGATCGGCAGGGCTGCCGACGCGCTCGGCGGGCGGCTGGACATCCTCGTCGCCAATCACGCGCAGAGCGGATTCGACGGGTCTCTGGACGAGATCGACGCGACGATGCTCGACCGGCACTGGGCGGTCGACACCCGTTCGGTCCTGTTGCTCGTCCAGGCACACGCCCGGCTGCGGCCGGCGGGCCCCGGAGGCCGCGTCGTGATGATGACGTCAGGCCAGGACATTGCGAGCGGTATGCCCGGCGAGATCGCCTACGCCCTCCAGAAGGGCGCCCTCGCCTCGATCACCCGCTCCCTGGCGACGGCACTCGCCGAGCACGCGATCACGGTGAACACCGTCAACCCCGGTCCCGTCGACACCGATTACCTGACCGGTGAGGCGTACGAGGCAGTCGAAGCGTGCTTCCCCGCCGGACGGTGGGGCATGCCCGACGACCCGGCCCGCCTCATCGCGTGGCTCGCCACGGACGAGGCGGAGTGGGTCACCGGGCAGGTCATCGACTCCGAGGGCGGCTTCCGCCGCTAGCGGCGTCTACAGCTGCGACAGCTCGTCGACCAGGTCGTCCAGGCCCAGCGAGCCCTGGGAGAGGGCCGCCATGTGCCACGCCTTCGGGTCGAAGGCGTCGCCGTGCCGGGCGCGGGCGTTCTCCCGGCCCAGCAGCCAGGCCCGCTCGCCGAGCTTGTAGCCGATGGCCTGGCCCGGCATGGACAGATAGCGGGTCAGCTCGCTCTCCACGAAGTCCGCGGGGCGGCTGCTGTGCGAGCCGAAGAACTCCTGCGCCAGCGCGGGCGTCCAGCGCTCCCCGGGGTGGAAGGGCGAGTCGTCCGGGATCGTCAGCTCAAGGTGCATGCCGATGTCGATGATGACGCGCACGGCCCGCATCATCTGCGCGTCCAGGTAGCCCAGCCGGCGCTCCGGGTCCGTCAGGAAGCCCAGTTCGTCCATCAGCCGCTCCGCGTACAGCGCCCAGCCCTCGGCGTTGGCGCTCACCATGCCGACGCTCGCCTGGTAGCGGGAGAGGTCCTGCGCCACGTGCTTCCACTGGGCCAGCTGGAGGTGGTGGCCGGGGACGCCCTCGTGGTACCAGGTCGACACCAGGTCGTAGAGGGGGAAGCGCGTCTCGCCCATGGTCGGCAGCCAGGTGCAGCCCGGCCGCGAGAAGTCGTCCGAGGGCGGCGTGTAGTACGGGGCCGCGGCGCTGCCCGGAGGGGCGATGCGCGACTCCACCCGGCGCACCCGCTCGGCCAGGTCGAAGTGGGTGCCGTCGAGCGCGTCGATCGCCTCGTCCATCAGGGACTGCAGCCAGTCGCGGACCTCGTCGACGCCCTCGACGTGCGTGCCGTTCTCGTCCAGGTGCGCCAGCGCCACCCACGGCGTGGCCGCGCCCGGCAGGATCTTCTCGGCCTCGGCCTTCATCTCGCCGAGGAGGCGGTGGTACTCGGACCAGCCGTAGGCGTACGCCTCGTCCAGGTCGAGATCCGTGCCGTTGAAGTAGCGCACCCAGCGCGCGTACCGCTCCCGGCCCACGACGTCCGGCGCGCCCTCGATCGCCGGTGCGTACACGTCCCGCATCCAGTCGCGCAGCCGCAGGACGGCCTCGGTGGCCGAACGGGCGGCGGTGTCCAGCTCGGACCGCAGGGACTCGGGGCCCGCCGACGCGAACTGCTCGAACCAGCCGTGGCCCGCGCCGTCCGCGTCGGCCCACTCGCCGAGCTGCTCCACGAACGTGGCCGTGGCGCGGGGACCGCCGTACAGCTTCCGCTCCAGGCCGAGCGCCAGCGACTCCCGGTACCCCTCCAGCGCGGCCGGGACCGCGCGCAGCCGCTCCGCGATCGCCGCCCAGTCCTCCTCCGTCTGCGCCGGCGTCACCGTGAACACCTGCCGCACCGCGTGGGCGACGGAGCTCAGGTTACTGACCGACCGCAGGCTCTCCTCGGCGTCGTGCACCGCGAGTTCGGCGTTGAGCCGCTCGCGCAGCAGCCGGCCGCAGCGGCGTTCGATCTCGCTGTCGGCGCCGGGCAGCCGCTCGGCCTCCTCCAGCCGGGCCAGCGTCCGGCGCGCCAGCTCCGCGGACGCCTCCTGGCCCGCGGGCGAGGTGTCGGGCAGCCTGCTCGAACTCTCCTGCACGCCGAGGAACGTGCCGGTGATCGGGTCGAGGGCGACGAGCTCGTCGACGTAGGCGTCGGCGACCTCACGGGGCAGCGGGCTCTTGATCTCAGACATGCGGCCATCCTCGTACGACGAGAAGCGCACGTCATCCCGATTGAGCCGAGGGCGAAGGCGGCAGCAGCGGTCCGCACTCCCACTGCTGGAAGATCAGCCGGGTCTCCACCCGCGCCACCTCCCGCCGCGAGGTGAACTCGTCCAGCACCAGCCGCTGCAGATCGGCCATGTCGGCGACCGCGACATGGACCAGGTAGTCGTCCGGGCCGGTCAGGTGGAACACGGTCCGCGACTCCGGCAGCGCCCGGATCCGCTCCACGAACGGCCCCACCAGCTCGCGCCGGTGCGGCCTGACCTGCACCGACAGCAGCGCCTCCAGGCCTCGCCCCAGCTTGGCCGGATCGAGTTCCAGCCGGTGCCCGAGGATCACGCCCGAGCGGCGCAGCCGGGTCACCCGGTCCAGACAGGTCGACGGTGCCACGCCGACCTGCGCGGCGAGCTCCCGGTACGTCGCCCGGGCGTCGTTCTGCAACAGCCGCAGAAGGTGGAGATCCACCGGGTCCAGTACGACAGATTCGGCCATCGGCCGAACGTAACACGGGCTTCTTCCGCACAGAACCGGTCGCTGTTCACCCTTCCCTCCATGGACCTGGGCATGGACATGAGCACAGCGCCCCTGGGCGCCCGCGACGACATACGCACCGCCCCGCGAGCACTCGCCACCGAGGCCGTGCACGCCGGCCGGGACGACCTCGCCCGGCAGGGGCTGCACGCCCCGCCGATCGACCTGTCCACCACCTATCCGTCGTACGACAGCCGCGGCGAGGCGGCCCGGATCGACGCGTTCGCCGCCACCGGCACGGAGCCGGACGGCCCGCCCGTCTACGGACGGCTGGGCAATCCGACCGTCGGCCGCTTCGAGACCGCGCTGGCCCGCCTGGAGGGCACCGAGGCGGCGGTCGCGTTCGCGAGCGGCATGGCCGCGCTGAGCGCCGTCCTGCTGGTACGCGCCTCGATGGGGCTGCGGCACGTGGTGGCCGTACGTCCCCTCTACGGATGCAGCGACCATCTGCTCACCGCCGGGCTGCTGGGCTCGGAGGTGACCTGGACCGACCCGGCCGGAATCGCCGACGCGCTGCGCCCGGACACCGGCCTGGTCCTGGTGGAGTCCCCGGCCAACCCCACGCTCGCCGAGGTCGACCTGCGGGCCGTCGCGCACGCCTGCGGTTCGGTGCCGCTGCTCGTGGACAACACCTTCGCCACCCCGGTCCTCCAGCGCCCCGCCGAGCAGGGCGCGCGGCTGGTGCTGCACAGCGCCACCAAGTACCTCGGCGGACACGGAGATGTGCTGGCAGGCGTGATCGCCTGCGACGAGGAGTTCGCGGGCAGGCTGCGCCAGGTACGGTTCGCCACCGGCGGAGTGCTGCACCCGCTGGCCGGCTATCTGCTGCTGCGCGGGCTGTCCACCCTCCCCGTACGGGTCCGGGCCGCCTCCGCCACCGCCGCCGAACTCGCCCGCCGCCTGGCCGCCGACCCGCGAGTGGCCCGTGTGCACTACCCGCGCATCGGCGGCGCGATGGTCTCCTTCGAGATACACGGCGATCCCCACGAGGTCATCGCCGGCGTCCGCCTCATCACCCCCGCCGTCAGCCTCGGCAGCGTCGACACCCTCATCCAGCACCCGGCGTCCATCAGCCACCGCATCGTGGACGCGGACGACCGACAGGACGCCGGGGTGAGCGACAGCCTGCTGAGGATGTCGGTGGGCTTGGAGGACGTCGAGGACCTGTGGAGGGATCTGGACAGTGCGCTGACGCGTTCAGGGGCGCGGGGAACTGCGCGACCAGCCACAGCGCACCCGCACCCGTCGACTGACGAAAGCCCCTACGGCGCTGAGGCACTCCCCAACTCACCCGCACGCGCCGCAACCCGCTCACCCAGCCGCGCCGTGATCACCAGCGTCCCCTCCTCGACCTGATAGTCGAGAGGAAGCCCCAGCCCCCGCATCGCCGCGACCATGCCCGTGTTCGACGCCTGCGTCACGGCATACACACTCGCGCACCCGGCATCCACCGCCATCGCCACCAGCCTGCGCAGCAACTCGGCCCCCACACCCCGCCGCTGCCACGCGTCCTCGACGATCAGCGCGACCTCCGTCTCGTCCCCGTCCCACAGCAGATGCCCGAGCCCGACCACCCGCCCGGACGCGGTCTGGACGGCGAGCGTACGGCCGAAGCGGGGGCTGAGCAGGTGGTTGAGATACCGGTCGGCATCGCCGACCGGGCCGTGGTAGCGCAGCCTCAGCGTGCGGTCCGAGCACCGCTCGTGCATGGCCCGGGCCGGCTCCAGATCACGGGTGTCGGCCCGGCGCACGGTGATGTCGGCGCCCTCGGCGAGGGTGAGCACGTCCCGGCCGTGCGGGACGCGCGGGCCGAGCCGGGCGTCCAGTTCCACCAGGGCCCTGGCCCGGGCGAACTCGGTCGGCGTGAACGGCAGGTACGGCCGCTCCACGGTGATCACTCCGCCTTCCGGGGCGCGCAGGCGCAGCACGGTGCCGTCGAGGGCGCCCTCCACCGGCACTCCGCCGGGCACGGGCTCGCCACCGGCCGGTGCGGGCTGGGAGCGGATCGTGCAGCGGCCCAGCAACTGGCGCAGGGCCAGCGGAAGTTCCGCGGCGTCCAGGGCGGTGCGGGCGGCGAGTCCCAGGACTCTGGTCGGCGCGTCCACCAGGTCGTGGGCGTCGGCCCGCTCGATCCAGGTGTCGGTGCCGCCGGCCGTCCGGACGGCTGTGGCGATCCCGGACGCCGGCAGCTCACCCGGGGCCCGCAGCAGGAACTCGTCCACCGTGCCGTCGGCCAGTGGATGCGTCTGCAGGCTCAGGATGTCGACGCGCTGTCCGGCGAGGGCCGTGCACAGCGCCGCCAGTGACCCCGGCTCGTCCTGGACCGTGGTCCGCATCCGCCACAGCGTGCTCGCCCCCGGCACCGGCTCCGGTGCCGGGGACTCGGTATGGTCCGTCGGCGGCGCGTTCTCGTGGCGTCGTGTCCGCCAGGCCCGGAACGCCGTGGTGAACCGTTGCATCGGGGCGGCGGGGCGGCAGTTGTCGTTCGGGTGCGTCGCTTCCGTCATTTTTCGCGTCATGCACCCACTGTGAGGGAACGGTGTTGCGTGATCGCGAACGTCATGTGACTGGCCGGTAAAGGGGACAGTTTGCCCCCTTCGTCGACGCTTCAAACACCTACTGGCCGACCCGGCCCGGCTGGAGCACCTGTGTGAACAGCACGGTGCCGTCCTGCTCGCGCAGACGGACCGTCAGCTCGCCGCTGCCGCCGTCGATGTCGACCTCGCCGAAGAACTGGTAGCCGCCGGCGGGCGAGACGTTGGCGGTCGTCGGCGCCTTGATGAACACACGGTCCGGGCCGAAGGTGCCGTCGAGCGTGTTCGCCGGGAAGGCACCGGCGTTGAGCGGGCCCGACACGAACTCCCAGAACGGCTCGAAGTCGGTGAAGGCGGCCTTCGACGGCAGGTAGTGCTGCGCCGAGGTGTAGTGCACGTCGGCCGTCAGCCACACCGTGCCCGTGATCCGCCGGTGCTTGATGAATCGCAGCAGCTCGGCGATCTGCAGCTCGCGGCCCAGCGGCTTGCCGGGATCACCCTGCGCGACGGCCTCGATGTTCGGCTTGCCGTCGCCGGTGTCCGGGACGACCAGGCCGATCGGCATGTCGGAGGCGATCACCTTCCACACCGCCCGGGAGCGGGACAGTTCGCGCTTGAGCCACTCCAGCTGCTCGCGGCCGAGGATGCCCTGCGCGTCGGCGGGCTGGTCGTCCGTCGAGTTGGCGTTGCGGTAGGTGCGCATGTCCAGGACGAAGACGTCCAGCAGCGGGCCGTGGTGCTGCACGCGGTGGACCCGGCCGCTCGGGCGGCGCAGCGTCGAGATGGGGAAGTACTCCGAGAACGCCTGGCGGGCACGGGAGGCGAGCACGTCCACGTTCTTCTCGGTGTACCGGGTGTCGCCGAGGATCTCGCCCGGGTACCAGTTGTTGGTGACCTCGTGGTCGTCCCACTGGATGACGGACGGGACCCGGGCGTTGAAGGCGCGCAGGTTCTCGTCCAGGAGGTTGTAGCGGAAGTTGCCGCGGAACTCCGCCAGGGTCTCGGCGACCTTCGCCTTCTCCTCCGTGGTGATGTTCCGCCAGGTCCGCCCGTCGGGCAGGGCCACGGTCTCGGTGAGCGGGCCGTCGGCGTAGATGTTGTCGCCGCTGCAGAGGAAGAAGTCCGGGTCCAGGGCGCCCATCGCCTCGTAGATCCGGTAGCCGCCGAGGTCCGGGTTGATGCCCCAGCCCTGTCCGGCCTGGTCACCGGACCAGACGAACCGCACCCCGTCGCGGCGTTTGCCGGACGCGGTACGGAAGCTGCCGGTGACCGGCTCGCCGGTGCGGCGCGGGTCGTCCGGGTCGGTGAGCAGCACGCGGTAGTGGATCTGCTCGCCGGAGGGCAGTCCGCGCAGCGGGGTCGTGCCGGTGAAGTCCGTGCCCGGGCCCAGCAGGGGGCCGTGCCATCTGCGCGGGTTGCGGAACGACTCGGTCGCCGACGTCTCGACGATCATCCGGGCGGGCCGGTCGGAGCGCACCCACACCAGCCCGGAGTCGGAGGTCACGTCCCCCGCCTGTACACCCCACCCCGCCTTCGGACGCCCGGACCGGGCGAAGGCCGGCGCCGCTCCGAGAGCGGTGGGCAGGGACAGGGCCGCCGACGCGGCGAGGGAGCCCCGCAGGACGCTACGGCGCCCGGGGAACGGACGGTGTGACATGGATACGCCTCCAGGGACGGGATCCGGCCAGTGTGCAGAGCCACAACTACTGGCACGCCGCAGCGCGCACACGAACCCCAAGTGAACAACTGACCCCAGGGGCGGGGGAACCGGCGCGCACGGGCGAGCCCGGCGGAATCACCCGGTGGCCGCGTGTGCCATCAGCCGTACGCCCTCGGCGATCCGGGCGGGCGGCACATGGGCGTAGCCCAGGACGAGCCGCACCTTCTTCGTCTCGGCGCTCTCGGTCCCCGGGTGGGCGCAGGACGACAGTGGGCGCACCGCCACCCCGGCCTCCGCCACGCGTGCGAGGAACCGCTCCTCGGGGCCGTACCGCTCCGGCAGCGTGGCGATCACATGCAGGCCCGCGGCGATCCCGGACACCTCAGAACCGGGGAAGTGCTCGGTGAGGGCGGCGACCAGCGCGTCACGCCGCTCGCGGTAGGCGCGCTGGCAGCGGCGCAGTTGGCGGTCGTAGTCGCCGCGTTCCAGGAACCGGGCGAACAGGGCCTGGTCGAGGGCCGGGTGTCCGAGGTCCATGGTGCGCTTGCGTTCGACGATCTCCTCCGCCCAGGACTCGGGCACCAGCAGCCAGCCCAGCCGCAGTCCCGGGGCGAGGGACTTGCTGACGGAGCCCGTGTAGGCGACATGGTCCGGGTCGAGGCCCTGGAGCGCGCCGACGGGGGCGCGGTCGTAGCGGAAGTCGCCGTCGTAGTCGTCCTCCAGGACGATGCCGTCCACCTCCCGCGCCCAGTCCAGCAACCCGGCCCGGCGGTCGGCCGAGTAGGCGATGCCGGTGGGGAACTGGTGGGCCGGAGTCGTCACCACGGCCCGAACGCCCGACGCCCGCAGCGGCTCCAGGGCGATCCCCTCGCCGTCCACGGGCAGCGGCACGGCGGTGACCCCGGCCGAGGCATACAGGGCGTTGTGCTGGGGACTGCCGGGGTCCTCCACCCCGACGGCACGCACCCCGCGCGCGTGCAGCGCGAAACCGAGCAGGGTCGTCGCCTGGGCGACCCCGGACACCACCACGATCCGCTCCGGGTCGGCCACCACGCCCCGCCGCCGGGCGAGCAGTCCGGCCAGCGCGGTCCGCAGCCGGGGCAGCCCGCGCGGATCGGGGTATCCCAGGTCCTGGTGAGGCAGTTCCGCCAGGACATCGCGCTGCGCGGCGGCCCATGCCGAGCGCGGGAACAGCGACAGGTCCGGCGTGCCGGGCACGAAGTCCGCGCGGGCACCGGGGGAGCGCGGGGCGAGGTCGCGCGCCCGCGGCCGGGCGGCCCGTGCGGCCGCGCCCACCCAGGTCCCGGCGCCCCGGCCGCTGCGCAGATAGCCCTCGGCCGTCAGCTGTTCGTACGCCTCCGTGACGAGCCCCCGCGACACCCCCAGGTCCGCCGCGAGATCCCGGCTGGACGGCAACCGGGTGCCCGGCGCGAGCCGGCCCGAGCGGACCGCCTCGCGCAGCGCCGCCTGGAGGGACCGGCCCCGCGTGCGTGCCGGTGCCGCGGCGGCGGGAAGCAGCAGCTCCCAGGCCGCGGACGCGGCACCGGTGCCCGGGGCGCTCTGCGGTGGCTTCATGAAGGGAGACCTTAGGGGCTCCTCGCCGCGCGCGAGCCCCGGTACGGGTCAGCGGCTGCCGTCGAGGACGACCCTGGCGACCAGTGCCGGGTCGTCGTTCATCGGGACGTGGCCGCAGCCCGGCAGCCGTACCAGCCGGGCCCCGGGGATGACGCCCTTGGCCCGCACGCCCTGGCGGGGGACGAGGAGCCGGTCCCGGCTGCCCCAGGCCACGGTGACCGGGGTGCCCACGATGTCGTCGCCGAACCGCACGGTCCTGCCGGAGCGGAGGGTCTCGGAGAACCCCTGCGCCCGGGCCAGCGCCAGCGTCTCGGCGACCACGGCCTCGGGCGAACGGCGGCCCGGGCGGGCGTAGATGGTGCTCGTCAGCAGCGTGCGGCCGATCGCGGGACGGGCCAGCCGTTCGACTACGGGCAGGGGCATCCGCTGAGCGATCTGCCGCATCGTCATCAGCACCGCGAAGGCGTAGCGGCGCTCGGCCTCGTTCCAGAATCCGGCCGGGGACAGTGCCGTGACGGAGCGGACGAGCCGCGCCCGGGCCAGGTCCAGGGCGAGCAGGCCGCCCAGCGAGTTGCCCGCCACGTGCGGCCGTTCGATCTCCAGCGCCTCGCACAGCGCCACGAGGACGGTGTTCATCGTCGGCAGGTCGTGCGCCATGCCGTCCGGCAGCGCAGGCGACTCGCCGCACCCGGGCAGGTCCACGGCGATCACATCCCGTTCGGCCGCCAGCGCGGGGATCACCGGATCCCACACCTGCCGGTGGTGGCCGATGCCGTGCAGCAGGAGCAACGGGTCGCCGCTGCCCCGGCGCGTGTAGGCCAGGGTGACGTTCTGCTCGCCGTGCGCGGAGGCGACTTTGAAGGAGACGGTGGCGGACATGGGGTGCTCCTCGGCTGTACTCGCTGACGGACGCCGTAGACAGCTTGTCAGCAATTGCTACCGGCGGGTAGCCCCAAGTCGTCGCCTTCACGGCCGCGGACCGCTCAACGGGCCCGGCACAGCTCCAGGTTGAAGTCCCCGTGCCCGAACTTCCGCATCAGGCCGACCCACAGCGGCAGCCACATCTCCACGGCCCGCGCCGCCTGGATCCCACCGAGGTCGAGCACCCGCTCCCGAGGCCAGCCGAACTCCCCGAGCAGGGCCGTCACCCGCTCCTTGGCTCCCTCGTCCTCCCCGCAGACGAACACGTCGTGCTCGCCCGGCACCCGCGCCGGATCCACCATCACCCGGCAGTTGACGGTGTTGAGCGTCTTCACCACGCGCGCGTGCGGAAACGCCCGCTGGATCTGCTCGCCCACGCTGTCCGACCCGACGGGGGACAGCCGCAGCTCGCCCTCCTCGAACGCCAGCGGGTTGGAGACGTCCACGAGGACCTTCCCGTCGAGGTTCTCCGGCCCCGCCGCCTCCAGCGCCGTAAGGGCCACCCGCCCGCCCACCGCGTTCACCACGACCTCACCGAACGCCGCCGCCTCCGCGAACGTCCCCGCGTCCGCCCCGGCGCCCGCGGCGGCGGCCCACTCCAGCGCGGCCGGATTCTCCCTCGTGCGCGAGCCGAGCCGCACCTCGTGCCCCAGCTCCACCAGCCGGCCGCCGAGGGTGCGCCCGACCTCGCCCGTGCCCAGCACCGCGTACCGCATCGCCACCTCCGGGAACCCGCCGGCGATCACCGACGTCCTGTCGGCCATTCTGTCCGGGAAAGGATGATTCCGCCTGGACAGGGCCGCACCCGTGGGCTGGGATGGAGCCGTGACCACCGAGACGGCGACCGACCTCTTCGAAGCGCACCGCCCCGTCCTGCTGGGCGTCGCCTACCGCATGCTGGGCCGTGTGGCCGACGCGGAGGACGTGGTCCAGGACGCCTGGCTGCGCTGGTCGGGCAGCGACCGCGGTGAGGTACGCGAACCGCGCGGCTACCTCGTACGGATCACGACCCGCCTCGCCATCGACCGGCTGCGCCAGATCAAGTCCCGCGGGGAGACGTACGTGGGCCCGTGGCTGCCCGAGCCGTACGTCACCGACTTCGGCGACAGGGTGCCGGACACCGCCGAGCGGGCCGTGCTCGCCGACTCCGTGTCCCTCGCCGTCCTCGTCGTCCTGGAGTCGCTGTCACCGCTGGAGCGCGCCGTGTTCGTGCTGCGCGAGGCCTTCGGCTTCCCGTACGCCGACATCGCCGTCATGCTCGACCGCGGCGAACCGGCGGTACGCCAACTGGCCGGACGGGCCCGCAAGCACGTCGAGGAGCGGCGGCCCCGCTACGAGGTCGACCCCGCCCAGCGCCGCGACCTCACCGAACGCTTCCTCGCCGCCGCGGCCGAGGGCGACCTCGAAGGACTCATGGCGCTGCTCGCCCCGGACGTCCGTCTCGTCGGCGACAGCGGCGGCAAGGCGCGGGCGCCGCTGCGGGTCCTGCGGACCGCGGACAATGTCGGCCGCTTCCTCATCGGCGCCGCACAGAAGGGCGTCCCGGACTTCTCCGTGCGATTCCTGGAGCTCAACGGCGGCCCGGCCATGCTGGTCCTGTCCGGCGACAGGCCCGACTCCGTCTTCCAGCTCGACGTCGCCGACGGGCGGGTCCAGGCGGTCTACATCATCCGGAACCCCGACAAGCTGCGGTCGCTGGCCGCCGGGTAGCCGGTGCCGTCGTGGCCCCGTGGACCTCGGATGAACGCCCCGTGAACGTTCCCGGCCATTGGTCTTGACCAAGGATCAGGGCCGTCCTATGGTCGCAGAGAAGTGAAACAACCTTTAAAAAACAAGGGCGCGAAAACGCCGCCGACCACGGCGATTGCGGAGGACAGGGTGGGGACCACGCAGCTGGAATCGGTGCCGGAACCGAAGTACTGGCATCTCAAGACCGTGCTCAGTGAAGCGCTCGACTCGGAATTCTCGGTGGGCGAGATCCTGCCCAACGAGCGCGACCTCGCGGCCCGCTTCGGGGTCGCCCGCGCCACGCTCCGCCAGGCCCTGGAGCAGCTCGAACTGGAAGGCAGGCTGCAGCGCCGCCGCGGTGTCGGCACGACCGTCGCCCCGCCGCGCATGGGCGTCTCCCTCGGCACCGGCCCGCACACCTGGCCCGGCGGCTCCGAAGACGCCTGGCAGCCCGTCGACTGCGTGGCGGCGGTGCCGTCGGCGGCCGTCGCCGACGCGCTGGAGACCGGCCGTGACGAGGCCGTCCATGTCGTGCGCCGCTCCCGTGTGTCGAACGGCCGGCCGGTGGCCGCCGAACTCCTCTACATCCCGCGGTCCTCGGTGCCCGAGCTCTCCGGCATCGACGCGCCGTCCGGAGCGGCACACGCGCGTGCGGTGCTGCGTGAGCTGCAGCGACTGGAGCCGGCGCGGCAGGAGAACGCGGTGGAGCTCGGCTCCGCCGGCGCCGACGACGCGAAGGAGCTGGATCGGCTGCCCGGGGCGCCCGTCCTTGTCGTCACGACTCGTTTTGTGTCCGAGGGGCGTACGGCTGCGCTGTCGGTTGCGACGTATCGCGCTGACACGTGCCGGTTGACCTTCGGTGATTCGGGCGGGGTGGAGATTCATGACGGGCCTGAGCAGCGGGCGTCCTGAACCTTTGCGCCGTGGGGGTGTGGTGAGTCGGGGGCTGCGGGTTCGTTGTGGTTGCTCGCGCCCACGCGGCGGAGCCGCATATCGACACAGCCCCGCGCCCCTGAAGGGGCGCTGCCTAAAAGAGAGGGCGTTGTTCCACCGCGAAGAGTTGCTCCTCCACGTGGTCCAGGGCCAGGCGTAGGGCGCCGGTCGCCACGGCCGCGTCGCCGAGGCGGGAGAGGGTGACCTGTGGGGGGCGGAGGCAGTAGCGGGAGAGTTCTTGGCGGAGGGGGGCCAGGACTCCGTCGAGGCCCGCTGCCCAGCCGCCGATGACGACCAGTTCCGGGTCGAGGGCCAGGACGAGGGCCGCCACGTCGTGGACCAGGCGCTGGAGGAAGCGGTCGACGGCCGCCAGGGCCCGCTGGTCGCCCTCGCGGGCCTGTGCGAAGACCTCGGCGACGGCCTGCTCGTCGAGCGGGTGCAGGGGTTCGTCGGTGGTGGAGAGCAGGGTCTCCGGGGTGACCTCCCGGCCCAGCAGATGCAGCGCGCCGATCTCGCCGGCCGCCCCGCCGTAGCCTCGGTGCAGCCGCCCCCCGATCAGCGCACCGGCGCCCGGGCTGAGCCCCGCCAGCACGAACACCACGTCGTCCGACTCGGTGGCCGCGCCCTTCCAGTGCTCGGCTACGGCGGCCGCGTTGGCGTCGTTCTCGACCAGGACCGGGCACTTGAAGGACCTGCTCAGCCGCTCGCCCAGCCGCAGTCCCGTCCACCCCGGCAGCGCGGTGCCCAGCCGTACCGTGCCGTCCGCCTCGACGATCCCGGGCGTCGCCACGCCCACGGCCCGCAGCGAGCCCCTTGCGACACCGGCCCGCCGCAGCAGCTCGGCGACCGCACCGCGCAGCCGCTCCAGCCGCTCGTCGGCCCCCGCCGTCTCGGACACGTCCTTGGCCTGGGCGCCGATCACCCGGCCGTCCAGGTCGGCCAGCAGCGCAGCCACCCGGTGCGCCCCGATCTCCAGACCCAGCAGATGCCCGGCCTCCGCCCGGAACCGGAACCGCCGCGCCGGGCGCCCCTGCCGCCGTGCGGCACCCTCCTCGGCCGCCTTCTCGACGACGAGACCGGCCTCGATGAGCCCCTCGACGACGCCCTCGACGGTCGGCCGGGACAGCCCCGTCACCCGGGTGATCTCCGTCAGCGTCGCGCAGTCCGTGGCACGCAGCGCGTGCAGCACCACCGCGGAATTGATCCTTCGCAGCAGCGAGGGATCCCCGCCGGTCAGCCGCCCCACCGTCCGTCCTCCCAGGTCGCGCGCGTGTTGGCCGGATCGTACTCGGCGCGGCGCGCCCCGGCGAGGGTCCGGCACCGGCCCCAGCCGATCAGCCCGGTGCCACGAACCCCGACTCGTACGCGGCGATCACCGCCTGGGTCCGGTCCCGCGCCCCCAACTTCGCCAGCACCGCGCTGACATGCGACTTCACGGTCTCCGTCCCCACGACCAGCCCGGCGGCGATCTCGGCGTTCGACAGACCCCGCGCCATCAGCCGCAGCACCTCGGCCTCGCGCTCGGTCAGCTGGGCCCGCTCCATCACGGCCCGCGCCGCACGGTTCCCGCCGTCGTCGCCGTATTCGGCGGCGAGCTGCCGCACCGAGGCCGGGAACAGCAGCGACTCGCCCTCGGCGATCAGCCGCACCGCGTGCACGATCTCCGCCGGCCGGGCCCGCTTGAGCAGAAACCCGTCCGCCCCGGCCCGCAGCGCCTCGTACACGTACTCGTCGTTCTCGAAGGTCGTCACCACCAGGATCCGCGGCGGCTCGTCGACCGTCCGCAGCAGCGCCCGGGTGGCCTCGATCCCGTCCAGCAGCGGCATCCGTACGTCCATGGCGACCACGTCGGGCCGCAACCGCCGCACGAGCGGTATCACCGCCGCCCCGTCCGCGGCCTCCCCGACCACCTCGATGTCGGGCTGTGCCTCCAGCACGGCCCGCAACCCCGCGCGTACGAGGGGTTCGTCGTCGACGAGGAGAACGGTGACCGGCATCCGGACAGCGTAGATCAACTCAACGGGAGTTCGACATGAACCTGCCAGTCACCTTCGTCGGGTCCGGTTCTGGCCCGTCCGCCGAGCAGGGCGGCGCGCTCGCGTATGCCGCGCAGGCCGCTGCCGCGTCCGGGGCCGGGGCCGGGTATCGGCTCGGGCAGCGGGTTGCGTATCGCGAGGACGAGGGTGTCGCCGGTGACCTGGACACGTACCTGAGCCGGGACCGCCCCCGCGTGCCGCAGCACATTGGTCAGCGCCTCCTGGAGGATCCGGTAGCCCTCCCGGGACACCGGCCCCGGCACGGTGTCCACGGGGCCGGTCACCTCGGCGTCGACCTTCGCCCCGGAAGCGCGCGCGGACTCCAGCAGCCGGTCGGCGTCCGCCAGTGTCGGTCTGCTGCTCACGGGCTTCTGCGACTCGCGCAGGACGCCGAGCACCCGCTCCAGGTCCTCGAGAGCGGCCCGGCCGGTCTCCTCGATGGCGCTCAGCGCCCGGTCCGTGAACTCGGGGTCGCCGGCCGCCCGCGCCGCCCCGGCCTGCACGACGGCGACGGTCAGCGCGTGACCGATGGAGTCGTGCAACTCGCGGGCGATACGCGTGCGTTCCAGGAGTTGTTCGGTGCGTTCCTCCAGCGCCGCCATCCGCTCGGAGGGTGACGGTCCGAGGAGCCGTTTGGCCAGTGCGGTGACGAAGTGGCCCGACCACACCACGATCACGAGGCACAGAACCAACGGCACAGGTGCGAGCACGGCGTGCCACCAGTGGTTCTCCTCGACGGTCACGAACCCATCAGCCAAGGGCCCGAGACCGAGCCCGGTCGTCAGCAAGTCGACCCCCAAGAGGGGCAATTGGACGGAGAGGTGAGCCACGACCCAGCCGATGCACAGCCGCGCCTCCAGCCACACCACCGTCCGCCCGCGGTCCGCCCACGTGACCGACGGGGTGGTCACGATCTCCTCGCTCGCCCTGTCCTGCCGGTTGCCGATCAGCAGCAGCCTGGCCTGAAACCCCTCCACGACCCGTGTGATGGGCACGAGGCCCGCCAGTCCGAGCAGCACGGCGGCCGTGACCTGGGTCCACACCGCCTCGTCGACGAACAGCCACAGCGACGACCACACGATGGCCACCATCATGTGCAGCCACCGCTTGTACGTCACCGACCGGGTAAGCGGGCGCAGCATGCGGACCATTGCGTCATCGTGCCAGCCACCACTGACAACGGACTTCCCCCGCACGGGGGAGGCGGTCTCCACCGCCGGGGGAGGCCCGCACCCCGCACGACCGGCCAGGCTGTTGCCATGACCAGCATCGACGTCCAGTCCCTCACCAAGGAGTTCGGCACCAAGCGCGCCGTCGACGACCTCACGTTCCGCGTGCTGCCCGGCCGCGTCACCGGCTTCCTCGGCCCCAACGGCGCCGGAAAGTCCACCACCATGCGGCTGGTGCTCGGCCTCGACCGGCCGACCGCCGGTTCGGCGACCATCGAAGGACGCGCCTACCCGACCCTGCGCGAACCCCTGCGCCACGTCGGCGCCCTGCTCGACGCCCAGGCCGCGCACGGCTCCCGTACCGCCCGCGACCACCTCCGTGTCCTGGCCGCGAGCAACCGCATCCCGGACCGGCGGGTCGACGAGATGCTGGAGGAAACCGGCCTGGCGTCGGTGGCCCGGCACCGCGTACGGACGTACTCCCTGGGCATGCGCCAGCGACTCGGCATCGCCGCCGCCCTGCTGGGCGATCCCGAGGTGGTCATGCTGGACGAGCCGTCCAACGGCCTCGATCCCGAAGGCATCGTGTGGATCCGGCAGTTGCTGCGCCGGCTCGCGGGGGAGGGGCGGACGGTCCTGGTCTCCAGCCATCTGATGAACGAGACCGCGTCCTTCGCGGACCACCTCGTCGTCCTCGGCCGGGGCCGGCTGCTGGCCGACACCCCGATGCGGGACTTCATCCACGCACGCGTGCGGCCGCGCGTACGGATCCGCACGAGCGACCCCGTCGCGCTCAAGAGCGCCCTCGCCGGGCACGGCCACGAGGCCGAGGAGCACGCGGACGGCCACTGGACCGTGCACCACGCACGCGTGGACGACATCGGCCGCATCGCCTCCGCCGCGGGCGTACCGGTCCTGGAACTCGCGGCCGAGGAGGGCACCTTGGAGCAGGCCTACTTCGACCTCACCTCCGCCGAGACCGAGTTCACCGCACAGCCCCAGGAGGCCTGACCATGGAACTCACACCCGTACTCCGCTCCGAGTGGCTGAAGGTCCGTACGCTCCGCTCGCTGCCGGGCGCGCTCGTGGCCCTGTTCGCAGCGACCACGGCGTTCTCCGCGATCGCCGGTGTCTCCGAGACGTCGGACCCGGGGTTCGACCCACTGTTCACATCCCTCTCGGGTGTCATTCCGGGCCAGATCGCGGCCATCGCCTTCGGGGCCATGGCCGTGTCGGCGGAGTTCCACTCGGGGGCGCTCCGGCTCTCGCTGGCCGCGGTTCCCCGGCGCGGCCGGTGGTTCGCGGTCAAGGCGGCCGTCATCGCCGTACCGGCGCTCCTGGTGGGGCTGGTGACGGCTCTCGCCGCTCTCCTCGTCGCGCGGGCGGGCATGGGCTCGGCAGCCGACGGGCTCGGCGTCGGCGAGCAGGTGCGGGGCGTTGTGGGCTGCGGCGTCTACCTCATGCTGATGGCGCTGTTCGCCGCCGGGCTGGCCGCCCTGTTGCGCAGCGGCGTGGCCACACTGTCGCTGTTGATCCCGTTCATCCTCGTCGTAGGGTTCGTGATCGGTGACGCCACGGGCTCCGTCGCGGACTTCCTGCCCGACAAGGCGGGGCAGTTGGTCCTGCGGGAGACGTACGACGGATCGTTGCTCGGGCCCTGGTCGGGGCTCGCGGTGACCGCGCTCTGGACGGCCGGCGCTCTGCTGGCGGGAGCGTGGAGCGTGCGCCGCCGGGACGCCTGACCGGCAACGGGGCCGATGCCCCGCCGAGTGTCCCCGCCAAGTGTCAGTGGGCGCGGGTTTACTGGACCCATGAACCTCGCACGGCACATCGCCCTCGTCGACGAGCTGTGCTACCGCCCCTTTCCGGCGGAGCACGGCCCGTCGGACGTCGGCAGGTCAGGACCCGGCTACCACGTCGCGGTGTTAGAGAGCGAGCCGTACGGCGACCCCGCGGCCCGGGCCGTGACGATCGACCAGTGCGAGAAGGACCGGGACGCCGTCTACGAGCTTCTCGCCTCGCGCTGGGGCGACACCGACCCCTACAACCTGCAGACCGTTCTGCTGCGTACCGAGCACGAGGAGATATCCCGGCCGTGGGCCGACCTCGGCGCATGCGCCGGCGTGGCGTACCTCTGGGAGGTGGAGGGCTCCGGCCGCTGGGTCGCCGTGGCGGTCGCCGACCGCGACGAGGCACAGGAAGTGCACCTGCTGGCGCTGGTCACGGAGACCGACCCGCCGTAGGGGATCAGCTCCCGGTCGCTTCCCGCAGCCGTCCGAACTCCTCCGCCATGGTCTCGACCGTCCAGTGCGCGTTCAGCCCGCTCGGGTTGGGCAGCACCCACACACGCGTGTTCCCGAACGTCCGCGACTGCGGCCCCACTCGGGCCTTCCGGTCGTCGAACGCGGCGCGGTACGCGGTCACGCCCACCACCGCCAGCCAGTCCGGCCGCAGCCGCTCCGCCTTCAGCGCGAGCAGCCGCCCGCCCTCCCGGTACTCCTCGGCGCTCAGCTCGTCGGCCCGGGCGGTCGCCCGCTCCACGACGTTGGTGATGCCGAGCCCGTACGACAGCAACTCCCGCTGTTCGGACGGCTTCAGCAGCCGGGGCGTGAAGCCGGACCGGTGCAGTACGGGCCAGAAGCGGTTGCCGGGGCGGGCGAAGTGATGGCCCGTCGCGGCCGTCATCAGCCCGGGGTTGATCCCGCAGAACAGCACCCGCAGACCGTCCGCGACCACGTCAGGCACGACACGGTCGCGGGCGGCCTCCAGCTCCTCGGGCGTGAAGCGCGCCATGCGGCGCGTCAGAGAATCGCGCCGGGCGTGTAGCCCGCGGCCTGGGGGTGCTGCTTCGCGATCTCCTCGACCCGGGCGACCACGGTGGCGACCTGGTCGCCCGAGGCACCCGTGAAGGACAGCTTGTCGGCCATCAGCGCGTCCAGCTCGGCGCGGTCGAGCGGAATGCGCGCGTCGGCGGCGAGCTTGTCGAGCAGCTCGTTGCGCTCGGCGCCCTGCTCACGCATCGCGAGCGCGGAGGCGACGGCGTTCTCCTTGATCGCCTCGTGCGCGAGCTCCCGGCCCACGCCCGCGCGCACGGCGCCCATCAGCACCTTGGTGGTGGCGAGGAACGGCAGGTACCGGTCCAGCTCCCGGGCGACGACCGCCGGGAACGCGCCGAACTCGTCGAGCACCGTCAGGAACGTCTCCAGGAGGCCGTCCAGCGCGAAGAACGCGTCCGGCAGCGCGACCCGGCGCACCACCGAGCAGGACACGTCGCCCTCGTTCCACTGGTCGCCCGCCAGCTCGCCCGTCATCGAGGCGTAGCCGCGCAGGATCACCATCAGGCCGTTGACGCGCTCGCAGGAGCGGGTGTTCATCTTGTGCGGCATCGCCGAGGAGCCGACCTGGCCGGGCTTGAAGCCCTCGGTGACCAGCTCGTGCCCGGCCATCAGCCGGACCGTCTTGGCCAGCGACGACGGCGCCGACGCCAGCTGCACCAGCGCCGTCACGACCTCGTAGTCCAGGGAGCGCGGGTAGACCTGGCCGACCGATGTGAACGCCTGCGAGAAGCCCAGGTGCGTGGCGATCCGCTGCTCCAGCTCGGCGAGCTTGGCGGCGTCCCCGCCCAGCAGGTCCAGCATGTCCTGCGCGGTGCCGACCGGGCCCTTGATGCCGCGCAGCGGGTAGCGGCCCAGCAGCTCCTCGACCCGGCCGTAGGCCACGAGCAGCTCGTCGGTGGCGGTCGCGAAGCGCTTGCCGAGGGTGGTGGCCTGCGCGGCGACGTTGTGCGAGCGGCCGGCCATGACCAGCTCGCCGTACTCGCCGGCCAGCTTGCCCAGACGCGCCAGGACGGCCACCGTGCGGTCGCGCATCAGCTCCAGGGAGAGCCGGACCTGCAGCTGCTCCACGTTCTCGGTGAGGTCGCGGGAGGTCATGCCCTTGTGCACGTGCTCGTGCCCGGCGAGGTCGTTGAACTCCTCGATCCGTGCCTTCACGTCGTGCCGTGTGACCTTCTCGCGCTCGGCGATGGAGGCCAGGTCGACGGTGTCGAGAACGCGCTCGTAGTCGGCGAGCGCCGCGTCCGGCACCTCGATCCCGAGGTCCTTCTGGGCGCGCAGCACGGCGAGCCAGAGCTGCCGCTCCAGCTTCACCTTCTGCTCGGGGGACCAGAGCGTGGCGAGTTCGGCGGAGGCGTACCGTCCGGCGAGGACGTTCGGGATGCGGGGCTTGGCGGGAGCGGAAGTCACGTGGACGGAGTCTACTGGCGATTCGTGCAGGCCAGCGCACCGGCCTTTTCGTCGGAACCTACGAGAGGCTCCCGATGCCGTGGGCGAAGGGGTGGTGCGGCGGGACCTACAGCTCGTACGGCAGCAGCTCGGGGCGCTTCGGTGGCAGGCCGTCGCCGGAGGAGCGGCCCGTCAGGCGGCGGCCTATCCAGGGCAGCAGGTACTGCCGGGCGAACCGCGCGTCCGCCGCGCGGCGCATGACCCAGCCCGGCGGCAGGGTCGTCGGCATCGGCGTGCGCCACTCGGTGTCCTCGGGCTCGTAGCCGAGCGTCTGCCACACGGCCTCGGCGACCCGGCGGTGGCCCTCGGCCGTCAGATGCAGCCGGTCCACGTCCCACAGCCGGGGGTCGCCGAGCGAGGGGGCGCCGTAGAGGTCGACGACGATCGCGCCGTGCCGGTCGGCGAGCTCGTCGACGCAGGCGAACAGCTCCTCCATGCGCGGCCGGAACCGCTCCAGGACGGGACCCCGCCGACCCGGGCTGCGCATCAGGACGAGCTGCTTGCACGACGGGGCCAGCCGCTCCACGGCCTCCTCCAGGAGGGCGCGCACCCGGCCCATGTCGCACTTGGGCCGCAGAGTGTCGTTGAGCCCGCCGACCAGGGTGATCACATCGGGTTCCATGGCCGCCGCCACGTCCACCTGCTCGTCGACGATCTGCTGGATCAGCTTGCCGCGCACCGCGAGGTTGGCGTAGCGGAAGCCGGGTGCGCCGGCCGCCATCCGTGCGGCGAGCAGGTCGGCCCAGCCGCGGTAGGTGCCGTCGGGCAACAGGTCCGACATGCCCTCGGTGAAGGAGTCGCCGACGGCGACGAGGCTGCTGTGGGTGGGGTTCGTGTGCATGGCGACGGAAATAATATCCCGTGCACATACCCAGCAGTCGGTCGGCTGCCGGTGGCCCCGGTCACGTCCGCCGGCCGAACAGCTCCCGCAGTACGTCCTCCATGGTCACGAGACCGGACAGCCGGCCGTCCTCCCCGAGGACCGCCGCGAGATGCGTACGGCTGCCCCGCATCGCGGTGAGGACGTCGTCCAGCGGCGTGTGCTCCCGCACGCGCGCGATGGGCCGCATGTCCCGCAGCCGGAACGGCACATCGCGCCCCAGGGCGTCCAGGGCGTCCTTCACATGCAGATAGCCGACGATCCGCCGACCGTCGTCCACCACCGGGAAGCGGGAGAACCCGGACTCCGCCGTCAGTTGCTCCAGCTCGTCCGGGGTGACGCCCACGCTCGCGTAGACCACGCTCTCCAGCGGCAGCACCACGTCGCGCACCGGGCGGCGGCCCAGTTCCAGCGCGTCGTGCAGCCGCTCCTGGGCGCGGTCGTCGATGAGGCCGGCCTCGCTGGAGTCCTTCACGATCTGCGCTATCTGGGCGTCCGAGTAGGAGGCGGCGACCTCCTCCCTGGCCTCCACGCGCAGCAGCTTCAGCAGCGTGTTGGCGAAGGCGTTGATCGTGAAGATCACCGGCCGCAGCGCCCGGGACAGCGCCACCAGGGGCGGGCCGAGCGCCAGCGCGCTGCGCACCGGCTCGGCGAGCGCGATGTTCTTCGGCACCATCTCGCCGAGCAGCATGTGCAGATACGTGGCCAGGGACAGCGCGATCACGAAGGACACCGCGTGCCCCGCGCCCGCGGGCACGCCCACCGCGTGGAACACCGGCTCCAGCAGATGCGCGATCGCCGGTTCGGCCACCACACCCAGCACCAGCGTGCACAGCGTGATGCCGAGCTGTGCTGCCGCCATCAGGGCCGACACATGCTCCAGGCCCCACAGCACGCTCTTGGCGCGCCGGTCGCCCCGGTCGGCGTAGGGCTCGATCTGGCTGCGGCGCACCGAGATCAGCGCGAACTCGGCGCCGACGAAGAAGGCGTTGACGACGAGCGTCGCCAGGCCGATCAGCAGTTGGACCGCGGTCACAGCTCCGCTCCCTTCTCGTCGGGCTTCTCGTCGTCGAGGGGTGCCCGCAGCCGGACGCGTGCCGCCCGGCGGCCCGCCGCGTCCAGGACCTCCATCCGCCAGCCGGCGACCTCGAGGGTGTCACCGACGGCCGGTATCCGGCCCAGCACCGTCGCCACCAGACCGGCCAGCGTCTCGTACGGGCCCTCCGGCGCACGCAGCCCGACCCGCTCCAGGTGGTCCACGCGCGCGGAGCCGTCGGCCGAGTACAGGGCGTGGCCGGCCTCGTCCGTGCCGGCCGGGGCGAGGTCGGGCAGCTCGTGCGGGTCGTGCTCGTCGCGCACCTCGCCGACCACCTCCTCGACGATGTCCTCCAGGGTGGCCACGCCCGCCGTGCCGCCGTACTCGTCGATCACGACGGCCATCGTGCGCTTGCCGGAGAGCCGGTCCAGGAGCCGGTCGACGGTGAGCGTCTCCGGGACCAGCAGCGGTTCGCGCATCAGCTCGGAGACGTAGATCCGGGTCCGGCGCTCGGCCGGTACCGCCAGCACGTCCTTGACGTGCGCGGTCCCGACGACCGAGTCGAGGGTCCCGCGGAAGACGGGGAAACGGGACAGACCGGTGGCCCGGGTCGCGTTCGCCACGTCCTCCAGGGTCGCCTGCACCTCCAGGGCGACGACCTGCACCCGGGGCGTCATCACGTTCTCGGCGGTCAGGTCGGCGAGGTTCAGGGTCCGCACGAACAGCTCGGCGGTGTCGGCCTCCAGGGCGCCTTCCTTGGCCGAGTGGCGGGCCAGTGCCGCCAGCTCCTGCGGCCCGCGCGCCGAGGCCAGCTCCTCGGCGGGCTCCACGCCGATCCGGCGCACGACCCGGTTCGCCGTGTTGTTGAGGTGGGTGATGAAGGGCCGGAACGCGGCGCTGAACCAGCGCTGGGCGTTGCCCACGGTCTTGGCGACGGCCAGCGGCGAGGAGATCGCCCAGTTCTTCGGAACCAGCTCGCCGACCACCATCAGGAACACCGTCGACGCGGCCGTGCCGAGCACCAGCGCGAGGGTGTGCGACGCCGACCGCGAGACACCGGCGTCCTCCAGCGGCCCGGCGATCAGCGCGGCGATCGACGGCTCTGCGAGCATGCCGACGACCAGGTTCGTGACGGTGATGCCGAGCTGCGCCCCGGACAGCTGGAACGTCAGGCTCCGTACGGCCTTCATCGCGCCCTGCGCGCCCCGCTCGCCGCGCTCCACCGCCCGCTCCAGCTCGGCGCGCTCGACCGTGGTGAGGGAGAACTCGGCCGCCACGAAGGCGCCGCAGGCGAGCGAGAGCAGGATCGCCACCAGAAGGAGGAGCACTTCGGTCATCGGTTCACCCCCGTTCCATGGTTCTCCAGGACGGGGCGGAACGCGCGGTGTCGCGCACGGGGAGGCTCGCCCATGGGCGGACGCTCACAACCTTTCATGCAGAGCCGAGTGGCCATCCAAGGGTAAAGGATGGGCAAAGTCCTTCTGTGGGGGTGCTCAGGGCGAGTCGGCGGGTGCGGGTGCGAGCCGATAGGCGCCCTCGTGGGCGACGACGTTACCGGCCGTCGGCGGCGCGAAGTGGGTGCCCAGGAGGAGGGTGTCCGTACCGGCGAGCGAGTCGAGCAGTCCGCGGCGCGTGGCCTCGGACCGTCCGGGGTCGATGTCGACGCAGGCGCCGATGCCCGGGTGGGCGAGCTGGACGGGGTGGTGGACGCAGTCGCCGGTGATCAGTGCCGTCCGTCCGCGACTGGTCAGTTCGACGGCGAGGTGGCCGGGGGTGTGCCCCGGGGTCGGGATCATGCGCAGGCCCGGGGCGACTTCGACGCCCTCGGCCGGGACATCGACGAGGTCGAGCCGCCCCGCCTCCTCCACCGGGAGCACGGAGTCGCGGAACATCTGCGCGCGAGCCTCGTCCATGGCGTACCCGGCCCAGAACTCCCGCTCGACGCGGGAGGTCAGATAGCGGGCGTGCGGGAAGGTGGGCACCCACGCGCCGTTCACCTGCCGGGTGTTCCAGCCGACGTGGTCGGCGTGCAGATGGGTGAGGATCACCAAGTCCACCGAGTCCGGGGGGAATCCGGCTGCGGTCAGGCGCCGCAGGTAGTCGGTGTCGAGGTCGTGCCAGGCGGGATTGGCCCGCTGCTTGCCGTTGCCGATGCCCGTGTCCACCAGGACCCGCAGCCCGCCGACGGTGAACGCGAAGCTGTGGCTGTCGAGGTGCAGGACGCCTTCGGAGTCCGCGAAGTGGGGGTGCAGCCAGTCCTGCCCCGCGACGACGTCCGGTGTGGCGTCGGGCAGCAGCCACGGTCCGGTGGCGGGCGGCAGGGGCACCTCGTCGATGCGGTGGACGGCGACCTCGCCCACGGTCCAGGTGGTCATCGGTATCTCCTTGACGCGCGACTCAACGCGACGCGCTTAAAGCAATCTGTTTGCGTTAATCCGACCGTAGGTCCTACAGTCCACTAACGCAAACAGTTAGCTTTTGTAGCTCAGGGACGTTCAAAGGGAAGCTCATGTCCTCCACCGAACTCACGCCTCCGGAAGCGGCCCGCTGGGCCCACCGTGCCGGGCTCGCCCTGCCGGCCGACCGCCACGCCGCGGTCGCGGCCACCGCCGACCACATCCACGCCGTCGTCGCCGTCCTGCGCGAGCTGGACTTCGGCGACACCCCGCCCGCCCCCGCCTACCGCGCGGCACAGGAGGCCTCCGATGCTGCCGTATGAACTGACCCTGAGTGCCGCCGCCGACCTGATCCGGGCGCGGCGGCTGTCTCCCGTCGAGCTGGTGGACTCCGTGCTGGAGCGCGTCGAACAGGTCGAGCCGAGGCTCGGGGCCTATGTCACCGTCACCGCCGAGCACGCCCGCCGGGCCGCGCGTGAGGCCGAGAGTGACATCGCGGCCGGCCGGCATCGCGGTCCGCTGCACGGCATCCCGATGGGCCTGAAGGACCTGATCGACACCGCCGGAATGGCGACGTCGGCCAGTTCCCGGGTCAGGGCCGGCCATCGCGCGCACGCCGACAGCACCGTCGCCGCACGTCTGTCGGCGGCCGGGGCCGTCCTGGTCGGCAAGACCCACACCCATGAGTTCGCCTACGGGCTGACCACCCCGCAGACCGGCAACGCCTGGGACCGCGACCGGGTCGCCGGCGGCTCCAGCGGCGGATCGGCGGTCGCCGTGGCCGCGGGTGCCGCCACCTTCGCCCTGGGCACCGATACCGGCGGATCCATCCGGGTGCCCGCCGCGCTCAACGGGGTCGTCGGCCTCAAACCGACCTACGGCCTCGTCCCGCGCCACGGCGTCACCTCGCTGTCCTGGTCCCTGGACCACGTCGGCCCGCTCACCCGCACCGTCGAGGACGCGGGCCTGGTCCTCGACGCCCTGGCCGGCCACGACCCCCGCGACCCCGCCTCCCTGGCCACGCCCTCGGCGGACCACCGGCCGACCGAGGGCACCGACCTGAGCGGACTGCGCATCGGCGTGCCGCGCACCTGGTACTTCGACCACGTCGACGCGGAGGTGGAAGCCGCCGTCCGGAACGCGATCGACCGGCTCCGGAGCCTCGGAGCCCGGCTCGTCGACGTCGAGATCCCCATGACCCGCTACATCCAGGCCACCCAGTGGGGCCTGATGGTCCCCGAGGCCACCGCCTACCACGAGAGCACCCTGCGCACGGTCCCCGAGCTGTACCAGGCCGACGTCCGCGTCCTCCTGGAGGCCGGCGAACTGATGCCCGCCGGCGACTACTTGCGGGCCCAGCGCTCCCGCACCCTCATGCGGCAGGAGTGGGCGAGCATGCTGCGCGAGGTCGACCTCATCGCCGCCCCCACCCTCCCCGCGACCGCGGCCCGGGCCGGCCAGGAGACGATCACCTGGTCCGACGGCACCGTCGAGGGGGTCTCGGACGCCTATGTGCGGCTCTCCGCCCCCGCCAACATCACCGGGGTGCCGTCCCTGTCCGTGCCGGTCGGCCACGACACCGAGGGCCTGCCGATCGGCATGCAGCTCCTCGGCAGGCCGCTCGGGGAGAGGCTGCTCCTGCGGGTCGGCCACGCCTACGAACAGACCCGGCCCGCCCGTGAGCTCGCCCCGGCGGCCTGAAGCAGCGGCGCACCAGACGCAAAGGGTTCGCTTTAAGGTGGGTTCCGTGAGCAGACAGATGGTGCGCCCCGGCGGCCGCAGCGCCCGGGTCCAGGCCTCGGTGCACGCCGCCGTGCGCGAACTCGCCTCGGAGCTGGGCCGGGACGCCCTGACGGTGCCGCTCGTCGCCCAGCGCGCGGGCGTGACACCGTCGACGATCTACCGCCGCTGGGGCGACCTCCAGGTACTGCTGTCGGACGTGGCGGTCGAGCGTCTGCGGCCCGACACCACGCCCGGCGACCACGGCGCCCTGTCGGCCGACCTGACGGCCTGGGCCGAGCAGTTCCTCGACGAGATGACCTCGCCCGCCGGCCGCGCCTACATCCGCGACGCCCTGCTCGGCGACCCCGACGGTGGCAACGCCGGCCAGTGCTCGGCCTACGCCGCCGAGCAGATCGGCCTCGTCCTCACCCGGGCGGCCGGGCGCGGGGAGCGGACACCCGACGTCGAGACGGTGATCGACCAGGTCGTGGCACCCATGATGTACCGCATCCTCTTCCGCCCGGACGGCCTGGACGCCGCCTACGCCCGGCGGCTCGTGGCCGGGGTTCTCGCGGCGGCCTGAGACACTCCCCGGCCGAGGGACACTCCCTAGCCGACGAGGGGCTTGACCCAGCGCCGCCAGTGGTCCTCGCGGTGGTAGCCGGCCGCGGCCCAGGTGTGGTGGGCCTGTTCGTTGACTTCCAGGACCATGGCGTCGACACGTCGTCCGCCCAGGGCCGCGAAGCGCTGTTCGGCGGCTTCGAGGAGGGCGGTGGCGATGCCCTGCCGACGGTGGTCGGGGTGTACGGCGAGCCGGTAGGCGGAGCAGCGCCATCCGTCGAAGCCCGCTATCACGGTGCCCGCGAGGACACCGTCGCGCTCGGCGAGGATCAGGGCCTCGGGGTCCCGTGTGATGAGGCGCGCCACTCCGTCGTGGTCGTCGCTGATGCTGGTTCCCTCCGCGGCTTCGCGCCAGAACCGCAGCACGGTGTCGATGTCCGAGAGGGTCGCGCAGCGGATGTGAAGATCGCTCATGGGACGAGCCAAGCAGAGCACCGGCCTGTCCGGCGATCGGGTTTCAGTACCCGGACACCGCCTGTTGGTTAGGGTGGCGACCGGAGACTGACGGCGCCCGCGCGGGCCGAGTCGGACATGACGGGGGGCTCGTTCGTGGGGAGTTGGCGCCCAGAGGCCATGGCTGCCCACCGGTCGGCGCCCGCGGTGCTGCCCCCACCGCTGCGCGGGTGGCTCGGGCTGATCGCGGTCCTCGCCGCGCTGGTGGTCGTCGCGCTCGGGGTCCGGTACGCCGGGCACGGCGAGCCCGGCACGGTGGACGGGTGGATCCAGCCGACGGTGGACGGTGTGCGCCCGCCGTGGCGGTACCTCGCCCTGGCCACGGACTTCCTGGCGGAACCCCTGGGAGCGGCGGCGCTGGTCGTGGCCACCGTGACGGGCTGCCTGCTCCTTCGACAGCCTCGCGCGGCGGTGCTCGTCGTCGCCGGCGCCGGCCTGACCGTGGGGACGACGAAGCTGCTCAAGTCCCTGGTCGGACGCACCATCCACGGCGCCGACAACCTGTCCTACCCGAGCGGGCACACCGCCTTCCTCACGGCGCTCGCCCTCGTGGTGGCCCTACTCGCGACCGGCCGGCTCGGCCTCGGCAGGACGGCCGGCACGGTGCTCGTGCTCGGGGCGGCGCTCGTCGCCGGCACCGCCATGGGCTGGGCGCAGGTCGCCCTCGGCGCGCACTACCCGACCGACGCCCTCGGCGGCTGGTGCACCGCGCTGGCGGTGGTACCGGCGACCGCCTGGCTGGTCGACCGGGCGGCCGACGCCGGTCGGCAGCGGCGCCGCTGACGTCAGGTCACGCCAGGCGGCGGAACACCGGCTTCACCGGCCGCCCGGCCAGCCAGGGGGTGGGGTCACAGGCGTCCAGTGCCTTCCGGTACACCGCACATGCCTGGGCCACCACGTCGACGGTGTGATCGATGTCGGCGTCGTCGAGCGCGCTGCTCACCACGAACGACGGGGCCAGCACCCCGCCCGCGAGGAGCCGGCGCAGGAACAGGGTGCGGTACTCCTGCGACGGCTGCCGGTTCTCGTCGAGGGTGGCGAAGACCAGATTGCTGGCCCGGCCCCGGACCACGACGTGGTCGCCGACGCCCATGGAGGCGGCGGCGTCGCGGACACCGGCGGCCAGCCGCTCGCCGAGGGCGTGCAGCCGCGCGGTGATGCCCTCCTCGACATAGGTGGTCTGCACGGCGATCGCGGCGGCCAGCGAGTGGGTCTCCGCGCCGTGCGTCGTGGACAGCAGGAACACCCGCTCGCCGGAGTGACGCAGCCCGCCCCGCTCCATCAGCTCGCGCCGCCCGGCCAGCGCGGAGACGGCGAAACCGTTGCCCAGCGCCTTGCCGAACGTGGAGAGGTCGGGGACGACGCCGTAGAGGCCCTGGGCGCCGGCCTCGGACCAGCGCAGGCCGGTGATCATCTCGTCGAAGATCAGTACGCAGCCGTGCCGGTCGGCCAGCTCGCGCAGCCCGGCGAGGTACCCGGGCGGCGGCTCGGTGTGGGTGGCGGGTTCGAGGATCAGGCAGGCGATCTCGTCCTGGTACCGGGTGAGCAACTCCTCCGTGGCGGTCAGGTCGCCGTACGGGAACGCCACGGTGAGGTCGGTGGTCTCCGTCGGAATGCCGGCGGACATCGGCGTGGTGCCGATGAACCAGTCGTCGGTGGAGAAGAACGGATGGTCGGCGCAGAGGGCCACCCGCCGGCGTCCGGTGGCGGCGCGGGCGAGGCGCACCGCGGCGGTGGTGGCGTCGGAGCCGTTCTTCGCGAACTTCACCATCTCGGCGGTCGGCACCGTGGCCAGGAAGCGTTCGGCGGCCTCGACCTCCACGACGGACGGCCGGACGAAGTTGCTGCCGCGGTCGATCTCGCGCCGCACCGCCTCGGTCACGCGTGGGTGGGCGTGGCCGAGGCTGACCGACCGCAGCCCTGACCCGTACTCGATGTAGCGGTTGCCGTCGATGTCCCACACATGGGCACCGCGGCCGTGGCTGATGACCGGGGCCAGGTTCTCGGGGTACTGGTCGTCGCCCTTGGCGTAGGTGTGCGCGCCCCCGGGGATCATGGCGTGCAGCCGCTCGTTGGCCGCCCGCGACCGGGGGAGGAGGAACTCTTCGGTGTCCACGCTCACTTCACCTTTCCATGTGCTTCAGGACCTCGGCGAGGCTCGGCGCCTCCCGGTCCCGCTGGGACATCGAGCTGACCGGCAGCGGCCAGGGAATGGCCAGCTCCGGGTCGTCGAAGGCGATCGTCACGTCCTCGGCGGGATCGTGCGGGCGGTCGATCCGGTACGAGGTGTCGGCGGTCTCGGTCAGCGCCTGGAAGCCGTGCGCGCACCCCGCCGGGATGTACAGGGTCACCTGCGTCTCGCCGGACAGCTCGAAGGAGGCCACGGTGCGAAAGGTCGGCGAGTCCGGCCGCAGGTCCACGACGACGTCGAAGATCCGCCCGTACGAGCACCGCACCAGCTTGGCCTCGCCGGCGCCGGAGCGCAGGTGCAGGCCGCGCAGCACGCCCCGGACCGAGCGGGACACGCTGTCCTGGATGAAGGCGTCCGGGTCGAGGCCCACCGAGCGGACCACGTCGGCGTCGAAGGTGCGGCAGAAGAAGCCGCGTTCGTCGGCGTACGGCGTCGGCTCGAAGAGGAACGCCCCCGCCACCTCCGGGACTTCGGTCGCCTTCATGGACTCTCCTTCGCTGGGAACAGGGCTGCCGTCAAGGCGGTGAAATGGTCTGCGAGTTGCCGGGCGGCTGCTTGGTTCCGCTCTGCCAAGGTCTGCCGCAGCTCCGCCGAGCGCTTCTCCAGCTCCCGGAACTGCTCCAGCAGCCGGTCGGCGTCGACCTCGCGCGCGGGATGGCAGTACGCGCCCAGCCCCATCCCCTCCATGAGCGCGTCGCTCTTCACCGCGTAGCTGAGTGCGAGCGTCGGTGTGCCGGCCTTCAGCGCGCAGATCAGGTTGTGGTAGCGGGTCGCCACCACGGCGTCGGCCGCCGCCGTCTCCTTCATCAGGTCGGCCAGCGAGGTCGCCTCCGCTGCGGTGACCAGCGGCGAGTCCACCGCGTCGAGGATCGCGGAGACCACCGCCGTGTCGCACGCGTCGCCGGTGAGCAGCCGGACCGGCCTGCCGTCCTCGACCAGCGCGCGGACGAAGCGGGTCGTCCCGTCGAGGTAGCGCCGGTGGATCTCCTCGGCCCGGGCGCGGTCGTCGTTGCCGCCGTGGAAGTCCATGACGCCGACGCAGACCAGGCCCGGGGGACCCGAAGGCGCGCTCACGGGCGGCGTCGGCAGGGCGAAGGCGAGGTCCGGGTAGACCTCGTCGCGCGCGGTGTCCACGCCCATCTCCCGCATCGCGTCGCGGGACTGTGTGTCGCGGTACGACCGGTAGGCGGCCAGCCGCGCCGACCGGCGCACCAGGGCCCGGGTCGCCCGGTCGCGGATCGCGGCGGCGCCGACGCCGACCAGCGCGACCCGGGTGCCGAACAGCCTGCCGGTCGCGCAGAGCAGGAACAGGGAGTACGGGAAGCCCCACGGCCGCAGCGGCAGCGTGGCCTCCAGGACGCCCATGCCCGGCACGATCACCACGTCGTGCCGGCGCACCCAGGCGGCGGTGCGGACCACGTCGACGAGCTTGCCCAGTCCCTTCCCCGCGATCGCGCCCGCACGGGACGCGGTCCGGTACTCCCCGCGGTACCAGTGCAGCCGCGTCGCGGGGATCCCGTACCGGGCCGCGACGACCTCGGGTCCGCCGCAGAGCGCGTCCACGACCGCCTTCGGATGCTCGGCGCGGAGGTACCCGAGTACGGCTTCCAGCGACCCGTCGTTGCCGAGGTTGCCGGAGCCGAGCAGGCCGAACACCCCGACACGTACGGCAGTCCTCATGTCCGCCGCCCCTCGCGTCCCGCGACGAGGTCGTCGACGGAGACGGTGAGCCCGGCCGGGTCGACCGGGGCGCGGTCCTCGACCCGCTCGCCGGCCCCCGGCCGCACGCGGCTGGTCATCCACGCGCCCAGGTGGCGGTAGCAGGCCCGCCGGTCGGCCGCGGAGAGCGGCGCCCGCTGAATCGCCGAGACGAAGCCCAGGACGTACTCGGCCAGCAGCCGGGGCGTCGGGTGCAGCGGGCCCGCCCGGCGCGGGTCCAGGTTGACGCACCGGGAGCGCTTGGAAGGGTTCGCCCGCTCGGCGCGGGTGGGGTGGTCGCGGCGGAAGTACAGCAGCTCCGGCACCTGATGGAAGGGCCCTTGCAGGACGATCTGGGCGACGAACGTCCGGTCCGCGTGGTGATAGCTGTCGTGCGGCTTCACCCGGCGCAGCATGTCGGCACGCATCACCCCGTAGAAGTCGTCGCCACCGGGCTCGAACAGGAAACTGCGGAAGCGCTCCGGCGCGTGCGGGGAGGCGGTGGCGAGCCCGTACTCGTACGGGACCTTCACCTGACCCTCGCCGTCGATGACCGCCTGGTCGGAGTGCGCGAGGACCACGTCCGGCCGCGCGTCCAGCGCCTCCACGCAGCGCCGCAGCAGGTCCCGGGCGTAGAGGTCGTCGTGCGAGGCCCACTTGAACAACTCGCCGCGGCACTCGGTGAACACGTAGTTGTGGTTCGGCGCGGCGCCGATGTTGCGGGTCAGCCGGATGTACCGGATGCGCGAGTCCTTCTCGGCGTACCGGCGGCAGATGTCCTCGGTCCCGTCGGTCGAGGCGTTGTCGGAGATGACCAGCTCGAAGTCCTCGTAGGTCTGGCCGAGCAGGGCGTCGAGCGACTCGGCGAGATACCGCTCGCCGTTGTACACGGGCAGGCCGATGCTCAGCCGGGGATGGGCGGTCATGACGTCCTCACTTCCGGAAGGGGATGGTGCTGGTGCTCGCGGAGGGCGGACCGCAGATGCAGCCACCACACGGCCGACGCGCAGACGGTCGCGGCGGCGACGCCCCAGGCCGAGCCGACCGTGCCGCCCAGGACCGCGCCGCCGAGCCCGCCGGCGACGTAGCAGGCGGAGGCGAACAGCTGGCAGCGCAGGCTGCGCCGGGCCGCGGCGAGCGCACGCAGCCCGGCCGCCGCGCCGGTGCCGAGGCCGGCGCCCGCGACGCCGAGGGTGACCGGCACGATGAGCTGTGCGGCGGAGTGCCAGACGTCGCCGAGCACGAACTCGCCGAGCCCGTCCGGCATCAGGAGCAGCGCCCCGCCCCAGAGCAGTGCGGCGGCGGCCTGCCCGCCCCCCAGCAGGAGGCAGAACCCGCCGAGTCGGTGGGGGGCCCGGCGCAGCACCCGTGCCGCCTCCGAGACGGTGACCAGCGACAGCCCCATCAGCACGGCCAGGAACGGTCCGAGCAGAAGCTCGGCGCCCCGGACCGCACCCACCGCGCCGACCCCCACGATCGCGCCCAGCCCGTACGCGCGCAGCTGGCTCGCCCCGCTGAGGCTGACGTTCTCGACCAGGTACCGGTAGCCGAGGTCGCGTTGCTCGCGCAGCCAGGCGCGTGCCCGCGTCACCCGGGGCAGGATGCCGGACTGGACGTATCCGTACCCGGCGGCCACCGTGGCGGACGCGCCCCAGGCGAGCACGAAGGCGGCGACGCTGCCTTCGCGGGCCGCCACGACCATGGCGGGGACGAGCGCGACGCCCCACACGAGGTCGTTGACGAAGGCCTTGCGTCCGGTGCCCGCGGCGAAGAACGCGTACCGCCAGGCATCCTGGAGCAACAGCCCCGGCAGCATGACGCCGAGACACGCGAACGCGGGCCCCACGCTGCCGCCGAGAGCGAGGCCGACCGCCAGACACGCCGCACCGATGGCGGCACCGACGCCTAGGGCGGTACCCGACGACCGGGCCACCGCCCCGCGCCAGGACGCGTCCGGCACACCGCTGAAGCGCACCACGAGCGGGTCGGTGGCGAGCCCGCGGGAGACGTTGAGCACCACGCCGTACGTCACCCAGGCGAGGCTGAACACGCCGAACGCGGTCACCCCCAGCGAGCGGGCCACATAGATGCCCACCGCGAAGTTGCTGATGCTGGAGGCCGCCTGGTCGGCCAGTCCCCAGGACAGCCGGCCGACGAAGGCCCGCCGCGCGGATCCGGCGGGTGCCGTCGGCGCTGTCCGGGGGCTCTCCTCCTCGGTGGTCATCGGTGTCATGCCTTGATCAGGCCGGCGCCGTGCAAGGCGTCGGCAGCGGCGGCGACGGTGTCGAACGGCAGCCCGGAGCGCTCGGCGACGTCCAGCAGACCGTGCTCGCCGTCGGAGAGGCTGAGCACCCAGAGCATGGCCATCTGCGCCTCTCTCGCGTCGCTGCGGCCGCCGAGGGAGTCGTACAACCCGCGTCGGCCCAGCTGTGGTTCGCCGTAGGGGCTGAGGTTGACGTACCGCCGGTTGCGGTCCAGCACGGCGAATGCCTCGCGGCAGACGGCGAGCGTGTCCGCCATCGCCTCCGGGGAGACGAAGTCCGGGTTGTCCGCCGAGGTGTGGTATTCGGGGTAGCCGGCGTACGGGGTCCGGCTGAGCGAGCCCACGCCCAGGTCGAACCCGGGCGAGCAGAACTGCCGCTCGTCATAGCCGTACGGAGTGAACTCGTTGACGCTGTGCGGGCGTTCGGATGCGGTCAGCACATGCCGCATCACCCGGTCGATCTCCGCGTCGCCGCGTCTGCTCTGTTTGTACGTCAGCTGTCCCGAGTCGCCGGCGCAGGCCAGCACCAGCCCGTGCTTGACCCGGTCGATCCGCTCCGCGTTGCGGGCCAGCCAGGTGATCGCCCCGATGGTGCCGGGCGCGAAGATGAACCGGTAGGTGTAGTACGGCTTCTGCTCCGCCAGCGCCCGGGCCAGGAACGTCGCCACCGCGATGCCGGCCAGGTTGTCGTTGGCCAGCGAGGGGTGGCAGACGTGGCAGGAGACGATCACCTCGTCGGCCACCTGCCCGGGCACCACGTGCTCGGCGTAGGTGAGGTGGCCGTCCGCGAGGGTGGAGTCGACGCACACCTCGTAGTCGCCGTCCGGCAGCGCGTCCAAGGTGTCCTGGGACAGGCAGAACCCCCATTCCGGCTTGTAGTAGCTGGTGCGGTACGGCACCCAGGTCGGGTGGTCCGGCAGGGTGTGCAGGTGTCCGCGCAGCTCCGACAGTGGCATGGTCTGCGACACCGGCACGCTGTAGCCGAGCACGTGCAGGCTGGACGCGGCGAAGTCGACGACCCGCTTGCCCCCGGCGTCGGCGATGTACGCGTCCCGGATGTTCCACTCCTGCGGCACCGTCCAGTCGAGCACCTGCGTCCCGGTCGGCACCTCGTGCACCTGGAGCGGGAGGTACTCGCCGACGATCTCCAGGGTGGCGCGCACGCCGTCGCCGGTGATGCTCCGGCAGAGCGGGTACAGCCGCTCCACCAGAGCGTGCATCTCCTCGCCGGCAGTGGTCATCGGCGCCACCGCAGGGTGTCGTCGACGGAGCCTGCGTCGGACGCGGCGCGCAGCACGGCGAGCCGGGTGAAGCGCCGCTCGAAGTCCTCCTGGGTCAGGCCGTGTTCGCGGTAGGCGTCGGCGAGTTCGAGCGCACCCCGCTTCACCGTCCACTCGCAGTCGAAGCCGGGGATCGCGGCGCGGAACCGGGAGAAGTCCACCCGGTACGACCGCGGGTCGGCACCGTTCTCCCCGGTGATCACCACCTTCGCGCCGGACACCGCCTCGGCGACCTGCTCGGCGATCTCGGCGACCGTGACGTTGTTGGTCTCGCTGCCGATGTTGAACGCCCGGTCGTGCACCGCTTCCCGCGGCGCGACCAGCGCGGCCGTGAAGGCCCGTGCGATGTCGGCGGCGTGCACCAGCGGGCGCCACGGGGTGCCGTCGGAGAGCACCAGCACCTCGCCGGACAGCAGCGCGTGGCCCACCAGGTTGTTCAGCACGATGTCGGCGCGCAGCCGGGGCGAGTAGCCGAAGGCGGTGGCGTTGCGCATGAACACCGGGCTGAAGTCGCCGTCGGCCAGCGCGTGCAGGTCGTCCTCCACCCGCACCTTGGACTCCGCGTACGGCGTCACCGGGCGCAGCGGGGCGTCCTCGCCCACCAGGTCGCCACCGCCGGCGGCACCGTAGACCGAGCAGGTCGACGCGTACAGGAAGCGCTGCACCCCGGCGTCGCGGGCCAGCCGGGCCAGCCGTACGGACGCGTGGTGGTTGATGTCGTAGGTGAGTTCCGGCGCCAGCGATCCCAGCGGGTCGTTGGACAGCGCGGCGAGGTGGATCACGGCGTCGAACCCGGCCACGTGTTCGGCCGTGACGTCGCGCAGGTCCACCCGGTGCCCGGACGGGTCCGCGGGCGTCGGGCCGAGGACGCAGTCGGCGAACAGGCCGGCGTCCAGACCGACGACCTCGTGCCCGGCGGCGGTGAGGACCGGGGCCATCACGGTGCCCAGGTAGCCCTGATGTCCGGTCAGCAGTACGCGCAAGGTTCATTCCCCCAGGTCGAGAGTGAGTTTGGTGACGGCGAACGCCTCGGCGTAGCGCTCGTGGCATTCGATGCCGCGGATCCGTGCGAGACCGAGGAAGGCCTCCCGGTCGTACCAGGGCCGGTGCCGCTGCGAGGGGTAGTGCTCCTGCAGCAGCCGCACCTTCCGTTCGGCGGTCTCCGGCGACAGCGGCTGGTACGCCGCCGGACGGCCGAGATCGCCGTCCCACTTGACGATCTCGTAGCCGAGCACGAGGTGGTCGCGGAACGCCGTGGGCAGCAGTTGCGCCAGGCCGCGGTGGTCCTGGTGCGCGTCATCGGTGCGCGGTGCGAGGATCAGCTCCGGATCGGTCCGCTCGCGCAGTTCCTCGACGGCGGCCTTGGCCTCCTCCCAGTGCGCGGGCATCCGGCCGTCCGGCAGCTTGAGCACGGTCAGCCGCAGGTCGGCGCCCGGGCAGAAGGCGGCGAGCGCGGCCCGCTCCTCCTGCTCCCGCTCGCCGCCACCGCCCGAGAGCACCAGCGCGTCGATCCGGATGCCCGGCCGGGCGCGGCACAGCGTCAGCAGCGTGCCGCCGGCGCCGATGGCGATGTCGTCGCAGTGCGCGCCCACCGCGACGATCCGGTCCAGGGACCCGGCCCCGAGCCGGATCACGCCCGCGCTCCGGCGGTGTCCCGTTCCCACACGGCCCACGGCCGGTCGCCCCGGGTGTAGGCGTCGTCGAGCGCGGCCCGCTCCTTCACGGTGTCGGTCGGCTTCCAGAAACCGCGGTGCTGGTGCGCCACCAGCCGTCCTTGCTTGGCCAGTTGTGCGCAGCCGTCGGCGACCAGGTCGCCGTTCTCCGGGATGTGGTCGAAGACCTCCTGGCGGAGCACGAAGTAGCCGCCGTTCTCCCACAGCGGCATGTCGCTCACCGCGGTGATGCCCCCCACCAGGCCGTCCTCGCCCAGGTCCACGCAGTGGAACGAGGACTGCGGCGGCACCACCATCATCGACGCACCGGCGTCGCGCCGGGCGAACCGGTCGATCATCTCCGGCAGCGGGGCATCGGTGAGCACGTCGGCGTAGTTGGCGAGGAACATCTCGTCGCCGTCCAGATGGTGCCGCACCCGGCGCAGGCGTTCCCCGATCGGCGACTCGATGCCGGTCTGCGCGAACGTGATCGTCCAGTCCGCGATGTCGGTGGACAGCAGCTCCGTCCGCCCGTCCCGCAGCACGAAGTCGTTGGACGTGGTCTCCTCGTAGTTGAGGAAGAAGTCCTTGATGTGATGGGCCCCGTACCCGAGGCACAGGATGAACTCCTTGTGCCCGAAGTGCGCGTAATAGCGCATGACGTGCCAGATCAGCGGTCGCGGGCCGACCATCGCCATGGGCTTGGGCACGTCGTCGGCGGCACCGCTCCGCATCCGCATCCCGTAACCGCCGCAGAACAGAACGACCTTCATGCCTTGACCTCGACAATGCTCAGTTCCGGGATGGGAAAGACCAGCCGGCCGCCCCACTCGTGCACGTAGGACAGTTGCTCGACCAGCTCGTCCCGCAGGTTCCACGGGAGGACGAGGACGTAGTCCGGCTTGTCGGCGGCGATCCGCTCGGGCGGCAGGATCGGGATGCGGGTGCCCGGGGTGAACCTGCCGTGCTTGTACGGGTTGCGGTCGACCGTGTACGCGAGCAGGTCGGGCCGGATGCCGCAGTGGTTGAGCAGGGTGTTGCCCTTGCCCGGGGCGCCGTAGCCCACGACCGTCTCGCCGCGCTCGGCCGCCTCGACGAGGAACCGCAGCAGGTCCCGGCGCACCTTGGCCACCCGGGCGGAGAACTCGGTGTACCCGGACAGCTCCTGAAGCCCGGCCGCCTTCTCCCGGGCCAGCACGTCGGCCACCCGCCGGGTCGGCTCGCCGGCCACCTCGGCCGGCCGGGCCCACAGCCGGATGGAGCCGCCGTGCGTCGGCAGCAACTCGACGTCCACGAGCGTGAGTCCACCGCTCGCCAGCGCCCGGGTGGCCGCGGCGACCGTGTAGTACTGGAAGTGCTCGTGGTAGATCGTGTCGTACTGGTTCTCCTCGATCAGCGTCAGCAGGTGCTGCACCTCGATGGAGACCCAGCCGTCGTCGGCGACCAGGGCGCGCAGCCCCTGGGTGAACCCGACGACGTCGGGGATGTGCGCGTACACGTTGTTGGCCACGACCAGGTTCGCCGGGCCGTGCTCGGCGCGGACGGCCGAGCCGGTGTCCGGGTCCAGGAACTCGGTGAGCGTGGGCACACCCGCGTCCCGTGCCGCCGCGCCGACGTTCACCGACGGCTCGACGCCCAGGCAGCGGATCCCCCGGTCCACCACGTGCCTCAGCAGGTACCCGTCGTTGCTGGCGACCTCGACCACGAAGGCGTCGGGGCCCAGTTCCAGCCGCTGTACGGCGTCGGCGACGAAGGTGCGCGCGTGCTCCACCCATGAGGTGGAGTAGGAGGAGAAGTACGCGTACTCCTTGAACGTCTCCTCCGGCGTGATGAGCGGAGGGATCTGCGCCAGCCAGCAGTCGGTGCAGACCCGCAGGTGCAGCGGGTACGCGGACTCCGGCTGGTCCAGTTGATCCGCGGCGAGAAAGCTCTCGCACGGCGGCGTCGCCCCCAGATCGACGACGCTCGCCAGCGCCTCCGAGCCGCAGAGTCTGCATCGTGTCATTTACTGCCCCCCATTGATTCGGTCCCCGATTGATTCCGACCGCCCCGCGATCGCGGTGCGGTACCCCTCCACCAGGCGCTCCAGGCCGACGGCCGGGCTGAAGCCCCGCTCGTATCGGCGCCGGGCCGCCTGGCCCATCTCCCGGTTGCGGGCTTGCTCCGCCGCGATCCGGCGCAGGCGGTCCGCGAGCGAGGCGGGGTCGCCCGGCCGGTGCAGCAGCCCGGTCACCCCGTCCTCGACGAGTTCGACGAAGGCGCCGTGACCGGCGGCGACGGTCGGGACGCCCGCCGCCATCGCCTCCACGACCACCAGGCCGAACGCCTCCAGCCATGTCGAGGGAGCCACCACGGCGACGGCTCGCGCGATGGCCTTCTGGCATTCCGCCGTGTCGTACAGGCCGACGTAGCGCACGTCGTCCCGGCCCGCCGCCCAGGCGGTCACCTCCGGCTCCAGTGGTCCCGTGCCGGCGATCACGAGCGGCACGCCCACACCGCCGCCCGCGGCGATCTCGTCCCACGCGGCCATGAGCAGCCGCACGCCCTTGGCCTCCGCGAGCCGGCCGAGATAGAGCAGATGCTCTCCGGCGCCCTCTCGGCACGTGCCCGGGTCGGGCACGAAGTTGTGCTTCACCGCCAGCCGCTCGGCCGGCATGCCGGCCCGCACCAGGACATCGCGCTGCGCCGCCGAGATGCAGAAGAACCGCTCCACGCCGGACCACCACCGCCGCCGGTTGACCGACAGGCTGACCGCGAGCGGCACCGTCGCCAGCCGGGAGTTGCGGTAGCAGCCGTGCCGGACGGCGGGCAGCGGCGTCGCCCCGACGCACTCGGTGCACGGCAGGCCGTCCCGTTGCAGTGTGCCGGGCGGGCAGACCTGCGTGTAGTTGTGCAGCGTGGCGACGGCGGGCACCCCGGTGTCGGCGCAGGCGGCCAGCACGGCGGGGGACAGGAGCGGGAAGACGTTGTGGACGTGCACCACGTCCGGCCGTTCGGCGCGCAGCCGGGCGGCGAGTTCCGTGCGGACCGCCGGGTTCCACGGCACCAGGAGCGGCAGCGCGGCCTTGCCCAGCAGGGACCGGGCGGCGATGTCGTCGCTGCGCCGCTCGAACAGCTCGACCCGGTGGCCGGCCTCACGCAGCAGCGCCACCTCCTGGTCGACGACCTTGTTCTCCCCGCTCGGCTGTGCCGAGGCGTAGCGGTTGTGCACCACGAGGACATGCATGGTCAGCTCACCTCCGATCTCTGGGCCCAGCGCGGGATGTGCCGTCGAGGGACGTCGGGCGTCGCCGGGGGAGCGGCCCCGGCGGGAGCCGCCAGCAGCGAGGCGGCCACGGCCAGATGCAGCAGATACGGCGAGGCGTCGCCCAGCCCGGCCTCGGTGTACGAGGCGATCGCGCAGTAGCTGATCAGGAAGATCGCGCAGGCCCTCGACAGCGACGGTGGCCGCAGCAGCGCGACGCCGCCCAGCACGATGATGATCGCGGCCACTATGGCCACCCCGGTCAGCCCCTGCTCGTGGTAGACGGCCAGCCAGCTGTTGTCGATCGGCAGCCCGCCGAACGACTTGTCGCCCAGGCCCGCGCCCAACAGATACTCCGAGGTCGACCGGGGCGCCGCCAGCAGGGCGTCCCAGACCTTGGCCCGGCCGGTGAGGCTGGTGAAGTTCTCCTGGCTCTGGCCGCGTAGGAACCACGCCTGCAGCAGGGAGCCGAACCCCACCGCGGCCACGGCGGCGCACAGCACCGCCCAGGCGAAGAACCGGCGGGCGGCGGCACTGGTCAGGACGAGCGAGCCGATCGCCAGCGCCAGCCCGATGAACAGGCCGAGCGTGGCCGTCCGGGTATGGGTCAGCGCCAGCAGGACGAACGCCGGCACGATGACCACCGCCGCGCTGCGCCGGTCGGTCCGGCGGCCCAGAACGAGCAGCACGGTGAGCCCGATGATCACCGCCGCGTACTGTCCGATCTGCGGCGGGGTGAGCGGCCACAACGCGCCGACCAGCCGCCCGCCGTAGAGCTCGGGCAGGGCGGCGCCCGGTGAGATGACCAGGCCGGCGGCCACCGACCCGAGGACCACGAAGTACATCCGGATGTGGTGCCGGACGAACGTCAGGCCGCCGTCCCACCAGCGGCTGAGCAGCCACAGCGTGCTGACGAAGAGGGCCAGCCGGGCGCAGCGGAACAGCGCGCCGAACCCGGACTCCAGGTCAGCGCTGGAGATCACGCTCGGCATCAGCAGCAGGGTGAGCAGGAACACGAAGGCACTGGCCCGGATGCGCAGCCGGAGATTGACGGCGAGCGCCAGCGCGAACGCGGCGACCAGCGCGCCCATGGTGACCATCTGGATGAGGGAGCGGGGCAGCGGGACGATGGTCTTCGCCCCGGCGGAGCCGAGCGTGTTGAGGATCAGCAGCCCCCAGGCCGTACCGACGATCCTCGACGTGTGGTCCGTGCGCCCTGTGCGGTCCGGGCCCACCTCAACCACCGTCCCGCGCGCCGAAGGTGCTGCCCGCGTCCTGCCGGTACGGCGTGCCCTGCCACTGCACGAAGTCGAGCACCCGGCTCGGGTCGTGGGCGACGAACTTCCACGGTCCGAGGTAGACGTTGTCGTGCCAGCGGTTGTGCTGCTCGCGGGTGATCGCCTCGGCCACCCGCTCGCCCTGGTAGGGCGACCAGTCCGGATAGGTGCCGTAGTTGGCCAGCACCGCCATGCGGTCGCACCTCACCGTGCACCCGACGACGGACGGGTCCAGCACGAAGCGGTTGTGGTGGATGTCCACCCGCTGGGTCTTCCACCGGCAGTCCGCGTAGAGCGGTGCGGTGGCGATCGCCGGACGCGCGCAGCGGTCGGTGTCCTTCACCAGCAACGTGCAGTCACCGGAAGAGGTGTTGGCCGGGCTGTTGCAGAACCGGTCGGCGTTCTCCCACAGGGTGATCCCGGACCAGTTGTTCTCCAGCACGTTCCGATAGATCTCGATCTTGTCCGTGCGGGCTCGGATCCGTGGCTCGCCCCCGGACTCGGACAGATAGACGGTCGCGAACGGGAAGTTGTCCCCGCGGTCGGCGTATCTGCGGCCCTCGACCCGGTTGTTCCGCCGGATCGTGTTCTTCCGGATGACCGCGTTGTAGCTGGTCTCGTAGATCAGCGCGGCACCGTCGTTGGCCTCGAGCACGTTGTCCTCGATGCGGAAGTCGTTGTTGTTGGTGTCCGCCCACAGCCCGGCGCCGCGGTTGTCGTGCACCCAGTTGCCGCGTACGTCGGCGCCGTCGACGGCCCAGAACTTGACGCCTCCGGTGCAGCCGCAGCCCTGCCGCCGCCGCTCCCAGTCGTCCGTGTTGTTGCCCACGATCTCGTTGCCCTCGACCACCAGGCCGCTGATCCGGCCGGTGGCCTTGTACGCGTTCATGCCGTACTGACCGTTGCCGCGCAGGCAGCTGGCGCGGACCCGCTGGCGGGCACCGGCCATCAGCCCGGCGCCGGAGTTGTTCTGGATCGTCGCGTGCTCGATCACCCACCCGTCGGCCGAGTCATGGTTGACCACGCCCTCGTTGTGCGGCGCGACGAAACCCTGCACGGTCAGGTGGCGGATGGTGACGTCACGGGCGGTGCCGCCGAAGGCGTACTGGTTGGTCCTCCGGCCGTCGAGCACCGCGCCCGGCGCGCCGAGGTAGGTGTTGCCCTTCTTGGGGAGGACCTGGGCGTAGCGCTCCGGATCGAGCCTGTGCTTGCCCGGTCGGAGCCAGAACGTGGTGTGCGGGGGGCTGCTCTTGGTCTTCGCGGCCAGGTCACCGGCCACCGCGGGGTCGACCGTCACCGCGCCCGCCGGTGCCTTCGCCGGCCCGGCCGCGGGCTCGGCGCACACCCGGGCCACGGACGTGGACGGCGCGGCGGTCGGCTCCGGCCGCGCGCCCGGCGTGCTGTCACAGCCGGTCGCCGCCAGCAGGGCCAACGCCAGCGGTGCCGCAGGCCACGCCCAGGGCCGCCACTTGATCCCCACGCGCCCCCCCTAGCCGCGGAACTCGAGCACGGTGGTGAACTCCCCCGACAGCGCGCCGCCGTCGGTGAAGCCGGTGCCGACCAGCGTGGTGGAAGGCTCCTTGCGGCCGAAGCCGGCGGAGTACCAGCCCAGCGGCGGGTCGTTCTCGCCGCGATGGGCCCGCCAGGACAGCTCCCCGGGCAGGTCGAGCACCGCGGAGCGGTCCTCGCCGTCCCGGGTCCAGCTGAGCACCGCCCGGTTGCCCACCAGGTCCGCGGTGATGGCCGGACCGAGGTGGAACGCGAGGCGCACGGCCCCGCGATCGCCGCGGACCTCGTCGACCACCCTCAGCTCCTGGCTCTCGGCCGTCAGCTCCACCCGGCGGCGGTGCACGGAACGCTGGTAGCCGTCGTGCTCGGCGCTCCAGCGGGCCGTCCCCCCGTCGGACGCGTCGGCTGTGTCCGTGACCAGGACGCGGCTGCGGGCCTGCCGCGTCCACAGGAACGGGCCGCCGGAGACCGACTGGTCGACGCCGTCCAGCTGCAGGGTGTTGTGGCCGAGGGTCGACCGGAAGTACTGCCGCCACTCCGGCTGCCCGTGATAGCAGTACGTCCCCGGGTCGGCGAGCACGTCGACCCCGTCGTGCCGGACCTCCACGGACAGCGCGTCCGCGTGGGCGTGCGCGGCGATGGACAGGAACCCGTGCGGACCACCGTCGCAGCGGCACCAGATCTCCCCCTGACCACGCGGGGCCGCACCACGCAGGATGGTCATGCCCGCGTCGGCGAAATGCGCCGGGCGGCTCGCGGGGCGTGCGGATCCCTCCGTCGCGTACGGCCGGAGGAGCGCGGCAAGAAGCGGGGTGCGCACATCGGTGCCGGTCACCGCCGGCCACCAGGCCAGCCGGCCGAACACGGCGTCCCCGGTGGCCAGCAGCGAGGCCCAGCGGTCGGTGCCCGGGCCGTCCACGACCAGACCGTGCCCGTCGTCCGCGTCCCCCTGGCGCGGCGGCCGTAACCGGTTGTCCACGACGGCCGCGAGCGCGTCGGTCATCCGCAGCAGCACCAGCCGGACCGACGCGGGGACCGGCACACCGGCGGCATCCGCCTCGGCCACCGCCGCCAGGCCGAGTTCCAGCACCAGCCCGTGATACTCGGTGGCCAGCTCGCGGTTGAGGCCGGAGCCGAAGGTGTTGCCGCGCAGGTGCCGCTCCAGCGACCGCAGCGCGTCGGCTCGCCAACGCGCCGAGGAGGGGAACCACCCGAACGCGCAGGCCGCGGCGAACTGCCCGGCGGCCTCGGCGATCACGTGGTTGTTCGCCGAGGACCCCCGGCTGGGGAAGGCGGCCAGCCAGCGCTGGTGGTGCCAGATCTGGTTCAGCGCCACCGGGTTGTCCTCGAACAGCTCGGCCACGCCCGGCCAGCCGTCGAGCAGCCGGCGGATCCACACCCACGACAGCAGCCGGATCCCCAGCTCGATCCCGCTGATCCAGTGCACTCCGCGCAGCGGCGGGTTGGCCGTCCACCACGACCGCAGGTGCGCGGCCACGCGCTCGGCGTACCGCTCGTTCCCGGTGACCGCGTAGGCGACGGCGAGCACGGTGAGGTACTGGTGCCGGGACAGCTCCCAGATCTGCTTGATGTCCCCGACCGCGTCCTCGTTCCGGTACGGCACGTCGAAGGCGTAGCCCCATGGTGCCCGGCGCCCGGTCTTCGGGTCGTACCACCAGTCCGGGTCGTTCAGGTCGTCGCGGACCACGCCGAAGTACTCGGCGTGCCCGTACATCAGCCGGTCCGCCTCGGCGACCAGACGCTTCGCGGCGTCCGGAGGTATCGCGCCGACCGTCCCGGCAGGCAGTACGGCGGTGAAGCGGGCACCGGTCACGCCCGGGCAGTCCGGCCGCGCCGACCGCCACAGCCGTCTGCGCACCGCGTCGCCCGCCCGGCCGCCGACTTCCCGCGGCCCCATCCGGGACAGCCGGCGTAAGTACCAGCCCGCGCTCATGCTCACAGCGCCCTCGCCAACGTCACCGGCGCGCCGCCGGCCAGGCCGGCCTGCACGGCGAGGGTGGCCGACGTGGTGGCGACGAGCGACTCCAGCGGCATCGGCATCGGCCCGCCGGTCCGCACGGCCTTGACGAACGCGGCCAGCTCGGCGTTCTGCCCCTTGTCCCGGGCCTTGGGCAGCCGCGAACTGACCCACCGCTTGCGGCTGTGGACCGAGGCACGGACGAAGTCGTCGAGGCGCAGCACCTTGCCGTCCGCGACGAGGTCCAGTGTCTCCTTGGGGAAACCGGGCGAGCCGGTGGTGACGTAGCTGATGGTGGCGGTGGACCCGTCCGGGTAGCGCAGCACGACCTGCAGGTCCTCGCTGCCGGGCGTGGCGACCGCGTACACCGACTCCGGGTCGGCATCGAGCAGCCAGCTCGCCGTGTCGATGAAGTGTCCGCCCTCGCCGGCGAACCGCGAGCCCTCGGTGCCCTGCCGGAGGTACCAGCTGCCGTGCTGCAGCCGGCCCGCGTTGACCAGGTAGCGCAGGCTCGCCGGCCCGGTGCGGGCGCCGAACCGCTCCTTGGCCTCCCGCAGCAGGGGCGCGAACCGGCGGTTGAAGCCCACCTGCAGCCGGTCGTTGCCGGACTCCTCCACCGCCGCGAGCACTCCGGCCAGCTCGTCCTCGGTGAGCGCCAGCGGCTTCTCCACGAACACGGCCTTGCCGGCCAGCAGCGCCCTTCGGGTCAGTTCGGCGTGCGAGCTGTGCCGGGTGACCACGAACACCGCGTCGACGGACTTGTCGCCGAGCACGGCGTCGAGATCGGTGGTCGCCTCGGCGAAGCCGAACTTCCGCTGCGCGTTGGCCGCGGACAGGGCCGTCGTGGTGACGACGGTCGACAACTCGACGCCCTCGCGCCCCGCCAGGTGCGGCAGCAGCATCGACGTCGCGTAGTTCCCCGCGCCGACGAACGCCAGCCGCACCGGCGTCCTGGCGGCACGGGCCGGACTCCGCTTCACGTTCACCGTGGGAACGGCCACCACCGGAGCCTCGGCTTCCACCGCCTGTTCGGGGTACCGGAACAGCACGGCCACGGCCTTCAACTCGCCGTCCTTCAGGCTCTGGTACGTCTCCACGGCGTCGTCGAAGTCCGCGACATGGGAGACCAGCGGCTCCACGTCGACGCGGCCGCGGGCGACGAGATCGAGGAAGCACGCCAGGTTCCGACGCTCGGTCCAGCGCACATAGCCGATCGGGTAGTCGCGCCCCTCCAACTCGTACTCCGGGTCGTAGCGCCCGGGGCCGTACGAACGCGAGAACCGGACGTCGAGCTCCTTCTCGTAGTACGCGTTCCACGGCAGGTCCAGGCGGCACTTGCCGATGTCGACGACCCGGCCGCGGTCCCGGCAGAGCCGGGCGGCCAGCTCGACGGGCTGGTTGCTGCCACCGCCGGCGGCCAGATACACCTGGTCCACGCCGTGACCGCCGGTGAGTTCGGCGACGGCGGCCTCCACGGCCGCGGAGGCGGGATCGCCGCAGGCCGCGGCGCCCAGACGCTCGGCGAGTTCGCAGCGCACCGGGTCGGGATCGGCCCCGACGACGCGGACTCCCGAGGCGGTGAGCAACTGCACCACCAGCTGTCCGATCAGCCCGAGGCCGATGACCAGCGCCACCTCGCCGAGCTGCGGCTCGCCCTGGCGGACGCCCTGCATCGCGATCGAGCCGACGGTGCCGAAGGCCGCGTGCCGCGGCGCGAGTCCGTCCGGCACCGGGGTGTAGAGGTTCTTCGGCACCCAGTTCAACTCGGCGTGCAGCGCGTGCTCGTTGCCGGCGCAGGCCACGAGGTCGCCGACCTTCACGTCGTCGATCCCGGCGCCGACCTGCTCGACCACCCCGCACAGCGAGTAGCCCAGCGGTGTGTAGGAGTCCAGCTTGCCCATCACCTTGCGGTAGGTGGCGGGCACCCCGTTGGTGGCCACGCTCTGCATGACCTTGGCCACCTGGTCCGGCCGGGAGCGGGCCTTGCCGACCATCGACATGCCGGCCTCGGAGACCTTCATCATCTCGGTCCCGGTGGAGATCAGCGAGTAGGCGGTACGGACCAGCACACCGCCCGGCTTGCACCCCGGCACCGGCACGTCGAGCACGGCCAGCTCGCCGCTCTTGTAGTTCTGAACAACCTGCTTCACTCGAACTCCTCTGAATTCCTAAGCCGTTGACCGAGTGCTCTGACCGGACCCAGAGGTCGCGTCGCGATACCAGTACTCGAGGGTCAGCACATGCCACAGATGCTTGGAGAAGTCCCGCTGCCCGGCGGCGTCCTCGGCGACCATGCGCGCCAGCGCGTCGCGCCGCAGGAGCCCGGAGCCGACGAGCACCCCGTCCTCGACCACCTCGCGCACCAGCGGCGCGAGATCCCGGCTCATCCAGGCCCGCAGCGGGGCGCTGAACAGTCCCTTGGGCCGGTAGACGATCTCCCGGGGCAGGACCGAGGTGGCCGCCTCCTTGAGCACGGCCTTGCCCTGCCGTCCGACGATCTTCCGGTCGCCGGGCACCGCGAACGCCGCCCGCACCACCTCGACGTCCACGTACGGCACCCGCACCTCGGTCGACGCGGCCATGCTGGAGCGGTCGGTGTAGGCGAGGTTGAGGCCCGGCAGGAACATCCGGGCGTCGGCCAGGCACATCCGGTTGACGAAGTCGTCCAGGTCGTTGTCCCGGTAGACGTCCGCGTGCTCGGTCAGCACGTCCTCGACCGTCCCGGCCAGATCAGGATCGACGAGGGCGAGCAACTCCTCCTGGTCGTACATGGTGTAGCTGCGCCGGAAGGCGGTCTCCTCCGGCAGATCGGCGAAGGACAGGAACCGCTTGGCGAACCGCACCGACCGGTATCCCCGGCGGGCCGTGGCGACCGGCAGCCGGTCCACGGCCGCGGACACCCCGCGCCGCAGCGGCCGCGGGACGCGCTGGTAGCGCAGCGCGAGCAGGTTCGCCAGGTGCTTGCGGTAGCCGGCGAACAGCTCGTCGGCGCCCATCCCGGAGAGCATCACCTTGACCCCGGCCTCCCGGGCGGCCTGGCAGATCAGATACGTGTTGATGGCGGCCGGGTCGCCGATCGGCTCGTCCAGGCTGTACGTCATCCGCGGCAGCAGGTCGAGCACGTTCGGCGCGATCTCGATCTCGTGCAGGTCGACGCCGAACCGCTCGGCGACCTGCCGCGCGTAGCGCAGATCGTCGGGCATCGCCTCGAACCTGGCGTCCTCGGCGCGGAAACCGATCGTGTACGCGGAGATCCCCGGCTGGTGACGGGCCGCCAGCGCGGTCAGATAGCTGGAGTCGAGCCCGCCGGAGAGGAACGTCGCCACGGGTACGTCGGAGAGCAGATGGCGCCGGGTCGACTCCTCGACGACGGCGGCCAGGTCCGGCAGCTCACCGCCGCGGGCCCGCTCCCGGCCCTCGGCAGCGACGTCCTTCAGGTTCCAGTACCGGCCGCGCTCCACCCGGCCGTCGGGACGGCACCGGAGCCAGCTCCCCGGCGGCAGCTTCTCCGCCTCACGGAACGCGCACCGCGAGTCCGGTACCCAGTAGTAGAGGAGCGAGGCCACCAGCGCCCCGTGGTCCACCTCCAGCGTCCCGCCGGTCGCGGCGGCCAGCGCCTTGAGCTCGGAGGCGAACACCAGCCCCTCGCCGCGCCGGAGCAGGAACAGCGGCTTGATGCCGAGCTGGTCGCGGGCGAGCACCAGCTCCCCGGTCCGCTCGTCGAAGATCCCGAACGCGAACATGCCGCGCAGCCGGGGCAGACAGTCCGTGCCCCAGCGCCGCCAGGCCTCCAGCACCACCTCGGTGTCCGAGGTACCGCGGAAGCGCACCCCGGCCGCCGCCAGTTCGGCACGCAGCTCGGGAGCGTTGTACAGCTCGCCGTTGTACGTCAGGACGAGGCCGCCCGAGACCATCGGCTGGGCGCCGGTCTCGGACAGGTCGATGATGGCCAGCCGGCGGTGCCCGAGGTGCACTTCGCCGTCACCGGCGGGGTGGCTGTACCGGCCCGCCCCGTCCGGACCACGGTGGGCGAGGGTGTCGGTGAGCCGGTCGGTCACGACCTTCCCGTCCGGCCAACGGTATGTACCTGCGATGCCACACATGTGCTACCGCGCCTCCTGGTCGTCGTCCGGGACCCGTGCGGCCCACATCGCCGGCTCTGTCCGCCGCCGCTCTTCCCCCACTGCCTGAACGGCGTGGGAGGTACCCCCACCGTTCTGCCGGGCAGGCGGCCCGGTCCGGCCGCGCAGCGCGGTCTGCGGCCCGTTCCACAGCGTGCCGTCGGTCCGGTCACGCGGATCGGGGTCGATCAGCACCACACCGGTCACCGCGATGCGCTGGTCCGCGAGCTGCCGCGCCACGGTGTGCAGCCATGCGGCGCTGCCGTGCCCGGCACGCACGACGAGCACGGTCCGGGTGCCGAGGTAGCGGAGGTCGGTCCACGCCGTGCCGGGCGCCACCGAGCCGACGCCGAACCGGCGCTCCTGAGGTGACACGTCATCGGCACGCTCGCCGCCGACCACGGTCGGGTCTCCCGGCTTCGGGCGGCGGTTGGCCAGCTGTCGGCCCGGCAGACCATCGACGATGACCACCGGGCCCTCCGCAGCCAGTGCCCCGGCGAGGTCCAGGGCGATCGCGCTCGTGCTGCGCGCACAGCCCAGTTCCAGCAGCGACACCGGTTCCGCGGAGCCGCGCACGGTGCGGGCCAGGGACGTGGTGAGCCTGGTCCGTGCCGCCCGGATCCGTCGGCGCCGCCACAGCCCGGCCGGTCTGCGGGGCAGTTCCGCGATGACCGAGGCGCCGAGGTTCGCCGCGATCTCCCGGCGCAGCACGGGGCGGTCCGCCACCACCGTGCCGACCGCGGCCACCGCGAGCCCGAGGACGAGCCCGAGGACGAGTCCGATGGCGGCGTTCGTGGCGGCGGTCCTGGGCAGGGAGTGCCGTATGGCGTGCGGGGCGTCCACGATCTGTGTGCCGGCGATGAGCTTCGGCGTGCCGATGCGGGCCTCAGCGGCGCGCTGGCCGAAGTCGGTGATCCGCGAGGTGAGTTCGGCCCGGCGGGCGAAGAGCGACTCCATGTCCGCCGACGCCTGCGGGTCGCTCTGCGGCGGTCCGTCCCCGATCGCCTTGTTGACCTGGGCGAGTTCGTCCCGCATGCGGTCACGCTGGGCGAGCAGGGTCTTGGCCTCGGCGTTCGCGGCTTCCCGTATCCGTCTCACATGGTCCGCGACGAACGCCTCGGCCAGTGCCTTGGCCCGGGCCACCGCCTCCGCGTCGCTGTCACCCGTCGCAGTGATCTGCAGCAGGTTGTTGGTCAAGCCGATGCCCCCGTAGTCCTGCATGAAGTCCTCCGGTTTCTCGGGGGACTCGAGTGCCTTCAGGGCCTTGCCGGCGATCCGCGTGGTGCGCAGCAGCTCGACGTCGGTCCGGATCAGTGTTCCGGGGTCGTTCGGCTGGTCCTCCTGATGCGCGACCAGCACCTTGGTCACCGCGGTCGGCGGTGGCGGCATGAGGATCGCCACCGCGGCGCCGGCGAGCAGCCCCAGCAGCGCCATGGCGCCCCAGAGGCGGCGCCTCCTGCGCACCGCGACCACCAGCGCCTGCAGGTCGAGCAGCGGAGCGGCCGACGACTCCGACGTCGTGCTCGTCGTCGTCACCTCGAACCCCCCGCCACGCTGTCGCCGACCGCGAGCGCCGGTGCGGCGGCGTCCCGGAGACGGCCGCCGGACCGCGTCGGACGGGCCCGGACGGTTCCGGCGGCGAGGACGATGCCGACGACCTCGTGCCGGGCGTCCGCACACGCCCCGGCGATGCCGGCGAGTTCCCCCGCGGTCCAGCTGCCCGCGCTGAGCACGACCAGGGCCCCGGACTCGTCGCCGCGGTCCGGCACCATCGGCCGGGGCACGGAAACCCCCACCACCCGCAGCAGCGGATCGCCCTCGGCCTCGGTGACGAGCTGTCCGGCGGCCCGGCGGGCGATCTCGTCGCCGTCCGGGACGACGACCAGCAGCCGCCGGGGGGCGGGCAGCCGCTCCCGGAGGCGGGCGCACACCCGCCGGTAGCGGATCTGCCTGCCGGTCTCGTCGCCGGACGTCTGCGGACTCGGCAGGTCCCAGCGAGTGTCGACGCCCAGCAGCCGCCGGATCCGGGCCCGCGGGTCACGGTCCTCCGGCCCGCGCGCGGGCTGTTCACCGGGTACGTCGACGGTGCCCAGCGGCGCCGAGCCCAGTGCCGCGGCGATCTCCGGTTCGGTGCGCAGCCGGCGACTCATCCGCGCGGCGGTGAGATGACCGGTGACCGCGAACAGGAAGAACAGCAGCGCCCCGGCGACGACGAGCTGCGTCCTCGTCGGCGGTGCCTCACCGTCCGGCCGGGCCGCCGGCCCCATGACGACCATGTTGGCCTTGTCGGCGGCCGGGTCGGCCTCGTCCAGCTTGTTGACGGCCTCCTGCAGCGTGGTGCGCAGCTTCGCGAGCTCGGTGCGGGTCTGCACGCTCTCCACGGTCTGCCCCGGGTCGGCCGCATCGGCCAGCTCGGTGATGCGGCGGCTGGTCTGCACCACCAGCTGGCGCAGTGCCTCGGGCCGCGCAGCCGCGTCGGCGTCGGTGTCGTCGCCCGCGATCCGCGCGGCGAACGCGACGAACTGCTGGGCCACCTGGTCGGCGAGCCGCTGTGCGCGCTCCGGGGTGTCGGCCGTGCCCGAGATCTTGATGATGTTCCCGTCGGCGGCCCGGGCGCTCACCCGGTCCCGCAGCTCGCTGCCGCTGACCCCGGCCCAGCCGAGCGTGGCGGCCGCGCGGTCGACCACCACCGAACTGCTCGCGATCTCCGTCTGGGTCAGCAGCTCGCGCTCCTCCCACGCCCCCGGCAGCAGTACCGATGCCGATGTCGTGTACCGCGGAGGAAACAGCAGAGAGGTGCCGTAGCCGACCAGCGCGCCCACCACCGTGAGGATGAGGAGAAGCCGCCCGCGCCGACGGATAATCCGCCCGATCGTGACCAGGCGTATCGTTTCATCGTTCAACAGTGCGGCCTCTTCCCAGCCTGGTGCGGGTCGCTCTTGACACGGGAGCTTGATCACGGCAGGCAGCGGCGTAGGCGGCGAGCAGCGACGCCTGCGAGTTCCGCCAGGAGAGCGGGCCGCCGATCCGCTCCTGGCCGATCTTGCCCATCCGGGCCCGCTGCTCCGGATCGTCCAGCAGCCGCGCGATGAGCCCGGCGAACTCGGACTCGTCGTTGGCGGGCGCGTAGACGGCGGCGTCACCGGCGGAGACCCGCGCCTCCCGGAGGTCGAACGAGACGATCGGCCGGCCCATCACCATGTATTCCAGGACCTTGTTCATGGTCGACACGTCGTTGAGCGGATTGCGCGGGTCGGGGGAGAGGCACACGTCCGCCGTGGACAGGTAGCGCACCAGGTCGGCGTCCGGAATACGCCCGGTGAAGCGCACCTGCTCCGAGAGCCCGAGCCGCCGGGACAGTTCCACCATCGCGTCGAAGGCGTCGCCCGCGCCGACGAACACCGCGTGCCAGTCCGTCCGCCCGAGGTCGTCGCGCAGCTTCGCGAGTGCCCGCAAGGCGTAGTCGACACCGTCCTGCGGGCCCATGACGCCCAGGTAGCACAGCAGATGCGGCTTGCCGCGCTTCAGTTCGGGCTCGGGCGGTACGGGGTGGAACCGCTCGATGTCGGGCGCGCTGCGCACCACGAAGACGTCCTCCGGCCGCCGACCGCCGCGGCGCACCGCGACGTCCCGGTAGCTCTCGTTCGTGGCGAGCACGACGTCCGCGGCCCGGTAGGTCAGCCGTTCCAGCCCGCACACGGCCCGGTAGAGCAGATCCTGGCCGCGGTCGAACCGGGAGAGGTACAGCTCGGGTACCAGGTCGTGCTGGTCGAAGACGAACCGCGCGCCGCGCCGCTTCATCCACCGTGCGGGCAGGAACAGCAGGTCGGGCGGGTTGCAGGCGTGGACCACGTCGACCGGGCCGACCTTGCGGGCCAGCCGGACCGTATGCCACAACGCCGTTCCGTACTCCCGCAGATAGCCGGCCGGCCCTCCGGTGGCGGCGCGCAACGGGTAGCGGTGGATCCGCACCCCGTCGATCTCCGCCTCCAACTCCGTGTCTCGCTTCTCCCCCCGGGGACAGATGACGTGCACGTCCCAGCCCGCGTCGCGCAGCGTCGTGCACTCCTGCCACACCCGCCGGTCGAACGGCACCGACAGGTTCTCCACCAGGATCAGCGCGCGCCGCTCCGACCGCTCGCCGCCGGCTGTCTCACCAAACGATGTGTTACCAAGCAAGGCCCACGTACCCCGGTTCGGTCTGACGCGCCTCGGCGTCGGGAAGGCGGATGAGGTCGACGATCACGGGGCCGTCGCCATGGGGGAGCGCCGACAGTACGGCCGGGTCCCTGGTGCCGACCAGGCACACCTCCGCGTGCTCGAGCACCTCGTCGACGGAGTCCGCGAGCAGCTGCGCGAGGTGCGGCAGCCGGCTCTCGATGTACTCGCGGTTCGCGCCGAGCAGCCGGGAGAGGCTGACGTTGGCGTCGTAGATCTTGAGGTCGTAGCCCTTGCCGAAGAGCCTCTCCGCCATCTCGACGAGCGGGCTCTCACGGAGGTCGTCGGTGCCGGGTTTGAAGGACAGCCCGAACAGGCCCACACGGCGTTTTCCGGTGCGCTCGACCAGGTCCACCGCGCGTTGCAGATGGTCGGAGTTGGAGGGCAGCACATGGGAGAGGATGGGCACCGAGACGTCGGCCCGCTGCGCCGCGTGGACCAGGCTGCGCAGGTCCTTGGGCAGGCAGGAGCCACCGAAGGCGAAACCGGGCCGCAGGTAGGCGGGGCTGATGTTCAGCTTGCGGTCGGCCAGGAACACGTCCATCACCTGGTGCGAGTCCACCCCGAGTGCCTGGCACACGGCGCCCAGCTCGTTCGCGAAGCCGATCTTGAGGCCGTGGAAGGCGTTGTCCGCGTACTTGATCGCCTCGGCCGTCGGGATCGGCACCCGGAACACCTCGCCGGGCAGGCCGTCGTACAGCGCCGCCACCGCGTCGCCGCTTGCCGGGTCGAGTTCGCCGATGACGGTCTTGGGCGGGTCGAAGAAGTCCCGCACGCTCGTGCCCTCGCGCAGGAACTCCGGGTTGACCGCGACCCCGATGTCCACCCCGGCCGTGCCGCCGACGGACTTCTCCAGGATCGGCACCAGCAGGTTCAGACAGGTGCCCGGGAGCATGGTGCTGCGGAACACCACGGTGTGCCGCCCGCCGCGCTCCGCCAGCGCGGCGCCGATCTCCTCGGTGACCCGCTCCAAGTAGGTGGTGCACAGACTGCCGTTGGGCTCCGACGGCGTGCCCACGCAGACCAGCGACACCTCGCTGTCCATGATCGCCTCGCGGACGTCACGGGTGGCGCGTAACGCTCCGGTCCGCACGACCTCGGCGATGAGTTCGCCGATCCGCTCCTCGACCACCGGGGCCTTGCCGTCGTTGACCAGGTCGACCTTCACCTGGTTCACGTCCACCCCGACGACCTCGTGACCCATGCTGGCCAGGCACGCGGCCGACACACAGCCCACGTAGCCGAGCCCGAAAACGCTGACTCTCATGACTCGTTCCTCCCCCCAGGCAGGCCCTGACGGCCTGCGATCCGCGCGCCGGCCCTGTGACGACCCCCGCGCATCAGTACGCCCCCTGCCCGTGCAGCACCGCGCGCAGCGTCTTCCACAAGATCACTGTGTCCAGGGCGAGCGACCAGTCCTCCACGTACCGCAGGTCCAGCCGGACCGCCTCCTCCCATGACAGATCGCTGCGTCCGCTGATCTGCCACAGGCCGGTGAGTCCGGGCTTGACGAGCAGCCGCCGCCGGATGTCCGGGCCGTACGCCGCGGACTCCTCCGGCAGCGGAGGCCGCGGACCGACGAGCGACATCGATCCGGTGAGCACGTTGAACAGCTGCGGGAGCTCGTCGAGCGAGTACCGGCGCAGTACCGCCCCCACGCGGGTCACCCGCGGATCCCGGTGGAGCTTGAACAGCAGGCCGGCGCCCTCGTTGCGGTCGGCCAGCTCGGCACGTGCCCCGTGAGCCCCGGCGACCATGGTGCGGAACTTGAGAATGGTGAACTCGCGGCCGTCCTTGCCGACCCTGCGCTGGCGGTAGAACGCCCCGCCCCTGCTGTCCACCAGCACGAGCAGTGCGACGCCCGCCATCAGCGGCGCGAACAGCATCAGCAGAAACGTTGCGCCTATCCGGTCGACGACCCCTTTGACCGCTCGGCGGCCGCCGGTGAAGGTCGGCATGCTGACCCGCAGCAACGGGATCCCGAGCACCGCGTCGACGTGCAGCCGCGGGCCGGCCACCTCCATCAGCACGGGGGCCACGACCATCTCGGCGTCGCTGCCCTCGAGGTTCCAGGCCAGCCGCTGCAGCCGGTCCGGTGACCAGTGCGGATCCGGGGTGACCGCGACGACCCGGTAGCCGTCGCGGCGGACATGGCCCGCGACGTCCGTCAGCCGGCCGACGACCGGCACTCCGTCCAGTTGGTCACCGTCGAGCCCGGCACCGTCCGTCGTGCACACCGCGTCCACTCGCCAGCCGAGGTGCGGGAACTTGCGGGTCCGGGTGATCAGGTCGTGCACGGTGGCCGGGCTCCCGGCGGCGAGCACCGGTCTCAGGCACCGGCCTTCGTTGCGCTGTTTGTGCAGCCAGAGCCGCAGCAGATACCGCGCGGTCATGGTGACGAGCGCGATCGCCGGGATCGCGACGAAGATCCAGAGCTTGATGTTGCGCGAGGTGAGGGCGATGCCGCCGAGGGCCAGTACGACGGTCGCCGCGAACAGCGAGCGTCCGAGCCGGCGGAATTCCTCAGCGCCCTGGCCGAGTACGGCCGGCGCCCACGCCCGGCCCACCGCGAGCGCCCCCAGCACCAGCAGCTCGGTGCCGAAGGCGAGGATTCCCCACTTCTCGTGCCAGTTGGCCGCGTCCCGCGACCCGAAGAAGTTGCCGATCGCCGCCACCACGAAGGCGGTGGCCAGGGTATCGGTGGTGATCACGGTACGGCGGTACCGCTGCTCCCAGTCGATCGCGGGCTGGTCGATCGCCCCGTCCGCCAGACGCCCGCGCGCTGACGGATACGGGCTGGCTAATCCCCCTTGCCGCACAGAACCCCCCAGGTCCCCAGTGGCTCGACGTGCTCGCCCAACACTGTTCCTCCCCCCGGGAGACCCCCGCCCCCCGCGCTGTTCCTCCCCCGGAGAGGCCCCGCCTCTCTCGTCGTGCGCATGACATCCCAGTCACTGCAGAGCTACCTGAACAACCCACTCCGGCGCCACCGGGCTCGGGTGCTCCCCGCACCCAAAACCCCTCTTGAGCTGGCCTTCTGTGGCGCCGGACCTATAGATCATTACTGGTCGCCTCGTGCCCGAACAGCTGAAGCACGGTCAATCTAGACCATCCGGGCCAGTATGGAGAGAGGGTGTGTGTAATTTGTGTTCAAGCTTTGAGCCTGGATCCACCGATCGGTCACCACCTGCAGGTGTCTTCACGCCACCGCCCGCTCCAGTGGCTTCCGGCAAGCCGTCGCCGACTGGGCCGGGCGACTGTCCGGGCCGGACTCGCGGCCGTCCGGGCCCGAGCCGGAGCGGAATACCGGCCCGCAATCACCGCAACGGCCACATGGTCCCGACCCACTGCACTAATGGACACTCCTGTCGCTGCTGCTTGAATTTGCGTCAGCGATAACGGTTGCAGAACTGTGAAAATTCTCGCCGCATTGGATCTTTTCCGTTTGGGAGAATTCTCACCGGCGGGGGCTCGGTATGACTGAATGTCAGGGGGAAGTGTGGCAGGAGTGAGCGAGCGCGACGGGTGCGATGTGTACTGGGACGGCGATTCATGGACCGTCCCCGGCTACATCGATTTGAAGGACCTGGGTAAAGGCGGTAGCGGCCGGGTAGTGATCGCCCGCCATGTCGCGACCGGCCGGAACGTCGCCATCAAGTACCTCAATGAGGAACTGTGTTCGAGGTCGGAATTTCGCACTGCCTTGCGAACCGAGGCCAGGCTTCTCAGCGGCCTGACATCGCCTCATGTGACACGCCTCTACGAGTACGTCGAAGCCGAGCAGGGCGCGGCCATCGTCATGGAACTGGTTTACGGCGCCGCACTCCGCGCGCTGCTGAAGAAGAAGGGGTCCACACATCCTGAGGCCGCACTGGTCGTGCTGAAAGGGTCCCTGTTCGGGCTGGCTGCCGCGCACGGCGTCGGCGTGGTGCACCGCGATTACAAGCCCGAAAACGTGCTGGTGAACTGGGACGGCCGGACCAAGCTGGTGGACTTCGGAATTGCCGCGCGCATCGGCGACCGCCACAACCTGCGCGGTACCTGTGCCTACATGCCTCCGGAGCAATGGAAGATGGAGGCCGCCACCCCGGCCGGCGATGTGTACGCGGCGACCGCGACCCTCTACGAGTGCCTTACCGGCGTGCGCCCGTTCGAGGGGCCGGAACCATGGGACTTCCAGCGCCAGCACGTCGAGGAGCCCGTGCCCATGGACCGGGTGCCGGAAGAGGTACGCGAGTTGGTCCGGTACGGCATGGCCAAGGACCCGGCGCTCCGGCCCCCGAGCGCCCTGGACTTCCTGCGGGAACTGGAGTGGGTGGCCGGGAACGCGTACGGACCCGACTGGGAGGAACGCGGCCAGAGTCGGCTGGCCGCGGTGGCGGCGGCCCTGGTGCCGTTGGCGGTCTCTCGCCTGGACGCTCGTCTGGTGGGTTCCTCGGCCGAACTGGCCCGCACCGTGCTGACCGCACGGCGCCGCAGTCGGCTGCGCAGGCGGGGCGATGTTCTCACCGGTGCGGCCGCCGTGGCGGTGGCGGGGCTGCTGAGCCTGACACCCGGCGGCTGGGCGGGTGGGTCCGAAGCACATGCGGGTGCTCACACCCAGGCCGTCACCACGCTCGACGCACGGAAGGACACCGGTTCGGCGGAGGAGGCGCGGAGCACCGAGTCCAGCAGCACGCCCGGGCCGGTTTCGGACTCCGGCAGGACCGGCACGTCCGGCGCTCAGGACAGCGGCACTGACTCCAGGACCCAGACGGGTGACACCGGCGCCGAAACGGACAGGAACAGGGGGGACGGCGACACCGGAACGAACCCCGACGGGGGTACCGGTACGGAAGGCGGTACCAGCACCGGCGACACCGAGACCCGCGGCGACGAGGACACCGGCACCCGGGCCGACACCGAGCGCACCCACGAGAACACCGGCTCGGAGAACGACACCGATCACAGCGACACGGACTCCCCTGACCACGGGAACACCGGCGAGGGGAACGGTGGGCCGGACACCACCGAGCCGGACAACACCGGCACCGATCAAGCCGACGGTGACGGGGGCACGGACGCGGGGACCGGCGACGGTGATCCCGGGGCACCGGACGGCACCGGCTCCGAAGGGAACGTGGGCCCAGGCGCTGACGCCGGCGCCACTGCCGGTTCGCAGGAGAGCTCAGGGCTCATTTCCAGCTCGCAGTCGCTCAGCACCACCAGCCAGAGCAGCACCGACACCGGCAACTCCGCCGGCGGTACCGGCACCGGCACCGGTTCGGCTTCGACGCCCGATGTGACCCCTCGGCAAGGGGCCCCGGCGGCCGTCGAGGGCGAGCCCGGCTGATGCCGGTCCACCGGAGCCTGTGAGAGCGAGCTGAACGGAGGGGCGAGGATGACGGACCACGGCGAGCGTCCGGTGGTGCCGTGGGACTTACCGGATCCGGGCCTGGAGCCGACCCTGCAGGACCCGGATGTGCAACCGACCATCAGGGATGTCGACGACGCCACCTACGTTCCGACCGTTCTCGACGACCACTGGACCAGTACCGAGCCCGCGCCCGAGTCCGAGGTCCTGCATTTCGGACCGGGCGTCCCACCTCTGGGGCTGACGGACACGGCCGTCGACGTCTGGCGCGGCACGGCGAAGCGCAAGGGCCGGCAGAAGCCCAGCGGTCGACTGCACCGGCTCCGCAGATACCGTCTGGCGGCGGCCGTCCTGGCGATCGTGCTGGCCTGGTTGTTCTGGCAACGGCAGACGGCGGACCTGCGGATCACCCAGGTGACGGCACAGACGAGCAGCATCGTCGACTGCGACGGAACGGCCGAGGTGGTAGCGGTGGTGAGAACCAACGGGGCGGCCGGCGCGTTCACCTACGAGTGGAACCGCAGTGACGGCACCTCTTCGGGTCCGCGCGAAGAGCGGCTGGGCAGAGGACAGGACGAGACACGCCTCCGCCTGCTGTGGACCTTCCACGGCAAGGGCACCAGCAAGGCGACAGCGCGGCTGGTCATCGAGTCCCCCACCCGGCACACGGCGTCCGCGTCCTTCGCCTACACCTGCCGCTGATCCGGCACACGGGCGGCTCGGCCCGGGGATTCCCGCGAGTCGCGACAGGTCCTGCGGTGTCCGGCGGTCGTACTGTCGAACCTCTTACCGAGGAGTACTGCTGATGCGCAGCGTGACCTATTCGATGAACGTCTCTCTCGACGGCTACATCGTCGGGCCGGACGGCGGCTTCGACTGGAGCGTGCCCGGCGAGGACGTCTTCCGCTTCTGGATCGACGAGATCCGAGACGTCGGTGTCCATCTGATGGGACGACGGCTGTACGAGACGATGCTGTACTGGGAGACCGCCGAGCAGGATCCCGCGCTCGACGACGCGGGGCGCGAATGGGCAGCGCTCTGGAACCCGCTCCCCAAGGTGGTCTTCTCCACCACCCTGTCGACGGTGCGGGGACATGCCCGCCTGGCCTCCGGCGGCGTGGCGGAGGAGATCGAGCGGTTGCGGGCCGAGCCGGGGGAGGGCGAGATCGCGATCGGCGGCGCGACGCTCGCCGCCGAGGCCGCCGCATCGGGCCTGATCGACGAGTACCGGGCCATGGTCTACCCGGTGCTGGTCGGCGGCGGCATCTCCTTCTTTCCCCGGAACGAGCGCCGGGTGGATCTCGAACTCGTGGAGACCCGCACCTACAGCTCGAACGTCGTCTACCTCCGCCACCGCGTGACGCGCTAGCCGGCTCCACCCCCGCGCAACCGCTCGATGACCGGCGCGAACGCCTCCATGTACGGCTCCAGGACGGTCAGATACGTGAAGCCGTAGCGCTCGCGCCGGGCCAGGACCTGGGCGGTGATCTCGTCCGTCGTGCCGACCAGGGTCACCGGAAGGTCCAGGACCTCATCGGCCGTCAGACCCGGTACGCGGTCCAGCAGCGGCTGGATGGCTGCCTCGCGGTCCTCGGTGCCGATCACCACCTGCACGAGCAGGTTCAGCTCGGCCGGCTCCTCGCGGCCCTCCGCGAACTTCAGATACCGCGCCACCCGCTCTTCGAGGTCGTCCGGGCTGATCGGCGTCAACTGCCCGGTGGTGCTGCCGGGTGCCGTGCGCGCACCGGTGAAGGCCGCTATGTCGGCGTGCTCGGCGGCCAGCCGCAGCATCCGGTCGCCGTTCCCGCCGACCAGCAGCGGCACCCGCGGCCGCTGCGCCGCTCGCGGCTGGTGCTCCTCGGAGGCCAGCAGGCGCTCCAACTCCTCCACGGTGCGCCGCAGATGGTCCACCCGCTCGCCCGGCGAGCCGAACGGCAGCCCGGCCGACTCGTGCTCGTCCCGTGCGTAGCCGGTGCCTATCCCGAGCTCCAGGCGCCCGCCCGTCAGCGCGTCCGTCGTCGCCACCTCGCGGGCCAGCAGCGCCGGGTTCCAGAAACCGGCGTTGAGCGTGAAGGTGCCGAGCCTCGGCCGCTCGGTCGCCTCGGCCGCCGCCACCAGCGCGGGGAAGGGCGCGGGCATGCCCAGATGGTCGGGGACGAGGATCACGTCGTAGCCGAGCTCCTCGGCCCGGCGGCACTTGGCACGCCACTCCTCGCCAGGGGCGGCCGTGAGCATGTTGATTCCGAAACGGAACGGGCGCGGCATGAACTCTCCTCAGCGGGAAGGGACTTGAGTGACTGCCGCGATTCCATCATTCGTGCGCGATGGCCGCCAGTACATTCATGCGCGATGCACGCAACGCCGGCAGCAGCGCCGCCACCACACCCACCACCGCCGAGCCGATCACCACCGCGACGATCGTGCCCCACGGGATCGCGAGGGCCGTCATGCCCTGGAGCGCCAGCACCTGATGCGTGCACACGCCCCACACCAGCCCCAGCGCCAGCCCCAGGACCGCGCCGAACACCGCGATCACCACCGACTCCAGCCGGATCATCCTCCGCAGCTGACGCCGGGCCAGCCCGATCGCCCGCAGCAGCCCGATCTCCCGGGTGCGTTCGACGACCGACAGGGCGAGGGTGTTGACCACGCCGAGCACCGCGATGATGATCGCCAGCCCCAGCAGCGCGTACACGAGGTACAGCAGGACGGCGATCTGGTCGTGCACCAGCTGCTTGTAGTCGGCCAGGTCCCGCACCTGCACCTGCGGGTACGGATCCAGGGTCCGTTCCAGGTTCGCGCGCAGGTCGTCGTCGCTCGTGCCGGGGGCGGCGTTGACGTACAGCGCGGAGTCCTGCCCGCCCGGCGCGTACCGCTCCAGGGTGGCGAGCCCGAAGTAGAGCCCGCCCTGGGTGCCGAACCCCTCGGCGGAGTCCTGGTCGGTGAGGGCCCCGACCTTCAGCTCGGCCGTGCGTCCGCCCTGGAACTGAACCGGGACGGTGCTGCCCACCCGCACGCCGTGGTCGCGCGCGAAGTCCCGGTCCATGGCCAGGCGTCCGTCCGCCAGCGCCGCCGCGGAGTCCCCCTGGGCGTACGTGATGTTGGCGACCTCGTCGAGCCGCGGATCGTACCCCGCGGCGGTCGTCTCCACCCGGTCGCCGTCCGGCAGCCGCACCGCGACCGGCGTGAACCGCCCCCGCACCACCAGGCCCACGCCGTCGGTGCCGCGCACCTCGTCGGTGACCTCCCTCGGGAACGGCAGGAAGTTGGTGTTCTGGATGACGAAGTCGGCGCCCAGCGTCTTGTCGATCTGCTGGTCGAACGACTTGGTCATCGAGGCACTCGCCACCGACATCCCGCCCACCAGGGCGAGACCCACCATCAGGGCCGCCGCGGTCGCCCCCGTACGGCGGGGATTGCGCAGGGCGTTGCGCTGGCTCATCCGGCCGATCGACCCGAACAGCGCGGGGAAGGCCGCGCCGAGCACCCGGATCACCGGGCGCACCAGCAGCGGACCGGCGATCACGGTGGCGATCAGGGTCAGCACGACACCGAGCCCCAGCAGCGACGCCGCCGACGAGGTCCGGGTCGCCGCCGCGCACCCCGCGAGCGCCGCCGCCCCGGCCGCCCCGACGATCGCGCCCGCCACCGCGCGCATCCGCAGCGGCCGGCCCACCCCGGCGACCTCGGCGTCCGAGAGCGCGGCCATCGGCGAGACCCCCGCGGCCCGCCGCGCCGGAAGGTACGCCGCGACGAAGGTGACCCCGAGTCCGACGACGTACGCCGTCACGGGTGTCACCCAGCCGATGACCATCTCGCCGGCGTCGATGTTCATGCCGAGCAGGCCCATCAGCTCGATCAGCCCGGCCGCCAGCCCGGTCCCGGCCGCGAGCCCCAGCGTGGAGCCGACCAGGCCGAGCAGCAGGGCCTCGACGAGGACCGAGCGGCGGACCTGGCGCCGGTCGGCGCCGAGCGCGCGCAGCAGCCCCAGCTCGCGGGTGCGCTGGGCGATGAGCATGGAGAAGGTGTTGACGATCAGGAACACCCCCACCAGCACGGCGATCCCGGCGAACCCGACCATCACGTACTTGATGACGTCGAGGAATCCGCCCAGCTGCTCGACGTCCGACTCGGCCTGCTCGCCCGCCGTCCTGAAGTCGTAGGTGTGCGCGCCCAGCGCGGCGGACACGCGCTGTTTGAGCTGCGCGTCGCTGACCCCGTCGGCGGCGTCGACCGAGATGCTGGTGGCGCCTCCCGGGCTGCCCAGCAGCTTCGTCTGCGCGGTCCGGGTGTCGAAGAAGACCAGGGCGGCGCCGGGGTTGGTGGTGGTGAACGTGACGATGCCGACGACCTTGACCTTGAACGAACCGGGCGGCGCGATCACGGTGAGGGTGTCCCCGATCTTCACGTGCTTGCGGTCGGCGGTCTCCGAGTCGAGCAGCGCCTCGGCGGGGCCGCGCGGGGCGTGACCCGAGGTCAGCTCCACCGGGCTGCGCTCGGTCGGGTTCCAGGCGGTGCCGAGCGTGGGCGCCCCCGTGGTCGGGCCCACCGGCTCGTTCTTCTCGTCGGCGACCGTGAGGCCGTCCACGTCCACCTCGGCCCGCGCCGCCGCGACCCCGTCGACCTGCCGCACCCGTGCGGCGAGCGCGGCCGGCAGGGTGGCCGTCCGGCCGGAGGGGACGGCCTCGTCGAGGTCCTCCTTCGGGCTGACCGTGACATCGGCCGCGGTGGAGGCGAACAGCCGGTCGAACGTACGACTGACCGTGTCCGAGAAGATCAGGCTGCCCGCGACGAAGGCGACGGACAGCAGGACGGCGAGCGCGGAGAGCAGCAGCCGCCCCTTGTGCGCCAGGAAGCTTCTCAGGGTCGCCTTGAGCACGGGTCAGTTCTCCTCGGCGGACGGGGAGCCCTCGACCCCCGTGGTGGGCGGGGTGTCCTCGAACCGGGTGCGGATCGAGTCGAACCTCTTCATGCGTTCCAGCACGGCCTCCGCCGTGGGCCGCTGCATCTCGTCGACGATCCGCCCGTCCCCGAGAAAGAGCACCAGGTCCGAGTGGGCGGCGGCCCCCGGGTCGTGGCTGACCATGACGACGGTCTGCCCGAGCTGGTCCACCGCCTCGCGCAGGAAGCCGAGCACCTCCAGACCGGCGCGCGAGTCGAGGTTGCCCGTCGGCTCGTCCGCGAAGATCAGCTCGGGCCGGGAGGCCAGGGCCCGCGCACAGGCCACGCGCTGCTGCTGGCCCCCGGAGAGCTGCGACGGCCGGTGCTTGAGCCGGTCCCGCAGGCCCAGGGTGTCGATGACCTGGTCCAGCCACGTCTCGTCGGGTTTCCTGCCCGCGATGTCCATGGGCAGGGTGATGTTCTCCAGTGCGTTCAGGGTCGGGATGAGGTTGAACGACTGGAACATGAACCCGATCCGGTCCCGGCGCAGCCGCGTCAGCTCGCGCTCCTTCAGCCCCGTGATCTCCGTGTCGCCGAGCCACACCTGACCGGCCGAGACGGTGTCGAGCCCCGCCAGGCAGTGCATCAGCGTGGACTTCCCGGAGCCCGACGGTCCCATCACCGCGGTGAACCGGCCCCGCGCGACATCCACGTCCACCGAGTCGAGTGCGAGCACGGTCGTCTCGCCCGAGCCGTACGCCTTGGTCAGACCGCGGGCGCGGGCCGCGATCCCCTCGGCCGACGCCAGGCCGGGGGCGTGCTCCGCAGCAGGTGTGGACAAGGCCGCCTCCTCGGGGTGGATGTCCGGACTTCGTCGTCCTGCCCGAGGGTAATGTGACGCGGCCCACACTCGGTATCCTCCGCGAGTCGGAGTCCCGCCCTTGCCGGTGCTAGCACTCTCGCGCTAGCTTCGAGGTATGGCGAAGACCCAGCTGAACGTGCGAGTCGACGAGGGCACCGCCCGAGCCGCCCGCGAACGCGCCCTGGCCCGCGGTATGAGCGTCAACCGCTACATCGAGGAGCTGGTCAGACAGGACACCGGCGAGGTGGGCCACACCTTCGTGGAGGCCGCCGCCGACTTCATGAAGCAGTACGAGTCCGTCTTCGCCGACGAATTCGGCGTCGACCGTGAGGGCACGCGCGAAGGTCGTCACTGATCCCTTGAACAACCTCGAGATCGATCTCGCCTGGCTGCTGATGCTCGCCGAGCACAAGACCCCGGGAGCCCCCCAGGTCACCGACTGGGGAGCCCTCGTCGCCGCCGTCGCACGCCACCAGGCCGCCATATTCGACGTCCCCGTCTACGACAGCCCGCACGCCCGCGCCGCCGCGCTGCTCCAGCTCCTGATCCACGTCCCCGCGCTGGAACGCTCCAACGCCCTGTTCGCCTCCGCCGTCGCCTACGCGTACCTGGTCGCCAGCGGCGCCAAGGTCGTCACCTCACCCGAGCAGGTCCGCGACCTCGCCAAGCTGGTCAAGAGCGGCGAGGCGTCCCTGCGGGACATCGAGCAGGAGCTGCGGCAGTGGAGCCTGTGACGGCGTGACTAGCCGTCGAGCGGGCGGAACGCCGTGCCCAGCACGCAATACGAGGTGGGCAGCGCAGGCCCCTGCTCCGGCATCAGCACCCGCCGGTAGGGGCCGAGTTCGAAACCGGCGTCGCGCAGCGCCCGCACCGGCTCCCGCGACAGATGGCAGCCGCCGTTCAGAACCGGCCACACCGTCCGGTCCAGCGCGCGCTGGCTGAAGGTCATGATGCGCCCGCCGCCCCGGCCGTGCTCGAAGAACCGCACCTCACCGCCCGGCCGCAGCACTCGCCGGAGCTCCCCGAGCGCCCGGGGCACGTCCCGGACACTGCACAGCACCAGCGACACCACCGCCGCGTCGAAGCCCTCGCTCTTGACCGGCAGCGCCTCGGCCGCACCCGGCACCACGTCCACCGGCACCTCGGCGCGCAGGGCGGCCTCCACGGCCAGCCTCCGCAGCCGCCGCTCCGGTTCGATGGCCACGACCTCCGAGACGGTGCCCGGGTAGTGCGCGAAGTTCAGCCCGTTGCCCGCGCCGATCTCGAGCACCCGCCCGGACAGCCCGTCGAGCAGTCTCCCGCGCACCCTGCCCATGCCCAGCCGGGTCTCGGCGGCGACGCTGATCCGGGCGTAGTAGCGGGCGAACAGCGGATGGTGCACGGCATCCCGCGGCACCTTGCCGGAGCGGAGCGGCATGGAGACCTCCCTGCTAGGCGGACCTACCGGGATTGTCCCCCGCGCGACCCCGCCGCACCCCTGCCGCCGACAACGCGACTAGCCCAGACGGACCCGCCCCAGCACCGGAAGGTGGTCACTCCCGGTCGCGTCCAGGGCGAACACCTCCGTCACCTCGGCTCCTCTGCCCAGCACCTGGTCGATCCGCGCCACCGGGAAGGAGGCCGGCCAACTGAACGCGAACCTTGGGGAAGGGGCGTCCAGTTGGGAGGTGAGCGGTCCGAGTCCCCGGTCCCACACCGTGCCGTTGAGGTCGCCCACCAGCAGGAGCCTCTCGGCCGGGTCGTCCGCGATCCGCACCCCGAGCAGTGCCGCGCTCTGGTCACGGGCCGCCGACGCCAGACCCGTCGGGCCCAGCCGGACGGACGGCAGATGGACCACGTACACCGCGATCTCTCCGCCGGGCGCGGACACCGTGGCCCGCAGGCCGCGCTGCCAGCTCTCCGGAAAGCCCTCCGGCCGGATGTCGACGGGCCGCACGTCCGACAGGGGCCAGGCCGACCACAGACCCACCGTGCCGTGCACCGCCCGGTGCGGCCGGGAGGCGCCCAGGACCTCTTGGTACGCGGGCCGTGCGGCAGGCGTCAGTTCCTCGACGGCCACCAGCTCCGCACCCGTGGCGAGCAGCGCCCGTGCGGTGCCGGAGCGGTCGGCGTTGTCATCGGCCACGTTGTGCTGGACCACCGTCAGGTCGTGGGACTCCGGCGGCGAGGAGAACCACTGCCCGCCGAACATCCAGAACCAGACGGCCACGGGTGCCAGGCAGGCGAGCAGCCCCGCCTTCGACCGCTTGAGCGCGGCGAGACAGCCGAGCAGAGGAACGGCCACGCCCAGCCACGGCAGGAACGTCTCCAGGAGACTTCCGAGCCGTCCCGCCCCGTTGGGCACGGCGGAGTGCAGGGCCAGGAGGCCGGCGACACCGACGGCGCCCGCGACGAGCCAGGCGTCCCACGACCGCCCCTCTCTCACCCGTGCTCCCTAGCCCAGTTCCGACGCCAGCAGCGCGGCGGCCCCGGCCACCAGCGGGTTGTCGGACGGGGCGTCCTCCTCCGGCTGGGTGGTCAGGACGGACATCACGATCGGCGGACCGTCCGGCGGCCAGGTGATGCCCACGTCGTTGTTGCCGCCGTAGCGTCCGCCGCCGGTCTTGTCGGCGACCAGCCAGTCCGCGGGCAGCGCCTTGCGGAACTTCTCGCCGCTCGTGGTGTTGCGCAGCAGCCAGTCCGTGAGCCGCGCGCGGTCCCGGGGCTCCAGCACGTCGCCGAGCACCAGACGGGCGTAGGTCAGGCCGATGGCGCGCGGGGAGGTCGTGTCGGTCACGCGCCATGGCTCCGCGCTGTTGAGCTCGGGCTCCCAGCGGTCCAGCCGGGTGACCCGGTCACCGATCGAGCGGCAGAAGCGCGTGACGGCCTTCGGCCCGCCCAGCTCCACGAGCAGCAGGTTGCCCGCGGTGTTGTCGCTGAAGCGGATGGTGGCGTCGCAGAGTTCACCGACGGTCATGCCGGTCGCGACGTTCTCCTTGGTTATCGGGGAGTACCCCGATTTCGTGACGTAGTCCTGCGTGTAGTGGATCCGCTTGGCCAGGAACTCGCCGTCGCGGTCGAGATCGCGCAGGACGGCCGCGGCGGCCAGCGTCTTGAACACCGAGGCCATCGGGAACCGTTCGTCCGCCCGGTAGGCCACGGTCCGGCCCGTGCGCAGATTGCGGGCGTAGACGCCCAGCCGTGCGGTGTGCTTCTGCTCGAGCTCCCTCAGCCGTGCGGTGACACCGCCCGAGGCGGGCAACGCGTGGGCCGTGCCGCCGCCCAGCGAGAGAGCGGCGGCCGTGCCCACGGCGAGGGCCGTGCGGCGGGACAGGCGTGAGTGTGTCGCGTGCAAGGTGTTCCCTCCAGAGGTGATCACGTACGTAGTCCAACACGCGATCACGCCCGCGCCGGTTTCACCGCGCGCCCGCCGGGACTCAGGACGCCGAGGGCGCCTCCCGTACCCGGAACGCCTCCGCGTCCCACGTACCGTCCAGGCGAGGCGCCAGCCACTGCGGCGCGGCCGAGCGGAAACTGGCGGGGGAGAGGCCCCCCGACCCCGCGGGCACGGAACCCAGCAGCGGCGCCCCGGCCACGTCCGGCAGGTCGGCCAGATTGCAGCGGGCGGCAAGGTCCGGTGCCACGGGCCAGCTCCCGATCACGATCCCGGCCGGGTCCAGCCCCCGGGAGCGGAGTTCACGCGCTGTCAGCTCCGTCGTGTTCAGGGTGCCGAGTCCCGCCGGTGCCACGACCAGCACCGGCGCCGACAGCAGCCGGGCCGCGTCCGCCAGGGTGCCGCCGGCCGCGTCGAACCGTACGAGCAGTCCGCCCGCCCCCTCGACCAGCACCAGGTCGTGCTCGGTGGCCAGTTTGGCGGCGGCCTCCGCGATCTCGTGCGGATGCACCGGGGTGCGACCGGCCCGCCGGGCGGCCGTGGCCGGGGCCAACGGCTCGGGATACCGGGCGAGTTCGGCCGTCGTCACGGCGCCCGCGAGACGCGCGACCTCGGCGGCGTCGCCCGGCTCGTCCGGCCGTACGCCCGTCTGCGCGGCCTTCAGCACGGCCACCGAACGGCCGGCCGCCCTCGCCGTCGCGGCGACGGCGGCGGTCACGACCGTCTTGCCGACCTCCGTGCCCGTGCCCGTGATCACCAGTACCGTCATGTCATCCCTCCCGCGCCGCCGCGCACACCGCCCGCGCGATCCGCGCCACGTCCGCGTCGCCCGTGACGTACGGCGGCATCGTGTAGATCAGATCGCGGAACGGCCGCAGCCACACGCCCTCGCGTACGGCCGCCTCGGTGGCCGCCTTCATGTCCACGGCGTGGTCCAGCTGCACGACCCCGATCGCGCCGAGCACCCGCACGTCCGTCACCTGCGGCAGGTCCGCGACGGCCGAGAGCCCGTCCCGCAGCCCCGTCTCGATCCGCTTGACCTCCGCGAGCCAGTCCTGGCCGAGCAGCAGCTCGATCGAGGCACAGGCCACGGACGCGGCCAGCGGATTGCCCATGAAGGTCGGGCCGTGCGCGAGCACCGGCACCTCGCCCCGCGAGATCCCGTCGGCCACCCGCGCGGTGCACAGCGTCGCCGCCATGGTCAGATAACCGCCGGTCAGCGCCTTGCCCACGCACATCACATCCGGCGTCACGGCCGCGTGCTCCGCCGCGAACAGCGCGCCCGTACGGCCGAAACCGGTCGCGATCTCGTCGAACACCAGCAGCACGTCGTGCGCGTCGCACGCCTCGCGCAGCACCCGCAGATACGCGGGGGAGTGGAAGCGCATCCCGCCCGCGCCCTGCACCACCGGCTCGACGATCACCGCCGCCAGCTCGTCGGCGTGCCGCTCGACCGTCGTGCGCAGATGCTCGGCGTACGCCTCGTCGTACTCGGCGGGCGGCGCGTCCGCGAACACCTGACGCTGGAGCACCCCGGTCCACAGCTCGTGCATCCCGCCCTCGGGATCGCACACCGACATCGGCTGCCAGGTGTCCCCGTGATAGCCGCCACGCCAGGTCAGCAGCCGCTGTTTGCCGGGACGCCCCAGCGAACGCCAGTACTGCAGGCACATCTTGACCGCGACCTCGACCGACACGGACCCCGAGTCGGCGAGGAAGACATGCTCGAGCCCTTCGGGCGACATGTCGACAAGGAGCTTCGCCAGGCGTACGGCGGGCTCGTGGGTGAGCCCGCCGAACATCACATGGCTCATCCGCTCCAGCTGCCCGCGCGCCGCCTCGTTGAGCACCGGGTGGTTGTAGCCGTGGATCGCCGACCACCAGGACGACATGCCGTCGACCAGCTCTCCCGAGCCGTCGGCGAGCCGCAGCCGCACCCCGCTCGCCGACTCCACGACGAGCGGTTCCTGCCGTCCGGGCATCGGGCCGTACGGATGCCACACATGCCGCCGGTCGAGCTCCAGCAGCTCGGGCACCGTCAGCTCCGGCACCGTCCGCTCAGGCATTGGGCGCGAGGTCCGTTCCGGCGCCCCGGCGACGGACGGCGACCAGGTCCGTACGGGCGTCGCCGGCCGTACGGGGCTCGGAGACCTCCGGGGCGGCGTCGGCGGAACCGCAGCCCCCACCGCCCTCGGAGCCGCAGACCCCGCCGCCGTCGTGGCAGCCGCCGGACCGGTGCTCGGGCAGCGTCACCTGGTCGGTGCCCTCCACCTCGAACCCGGCGTCCGCGATCATCTCCAGGTCGGCCTTGCCCGCCTGGCCCTCGGTGGTCAGGTAGTCGCCGAGGAAGATCGAGTTGGCCAGGTTCAGGGCGAGCGGCTGCATCGAGCGCAGATGGACCTCCCGGCCGCCCGCGATGCGCACCTCGACGTCCGGGCAGACGAAGCGCACCATCGCCAGGATCCTGAGGCAGCGCTGCGGGGTGAGGTTCCACTCCTTGGCCAGCGGGGTGCCCTCGACCGGGATCAGGAAGTTGACCGGAACCGAGTCCGGGTCCAGCTCGCGCAGCGAGTAGACGACGTCCACCAGGTCCGCGTCCGACTCGCCCATGCCGGCGATCAGCCCGGAGCAGGCGGAGAGGCCCGCCGCATGGGCCTTCTCGACCGTGTCCACGCGGTCGGCGTAGGTGTGCGTGGTGGTGATCTCCCCGTACGTCGCCTCGGACGTGTTGAGGTTGTGGTTGTAGGCGTCGGCGCCCGCCTCGCGCAGCCGCTCGGCCTGCCCGTCGGAGAGCAGTCCGAGACAGGCGCACACCTCGACGCCCTCGTTGCTCTCCTTGATGGCCTTGATCGTGTCGGAGACCCGGTCCACGTCCCGGTCGGTCGGACCGCGCCCGCTGGCCACCAGGCACACGCGCTTGGCACCCCCGGCCACACCGGCCGCCGCCGCGTCGGAGGCCTGGTCGGGTTTGAGCCAGGTGTACTTCAGGATCCCGGCCTGGGAGCCGAGCCGCTGCGAACAGTAGGAGCAGTCCTCGGGGCACAGGCCGGACTTCAGGTTGACGAGATAGTTGAGTTTCACCCGTCGGCCGAACCAGTGCCGGCGCACCTTCCCGGCCGCGGCCACCACATCGAGCAGGTCGTCGTCGGACGTCGCCAGGACGGCGAGTGCCTCTTCGCGGGTCGGCAGCTCGCGCCGAAGCCCCTTGTCCACCAGCGTGTTCAGCAGGTCCATGAGAGCCGATCCTGTCCTACGGACCCGCTCCGGGCCAAGGAGAGTTCGTACAACAGAGTCGCTTCGACGTGTGGGTATTGCCACATACTGACCTGCTGGTGGTCCCGCTAGTGTCTGTGCACTGCCTACAAATTCTCCCGGAGGACCACCCATGGCGTTCGGCTGGATCGACGAGCAGGCGCGGGTGCGCCGCCGCGCCGGACTCGTACGGACTCTGCGCCCCCGTCCGGCAGCCTCACCGCTCCTCGATCTGGCGAGCAACGACTACCTGGGGCTGGCCCGGCACCCCGAGGTCACCGAGGGCGCGGCCCGTGCCGCGCGGGTCTGGGGCGGCGGTTCCACCGGCTCCCGGCTCGTCACCGGCAGCACCGAACTGCACGCGGAACTGGAACGGGAACTGGCCGAATTCTGCGGTGCCGAGGCGGCCCTCGTCTTCTCCTCCGGCTACGCGGCCAACCTCGCGGCGGTCACCGCGCTGGCCCCGCACGGCTCTCTGATCGTCTCCGACGCGGGCAACCATGCCTCGCTCATCGACGGCTGCCGGCTGGCCCGCGGCACGACCCAGGTGGTGGCGCACGCCGAGCCGGACGCCGTCCGCAAGGCACTCTCGGCACACGAGGGCGCCGCGATCGCCGTGTCCGACACGGTCTTCTCGGTCGACGGCGACGCGGCCCCGCTCGCGGCCCTCGCCGCGGCTTGCCGGGAGCACGGCGCCGGGCTGGTGGTCGACGACGCCCACGGCCTGGGCGTCCTCGGGGACGGCGGCCGGGGCGGCCCGCACGCGGCGGGGCTCGCGGGCGCCGACGACGTCGTCGTCACGGTCACGCTGTCCAAGTCGCTCGGCAGCCAGGGCGGAGCCGTCCTCGGCCCCGCCCGGGTGATCGACCACCTGGTCAACGCGGCACGGACGTTCATCTTCGACACGGGACTCGCCCCCGCGGCGGCGGGGGCGGCCCTGTCGGCCCTGCGGCTGCTGCGCCGCGAGCCGGAGCGGGCGGCACGGGCCCGCGCGGTGGCGGGCGAACTGCACGCACGCCTGACCGCCGCGGGTCTGGAAGCGGTACGTCCGGACGCCGCGGTGGTCTCGGTGCGTGCGCCCTCTCCCGAGGACGCCGTGCGCTGGGCGGCCGAGTGCCGCGCGGCGGGCCTGGCCGTGGGCTGCTTCCGTCCTCCTTCCGTGCCCGACGGCATCTCGCGACTCAGGCTGACCGCCCGCGCGGACCTGACCGGGGAACAGATCGAACGCGCTGTACGGCTGATCGGCGAGACGCGGCCATGAGTCGGCGTGACACGGCCGTGCGTCACACGATGACGGACTGATCAGAAACGGTCAGATGTGGTCGACCGCGGCCGTGAACTCCGCCCAGCTCCTCGATGAGAAGAGCAGCGCGGGCCCGGCCGGGTCCTTGGAGTCGCGCACGGCGAGCAGTCCGGCCCAGGGCGGGGTGTCCGGACACGCGGTCTCGACGCAGTTGTTCGCGCCGGTGCTGTAGCTGCTGCGCAACCACCGCACACCGTGCAGTTCGATGCTTGAGGGGACATGACGAGGCAGTGCACGCATGGTGCCTCCTTACGCGCCGGCGGCTGTCCCGGCGATGTAATCCAACGAGTCCTCGGGCGAAAGGGCGTGGATCTGAAGGGCGTTGAAGGCCTCCGTGTAGGCCTGGAGGTCTTCTTTCCGTTCGAGGTAGAGGCTACTCGTCAAGTGGTCGAGAACAACCACGTTCAGATCAGAAGTGCTCGAAAATGAGAAGACAACGAAAGGGCCGGTAACACCGATGTGTGCTCCGGCGGCGAACGGCAGTACCTGGAGCCGCACTTGGGGCAAGCGTGCGGCCTCGACCAGGCGTTCCAGCTGCCGGGACATGACCCCGGGCCCGCCCACCTCCCGCCGCAGCACGGCCTCGTCCAGGACGGCGCTCAGCTCCAGCGGCGGATCCGCGCGCAGCACGTCCTGCCGGGCCAGTCGCACCTCGACCAGCGTGTCGAGCCGGTCCTCCGACAGCCCCTCCACCGCGGCCTTCGTCACCGCGCGCGCGTACTCGGGCGTCTGGAGCAGCCCCGGGACGACGGTGGTCTCCAGCGTGCGCATGGCGGTGGCCTGCGACTCCAGGCTGATGAAGTCCCGGTAGGTCGGCGGCAGCACCCCGCGGTAGGCGTGCCACCAGTGGTGCCGGCCGCTCCCGTCGTCGGATTCCGCCAACACCAGGAGCAGTTCGCGAAGTTGGGAGTCCGTCACACCGTAGGTGTCGAGAAGTAACCGCACATCGGCCGGTTTCACCCCGCTCGTGCCCGTCTCGATCCGGCTGACCTTGGACTGGTGCCAGCCCACCAGCCGGGCGGCCTCACCGCTGGTGAGACCCGCCGAGGTGCGCAGCGCGCGCAGTTCGGCGCCCAGTTTCCGGCGGCGCACCGCGGGACCGTGCTGCATGGGCTTCTCCTTACTCCTTCCGAGCCACCCGAATACGGTCTCGCGTCGTAGAGTTCACCGCTTTGGGCGACAGATATATGCATATCTTGGTGGATCGCCGCCCTTCGCGGGTGTTCTGGTGGCACTCTGGCGGCGAAGCACCAGTCCGGGACCGTACTCGAACCGTCCGCTCCGTGTCGGGCTGCGGTCCCGTGGGAAAGGGACGACGTCGCCATGGCAGACCATTTGGAATCATCCGTCACTCTGCCGAGCGATCCCGCCTCGGTCTCCGCAGCGCGTGCCTACGTGGTGGACACGCTGGCGGAGTGGGGCCTGCCGGCGTACACGGAGGTGTCCGACACCGTCCGGCTGATCATCTCCGAGCTCGCCACCAACGCCGTCCAGCACACCTTCGGGCAGTCGCCCACGTTCACGGTGGACGTCGCCCTGGACCGCGACGAACGGCTGCGCATCGGTGTCACGGACAGCCACCCACGGCTCCCCAGACGGCTCCCCGCCGCCGTCCAGCAGGACAACGGCCGCGGCCTGGTCATCATCCGCTGGCTGACCGCCGAATGCGGCGGCAGGCTCAGGATCCGCCCCACCCGCGAGGGCGGCAAGACCATCTCCGTCGAACTTCCCTGGACCGTCCCGGCCCAGCCCATGACGGCGGCGGGACAGCAGGAGCCGTAGCCCCACCGCGCAGCCGCCGTGGGCGTGCGGCGGCGCGTCTCAGGCAGCGCCGCACGCCCGTGGGATCACTTCACGCGCCCGTACCAGACACTCTTGGTCCAGATCTTCTGCAGCCGCACCACGTCCCCGCTCTTCGGGGCGTGCCAGAGCTTGTTCTTACCCGCGTAGATACCCACGTGGTACACGTTCCGGCCCGAGTGGAAGAACACCAGGTCTCCCGCCTTGCGGTTCTGGGCGGAGATGTGGCGGGTCTTGTTGTACTGCTGGGCGGCAGTGCGCGGCAGCTTCTTGCCGACCTTCTTGAACGAGTACAGCGTGAGGCCCGAGCAGTCGAACCGGTGCGGGCCGGTGGCGCCGTACTTGTAGGGCGATCCCTTCTTCGAGGCCGCTATCTGGAGTGCCTTGGTCGCCGACGTGGCTGCCGATGCCTCGGAGGAGAGGCCGGGGGCCACGATCGAGCCGCCCACGGCGGCGATGGTGAGGGCCGAGGCCGTACCGGCCCGGACCATGAGCGACGGGACACGATTGAGCGCAGTCATGCGCAACCCTTCGTCAGCCGCCTGTGAAGGATGACCTGTCGGATTCGGGCTGGCGAAGTTGCCCGGCCGCTGACGCGGCTTCACCCCAAGGGCTGCTCGGTTCCGGTCATGGCGTGACCGTCCCGGCGACCCGTCGTGCTTGGGTCCTCCACTCCTGCCGATCCACTCCTGTCGACCGGTCATCCAGGCGGCGGCAGGACTCGGCGTCCGCCCGGATCGCCCCGCCGCTGTGGCGGGGTCTTGTCGTCAGTCAGGGATCTTGACTGATGGTTGTCATGAAATCCCAACGGAACCGGGGATTTGTGTTGTTACTCACCACTCACCCGTTCGGGTGGACACGTCTGTGTTCGACCGGGTGTCCACCACGCCGCGCACCGCCGGACCAGCGACGGAATGTCTAATTCCGCTCCTCCGGCGTGCGCGTCGCGCAACCGTGACGGTCCAAAAATTGGTGTCCCGTCTACTCCGAACAGCGGTACGTCGTTTGGCCCGTTTCGACTCAAGCCCGGACGCCACGTCGACAGAGCGCGCGTCCGGGCCGATGGATCGGCCGGCTCCGCGTCAACCGACGGACTCCGGGGGCAGGGTGACGCGGGCGGTGCGGCGCTCGCCGTCCAGCACCCGCAGCGCCCGGGCCAGTGTGTCGGCGTGCAGCTCCGTCTCGCCCCGCTGGTGCATCAGGGCCAGCGCGTCACGCAGCGCGGTCGCCTTGCCGACCAGGGCCTGGGCGGCGCGCAGTCCGCGGTAGGTGTCGCCGTGCAGCGCCGGATTGACGCGGCCGAGCAGGTCCACGACCTCCAGATAACGGTCGATCAGCTCCGCCTCCGCACGGGTCAGGGCGGGCAGCGGCGGCAGTTCGGGCGGCAGCACCGGCGGCTCACCTTCCGGTCGGCGCGGCCATGGTGGCCTTGCGGTCGGGGACGATCCGGTCCACCAGGCCGTACTCCACCGCCTCCCGGGCGGTGAGGATCTTGTCCCGCTCGATGTCCTCGCTCACCTGCTCCCGGGTGCGGCCCGTGTGCAGCGCGAGCATCTCCTCCATGCGGGTCCGGATCCGCAGCAGCTCGTCGGCCTGGATCGCCAGATCACTGGCCTGTCCCTGGACCGGCTCGGGCAGGGAAGGCTGATGGATCACCAGGCGCGCGTCCGGCAGCATGGACCGCTTGCCCGGCGTGCCGGCCGCCAGCAGCACCGTGGCGGCCGCCCCGGCCTGGCCCAGGCAGACCGTCTCCACGTCGCAGGTGACGTAGCGCATCGTGTCGTAGAGGGCCGTCATCGCGTGGAACGCGCCGCCGGGGGAGTTGATGTAGAGCTGGATGTCGCGGTCCGGGGCCTGGTGCTCGAGGTACATGAACTGAGCCATCACGTCGTTCGCCGAGATCTCGTCCACCGGCGTCCCGAGGAAGACGATCCGCTCCTCCAGCAGCTTCGAGTACGGGTCCATGGTCCGTTGCCCGGAACTCGTGCGTTCCGTGAGCTCGGGCAGCACATGACGGGCGGACGGTCGGGTCATGGTGAACCCCTCCTCGCGGCAGGGCTGTCCTCGGCGACAGCTTCCTCTGTAAAAAATGTACAGGACGTACGTCACGTTATGATGAGGACATGGCCTATGAGATTCCGGTGACGCAAGCCAGGGCTGAGCTCGCCGACCTGATCAACCGCGTGGTGTACGGCGGCGAGCGCGTCGTCGTCACCCGGCACGGCAAGCCCCTCGTCGCCCTCGTCTCAGCCGATGACCTGCGGCGACTCGAAGAGGCCCAGGAGCTCCCGGAGCCCGCCGAGGAGCAGGTGATCAGCGCCGTCTCCACGGTCCGCGAGGTCGCGTCCGCTCCTCGCGAACGACAGCGGTTCGGGATCGCGGCGGAGCATCGGGGGGCCGGCCCGGCGTAGCTGTCCGGGCGCGTCGCACAGGCCTGGAGGATCACAGCTCGGTTAACGTGCCCGAAACCCGGTCCAACTAGCCTGCCGCCACGCCACCAGGGCTTTTCCCCGGGGCTGCGGCAGCCGGGCCCCGCACGGTCCGGAGCGAGGACTGTGAGGTGGGACGTGCAACTGACCCCGCACGAGCAAGAGAGACTGCTGATCCACGTCGCGGCGGACGTGGCCGAGAAGCGCAGGGCCCGCGGGCTGAGGCTGAACCACCCCGAGGCGGTCGCGCTCATCACCTCGCACCTCCTCGAAGGCGCCCGTGACGGCCGTACCGTCGCCGAACTCATGTCCTCCGGACGCAAGCTGCTCACCCGGGACGACGTCATGGAGGGCATCCCGGAGATGATCCACGACGTCCAGGTCGAGGCCACCTTCCCGGACGGCACCAAGCTCGTCACCGTCCACGACCCGATCGTCTGACGGGGAGCCGCCGTGATTCCCGGAGAGATCCTCTTCGCCGAGGACCCGATTGCGTACAACGAGGGCCGCGAGGTCACCCGGCTGACCGTCCTCAACGCCGCCGACCGGCCCGTCCAGGTCGGCTCCCACTACCACTTCGCCGAGGCCAACCCCGGCCTGGAGTTCGACCGCGCCGCGGCCCGCGGCAGGCGGCTGAACGTCGCCGCCGGCACGGCCGTGCGCTTCGAACCCGGGATCCCCGTCGACGTCGAACTCGTTCCGCTCACCGGCGCCCGTGTCGTGCCCGGTCTGCGCGGTGAGACCGGAGGTGCCCTCGATGCCTGAGATCTCGCGTGCCGCGTACGCCGACCTGTTCGGCCCGACGACCGGCGACCGGATCCGGCTCGCCGACACCGACCTGCTGGTGGAGATCGAGGAGGACCGCTCCGGCGGCCCCGGCCTCGCCGGTGACGAGGCCGTGTTCGGCGGCGGCAAGGTCATCCGAGAGTCCATGGGCCAGGCGCGCGCCACGCGGGCGGAGGGCACCCCGGACACCGTGATCACCGGCGCGGTGATCATCGACCACTGGGGGATCGTCAAGGCCGACATCGGCGTCCGCGACGGCCGGATCACCGGCATCGGCAAGGCCGGCAACCCCGACACCATGGACGGCGTCCACCCGGACCTGGTCATCGGCCCGGAGACCGAGATCATCGCCGGCAACGGGCGGATCCTCACGGCCGGCGCGATCGACGCCCACGTCCACTTCATCTGCCCGCAGATCGCCGACGAGGCGCTCTCGGCGGGCATCACGACCCTCGTCGGCGGCGGTACGGGCCCGGCCGAGGGCTCCAAGGCCACCACCGTGACCCCGGGCCCCTGGCATCTCGCGCGGATGCTGGAGGCGATGGAGGCCTTCCCGCTCAACATCGGCCTGCTGGGCAAGGGCAACACCGTCTCGCACGAGGCGATGCTGTCGCAGATCCGCGGCGGCGCGCTCGGCCTGAAGCTGCACGAGGACTGGGGCTCGACCCCGGCCGTCATCGACGCCTCGCTGACCGTCGCCGAGCAGACCGGCATCCAGGTCGCCATCCACACGGACACGCTCAACGAGGCCGGCTTCGTCGGCGACACGCTCGCCGCGATCGCCGGGCGGGGCATCCACGCGTACCACACCGAGGGCGCGGGCGGCGGGCACGCGCCGGACATCATGACCGTGGTCTCCGAGTCCCACGTGCTGCCGAGCTCCACCAATCCGACCCGGCCGTTCACCGTCAACACCGCCGAGGAACACCTCGACATGCTGATGGTCTGCCACCACCTCAACCCGGCGGTGCCGGAGGACCTGGCCTTCGCCGAGTCCCGGATCCGGCCGTCCACGATCGGCGCGGAGGACGTGCTGCACGACCTGGGCGCGATCTCGATCATCTCCTCGGACTCCCAGGCCATGGGACGCGTCGGCGAGGTCGTCATGCGGACCTGGCAGACCGCGCATGTGATGAAGCGGCGGCGGGGCGCCCTGCCCGGGGACGGCCGCGCCGACAACCGCCGGGTACGCCGCTACGTCGCCAAGTACACGATCAACCCGGCGCTCGCCCAGGGCCTGGCCCGGGAGATCGGGTCGGTCGAGAGCGGCAAGCTGGCCGACCTGGTGCTGTGGGAACCGGCGTTCTTCGGCGTCAAGCCGCAGCTCGTCATCAAGGGCGGGCAGATCGCGTACGCGCAGATGGGCGACGCGAACGCCTCGATCCCCACACCGCAGCCGATCCTGCCCCGCCCGATGTACGGGGCGATCGGTCGGGCACCGGCCGCCAACTCCTTCAACTTCGTCGCCCCCTTGGCCGTCGAGGACGGGCTGCCGGAGCGGCTGGGCCTCGGCAAGCGGTTCGTGGCGATCGACTCGACGCGCGGGGTCACCAAGGCCGACATGCGGGAGAACGACGCGCGCCCGGACGTGCGGGTCGACCCCGACAGCTTCGCGGTGTACATCGACGGGGAAGCGGTCGAGGCGGAGCCCGCGTCCGAACTCCCCATGGCGCAGCGCTACTTCCTGTTCTGAGGACGCCCCCTATGTCACGAGCAGCGCTTCTCGTCCTGGCCGACGGCCGCTTTCCCGCCGGCGGCCACGCACACTCCGGCGGGGCCGAGGCCGCGGTCAAGGCCGGCCGGATCAAGGGGGCGGCGAGCCTCGCGGACTTCTGCCGGGGGCGCCTGCACACGGCCGGAGCGGTGGCGGCGGCGCTCTCGGCCGCCGCCGCGCTGGGGATCGACCCCGTCGCGCTGGACCGTGCCGCGGACGCCCGTACACCGTCACCCGCGCTGCGGGTCGCCGCGCGCAAGCTGGGTCGCCAGCTGATGCGGGCCGCCCGGTCGACCTGGCCGTCCGCCGAACTGGACGCGCTGGCACGCGAGTTCCCCAAGGGTGCCCATCAGCCGGTGGTGCTCGGCCTGACGGCCCGGGCGGCCGGACTGGGGCCGGTCGACGCGGCGTACTGCGCGGCCTACGAGAGCGTGAGCGGCCCCGCCACGGCGACCGTCCGGCTGCTGAGCCTGGACCCCTTCGACGCGACGGGCGTACTGGCCCGTCTGGCACCGGAGTTGGACCAGGTCGTGGACCGCGCGGTGGAGGCGGCGCGGCGGGTGGTCGACGAAGGGGTCGACGCACTGCCCGCCGCGTCGGCACCGCTGCTGGAGATCGGGGCGGAGGTGCACGCGTCCTGGGCGGTACGGCTGTTCGCGTCGTAGCTGCTCGCCCCAGGGGCGCGGGGAACTGCGCGAGAAACCCCCACCGACCCGCACCCCGAAACCAGCGCCCGCCACCCCGAACCGGTCGCCCCAAACCAGGAGCCGCACATGCACCTCGACCACCACCACGACGGCGCGCCAGCCGTCAGCGCCGACGCCCACCGCCCCGACGGCACCCGCCGCGCCCTGCGGATCGGCCTCGGCGGACCCGTCGGCTCAGGAAAGACCGCCACCGTCGCCGCCCTCTGCCGCGCGCTGCGTGACGAGCTGTCGATCGCGGTCGTCACCAACGACATCTACACCCGGGAGGACGCCGAGTTCCTGCTCCGGGAAGCCGTGCTGCCGCCCGAGCGGATCACCGCCGTGGAGACGGGCGCCTGCCCGCACACCGCGATCCGGGACGACATCTCCGCCAACCTGGAAGCGGTGGAGGACCTGGAGGACGCCGTCGGGCCGCTGGACCTGGTCCTCGTGGAGTCCGGCGGTGACAACCTCACCGCGACCTTCTCCAAGGGGCTCGTCGACGCGCAGATCTTCGTGATCGACGTGGCCGGGGGCGACGACATCCCGCGCAAGGGCGGACCGGGCGTCACCACCGCCGACCTGCTCGTCGTCAACAAGACCGACCTCGCACCGTACGTCGGCTCCGACCTCGCGCGCATGGCGGCCGACGCCAAGGCACAGCGGGCCGAACTGCCGGTCGTCTTCCAGTCGTTGCGGAGCGAGGCCGGCGTGACGGACGTCGCCGCGTGGGTGCGGGCGCAGCTCACCGCGTGGACGGCGTGAGCGTGCACGGTGCCGGGGTGCGGTCCGTGGCGCGGATCGTCGCCCGGGACGACGGCCGGGGCGGGACCTCTCTGCCCGTGCTGGAGAGCGACGGACCCCTGGCGCTGCGGCGGACCAGGGCCAGTGGCCCCGAGGCGCGGGTCATGCTCGTCGGGGCGATGAGCGGGCCGCTCGGCGGCGACCACTTCACCGTGGAGGCCCGGGTGGAGGAGGCGGCCCGGCTGTCGGTCGGGTCGGCCGCCGCCACCATCGCGCTGCCGGGGCAGTCGAAGAGCGAGGCACGCTACGACGTGCGGCTCGATGTCGCCGACGGTGCCGAACTGCACTGGCTTCCGGAGCAGTTGATCTCCGCCCAGGGCAGCGACCTGTATGTCACGACCCGCGTCGACCTCGCCGCCACGGCCCGGCTCGTGCTGCGCGAGGAGCAGGTGCTCGGGCGCGTCGGTGAGGAACCCGGACGGCTGACGAGCCGTCTGACCGTGCGGATCGCCGGGCGGGCCGTGCTCGACCAGGAGCTGGCCTGCGGGCCCGGCGCGCCGGGCGGCTGGGACGGGCCCGCCGTGCTCGCGGGGCACCGGGCGGTCGGACAACTGGTCGTCGTGCGGCCGGAGTTCGCCGCCGAGCCGGTGACGGCCCGGGCGCTGGGGGAGGGGGCCACGGTCGTGCCGCTCGCCGGCCCCGCCGCGCTGGTGACCGCCGTGGCGCCGGACGCGCTGCGGCTGCGGCGGCTGCTCGACGAGGCGTTGACGTCCCTCGCGTAGGCGCTCGCACGGCCGTCCGTAGAGCAGAATTCCTTCTCCGTTTATCGGATTGGCAAAGAAGCGCGACAGACCCTGTTCTCAGCGACCTCACAGCCGCGAGGATCCCCGTACTGATCGCAACGATGTACGGGGAGGTCCCCCTTGAGGGGTACGAGACCGAAGAGGCGGGTGGCGGCGCTCGGTTCGGCCGGAGCACTCGTCACGGCCACGCTGATAGCCGGCGCCGTCGCGGCGCCCTCGGCGAACGCCAGCGCGGACACCCGCCACGGCCAGGACCGCGAGGCCCGGGGTGTCGCGACAGCCGCCGCCCGGGCCGCGAAGGCCGGTATCGACTGGCAGGACTGCCCCGCCGACTGGAATCTGGCCAAGCCGATCCAGTGCGGGTACGTCACGGTGCCGCTCGACTACGCCAAGCCGCACGGCAAGCAGATCAAGCTCGCGGTCGACCGCATCGGCAACACGGGCACCAAGGCCGAGCGGCAGGGAGCGCTCCTCTACAACCCCGGTGGCCCCGGCGGCTCCGGACTGCGTTTCCCCGCCCGGGTCACGAGCAAGAACCCGGTGTGGGCCAACGCCGCCAAGGCCTACGACTTCGTGGGCTTCGACCCGCGCGGCGTCGGCAAGTCGGCGCCCATCTCCTGCGTCGACCCGCAGGAGTTCGTCAAGGCACCCAAGATGGACCCGGTGCCCGGCTCCGAGGCCGACAAGCTCGCCCAGCGCAAGCTGGCCCGCGAGTACGCCGAGGGCTGCCAGGACCGCAGCGGCGCGATGCTGCCGCACATGACCACGCCGAACACCGCACGCGACCTCGATGTCATCCGCGCCGCCCTCGGCGAGAAGAAGCTCAACTTCCTGGGCGTCTCCTACGGCACCTACCTCGGCGCCGTCTACGGCACCCTGTTCCCCGGCCATGTGCGCCGCATGGTCGTCGACAGCGTCGTCAACCCGTCCCGGGACAAGATCTGGTACCAGGCCAACCTGGACCAGGACGTCGCCTTCGAGGGCCGCTGGAAGGACTGGCAGGACTGGGTCGCCGCGAACGACGCGACCTACCACCTCGGCACCACCCGCGCCGCCGTCCAGGAGAAGTGGCTCGAGCTGCGCGCCACGGCGAAGAAGAACCCCCTCGGCGGGGTCGTCGGCCCGGCCGAGCTGATCTCCTTCTTCCAGAGCGCCCCGTACTACGACTCGGCATGGGCCTCGGTCGCCTCGGTCTTCAGCAAGTACGTCGCCGGAGACACCCAGGCGCTGATCGACGCCGCCGCCCCCGACCTGTCCGACACCGCGGGCAACGCCTCCGCCGAGAACGGCAACGCCGTCTACACGGCCGTGGAGTGCGCCGACGCCAAGTGGCCCACGAGCTGGCGCACCTGGGACCGGGACAACACCCGGCTCCACAAGGACCACCCGTTCATGACCTGGGCCAACGCCTGGATGAACCTGCCGTGCGCCACCTGGCCGTCCAAGCAGCACACGCCGCTGGACGTCAAGAGCGGCAAGGGCCTGCCCGGCGTGCTCATCGTCCAGTCGGAGCATGACGCGGCCACGCCGTACGAGGGCGCCGTCGAACTGCACAAGCGGTTCAAGGGCTCCCGCCTGATCACCGAGAAGGACGCCGGCTCGCACGGCGTCACCGGGCTGGTCAACCCGTGCGTCAACGAGCGGGTGGACAGCTACCTGCTCACCGGCAAGCTGGACCGTCGCGATGTGACCTGCACCCCGCACGCCACGCCCAAGCCGTAGTCACGGCCGGAGGGGGGCGGTCGTCCGGCCGCCCCCCTCAGTCGCCCCCTCAGCCGTCCCTCTCCGCCAGCCAGGCGTCCTCCGCCGCGTAGTCGAAGAGGTCGCCGTACGCCTGGACCATCTTCGGGTACGCCTCCCGCCAGTCCCGCCCGGCGAGTTGTTCCTCGATCGAGGCGACCGTCTCCGGCAGGGTGTCCGCGTACCGCACCACCGGCCGGTAGCCCAGCTCGCGTTCCGCCGCCGACATGTCGCACACCACGGGCACCGGCACCGACCAGGGCGTCTCGCCCACACCGGGTTCGGGCGGCGGGCCGTCCACGAGCACGTCCTCGGTCTTCACGCCCATCACCGCGTCGATCTCCGCCGCGATCCGGGCCACCGTCGGCGCGTCCGGGTCCACGGCGTTCAGGACGCGGGCCCCCGGCCGGGCGGCGGCCAGCCGGATCAGCTCGGCGATCGTGTGAACGCTCGCCGGATGGAACCGGCTCTCGCCGCCGTAGGCGAGCACGCGCCGCCTACGGCCGTCGAGGTTGCGCTTCACCATGTACAGCTCGCGCGGGGTGCGGCAGTACGCCCCGTGGATGGCGCCCGCGCGCAGCAGCGTGGCCGGCAACCGGTCGCCCGCCGCGAGGAGTTCGCGCTCCAGCGCTGCCTTCCGGGTGCTGTACGAGGCGTCGCCCGGCCGTACCGTGCGCTGGGCCTCCGTCATCGGCAGCGGATACTCGGGAAAGCCCCCGGGCTCGCTCTGCGTGTCGAAGCCGCGGCCCTGGTCGTCCTCGTACACCGACACACTGGAGATCACCACCGCCGAGCCGACCCGCCCGGCCAGCCCCGTCAACTGCCGTGCGTGCCCGGCGCCGAACGCCACCATGTCCACCAGGACGTCGCAGCCGTCACCGACCACCGCGGACAGCTCCGCGTCGTCCTCCCGGTCGGCCCGCACGGCCTGGACGCCCTCCGGCCACCGGGGGTCCCGGCCGCCGCCCCGCGAGACGGCCGTCACCTCCCAGCCGTCCCGGGCCAGTGCCCCGACCGCCACCCGTCCGATCTGTCCCGTCGCTCCGATCACCACAGCACGTGTCATACGGCGACCGTACGGCGGCCCAGGGCCGGGCCACCTGCGGTTCTGCCGACAGCAGAGGCATCAACCGAGCGGCATGCGCGGCAACTTCCGCTTCTTCGCGGCGGCGGCCTCCTCGGCCTTCACGACGGCCGCGTACTGGTCGACGTACTCCTGCCCGGACAGGGAGAGGATCGCGTACATGAGTTCGTCGGTGACGGCGCGCAGGATGGCCTTCTCGTTCTCCATGCCGGCGTAGCGGGAGAAGTCGAGGGGCTTTCCGAAGCGGATCGCGACGGGGTGGATGTTGGGGATGACCTTGCCGGGCGGCTGGGCCTCGAAGGTGCCGATCATCGCGCAGGGGATGATCGGGACGCCGGCCTTGAGGGCCATCACGGCGACCCCGACCTTGCCCTTGTAGAGCCGGCCGTCGTGCGAGCGCGTGCCCTCGGGGTAGATGCCGAGCAACTCGCCCTTGTCCAGCACGCCGAGGCCCTCGCGGATCGCGGCCTGGCCCGCGTCCTTGCCCGAGCGGTCGACCGGGATCTGCCCCGCGCTGCGGAAGAAGAAGGCCGTCAGCCGGCCCTTGAGGCCCGGGCCCGTGAAGTACTCGGCCTTCGCCAGGAAGGTGATGCGCCGCTTGAGGATCGCCGGCATCAGGAAGTGGTCCGAGAACGACAGGTGATTGCCGGCGACGATGGCGGCGCCCTCCGACGGCACGTGCTCCAGCCCCTCTATTCGAGGGCGGAAGACCAGTCGCAGCAGCGGGCCCAGCAGCACGTATTTCAGCAGGTAGTAGAACAAAGCGGGCGCTCCTCGACTCTGGCGGTGAACTCAACCGCCGCGTTCCAGCAGGTCAACCGGCGTGTCGTGGGGTGCCAGTGTAGGTGCAGGCGCAGCCACCGGGCACCTCGTGCGGCAGGACCTCGTCGATCCTTCACCTATTGACTGACGGTCAGTCAGTCGGGGGGCGGTGTCCGGTGGTGCTCATGCGGCTGGGGAGGGCCGCGGGACCAGCGTGCTGGTCCGTACGGGTGATCGGCAAGCCGAACGGGTGGCATGGCCGGGATGTGAAGGGTGCCTGGCCAACCGGTGGTTCTTGCGGCCCCGGCGAGTAGTCTGCGCAGCATGCGGATCTCTGTTTCCTCGGACATGGACGAGCCCGTCGCCCGCGCCCTCGTGGCCGTGCTGCGGGACCGAGGGCACGAGGTGCGCCCGCACGGTGCCCTCGGCTCCGGGGGCGACCCGCAGTGGGCGGTGTGCTCGGAGGCCGCGGCCCGCGAGGTCGCCGACGGCACGGCCGACCAGGCCGTGGTGTGCTGCTGGACCGGCACGGGCGCCTCGATCGCCGCGAACAAGGTGCCCGGCGTACGCGCCGCCCTGTGCACCGACGCCTACACGGCCGACGGGGCCCGCCGCTGGAACGACGCCAACGTCCTCGCGCTCAGCCTGCGGCTGACATCCGAGCCGCTGCTGACGGAGATCCTCGACGCGTGGTTCGCGGGCGAGCCCAGCGGCGACACCGAGGACCGGCAGAACGTGGACCGCGTCAGGCTCCTCGACCACGGACGGAACCGGCTGTAGGGCGCCCGGCCCCTGCCCCCCTGGTCGCAGCCGCTGGTCACAGCCGCACGATGACCAGCGCGGTGTCGTCCGTGGCGCCGCCGTGCGGCAGCAGCTCCAGCAGGACGGTGTCGGCGAGGGCCTCGGGGTCCTGGTCCCGGTTCCGGGCCAGCGCGTCGGCGAGGCGGCCCAGACCGGTGTCGATGTCCTCGCCGCGCCGTTCGATCAGCCCGTCGGTGTAGAGCACGAGGGTGGCGCCCGGCGCGTACGAGGTGTCCGCCTGGGGTCTGGGTATCGGGTCGGGGCGGGCGTCGAGCGGGGTGTCGGTGGCCCCGTCGAGCAGCTCCGTGCGGCCGTCGGCGTGGACCAGCACGGGCGGGGGATGGCCGGCGCTGCTGTAGGTGATGGCCTGCCGGTCGAAGTCGATGAAGGTCGTCACGGCGGTCGCCGACTCGGCGCCCTCGACGACGTGCGCGTAGCGCCCCAGCACGTCCAGCGCCTGGGCCGGGCCCTCGGCGACCCGGGAGGCCGCGCTGAGCGCGCTGCGCAGCTGGCCCATGACACCGGCGGCCTCCAGCCCGTGCCCGACCACGTCGCCCACCGACACCCCGACCCGGTGGCCGCCGACCAGGTCGACCAGGTCGTACCAGTCCCCGCACACGTTGAGCGCGCCCACGGCGGGCCGGTAGCGGACGGCGGCCCGGTGGTGGTGGCTGACCTGGCGGCGGTCGGGCAGCATCGCCTCCTGCAGTGCCAGGGCCACCTCCCGCTCCCGGGAGTGCGCCTGGCGCAGCCGGTCGTTGAGCTCCTGCAGCTCACGGGCGCGGGTGTACAACTCGGCCTCCAGGACCCGGGCGCGGCTGCCCCGATTTCCCCCGGAGCGGCCCCGGGCCCGGATCAGCTCCGTGACCTCCTCGACCCGGTGCAGGATCAGCACCACCTTGCCGTCGGGGCCGACCAGCGGGGCGTTCACGGGACTCCAGTAGCGCTCATGCCACTCCCCGGGCCGCTCGGGATCCTCGACGTCGTAGCGCTGCAGGGCCATGGCGTCGCGCTCCCCGGTCGCCAGCACCCGGTGCAGCGAGGCCTCCAGGTTGCGCATGCCCGTCGCGGCCGGGTCGTTGGGGTTGTCGGGGAAGACGTCGAACAGATAGCGGCCGATCAGCTGCTCGCGGGAGCGGCCGGACACCCGGATGAACTCCTCGTTGGCGTCCGCGTACATCAGCTCCGGCGTCAGCAGCGCCACCATGCCGGGCAGGGCCTGGAACACCGCCGCGTACTCGATCGACGAATCCGTCATGGCTGCCTCACCACTACCGGGACCAGACTATTTTCCCACGGTATGTCCGATTCTGGGCCTCGGCTTCACTCCGTGAGGTCCGTCAGTGACTGCTCCGCCCAGATGATCTTTCCGTCATGGACGAACCGGGTGCCCCACCGCTGGGTCAGCTGGGAGACCAGCAGCAGCCCGCGCCCGCCCTCGTCCGTCGTGCGGGGGTGGCGCAGATGGGGCGCGGTGGCGCCGCCGTCGAAGACCTCGCAGACCAGGGCGCGCTCCCGGATCAGCCGGAGCCGGATCGAGCCGGTGGCGTACCGGATGGCGTTGGTGACCAGCTCGCTCACCACCAGCTCTGTGGTGAAGACCAGCTCGTCCAGGCCCCAGTGCGCCAGCTGCCGGGTGGCCGTGCGGCGGGCGTCGGCGACGACGGCCGGGTCGGAGGGCAGGTCCCAGGCCGCGACCTGCTCGGTGTCGAGCCGCTTCGTCCGGGCCATCAGCAGGGCCACGTCGTCGTACGGGCGCGCCGGGACCAGCGCGTCGACCACGGTCAGGCAGTGCGACTCGAGCGGACCCGCCTGTTCCAGCGCCCCGCGCAGCCGTTCCCGGCCGGTGTCGACGGCCCAGGTGGTCTCGCCCCGGGCCAGCAGCCCGTCGGTGTGCAGGGCGAGCGTGCTGCCCTCCGCGAGGGACAGCTGGACCGCCTCGAAGGGCGGACCGCCCACGCCGAGCGGCGGCCCCTGCGGCAGATCCACGAACGTCACCGAGCGGTCGGGCGCCACCACGGCCGGGGCGGGGTGGCCCGCCGCCGCCATCGTGCAGCCGCCGTCGACCGGGTCGTAGACCACGTACAGACACCCGGAGCCCACGGACGACGACCGCCCGCTGTCGTGGCCCGCCGTGCCCGGTTCGACGCCCTCCTCCCGCGCCGACCGCGCCACCAGGTCGTCGAGGTGCGCCAGCACCTCCTCGGGCGGCAGATCCAGCGCGGCCAGGGTCCGTACGGCGGTCCGCAGCTGCCCCATGGCCGCCGCGGCGTCGATGCCGTGCCCGGGCACCTCGCCCACGACGAGCGCGACGCGGCCGCCGGACAGCGGGATGAGGTCGTACCAGTCGCCGCCCAGGCCGGTCAGCTCGTCGGCCGGCCGGTAGCACGCGGCCACCTCGACGGCGTCCTGCTCGGGCAGCCGGTGGGGGAGCAGACTGCGTTGCAGAACGAGGGCGGCGTCCCGCTCGCGGGTGTAGCGCCGGGCGTTGTCCAGACAGACGGCCGCGCGGGCGACGAGGTCCTCGGCCAGGTGCAGATCCTCCTCGTCGAACGGCTCCCGGCGGTGGCGGCGGAAGAAGGTGGTGACGCCCAGGGTGGTGCCCCGCGACCGGATCGGCACGGCCATCACGCTGTACAGGTCCAGCTCCAGAAACGTGGCGGTCCGGCGGCCTTCCGGGAGGTCCGTGGCCCATTCCCGGGTCACCGGATCGAGCCGCTCAGCGCGCCAGGAGCGTCCCGTGGTCAGGCAGCGGACCGGGGGCGACCCGGCCAGGTAGGTCGCGACGTCGCCGACCTCGAGGGCGCCCTGCGGGAGGTCTTCCTCCTCGGACCGCTGGCCGGCGCGGCGCAGCGCCACCGGATCCGTGTCCGCGAGCGGCCCGGGAGCCGGCTCGGCGCCGCGCAGCACCGCCTCCAACAGGTCCACGGTGACGAAGTCGGCCACTCCCGGCACGGCCACGTCGGCCAGCTCCTGCGCGGTACGCAGGACGTCGAGGCTGCGGCCGATGCTCTCGCCGGCCCGGTCGAGAAGCGCCAGCCGCTGCCGCGCGCGGTGCCGTTCGGTCATGTCGACGACCGTGTAGTACACGCCCAGCGGGTGGCCCCGGTCGTCCTCGAGCCGGGTGAACGACAGCATGTGCGCCGTCTCGCGCAGCGGCGCCGAGCGCACATGGCCCACGTGCTCGTAGCCGACGACCGCCTCGCCGGTCGCCAGGACGTGCCGCATCTGCGCCTCGACCGCCTGGGCGTCCATGCCCGGCTGGACGTCCGCGAAGCGCAGCCCGAGCCGTCGCGGTGCCGGTCCGCCGCCGAACTGCTCCAGGGCGGCGTTGGACCACACGAAACGCAGGTCGGTGTCCACGATGGCGATGCCGACGGAGGCGTCGGTCACCATCCGCTCCAGCACCGTACGGCTCATGTCCCAGCCGGGGGCCTGGCCCAGCTCCGACAGGAGCACCAGCCAGCGCGAGCCGCTGTGCGTCTCCTCGGTGGAGGTGATCCGGGCCACGACCCGCACCGACTGTCCGTGCTTGCGGCGGACCGTCAGCAGCCCCGTCCAGCCGCCGTCCCTGCGGCAGCGCTCGACCAGGTCCGGCACACGCTCCGCGTCCTCGGCGGCCAGCAGATCGGACAGCTTCCTGCCGACCGCCTCGGAAGCCGGGTAGGCCAGCAGCCGCCGGGCGTCGTCGGTCCAGCCCGTCACGACGCCCTGCGGATCGAGCAACAGGGGCACGGCGTCGGCCACGTCGAACCGCCGCCGGGCAACGCCGTACTCCTCGTGTGCGCCCACCGGCCGACCTCTCTGTCGCTGAGAGTGGTCTACCACCTCTTGCCCCCATCTTCACCCTTTCCCGCGTGCGGGGGCGGCTTGTGCAGGTCCGGTCGGGGCGGCCGGGGCGCCGCCCTACCCCAGCACCCGCTCCAGCGCGGTGAGCGCCCCCGCGAGCTCCTCGCCCGTGATCGTGAGCGGCGGTGCCAGGCGGATCGTGGAGCCGTGGGTGTCCTTGACCAGGACTCCCTCCCGCATGAGGCGTTCGCTGACCTCGCGTCCGGTGCCGAGGGCCGGGTCGATGTCGACGCCCGCCCACAGGCCCCGCGAGCGGAAGCCGACGACGCCCTTGCCGACCAGTTCGGTCAGGCCGTCCCGCAGGGTCGTGCCCAGCTCGGCCGCGCGGCGCTGGAACTCGCCCGTCTCCAGCAGTTCGACCACCGCCGTGCCGACCGCGGCGGCCAGCGGGTTGCCGCCGAAGGTCGAGCCGTGCTCGCCCGGCCGCAGCACCCCGAGGACCTCCCGGCGGGCCACCACCGCCGAGACCGGCACGATGCCACCGCCCAGCGCCTTCCCCAGCAGCACCATGTCCGGGACGACCGACTCGTGCTCCACCGCCAGGGTGCCGCCGGTACGGCCGAGCCCGGACTGGATCTCGTCGGCGATGAACAGGCATCCCTCGCGCCGGGTCAGCTCGCGCACGCCGGCCAGGTAGCCGTCGTCCGGGATGATGACCCCCGCCTCGCCCTGGATCGGCTCGATCAGCACCGCCGCCGTCGTCTCGTCGATCGCCGCCTCCAGCGCGGCCAGGTCGTTGTACGGCACGATCCGGAAGCCCGGCGTGAAGGGACCGAAGCCCTGCCGCGCCGTCTCGTCCGTGGAGAAGCTGACGATCGTCGTCGTACGCCCGTGGAAGTTGTCCGCGGCGACCACGATCGTCGCCCGGCCGTCCGGGACGCCCTTGACGTCGTAGGCCCACTTGCGGGCCACCTTCACGGCGCTCTCCACCGCCTCCGCGCCGGTGTTCATGGGCAGCACCATGTCCAGGCCCGTCAACGCGGCCAGCCGCTCGGCGAACTCGGCGAGCCGGTCGTTGTGGAAGGCGCGCGAGGTGAGGGTCAGCCGGTCGAGCTGGCGACGGGCCGCCTCGATCAGCGCCGGATGCCGGTGGCCGAAGTTGAGCGCCGAGTAGCCGGCCAGCAGGTCGAGGTAGCGCCGCCCCTCCACGTCCTCCACCCAGGTGCCCTCGGCGCGGGCGACGACCACGGGCAGCGGATGGTAGTTGTGGGCGAGGACCGGCTCCTCCGCGCGGATGAGTTCCTGCGAGTCACGGGTGCGGACAGGTGCGGTCATGAACGGATCTCCCGGATCTCCTGGGTGCAGCACTTGATGCCGCCACCGGCCTTCTGGAACTCGGACAGGTCGACGGGGACGGGGACGTAGCCGCGGTCGGCGAGCTGCCCGGCCAGGGCCGTCGCCCCCGGTGAGATGAACACATGGCGCCCGTCGGAGACGGAGTTGAGCCCGAACGCCATCGCGTCCTCGCGGGTGGCGAGCACCGCGTCCGGGTACAGCCGGGCCAGCACCTCGCGGCTGCCCGGGGAGAACGCCTCGGGGTAGTAGGCGATGTTCCCGTCGTGCCCGTCGTCGAGGACGAACAGCGCCGTGTCCAGGTGGTAGAAGTACGGGTCCACCAGCGTCAGGCTGATCACCGGCACCCCCAGGTACTCCTGCACCTCGCTGTGGGCCTCCCGGGTGGTACGGAAACCCGTCCCGGCCAGCATCCAGCGCCCGGCGGGCACCAGGTCGCCCTCGCCCTCGCACACCGACTCGGGGTGGTAGACCTCGTAGCCCTCCGACTTGAACCACGCCTCGTACGGCACGGACTCGGGACGGCGCTCGGGCGCGTGGAAGAGGGAGCCGAAGACGCGGCCGTCGACGACGACCGCCGCGTTCGCGGCGAAGACCATGTCGGGCAGGCCGGGAACCGGTTTCACACTGTCCACGGTATGGCCGTGGACCCGGTAGGCGTCGACCAGCGCCTGCCACTGGTCCAGGGCGCGGATGACATCGACGGGTTCGTCGGGGTGCATCCAGGGGTTGATCGCGTACTGCACGGCGAAGTGTCTGGGTTCGCAGACGAGATAGCGCCGCCGGCGCGGCACACGGGAGTCGGGCACAGAGGGGTACCTCCGCTTCCTAACGGTGTGTGACTGAGGGTTGACACCAAGGTAGGAAGTGACGGAGGCGGTCCACAAGAAACATCAGTTGCGTCTTCACGCAGGAACGCTGCGTCTTGAGCCCGGTCAGCGCACGTGTAGTGCGCCGCCTCCCGGGCTATTCCGGCGCGGGATGGCTGGCCCCCGCCTCCGGGCTCTCCGGAAGCAGATGCGACAGCACCATCACGCTGATCGTCTTCCGGATGAACGGCTCCTGGCGGATCCGCTCCAGCACCTCCTCGAAGTGCTCCACGTCCCGGGCCCGCACATGCAGCAGCGCGTCCGCGCCGCCGGTCACCGTCATCGCCGCCGTGATCTCCGGGTAGTCGCGCACGACCTCCGCGAGCCGTCGCGGCGGGGCCGCGCCCTCGCAGTACACCTCGACGTAGGCCTCCGTGCGCCAGCCCAGCGCCGACGGCTTCACCGTGGCCGTGAAACCGGTGATCACACCCGTTTCGCGCAGCCGGTCGACCCGGCGTTTGACCGCCGTGGCCGACAGCCCGATCGCCGTGCCGATCTCGGCGAAGGACGTCCTGGCGTTCGCCATCAGCGCGGTGATGATCTTCCGGTCGAGTTCGTCGAACGGCGTGGACCTGCTGTTCATGCGGGCACTGTATCCAGCGGGAACGTGCACCCCCGGCACATGTCCACACGTACGGATCGCCCCTACACTCCGGGTTCATGCTGCGCGCCCTGGCTGTCGACGACGAACGCCCCTCGCTGGAGGAACTGCTCTACCTGCTGCAGGCGGACCCCCGCATCGGCAGCGCGGAGGGCGCCGGCGACGCGACCGAGGCGCTGCGCCGCATCAACCGCGCCCTGGAGTCCGGCCCCGGCGGCCCCGAGGCGATCGACGTCGTCTTCCTCGACATCCAGATGCCCGGCCTCGACGGCCTCGACCTGGCCCGGCTGCTCACCGGCTTCGCCCGGCCCCCGCTCATCGTGTTCGTCACCGCCCACGAGGACTTCGCCGTCCAGGCCTTCGACCTCAAGGCCGTCGACTACGTCCTCAAGCCCGTCCGCAAGGAACGCCTCGCCGAGGCCGTCCGCCGCGCCGCCGAGCTGCGCGGCGCCGCCCCGCGCATACCCGTGCACGAACCCGACCCCGACCACCTGCCCGTCGAGCTCGGCGGCGTGACCCGCTTCGTCAGCGTCGACGACATCACCCACGTCGAGGCCCAGGGCGACTACGCCCGGCTGCACACCGGCCAGGGCAGCCATCTGGTCCGTATCCCGCTGTCCACCCTGGAGGAGCGCTGGCGCTCGCGCGGCTTCGTCCGCATCCACCGCCGCCACCTCGTCGCCCTGCGCCACATCGGCGAACTCCGCCTCGACGCGGGTACCGTCAGCGTCCTCGTCGGCTCCGAGGAACTCCAGGTCAGCCGCCGCCACACGCGCGAACTGCGCGACCTGCTCATGAGGAGGCCGTGACAGTGCCCCAGGACCACACCGAACGCCGCGTCGTCGTCACCGCCCCGCCCCGCCGCACCCGCCGCACCCACCGGGCCTCCGGCTACTACCGCCCGCGCACCGAGATCGACGAACAGACCACTCTCGGCCACACCTACGTCCGCTCCCTGATGCGCACCCAACTGCGCGCCGCCCTCACCGTGTTCGCGATCCTCGGCCTGCTCGTCGGCCCGCTGCCGCTGCTGTTCGCCGCGACGCCCGGCACCGGCCGCCTCGAATGGGCCGTCCTCGGCTTCGGCCTCTACCTCCCGCTCGTCCTGCTCGCCCACTGGTACGTCCGCCGCGCCGAGCGCAACGAACGCGACTTCGTACGCCTCGTCGAAGACCGCTGAAGCCGCCCCCATGAACTCCGGCTACGCCATACCCTCCGTCGCCCTGGTCGTCGTCGCCACGGTCCTGGTCGGCGCCTTCGGCCTGCGCATCTCCCGCACCACCTCCGACTTCTACGTCGCCTCCCGGACCGTCGGCCCCCGCCTCAACGCCGCCGCCATCAGCGGCGAGTACCTCTCCGCCGCCTCCTTCCTCGGCATAGCGGGACTCGTCCTGGTCCAGGGCCCCGAGATGCTCTGGTACCCGGTCGGCTACACCGCCGGCTACCTGGTCCTGCTGCTCTTCGTCGCCGCCCCGCTGCGCCGCTCCGGCGCCTACACCCTCCCCGACTTCGCCGAGGCCCGCCTCGCCTCCCAGGCGGTACGGCGCCTCGCCGGCGCCTTCGTCGTCGGGGTCGGCTGGCTGTACCTGCTGCCCCAGCTCCAGGGCGCCGGACTGACCCTGACCGTGCTGACCGGGGCGCCGGACTGGCTCGGCGGAGTGATCGTCGCCGTCGTCGTGACCGCCACCGTCGCCGCCGGCGGCATGCGCAGCATCACCTTCGTACAGGCCTTCCAGTACTGGCTGAAACTCACCGCCCTGCTCGTCCCCGCCCTGTTCCTGGTCCTCGCCTGGCAGCACGACGGAGCCCCGCGCCACGCCTTCGACGAACCGGCCACCTTCCGCGAACAGCGCGTCGTCCGGGTGGACGACAGCATCGCCCTCACGCTCGACCGACCACTGACGGTCACGGTGACCGGCACCGTGGACAGCCGTGCGCACACCGATTCCCGCCTCGAACTCCCCGCGGGCACCCACCACATCGAACGCGGCACCCGGCTCACGTTCGCCGCGGGGGCGACCGTCCCCGCGGCCGAGCGCAGCGGCGGCGGCGACCTGTCGCCCTCGCAGGACGAGGGCCGCGGGGAACGCCCGCTGTACGCCACGTACGGGCTGATCCTCGCCACGTTCCTCGGCACCATGGGCCTGCCGCACGTCGTGGTCCGCTTCTACACCAGCCCGCACGGCGTCGCCGCCCGCCGCACCACCGTCGTGGTCCTCGGCCTGATCGGCGCCTTCTACCTCCTGCCGCCCGTCTACGGCGCACTCGGCCGCCTTTACGCCCCCGAACTCACCCTCACCGGAGACCCGGACGCCGCCGTCCTGCTGCTGCCCGACCGCATGATCGGGGGAGTGGGCGGGGACCTGCTGGGCGCGCTGGTGGCGGGCGGTGCCTTCGCCGCGTTCCTGTCCACGGCCTCGGGGCTGACCATGGCGGTCGCGGGCGTCCTCACCCAGGACGTCCTGCCGTCCCGGGGCGTACGGCACTTCCGGCTCGGCACGGTCCTCGCCATGGCGGTGCCCCTCGTGGCCAGCGTCCTCGTCGGCGGGCTCCCGGTCGCCGACGCCGTCGGGCTCGCCTTCGCGGTGTCCGCCTCCTCCTTCTGCCCGCTGCTCGTCCTCGGCATCTGGTGGCGGCGGCTCACCCCGCCCGGTGCCGCCGCAGGCATGCTGGTCGGCGGCGGCTCCGCCCTGCTCGCCGTCGCCGCGACCATGGCGGGCTACCCGGGCAAGGGCGCGCTGCACGCCCTGCTCGCCTGGCCCGCCCTGTGGTCGGTGCCGCTGAGCTTCCTCACCATGATCCTGGTCTCCCTGGCGACCCCCGGCCGGGTGCCCCCGGGCACGGCGGCCGTCCTGGCCCGCTTCCACCTACCCGAGGAACTGCGCACGGAGGTGAAGACGCCATGAGCGGATTCCTGGCGGGCCTGTGCGTCGCCGTGCTCCCGGTGCTGGCCGCCGGGGTCTGGCTGGGCCGGCGCACCGCACGGGACAAGAGCCTCGGCGGCCTCGGCACCCCCGTCGAGCACGCCACCTTCGAGACCCTGCACACCGCCTCCCTCGCCGCACCCCCGCTGCGAGCCGGCCTGACCGAGGAGACCGCCCGCAAGTCCGCCCGCAAACTGCGCTCCCTGCTCGGCACGGACGCCCTCTGCCTCACGGACCGCGAACAGGTCCTGGTCTGGGACGGTGACGGCGCCCACCACCGCACCGAGATCATGGAACGCCTCGCGGGCGCCCTGGACACCGGCCGCGGCGAGGCCTTCCGGCTCACCTGCGACATCCTCGACTGCTCGGTGCGCTGGGCGGTCGTCGCCCCGCTCACCGTCGACGACCGCGTGCACGGCGCCCTCGTCGCCTGCGCGCCCCGTGAGTCGGCGGTCCTGGTCCGGGCGGCCGGTGAGGTGGCCCGCTGGGTGTCCGTCCAACTGGAGCTGGCCGACCTCGACCAGTCCCGCACCCGCCTCATCGAGGCCGAGATCAAGGCGCTGCGGGCCCAGATCTCCCCGCACTTCATCTTCAACTCGCTCGCGGTGATCGCCTCGTTCGTCCGCACCGACCCCGAGCGCGCCCGCGAACTGCTCCTGGAGTTCGCCGACTTCACCCGCTACTCGTTCCGCAGGCACGGCGACTTCACCGCCCTCGCCGACGAGCTCCACGCCATCGACCACTATCTGGCGCTCGTACGGGCACGCTTCGGCGACCGCCTCTCCGTCACCCTCCAGATCGCCCCGGAGGTGCTGCCCGTCGCCCTGCCCTTCCTCTGCCTCCAGCCGCTCGTCGAGAACGCCGTCAAACACGGCCTTGAGGGCAAGGCGGACAAATGCCGCATCCAGATCACGGCCCAGGACGCGGGTGCCGAGGCGCTCGTCGTCATCGAGGACGACGGCGCCGGCATGGACCCCGACCTGCTGCGCCGCATCCTCGCCCGCGAGGTCAGCCCCTCGGGCGGCATAGGGCTCTCCAACGTCGACGACCGGCTCCGCCAGGTCTACGGCGACGACTACGGCCTCGTCATCGAGACCGCCACGGGCGCGGGCATGAAGATCACCGTCCGGATCCCGAAGTACCAGCCGGGCGTGCACTCGGCGGGCCGGCTGACCCGGGAGTGAGCCGTCAGGTGCTGCGGGTGGTCACCACCAGCCCGAGGGTGATCAGTCCCAGGACGACCCAGCCGAACCACAGCCAGCCGTTGCTTCCGAGCGCCACCGTGTAGGCCGTCACCACGACGAGGCCACCGAGGGTGAGCACTCCCATGGTCTTGGTCGAGTTTGAACCGTGCGTGGAACCGGGCATCGCAACACCCTCCTCGTGGTCCGATGCCTCCATGGTGCCTGGTGGAGGCCCGGCGCGCACGGTCCTTACGAGAGCCGGCTTCAGCGCCCCTGCGTGTTCAACGAGGCCAGATAGGCGTTGTACGCCTCCAGCTCCTTGTCCCCGTCGCGGTCGGCGGCCCGGTCCTTGCGCCTGGCCTGGCGCTGGTCGGAGGCGTACCACTGGAACAGCAGGGCGATCAGCACCAGCACGGACGGGATCTCGCTGAACGCCCAGGCGATGCCGCCCGCCGCGTTCTGGTCGGAGAGCGCCTCGATGCCGAGCGAGGCGGGCGGGTTCTCGAACGTCCCGACCATCGGCTCGGACGCCATCATCAGCGCGATGCCGAAGAAGGCGTGGAACGGCATGCCCGCGAACAGCTCCAGCATCCGCATCAGGTAGCCGGGACGGTGCGGCCCCGGGTCCACGCCCATGATCGGCCAGAAGAACACCATGCCGACGGCGAAGAAGTGCACCATCATCCCGATGTGCCCCGGCTTGGAGCCCATCAGGGTGTCGAAGAGCGGCGTGAAGTACAGCCCGTACAGGCTCGCGATGAACAGCGGGATCGTGAACGCCGGGTGCGTGACGATCCGCATGTACCGGCTGTGCAGGAACATCAGCAGCAGCTCGCGGGGCCCCTTGCGACCCCGCCCCGCCGTCGGCAGGGCGCGCAGCGCCAGCGTGATCGGGGCGCCGAGCAGGACGAGGATCGGCGACACCATGCTGATCACCATGTGCTGCACCATGTGCACGCTGAACATGACCATGCCGTAGTCGTTCAGCCGGGTGCACATCATGAGCGCGATGGTCAGCACACCGATGACGAAGGCGACGGTCCGACCCACGGGCCACTTGTCCCCGCGCCGCACCAGCCGCACGACACCCCACCCGTAGAGCCCCAGACCGAGCAGGCAGGCGACGAGAAAGAACGGGTCCGCCGACCACTCCAGCCCTCGTCCCAGCGTGAACGGCGGCAGATCCATGGTCATGCCGTGCCCGCTGTGATCCATTCCGCCGGCTCCTGTTTCGTGGGGGTGTGCAGCAATCTGTCCGCCCACAAGAGTAGAACCGCCCCCGGCCACACATGTGACCGGGGGCGAAGTTACAGCAACCTCAGAGAACGGTCTCCGCCTCGGCGTACCGCTCATCCGGCACGGTCTTCAGCGTCTTCACGGCCTCGGCCAACGACACCATCACTATGTCGGTCCCGCGCAGCGCGGTCATCTGCCCGAACTCACCCCGGTGCACGGCCTCCACCGCATGCCACCCGAACCGCGTGGCGAGCACCCGGTCGTAGGCGGTGGGCGTACCACCCCGCTGCACATGCCCGAGAATGACGGGCCGGGCTTCCTTCCCCAGCCGCCCTTCCAGCTCCACGGACAGCTGCCGCGCGATCCCCGCGAACCGCTCGTGCCCGTAGATGTCCTTGCCGCCCTCGTCGAACTCCATGGACCCGGCCCGGGGCTTCGCCCCCTCCGCCGCCACGACGATCGCGAAGCGCTTGCCGGCCTCGAACCGCTCGCCGACCCGCCGGGTCAGTTCCTCTATGTCGAAGGGCCGTTCGGGGACGACGATGGCGTGCGCGCCGGCCGCCATGCCGGAGTGCAGCGCGATCCAGCCGGTGTGCCGCCCCATGACCTCGACGACCAGGACCCGCTGGTGGGACTCGGCGGTGGTCTTCAGCCGGTCCAGGGCCTCGGTCGCCACCCCCACGGCCGTGTCGAAGCCGAAGGTCACGTCCGTGACCGCGATGTCGTTGTCGATGGTCTTCGGCACACCCACGACGGGCAGGCCGCTGTCCGACATCAGCCGGGCGGCCTTGAGGGTGCCCTCACCGCCGATGGGGATGATCGCGTCGAGGCCGAGCTCCTCGACATGGCCCTTGGCCCGCTCCACACCGTCCCGCAGATGGGAGGGCTGGACCCGGGAGGACCCGAGAATCGTGCCGCCGCGGGCGAGGATGCCACCCACCGCGTCGAGGTCGAGCTTGAGGTAGTCGCACTCCAGGAGGCCCTTCCAGCCGTCCCGGAAGCCGATGACCTCGTCGCCGTGGTCCACGACGGCGCGGTGTACGACGGACCGGATGACGGCGTTCAGGCCGGGGCAGTCGCCGCCGGACGTGAGGACACCAATACGCATAGCCCGAAATACCTTCTCAACGTGGGCCGGGGACCGGACCACGTTGTCCGGCTCGAATTCCCGCCACCCTAGCGTCAGGAAGGGGCGGGACCGAACCGCGCGTCCGCCTGCTGGACTACCCCGCTCACCTGTGCGGATGTGCCGTCAGACGGGCTGTTGACCAGCAGGTTGACGCGTACCTCGGGCAGGCTGCGACGCAGTGCCTACGCAGGCTGCTGAGCAGCCGCGATGCGCTCGTCCCGCAGTGCCTCGTACCAGCGGTCGTCGGTCGGAGGCAGCGCGTTGACGTCGAGCGCCAGCTTCAGCAGCAGATCCGCGATCAGCGGGTTGCGCGCGAGCACGGGGCCGTGCATGTACGTGCCGAAGACGGTGTCGTTGTACGCGCCCTCCGTGCCGTCGCCCGTGCCGTTGCCGTTGCCGAAGCGCACCTGGGCGAGCGGGCGGGCGGTGGGGCCCAGGTGGGTCACGCCCTGGTGGTTCTCGAAGCCGGTCAGCGGGGGCAGACCGAGGCGCGGGTCGACGTCGCCCAGCACGTCACCGACGCACCGCTCGCCCTCGCCGCGCACCGACACCACGTCCAGCAGCCCGAGGCCGGGCTCGCGCTGGCCGAGGTCGTTGATGAACTCGTGGCCGAGGATCTGATAGCCGGCGCACACGGAGAACACGATGGCGCCGTTCTCCACGGCCCGCTGCAGACCGCCGTCCCGGCGCAGCCGCTCGGCCGCGAGCCGCTGCGGACGGTCCTCGCCGCCGCCGATCAGGTAGATGTCGCCGGAGGTCGGGATCGGCTGGTCGCTGCGCACGTCCAGCCGGGCCACGTCCAGGCCGCGCTGGTGGGCACGGCGCTCCACGACGAGGACGTTGCCCTGGTCGCCGTAGGTGCTGAGCAGGTCGGGATAGATCCAGACGACCCGCAGTTGGTTGTCGCTCACAAAAGTCCCCTGACGTCTCGTGCTCAGTTGCCGACGCGGCGGCGCAGATCCTGGAACGCCGTGTAGTTGGCGATGACCTCGATCCGGCCCGGCGGGCACGCCGCCACGGCCTGGTCGAGGTTCTCGTAGACCTGGAAGTGCTGGTCGGCGACCTCCAGCCGGACCGCGAGGTCCAGCCTCCGGTCGCCGACGACGCAGATCGGGTGACCGGTCAGACGCGTGTAGTCGACGTCCCACAGCCAGGAGGTGTCGGTGCCGTCGGCGCCGCGCGCGTTCACGGAGAGGATCACCGGGGTCGGCGGCGGGTCGATCAGCGAGAACGTCTCCAGCCAGCCGGCCGGGTTCTTCGCGAGCAGGAGCCGCAGGTCACGGCCCTGGAACTGGACGATGTCGTACCGCCCCGCCACCGCCTGCACCTGGTACATGCGCTCCAGCGCGACCTGCGGCGGCACCCCGAACACGGCGGCGACGGCGGCCGAGGAGGCGGCGTTGGCCTTGTTGGCGCGGCCGGGCAGCTGGAGGTGGATCGGCCAGGCCGAGCCGTGCGGGTCGAGGACGTGGTCGCCGGAGAGCGCCCAGCTCGGCGTCGGACGGCGGAAGCCGCACTCACCGCAGAACCAGTCGTCGCCCGGGCGCTGCATCACGCCACCGCACGACGGGCAGGACCAGGCGTCGTCCTTCCACATCTGCCCGGCCGCGACCCAGATCACATTGGGGGAGGAGGACGCCGCCCACACGACCAGCGGGTCGTCGCAGTTGGCCACGACCACGGCCTTGGAGCCCGCGAGTCCCTCCCGCCAGTTCTCGGCGAGCATCCGCGTCTCGGCGGCCCGGTCGAGCTGGTCGCGGGAGAGGTTCAGCAGGGCGATGCACTTGGGGGCGGTGTCCCGCGCGACACCGGCGAGGTACTTCTCGTCGACCTCGATCACGCCGTACCGGGCTTCCGAGCTGCCCGCCAGCGCCGAGGTGATGCCGGCCGGCATGTTGGCGCCGAGGGCGTTGGAGACGACCGGTCCGGCCGCCCGCAGTGCCTCGGCGATGAGCCGGGTGGTGGTGGTCTTGCCGTTCGTCGCCGAGACCAGGATCACGTCCAGGTTCTGCGCGAGCCGGGCGAGGAGGTCGGGGTCGAGTTTCAGCGCCACCCGGCCGCCGATCACCGAACCGCTGCCGCGCCCTGCGGCGCGGGATGCCGCTGCGACCGCCTTGCCCGCGGTCACGGCCAGCTTGGCCCGCGGCGAGAGCGGGTCCGAGTTGCCTGCCATCAGTTCTCGATCCTCCTTGCGTACGCGCCGCGCCTTGAAGCCTGACGGCCACGTGGTGTGGACCTCAGCCTATCGAGATCCATTAGCACTCCCGAACCGCGGCACTGTGGCGAACTCGTGTGGGAGGCGCGGACCGACAAGGACCTTACTCTTGCCGCCATGCGACACAGCCCCATCCCCGGCGCCCACGGCCGCGTGAGACCCCTCACGCTGCACGGCGACCCGCTCCTGCACACCCCCTGCGTCGAGGTCACCGACTTCGGCCCCGAACTGGCCCGGCTCGTCGAGGATTTGTTCGCGACCATGTACGCCGCCCAGGGCGTCGGCCTCGCCGCCAACCAGATCGGCGAGTCGCTGCGGGTCTTCGTCTACGACTGCCCGGACGACGAGGACGTCCGCCACCTGGGCCATGTGGTCAACCCGCGCCTGGTCGAGGCCGACGGAGTGGTGATCCGGGGCCCGGAGGGCTGCCTGTCCCTGCCGGGCCTGGAAGCGGGCACGGAGCGCCACGACCACGCGGTGGTCGAGGGCTTCACGATGACCGGAGACCCGGTCACCGTCCACGGCACGGGCTTCTTCGCCCGCTGCCTGCAACACGAGTGCGACCACCTGGAAGGCCGTATCTACGCAGATCACCTGACAGGCCGGCGCCACCGCAAACTGATGCGCCAGGTGGCCCGGGCTTCTTGGCGCCGAGCTGAGTAGTTCCTCAGGGGCGCGGGGAACTGCGCGAACAACCCCCACCGGCCGTCAGTCGAGACATGACGGTCAGAACCCCGGACCGCCGACCTTGTCTCCCGCAGCAGCAAGACGCCCCCACAACAGGTCCGCCAAACTCCGCACCAACTCACTACGGGAACAAGGCCGTTCTCCCAGCCACCAATCCCCGGCCGCATGCATCATGCCGACGATCCCATGCCCCCACACCCGCGCCAGCTGCTGTCCGCCCGGCCCGAGATCCAGCCGGTCCTCGATGACCTGCGCGAGTTCCTCACCCATCCGCCGCAACAACGGCGCACTGTGCTTGCCGACATCGAACCCCTGATCCCCCGGCTGGCTCCCCTCCGCCGGATGCATCAGAAACCGGTACACCTGGGGCCGCAGCTCGATCGCCGTGAGGTACGTGTCCAACGTCGCCTCGACCCGCTCCCGCCGGTCGGCCGGAGCGTCGAGCGCCGCCCGCAGTGAGTCCAGCAAGGCGTCCGTGTGCCGCTTGGCAAGGGCCGCGTAAAGTCCGCCCTTGTCGCCGAAGTGCCGGTACAGAATCGGCTTGGTGATGCCCGCCTCCGCGGCGATCGCGTTCATCGAGGCCTGCGGGCCGTCGCGCAGCACCACCCGGTCGGCGGCCTCCAGCAGCTCGCGCCGCCGGCGGTCGGCGGACCGTTGCTGATCGGTCCGCTGCGTGGTGTCCATGTGCTCTCCCCACCCGTGCTGATTCGATGACGCCAGCGCAAACTAACACCCAAGCATGCACCGCACATCGAACGGGTGCCGACCGGTCGGTAGGAGTTGACTTCGACTACCGACCGGTAACAGGATGGTGTTACCGCAAGTAACATGCACGTGTGCCGCCGCTGGAGGGGACGACATGGCCGAGTTCACCATGGAGCTCAACGACGAACAGAAGGAGGTCCGGGACTGGCTGCACGGCTTCGCCGCCGATGTGATCCGCCCCGCGGCGTCCGAATGGGACGAGCGTGAGGAGACTCCCTGGCCGGTCATCCAGGAGGCCGCCAAGGTCGGCATCTACTCCCTGGACTTCTACGCCCAGCAGTACTTCGACCCCACCGGCCTCGGCATACCGATGGCGATGGAGGAGCTGTTCTGGGGCGACGCGGGCATCGCCCTGTCCATCGTCGGCACCGGCCTCGCCGCCGTCGGCGTCCTCGCCAACGGCACCGAGGAGCAGATCGGCACCTGGATCCCCCAGATGTACGGCGACGCCAACGATGTCAAGGTCGCCGCCTTCTGCTCCTCCGAGCCCGACGCCGGCTCCGACGTGGCCTCCATGCGGACGCGGGCCGTGTACGACGAGGCCAAGGACGAGTGGGTGATCAACGGCACCAAGACCTGGGCGACCAACGGCGGCATCGCCAACGTCCATGTCGTGGTCGCGGTGGTCGACCCCGAGCTCGGCTCCAAGGGGCACGCGTCCTTCATCGTCCCGGCGGGCACCGCGGGTCTGGCCCAGGGGCAGAAGTTCAAGAAGCACGGCATCCGCGCCTCGCACACCGCCGAGGTCGTCCTGGACAACGTGCGCGTTCCCGGCTCCTGCCTGCTCGGCGGCAAGGAGAAGCTGGACGAACGCCTCGCCCGCGCCCGGGAGCGGGCCAAGCAGGGCGGGGAGCGCGTGAAGAACGCGGCGATGGCCACGTTCGAGGCGTCTCGCCCCGCGGTCGGCGCCATGGCGGTCGGTACCGCCCGGGCCGCGTACGAGGTCGCGTTGGACTACGCGAAGACACGCGAGCAGTTCGGCCGGCCGATCATCGACAACCAGGGCGTGGCGTTCCAGCTCGCCGACATGCGGACGTCCATCGACGCGGCCCGGCTCCTCGTCTGGCGCGCCTCCTGGATGGCGGTCAACGGCAAGCCGTTCACCGCCGCCGAGGGCTCGATGTCCAAGCTGTTCGCGAGCGAGACGGCCAAGCAGGTCACCGGCCAGGCGATCCAGATCCTGGGCGGCAACGGCTACACCAGGGAGTACCCGGTGGAGCGGATGCACCGCGATGCCGCGATCTACACCATCTTCGAGGGCACGAGCGAGATCCAGCGCCTCGTCATCGCCCGGACCCTGGCCGGTACGCCCATCCGCTAACGGTGTCTGAGCGGCGTCAGCTGCTCGATGTCGTACCTCGCCCGCAGCTCCTGGATCGCGGCGTGATCGGGCGGGCCCCCGCTGCCGAGGATCTCCAGCAGTTCCTCGAAGTACCGCTCGTGATCCGGCGGCGGGCTCGCCTGGAAGAACATCTTCGCGGGTTCGTCCGTCGGGTTGGCGAACGCGTGCGGGCAGCCCGGGGGTACGACGATCACCGTTCCGGGCGTCGCGCGCACCACCCGGTTGCCCGAAGGGGACTCCCACTTCTGCCAGGTGTCGGGGGTGCGGATGCGCGGTTCGAAGGCGAGGACGTCCAGCTCGCCCTCGAGTACGTAGAACAACTCCTCGCTGCGGGTGTGCACATGGGCGCCGACGTCGAAACCCGGCGGCACGACCACCTCGAAGGTGGACGCCATGCGCGAGTGCGAGCCGGTCACCTTGAACGTGACGTGCTGGGCAGGAGCCTGTACCACCCGGCCGTGGCCGGGTGGTACGAGCAGTCCTTCCGTCGTCGTCATCGCCCGCTCACCACGTCACGGGCAGGGCCTCGGGCCCGCGGATCAGCGCGCCCTTCCTGAACGGCACCTCTTCGGCGGGTACGGCGAGCCGCAGGCCCGGCACGCCGTCGAGGAGCGCGTCGACCAGGAGTTGCGACTCCAGCCGGGCCAACATGCCGCCCGGGCAGTAGTGCGGGCCGAACCCGAAGGACACATGCGGGTTGGGGCTGCGCAGGAAGTCGATCGTCTCCGGGTCGGGGAAGACGTCGGGGTCGCGGTTCGCGGCCAGGTACGACACATAGATCGCGTCGCCCGCCCGGATCCGCACCCCCTTGATCTCCACGTCCTCCAGGGCGATCCGCGACAGGCCGACCGCGTTGCGGTGCGGGATCCAGCGCAGCAGTTCGTCGATGGCCTGGGGGCGGATCTCCGGCTCGGCGCGCAGCCGGTCGGCCAGGTCGGGCCGGGTCAGCAGCACGTAGAACATCTGGCCGCTGTTGTTGGTGACCGCCTCGCCGCCGATCTGGAGGAGCACCGCGAGTCCCACCCCTTCCTCCAGGGTGATCTCGCCACGGCCCAGGGCGGCACCGAGCAGGGACGCGACGTCCTCGCCCGTGCTGCCCTCGCGCACACCGATCAGATCGGCGAAGTAGGAGCTCATCTCCTGCTTGGCCTTCTCGCTGACCTCGGCGCCGTGCGAGGAGGACAGGATGAACTGGGTCCAGCGGTGCATGTCCTGCCGGTCGGCGGCCGGGACGCCCATCAGCTCGCAGATGACCGCGATGGGGAACGGGCTGAGCACACTCTCCGTGAGGTCGGCGGGCGGGCCGTCCTGCAGCATCTCCTCGACCAGTTCCGCCAGCATGCGGCGGGACCGCTCGCGCACCCGCTCCACCCCGCGCGCCGTGAACGCGGCGGCGACACTGCGGCGCAGCCGGGTGTGGTCCGGCGGGTCCAGGAAGCCGACCGCGCCACGGGCCGGGATGAAGTGCGGGGCGAGCCGGGTGACCTGCCGGTCCATGACGGCCTCGCGGCTGAAGCGCGGATCGTTGGTCACCATCCGCGTGTCGTCGTAGCGGGTGACCAGCCAGGCCCAGCCCTCGCCGTTGGGCAGCTTGACGCGGGTGACCGGGCCCTCGTCCATCAGCTCCCGCAGGACCGGGTCGAAGTCCGCGCCGGACAGGTCGAGCGCGGGCCAGTCCCGGACCGGGGGCAGCGTTTCGGTGATCGTCTCGTCGCTCATCTCACATCGTCTCGTCCGCGCGGTGCCAGCGGCCCACGGTCATCTCGGCGGTGATGCCGGGTCCGAACCCGGCGAGCAGCCCGCGTGCCCGGTGCTGGGCGCCGCCCTCCTCGAACAGCCGGCGCAGCGCGTCCAGGACGACGCCGCTGGCGATGTTGCCGTACTCGGTGAGCGTGGCCCGGCTGAAGCGGAAGGCGTGCGGGTCGACCTTCAGGAAGGTGCTGAGGTCGTCGAGAATGCGGGGCCCGCCCGCGTGGACTATGTAGAAGTCCAGGTCGGAGGCGTCCCAGCCATGGTCTCCCGCCAGCTCCTTCAACGCCGGGGCGAGCGGCTCCATGGTGGCCGGCACCCGCTTGTCCAGCAGGAAGTGGAAGCCGGTGGCCCGTACGTCGTACATGATCCACTCTTCGGTCTTGGGGATCAGGTACGAGCCGTTGCGCTCCAGGCTGACGCCCTCGCCGCCCCGGCCGCGGACCACGGCGGCGGCGATACCGTCACCGAACAGGCCGTTGGACAGCAGCGAGCCGACACCGATGTCGGTGGGCTGGTAGCACAGCGAGCAGAACTCGCAGGCCACGATCAGCGCGTTGGCCTCGGGGTAGGCCGTGCAGAAGTCGTGCGCCCGGTTGATCGCCGCGCCGCCGGCCGCGCAGCCCAGCTGGGCTATGGGCAGTTGCCGCGTGGTCGGGTCGAAGCCCATCTCGTTGATCAGCCAGGCCGTGAGCGAGGGCATCATGAAGCCCGTGCACGACACGTAGATGATCACGTCCACATCGGTGGTGAGCAGCTCGGCGTGGTCGAGTGCCTCCTGGATGACCGCGGGCACCCGCGCCTTCGCCTCGGCCTCGTAGAGCTTGTTGCGGTCCTCGAACCCGGGGTGTTTCAGGGTCTCCTCGATGGGCTGGACGATGTGCCGCGTGCGTACGCCGGTGTTCTCGATCAGCCTGAGGGCCAGCGGCAGTTGGGGGTGATCGGCGTGGCGCTCCCGCGCCAGCTCAAGCGTCTCCTCCATCGTGATCACGTGCTCTGGAACGGACACCGAGGGTCTGCACAAAGTCGCCATGAACCGTGCCTGCTTTCGCCTCCCGGGAGGCCTTTCGCCTCCCGGTCAGAAGGTGGTTCACCTCAGAGGGTGGTCCCTCCACGATCACCCGGTGGGCCGCCGACTTCGCGTCGGACTGCTCCATTTCGGGGACCCCGTGCCAGGCTCGGGGCAGACCTGTCCACGGACACGCACCGACGGAGGACGCGATGACGCGCACGGCCCGGGACCTGCTGCGGACGACCACCACCCGACTCGCCCCGGACCCGCGGTCCAACCCGTTGGTCCCCCGGATCGCCCAGGGCACGGCCCCCCGAAGCGCCCTCGCCGCCCTCGCCCTGGAACAGTCCTGGGTGATCCCCGCGGACCGCCGCGCGTTCCTTCATCTGGCCGAGCGTTCCCTCGTCACCGCCCCCGAGGCCGCGGCCTTCTTCCGGAGCCTCGCGGAGGGCGAGGCACTGGCGGAGGAACTGCTGCCCTCGCTCAGCCAGGCGTGCGGCGTGGACGAGACGACGGCGGCGTCGTACGAACCCCTCGCCGGCTGCCAGGCCTACCCCGCGTACGTCGCCTGGCTGTCCCTCAACGGCTCACCGGCGGACGTCGTCCTGGCCCTGACCGCCAACTTCTCCGCGTGGGGCGGCTATTGCGCGACGATCGCGAAGGCCCTACGGGCTCACTACGGCTTCACGGACGAGGCCTGCGCCTTCTTCTACTTCTTCGCGGAACCGTCACCCGAGCTGGACGCGAAGGCCGTGGCGGCGGTACAGGCGGGCCTGGACACCGGGCAACTGAACGAGTCCCTGGCAGACGGATACGGCCGCCTGCTCCAGCACTACGAGGCGATGTTCTGGTCCACGCTGGCGGATCTGCCCCTTTAGGGGCGCGGGGAACTGCGCGATCAACCCCCCCCACACCCGCAGTCGCCGGCTCAGGTCGCACCCCCACTGCTGTGCGCAATACAGGCCACATCAATCCGATCGGCCAACTTGGCCAACTCGATCGTCAGCGCCGCGACCGTGTCCTCGTCCAGCCCCGACTCCCCGGCCTCCACCAACCGCACCCACCGACCCCCCAACGTCCGCAACAGCTTGCTGACATCCGCCGCAGCCACCTGCAAGGTCCCGTGGTCGTCGACGATCAACGGCAGAGTCACTTCGCGGTTCACAGACGGGATCGTAGCCCCGCAACACTCACGCACCATGCCAAACAGTCGTGATGTTGCAGAACTCCCGGATTCCGTGCCCGGACAGCTCACGGCCGTACCCGGACCGCTTCACCCCGCCGAAGGGGAACCCCGGATGGGAGGCCGTCATGCCGTTGAAGAACACGCCGCCCGCCTCCAGATCCCGTACGAACCGGTCCACCTCGGCCTCGTCCCGCGTCCACACGTTCGAACTCAGTCCGAAGGGTGAGTCGTTCGCGATCAGAACGGCCTCGTCGAAGTCGGCCGCCCGGTACAGCGTGGCGACCGGACCGAACGCCTCCTCCCGGTGGATGCGCATCTCGCGGGTGATGCCGGCGAGGATCGTCGGCGCGTAGTACCAGCCGGGCCCCTCGGGCCGTTCGCCACCGCACAGCACCTCCGCGCCGACGCGCACCGCGTCGTCGACGAGTTCCTCCACATCGCGCAGTCCCTGCTCGCTGGAGAGCGGCCCGACGTCGGTGTCCTCGGCCAGGGGGTCGCCGACCTTCAGCGCCCGCATGCCCTCGGCGAAACGCGCGGCGAAGGCGTCGTACACGTCCGTGTGCACGATGAAGCGCTTGGCGGCGATACAGGACTGCCCGGTGTTCTGCACCCGGGCGGTCACCGCGACCTTCGCCGCCCGGTCGATGTCGGCGGAGGGCATGACGACGAACGGATCGCTGCCGCCCAGCTCCAGCACGGTCTTCTTGACCATCTCGCCGGCGGTGGAGGCGACCGCGCGGCCCGCGGGCTCGCTGCCGGTGAGGGTGGCCGCCCTGACCCGCTCGTCGCGCAGGATCTCGTCGACCGCGCCCGAGCCGATCAGCAGGGTCTGGAAACAGCCCTCCGTGAAGCCCGCCCGGTGGAACAGGTCCTCCAGGTAGAGGGCGGTCTGCGGCACGTTCGAGGCGTGCTTGAGCAGGCCCACGTTCCCGGCCATCAGCGCGGGCGCGGCGAAGCGGATCACCTGCCACAGCGGGAAGTTCCACGGCATCACCGCCAGCACCGGCCCCAGCGGCCGGTAGCGCACGCGGACGCGTGAGGCGCCCGAGTCCTTCACATCGGTGGCGGCGGGTTCCTCGTCGGCGAGCAGTTCCTCGGCGTGCTCGGCGTACCAGCGCATCGCCTTGGCGCACTTCGCGGCCTCGGCCCGGGCCTGCTGGATCGGCTTGCCCATCTCGGTGGTCATCACGCGGGCGATGTCCTGCTGATCCTCTTCGAGGAGGTCTGCGGCCTTGTTCAGCAGCCGGGCGCGCTCGTCGAACGTCGTCGTCCGGTACGTGCGGAACGTGGCCTCCGCGAGCTGGAGCCGGCGCTCGATCTCCTCCTGGCCCATGGCCTCGTACGTCTTGAGCGTCTCGCCGTTCGCCGGGTTCACCGTCGCGATGGGCATGGCTGACCTCCCTCGGTGCGGGCTGTGTCTCGACCTTCCCGCGCGACGGAGGGGACCGCAACGCGGGCGCGTCTGCTCAGGGCGAGTGCTCAGCCAGGCGGTCGAGAAACGCCGTCTGCGCCTTGACGATCACCTCGCGGGCCCGGTCGAGACCGAACCACGCCACCCGGTCCAGCTCGGGGAACTCCTGGAGCCGTCCCGACCTCGGCGGCCACTCCATCCGGAACGTGCCGGGCGTGATCGTCGCCGGGTCGAGGTCCGCCTCGATCGCCCACGCCGTGACGATCTTGCCGCCCGTCTGCCGTACCTCGCCCAGGGCGATGGCCTCGCCGTCGGGCGGGGGCAGCCCCAGTTCCTCCTCGAACTCGCGGCGGGCGGCGGCCCAGGCCGACTCGTCGGACTCGTACTCGCCCTTGGGAACGGTCCACGCCCCGGCGTCGCGCCGGGCGAAGAACGGGCCGCCCATGTGGCCGAGCAACACCTGCGGGCCGTCGTCGGTGTGGCGGAAGAGCAGCAGGCCCGCACTGCGCTTCACGGGTGCACCTGCGGATGCGCGGCCAGCAGGGTCTCCACCGTGTCGGCGTCCTCCGGCCGCTTGTCCTCCCGGTAGCGGATCACGCGGGCGAAGCGGAGGGTGACGCCGGCCGGGTAGCGGGTGGAGCGTTGCAGGCCGTCGTAGGCGATCTCGACGACGAGTTCCGGGCGTACGGTCACGACATGGCCGTTGTCGTCGACGGCGAGCTGCTGGAGCCGCTCGGTCTGCCAGGCCAGCAGGGCGTCGGTCATGCCCTTGAAGGTCTTGCCGAGCATGGCGAGGCCGCCGTCGGCGGTGCGGGCGCCGAGGTGGAGGTTGGAGAGCTTGCCGGTGCGGCGGCCGTGGCCCCACTCGGCGGCCAGCACCACCAGGTCGAGGGTGTGGACGGGCTTGACCTTCAGCCAGGACGCGCCGCGCCGGCCCGCGCTGTAGGCGGCGTCCAGCGCCTTGACGACGACGCCCTCGTGGCCTCGCTTCAGGGTCTCGGCGAGGAACTCCTCCGCCGGGCCCACGTCGTCCGGGCCGGACATCGTCGTGCGCCGCACCCGCATCGGCTCGGGGACCAGCCGGGCCAGCTCCGTGTGCCGCTCGGCGAACGGCAGGTCGAGCAGGTCGCGGCCGTCCACGGACAGTGCGTCGAAGAAGACGGGGGAGACGGGTACCGCGCGGGCGGCCGTCGCCACGTCCGCGCGGGAGCCGACGCGACCGGCGGTCTCCTGGAACGAGCGGGGGCGGCCGCCCTCGTCGAAGGAGATCACCTCCCCGTCCAGGATGAACCGCTCGCCCCGCAACTCCAGGGCGGCGGCCGTCACTTCGGGAAGGCGGCCGGTGATGTCGTCGAGGGTGCGGGTGTAGAGCCGTACCGTGTCGCCGTCCCGGTGCACCTGGACACGGATGCCGTCCAGTTTCTCCTCGACCGCGCAGGCGCCGAGCTTGTCCACCGCCTCGGCGACCGAGGAGGCGCTGTGCGCCAGCATCGGCCAGACCGGGCGGCCGATCGTGAGGCGGAAGCGGTCCAGGGCGGCGGGGCCGTCCGCGAGCAGCGCCTCGGCCACCGTCTGGAGGGAGCCCGCGAGCATCACGGCCCGCCGTACGTCCGCCGGGGGCGTCCCGGTCGCCTGGGCCAGTCCCTCGACCGCGACGGCGTCCAGCGCGCCCTGCCGCACCTCACCGGTGAGCAGCCCGAGCAGGAACCGTTGCTCATCCTCGGTGGCCGCGCCCATCAACTCACCGACCAGCCGGGCCCGTTCCGCCTGGGAGCCGGGGCCGGACACCTTGCTCAGTTCCGCGAGCCGGGCGTCCACCTCCCGCACGGTCAGGCCCGGCTCGGTGGCCGGGGCGACCGGGCGGCTCAGCACCTTCCAGCCGACGCCGATCCGGCCCTGCGGCAGCCGTCCCGCCAGGTACGGGATGACGATCGGCACGTCTTCCGCCTCCGCGTCCCGGAACAGCTCCGCGAGCAGGGCCGTCTTCCGGGACCGCGCCGAGGTGGCGGCGACCTCCTGGGACACTCGGGCCAGCCGGTGCAGCAGCATGCAGCCATGGTGCACCGGAGGCGGCGCCTCTACACCCGGGCGGACTGCGGAGGCCGGTCATCGGAGCCTCTACCCCTGGGCAGCCGCGTCGAGGTCCTCCATCAGCAGATCCCCGACGATCGCGGACGCCGCCCGGTAGCCGCCGCTCGCCGCGTGCACGACCTGCTCGGCGAAGCCGATCGCGTTGCCCGCGGCCCACACGCCCGGCACGGTCGTCAGGCCGGTGGGGTCGACGACCGGGTACGCGCCGAAGGGCGTCTCCTGCAGCTCGGCGCCGAGCTGTTCCAGCAGGCCGGTCTGCGGCACGGCGTGCGGGGCCACGAACAGCACGGAGCGGGCATGCGTCGTACCGTCGGCGAGTCGGACGCCGGTGAGCCGGTCGTCCTCGACCACCAGCCCCGCGACCTCGCCCGGCACCACGTCGACCCCGGCCGCGGCGAGCCGGCGCAGATCCTCGTCGGACAACTCCTCCTCGGCGACCGTGTGCAGGAAGAACCGCACGTCCTTCGACCACTGGGACACCATCAGCGCCTGGTGCACGCTCTTGGCGGCCGTCCCGAGCACGCCGAACGGCAGGTCGCGCACCTCCCAGCCGTGGCAGAACGGGCAGTGCAGCACGTCCCGGCCGAACCGCTCGGCCAGGCCGGGGACCGCCGGCAGCTCGTCCTTCAGCCCGGTCGCGACGACCAGCCGCCGGGCCCGCACGGTCCGCCCGTCGGCCAGCACCACGGCGAAGTCCTCGCCGTTCGCCACTTCCACCACCCGGTCCCGCACGAGCTCGACGCCGTAGCGCGCGATCTCCTCCCGGCCGATGGCGAGGAACTCGGCGGGCGGCATGCCGTCCCGTGTCAGGAAGCCCTGCATGTGCGCGGCGGGCGCGTTGCGCGGTTCGCCCGCGTCGACGACCAGCGTGCGCTGCCGGGCCCGGCCCAGCACCAGCGCCGCCGACAGGCCCGCGGCACCGCCGCCGACGACCACGACGTCGTACGTCTCGGTGTGCTTCTCGGTCATGTGACCACCTCCACTGCCGAGAGTCGCCCCGGCCCCGCGGGATTGACAAACATGTTTGCCGAACCTGCAATACGACCATGACCACGGACGAGGTACTCGCGGGCGTCGGCCCCCGGCTGCGGCAGATGCGCAAGGAGCGGGAAGTGACCCTGGCGGCGCTCTCCGAGACCACCGGCATCTCCGTCAGCACCCTGTCGCGGCTGGAGTCCGGACTGCGTAAGCCCAGTCTGGAACTGCTGCTGCCGATCGCGCGCGCTCACCAGGTGGCCCTCGACGAGCTGGTCGGTGCCCCGCCGACGGGCGACCCGCGGGTGCGGGCGAAGCCGATCGTGATGGGCGGCCGCACCCACTGGCCGCTCACCCGCCAGCCCGGCGGCCTCCAGGCCTACAAGGTGCTGGAACCCCGGCGGAGCCTGGAGCCGGATCCGCGCACGCACGAGGGTTACGAGTGGCTGTACGTGCTGTCCGGGAAGCTGCGCCTGGTGCTGGGCGAGCACGACGTGGTGCTCACGGCGGGGGAGGCCGCCGAGTTCGACACGCGGGTGCCGCACTGGTTCGGGTCGACGGGGGAGGGGCCCGTGGAGTTCCTCAGCCTGTTCGGTCCGCAGGGGGAGCGGATGCATGTGCGGGCGCGGCCCAGGAAGTCATGACCCGATGACTGTTCCCTGATCGGCAAGCAACCGCTTAGTATGCGAACCGACCCCGGTCGTACGACGCAGTCGACGCAGTCCCGTGGAGGCCCCGCATGCAGGCATGGCAAGTGCACGAGAACGGCGAGCCGGGCGAGGTGTTGCGCCTGGCGGACGTGGCGCGCCCGGTGCCCGGCGACGGCCAGGTCCTGCTGAAGGTGCGCGCCGCGAACATCAACTTCCCGGACGCCCTGCTGTGCCGGGGCCACTACCAGGTCAGGCCGCCGCTGCCGTTCACCCCCGGCGTGGAGATCTGCGGCGAGACCGAGGACGGCCGCCGCGTGATCGCCAACCCGGCACTGCCCCACGGCGGCTTCGCCGAGTACGCCGTCGCCGATGCCGCCGCCCTGCTGCCCGCACCGGACGCCCTGGACGACGCGGAGGCCGCGGCCCTGCACATCGGCTACCAGACCGGCTGGTTCGGACTGCACCGCCGGGCCGGTCTGGAGGCCGGCGAGACCCTGCTCGTCCACGCTGCCGCAGGAGGGGTCGGCAGCGCGGCCGTGCAGCTCGGGAAGGCCGCCGGCGCCACCGTCATCGGTGTCGTCGGCGGCCCCGGGAAAGCGGCCGTCGCCCGTGAGCTGGGCTGCGACGTCGTGATCGACCGGCGCGCCGAGGACGTCGTCGCCGCCGTCAAGGAGGCCACCGGCGGCCGGGGCGCCGACGTCGTCTACGACCCGGTCGGCGGCGAGGCCTACACCCAGTCCGCCAAGGCCGTCGCCTTCGAGGGGCGCATCATCGTCGTCGGCTTCGCCGGCGGCACGATCCCCAGCCCGGCCCTGAACCACGCCCTGGTGAAGAACTACTCGATCATGGGCCTGCACTGGGGCCTCTACAACACCAAGAACCCGAAGCTGGTCCAGCACTGCCACGAGCAGCTCACCGAGCTGGCCGCAAGGGGCGCGATCAAGCCGCTGGTGAGCGAGCGCGTCCCGCTCCCGGGGGCGGCCGCCGCCGTGCAGAAGGTCGCGGACGGCCTGACCACCGGACGGATCGCCGTCGTCATGGAGGAGGCAGCAGCATGACCAGCGCCGAGGAACTGCGCCGTCGTACCCGGGAGTTGCTGGCCGCCCATCCGCCTGCCTCGACCGACCGCCTGGACTTCCTCCGGGCCCGCTTCGACGCCGGACTCGCCTGGGTGCACTACCCGGAGGGCCTCGGCGGGCTCGACGCCCCGCGCTCGCAGCAGGTCGTCGTGGACGCCGAACTGGAGGCGGCCGGCGCTCCCGACAACGACTCGCGCCGCAACGGCATCGGGCTCGGCATGGCCGCCCCGACGATCCTCAAGTACGGCACCGAGGAGCAGAAGCAGCGCTATCTGCGGCCGCTGTGGATCGGCGAGGAGGTCTGGTGCCAGCTGTTCAGCGAGCCCGGCGCCGGCTCCGACCTCGCCGCCCTCGGCACCCGCGCGGTACGCGAGGGCGACGAGTGGGTGGTCAACGGGCAGAAGGTGTGGACGTCCGGCGCGCACAACTCCCGCTGGGCGATCCTCATCGCCCGCACCGACCCGGACGTGCCCAAGCACCGGGGCATCACCTACTTCGTCTGCGACATGACCGACCCGGGCGTCGAGGTACGGCCGCTGCGGCAGGTCACCGGCGAGGCCGAGTTCAACGAGGTGTTCCTCACCGACGTCCGGATCCCCGACGCGCGCCGCCTCGGGGAGGTCGGCGACGGCTGGCGGGTCGCGCAGACCACGCTGAACAACGAACGCGTCGCCATCGGCGGCATGCGCCTGCCCCGAGAGGGCGGCATGATCGGACTCGTCTCCAAGACCTGGCGCGAGCGGCCCGAGCTGCGCACCCACGACCTGCACCAGCGGCTGCTGAAGCTCTGGGTGGAGGCCGAGGTCGCACGGCTCACCAGCGAACGGCTGCGCCAGCAGCTCGTCGTGGGCCAGCCCGGTCCCGAAGGCGCCGGCATGAAGCTCGCCTTCGCCCGCCTCAACCAGGAGATCAGCGGCCTGGACGTGGAACTCCTCGGCGAGGAGGGCCTGTTGTACGACGACTGGACGATGCGCCGCCCGGAACTGGTCGACTTCACCGGCCGCGAGGCCGGCTACCGCTATCTGCGCTCCAAGGGCAACAGCATCGAGGGCGGGACCACCGAGGTCCTGCTGAACATCGTCGCCGAACGCGTCCTCGGCCTGCCCGCCGAACCGCGCACCGACAAGGACGTCGCCTGGAAGGACCTGGCCCGATGACGGATCTTCTCTACTCCGAGGAGGAAGAGGCGCTGCGGGCCGCCGTACGGGACCTGCTCGCCGACCACTGCGACGCGCCCGGTGTGATCGCCCGCACCGAATCGGACACCCCGCACCACCGTGAGGCGTGGAAGGCGCTCGCCGACGGCATGGGCCTCGCGGGGCTCCTCGTGCCCGAGGACAAGGGCGGCCAGGGCGCCACGCACCGCGAAGCCGCCGTCGTCCTGGAGGAACTGGGCCGCGCGGTCGCTCCCGTGCCCTACCTGACCAGCGCCGTCGTCGCCACCGAGGCCCTGCTCGCCTGCGATGCCGACGACCTGCTCGCCGACCTGGCGTCCGGGCGGCGGATCGGCGCCCTCGCCGTCGCGCTGAACGTCGCACCGGGCACCGCTTACAAGGTGGTCCGGCACGAGGACGGCCGGCTGCGCGGGGAGCTGACCGGCATCGCGGACGCGGCCGTCGCGGACGTCCTGCTCGTGCCCGCCGACGACGGCGGCCTCTACGCGGTCGACACCACGGCGGTGACCGTCACACCCCAGGTCTCCCTGGACCTGACCCGGCCGCTGGCGACCGTCACGCTCGACGGCGTGCCCGGCCGTCTGCTGGGCGACGCCGAACCCGCCGTACGCCGGGCCCTGAACGCCGGAGCCGGACTGCTCGCCTCCGAACAGTTCGGGCTCGCCGACTGGGCGCTGACGGAGACCGTCCGCTATCTGAAGGAACGCAAGCAGTTCAACCGGCCCGTCGGCGGCTTCCAGGCGCTCAAGCACCGGCTGGCCCAGCTGTGGCTGGAGGTCGTCAACCTCCGCGCGGCCGCCCGCAACGCCGCCGACGCACTGGCCACGGGCGAGGACGTCGAGGTGGCCGTCACCGTCGCCCAGGCTTTCGCGGCACCCGTGGCCGTGCACGCCGCCGAGGAGGCACTGCAACTGCACGGCGGCATCGGCATGACGTGGGAGCACCCGGCGCACCTGTATCTGAAGCGCGCGAAGGCCGACTCGATCGCCTACGGCACGGCGGGCGCCCACCGCGAGGCCCTGGCCGGACTCGTCGACCTCCAGGCCCCCTGACGTACACCTGGTCGACGCGCGCGGAAAGCCCGTCCCACCTGGGGCGGGCTTTTTCGTGCGCACCGCTCCGGTGAAGTGAACGCGGGGCGGCAGTCCGGCCAACTCCGTGCACGGGCCTGCTTCTTGGACCTGCCCGGACCCCATACTCGCAGGGTTCCCGTACGGCACTTCCAGGGAGGCAGAGCATGGCCCTCACCACCCGTCGCAGAGCCCTCACCACCCTCGGCGCCGCCCTCGCGGGCTCGGTCGCCCTCCCCGCCACCCCCGCGGCGGCCGGCGAACGACGGCACGGGTGCCGCCCGTTGTGGCGCGCCCACGCCCACAACGACTACGAGCACCCGCGCCCACTCCTCGACGCCCTCGACCACCGGTTCGGCAGTGTCGAGGCCGACATCTACCTCGTGGGCGACCAGCTTCTCGTCGCCCACGACCCGGAGGACCTCGACCCGTCCCGCACCCTCGAGTCCCTCTACCTCGACCCGCTCGCCGCCCGCGTCCGGGCCGACCGAGGCCGTGTGTACCGGGGGTACCGCGGCTCGCTGCAACTCCTCGTCGACATCAAGACCGAGGGCTCGTCGACGTATCTCGAGCTCGACCGCCACCTCAGGCGCTACCGGCACCTGTTCACGACGTACGCCCACGGCCGGGTCCTCCCCGGCCCGGTCACCGCCGTGATCTCCGGCGACCGCGCGGCCCGCGCCCCCATGGAGGCCCAGAGCGTCCGGCGCGCCTTCTACGACGGCCGCCTCGCCGACCTCGGCAGCCAGGCCCCGGCCTCCTTCATCCCGCTGATCAGCGACAACTGGACGCTCAACTTCAGCTGGCAGGGCGTGGGCGCGTTCCCGGACGCCGAGCGGGAGAAGCTGCGGGGCATCGTCCGGGCCGCGCACGCGCGGCGCCAGAAGGTGCGGTTCTGGGCGACCCCGGATCTGGCCGGGCCCGCCCGTGACGCGGTGTGGGCCGAACTGCTCGCCGCGGACGTCGACCACCTCAACACCGACGACCTCGCCGGACTGGAAGCCTTCCTGGACGCCCGCCGGGCGGCGTAGGACTTCACACGTTCGGCGGACAGGTCAGCCCACCGGACGAACCCTCCGCTACGCCACACTTGCGGCCGAACGCCGTGAATCGGATAGGGCGGCGTGGCGGAGGAGTTGACGATGGCCATTTCCATCTCTGTGGTGCTGCTGCTCGTGATCCTTGCGGTGATCTTCCTGCGCAACGGCGGGCTGAAGGTCTCCCATGCGCTGGTCTGCCTGCTGCTCGGCTTCTACCTGGCCAGCACGAGCATCGCCCCCACCATCCACAGCGGCATCACGGCGACGGCGGAGATCGTCAGCAGCTTGCGGCCTTGAGGCCCTCAGCTCGAGAACACCCCGATGCCGTTCGGCACGGCGCGTTCGGCGCCGCCGCTGGGGTGGTTGCGTACGGACACGGTGCTCGCGCCCGACTTCCGGGCGACCAGCGTCGACGACCCGCCGCCGTCCAGGCTCAAGGCGTCCTGTGAGCCCAGGCGCCGCATGGTGTCGGCCACTTCGGCGATCGTCAGTCCGCTGCGGTAGGCGGTGCCGCCGTCCAGTGCGAGCAGCAGCATGCGCCGCCCGTCGTCGGCGAGCCCCACGGCCGTACGGACGGCGGACGTCCTGTCGTCCAGACCCGGCAGCGGCCGGCCGCCCGAGAGGACCGGGTAGCCGCCGACGGCGAGACGGTACGGGACGCCGCTGGTGGCCGCGACGAGAGCGTGCTCGATCTCGACCGGTTCACCGGTGGAGAACTTCCGCAGCTGCTGGGCGCCCGCCTCCCGGCCGACCAGCACGGTCGTCCCCGCGGCGATGGGGCCGCGGCCAGGGGTGTCGGCGGCCGATACGACCCTGCCGTCGCGGACCGTCACCTCGTAGGTGTCCGTGCTGCACGGAGCGGCCCGGTCCGTGTCCGTGCCGCAGGTGGCGCGCACCCGGGAGGCGCTGCCCCATTCGGAGGTGAACGCGCCGACGGACCCCACCGGCAGCGCGTACTGGTTGAGCCCGCCGAGCGGCAGCCGCGTCCCGGAGGCGCGGACCGAGCCGTCGAGGGCCAGCCGGTCCAGCCGGGCCCGTCCGTCGGTCCCCACACCGAGCACGTCCTCGGTGGTCGTGCCGGGCGGCAGCTCCGGGCCGAACCGCTGGCCGTTCGGCACGGCCGCCTTGAGCGTCCGCCCGGCCGTGATCGCCGGACCCACGCTCGCGCCGGTCGCCTCGACGCCCGGGTGCTGTGTCTCGGTGATGTTGAAGAAGTCGCCGTTGACACCGGCGACCGCGCCCTGCGCGTCGGCCATTCGCGAGACCGGCGCGCGCGAGGCCACCGCCCCGGGGTACAGCAGATCGACCTGTACGCGCGGGTTGCCCAGGTCGACCTTCAGCACATGCGCGTGAGTCACCCCCTTGGCCGCCTGGATGTCGAAGTGCTCGTAGGTGACGCCCGGCGCGACACGGACGCGCTTCTGGACGGCGTCGGCCTCAGCCGCCCCCGCCACACCCGCACCGACCAGCGCGCCGAACGCCGTGAGGAACGCCAGGACCGCTCTGCTTGCTCCGCGCCGCTTGTGACGACGTGTCACCGTGCCCCCTGATGTCTCGTCAGATGTCCTCAGGGCAGTGGACCAGACGTCGGGGCTCAGGAGTACGGCTGACTGCCGACTAAGCGGAAACAGTCGGAAAAACACACCCCTCCGGGTGCTTCAGCCGCCGTCCGTTCCGGTGGCGTACGGCGTGTAGTGCGCGGGCGTGTGGTCGATCGGCAGATCCGGCCGCCAGGCGGTGAGGGCCTGCGCGCTGCACACGAACAGCTGCTCCGGCAGCCGGTCCAGGCCGAACCAGCGCCAGCGGCCCACACTCTCCTCGGGCTGGTCCGCCGGCTCGCCCCGCCAGACGGTGACCCGGGCGGCGACGGTCACCCGGACGACCCCGCCGGCATCGTCGAGGAGCGTCCCCAGCAGCCGGACGTCCTCCGGCCGTGCCGCGAGCCCGGTCTCCTCGCGCAGTTCGCGCGCCACCGTCTCCCGCAACGACTCCCCGGGTTCCACCGTCCCGCCGGGCAGCTCCCACGTCCCGCGCCGGTGCCGGCCCAGGAGCAGTCCGCGGGGCCCGTACAGGATGGCCCCGACCCCGAGCGCGGCATGGGCCTGTGGCGGTCGGTCGACACGCGGCCGGGAGGAGACGCGGACGGGCCGGGTCACCTGGAAGAGCCGGTAGGAGGCGTGGTTGCCGGCCTGCGGTGTGTCGAGGACGTCGACGTGCTCCACGCGCAGCCCGTACTCGGTGAGCAGCTCCGTCCAGAGGTCCGGGGTGAGGACCCACATGTGGACGGTGGTGTCACCACCGCCGGCCAGCCTCAGGACCTCGGGCCGGGCCTCGGCCCGGTCCGAGGGGCCGTCACCGCGCGAGTTGGTGTGCAGCACCGTGAAGCAGAGCCTGCCGCCCGGCCTCAGCGCCGAGGCCACGGCGGGCAGCAGCCGGTGCGGGTCGAGGTACGGGACCGCATGCAGGGAGTAGATGACGTCGTACGGCTCCGCCGTGCGCAGATGCTCCACCGCGTCGGCCAGGACCAGCCGCAGCCCGGGCAGCGAGCCGTAGCGGGCACGGGCTCGTTCGTACTGCCCGTCCGAGGCGTCGACCGCGTCCACCAGCGCGCCGCGGTCACGCACCAGGTGGGCGGCATGCCGGGCCGGACCGCATCCGAGGTCCAGCACCCGCCGGCCCGCGAGTTCCCCGAGGACCTCGGCTCCGGGCCCGGCGCCCTCGCACCCCCAGTCGATCCGCGCCACCTCGGGCAGCTCCGTGCCCCGCCGCAGGTGGTGGGCTCCGTACGCGCGCCAGGCCTCGGCGTTGGCGTCCTCCGCGGGTGTCACCAAGGCTCAGCCGCCCGCGGCGGCGTCACGCGGAAGCACCCTGACCCGGTGGAAGTTGCATCCGAAGGGCCGCGGCTCGTCGGCGGCGGGCGGGGTCTGGTGGGCCTTGAGCGCGATGCTCACCAGGCTCAGCAGCAGGTCGACGTCGGCTTCGCAGTCGAGGTGGACCGTCACCCAGGACGATCCGGGAACCAGGTGGATCGCGCTCGAACCGGCGAGGTCGTAGTGGAAGCGCTGGATGGCCCGGCGGGTGAGGTGGAGGTCCACGTCCCGTGCCGAGTGGAAGTGGACGATCTCGTCACGGACGGAACGGAGCGCCCGTCCGGTGCCGCAACTCGCCGGGCCCGGCATCAGGTCGGGCCAGGCCTGCAGTCGCTCCATGGCGCGCTGGGCCAGAGTCATGGCCCCATCGTTGCGTGCTTACCGTGCCGCAACCAGAGGTTGAGCGCTTTGTAACCGGGACGTGAGGTGGGGTGAGGGGGTGGGCGGCCGCTCGGGCGGATACTTCTCAGCCGGAGTCCTGGACCAGTCTTATGTAGCGCTTCCAGTCCCAGTGGCGGCCCGGGTCGGTGTGGTCGCTGCCCGGTACCTCGTGGTGGCCGATGATGTGGGTCCGGTTCCGGGGTATGCGGTGCCGCGCGCAGATCGCCGCGGTGAGCCGGGCCGATTCCTCGTACACGGCGTCGGTGAAGTACGAGGGCTGGTCCACCCAGCCTTCGTGCTCGATGCCGATGCCGCGCTTGTTGTAGTCCCAGTTGCCCGCGTGCCACGCGATGTCGGCCTCGCGCACGCACTGCGCCACATGGCCGTCGGCCGAGCGCACCACGTAGTGCGCGGACACCTGCTTCCTCGGGTTCCGGAAGATGGACAGGGTGCCGGCGAACGTCGTCTGCGCGACATGGATGATCACGCGGTCGACGGGATGGCCGCGGGGTCGGTTCGACGCCGTGTAGTTGGCGCCGGTCGCCGGGTGCCACTCGGCTCCCGGATGGTCGGGGGCTTGGGGCCGGGCGGCGGCCCGTGTGCCGGGGAGCAGGACGTACGGGACGGCGGTGAGAGCGGCGCCCACGAGGACGCCCCGCCTGCTGGGGAGCGGCGATGCCTGGTCCATGACGGGATGCCTTTCGCTTCGACGGATCATCACGGTACGGCGCCTGCCGGTCCGTCAGAAGAGAGCGAGGTGTTTCGGTGGACGGGCCGGCGATTGTGGATAACTCGCCCACCCCAGCGGGTGATTCGGGCTGCCCTTAGGGTCAGGCCCGCCCGGCGACGGCCGCCGGATCGTCCAGCACCGCCCGCACGACCGAGTGCGCGGCCCCCAGCAGCGGCCCCTCCGGACCCAGCCGTGACACGGACACGGGACAGGCCGGACCCGCCGTGCGCCGCGCCAGCTCCTCCTGCAGCGAGGGCAGCAGCCAGGGTGCGAGACCGGACAGCTCCCCGCCGAGCACCACGCTCTGCGGGTCGAGCAGGTTGACCGCACCGGTCAGGGCGACACCGAGCGCGGTGCCCGCGTTGCGCAGGGCACGGCGTACGTCCTCGTCACCCTCGGCGGCGCGCCCCGCGAGCAGTCCCACGCGGTCCTCGTCCGGCTCCAGGCCCGCCGCACGCAGCACCGCCTCCTCACCGGCGTACTGCTCCAGGCATCCGCGCCCGCCGCACGCGCACGCCGGCCCGTCCGGCCGCACCGGCACATGTCCCAACTCGCCCGCGAACCCCCGTGTTCCGCGCAGCAGCCCGCCGTCCACGACGACGGCCGCGCCGATGCCGATCTCCGCCGACACATGCAGGAAGTCGCGCGGAGTGCCGTCCTCGAGCCAGAGTTCGGCGAGCGCGCCGAAGTTGGCCTCGTTGTCCACGGTCAGCGGCAGGTCCGCCGGCAGCAGGGCACCGAGGTCCGTGTCGTGCCAGCCGAGGTTCGGGGCGCGTACGACGGTCCGGGCGTCGCGCGCCACCAGACCCGGTACGGCCACGGCGAGCCCGGCGGGCCACAGGCCCTCGCCCTCCGCCTCGGCGACGACCCGGCCGATCAGTTCGGTGAGCTCCGCTGTCACGGGCCCGGGGGAGCGGCCGCGGTTCGCGCCCTGTCGTATCGCCCGTGCTCTGGTCGTGCCGCGCAGGTCGACGGCACAGACCGCGAGATGGTCGACGCCGATCTCCGCGCCGATCCCGGCCGGGCCCCGTCCGCTGACGGCGAGCGCGGAGCCGGGACGGCCCACCCGGCCGGGCCGCTCGGGCCCCAGCTCCTCGATCAGCCCCGAGCGGACGAGTTCGTCGACGAGCGTCGACACCGCGGCCCGGGTCAGCCCGATCCGCGACGCGACGGCGGCCCGGGACAACGGCGCCTCGGCGCGGACGGCGTGCAGGACACGGGCGAGATTGCGGCGGCGCATGCCCTGCTGGGTGTCGGGCAGCGCGCGTCCCGGCCCGGCGGGGTGAGCCTCGTGCGGCGGTGCGGTCATGCCTGACGCCAGTCCTCAGTGGGTGTCCGTGGGCCGCTCCAGCAGCGGGGCCGCGTCGGAGAGTACCCCGGCGATCCTGGCCAGCGTCTCCTCGTCCCGCTCGACGGCGTCGAGCACCGGCCCGGCCGCCGTGTCCCAGCGGCGTGCCACGGCCGCCGCGTCCTCCCCGGTCAGCAGCCCGGCCGCCTGCGCGGCCGCGCCGAGCGCCACCAGCTCCTTGGCCTCGGGCACCTGCACAGGACGTCCCGAGAGCCTTCGTACGGTCTGCTGCCAGGCCGCGCCCCGGGCGCCACCGCCGATCAGCAGCAGGGGCGCCGAGGGGTCGGCGTCCTGGTCCAGGACCAGGTCGAGCGCGCCGAGCAGGGAGTGCACGGCACCGTCGTAGGCGGCCTGGAGCAGCTGGCCGCCGGTGGTGTCGTGGCGCAGGCCGTGCAGCAGGCCGGAGGCGTTGGGCAGATTCGGGGTGCGTTCGCCGTCCAGATAGGGCAGCAGGGTGACGGCCGTGCCGGGCTCCACGGCGTCGCGGTCCAGGCCAAGGAGCGTCGCGACGCGGTCGACGGCGAGTGTGCAGTTCAGGGTGCAGGCCAGCGGCAGCCAGTCACCGCGGGCGTCGGCGAAGCCCGCCACCGTGCCGCTCGGGTCGGTGGGCCGGTGCCGCGAGACGGCGTACACCGTGCCCGAGGTGCCGAGGCTCATCACCGGCACGCCCGGACGCAGCCCGAGGCCCAGCGCCGCCGCGGCGTTGTCACCCGTCCCGGGCGCGACCAGAGTGCCCTTGGAGAACGGCAGACCGTGGCTGTGCACCGTGCCCGCCACCTCCCCGGGCCGGACCACACGGGGCAGCAGGGCCGGGTCGAGCCCCACGTGCGCCAGGATCTCCTCGTCGTACGACTCCGTCCCTGACGCCCACCAGCCCGTTCCGGAGACGTCGCCGCGGTCGGTCGTGCCCTGCCCGGTGAGCCGCTCGGTGAGGTAGTCGTGGGGGAGGCGCACGGCCTTCGTGGCCCGGACCGCCTCCGGCTCGCGCTCGGCCAGCCAGGCCCACTTGGTGACCGTGAAGGAGGCGGCGGGGACGCTTCCGGCGCGCTCGGCCCAGACCTTCGCGCCGCCCAGTTCCTCGGTCAGCCGGCGTGCCTGCGGCGCCGAGCGCACGTCGTTCCACAGCAGGGCCGGACGCACCGGCTCGCCCCGGTCGTCCAGGGTGACCAGGCCGTGCTGCTGCCCGCCGACCGACACCGCGGCGGCCTCGTGCGCCGCGTCACCGCACTGGCGCAGGGCCTCGCACAGCGCGTCCCACCACTGGCGCGGATCGCTTTCGCGTCCCGCCCCCGAGGAGACGGTGTGCGGGGCTTGGCCGCTCGCCACGACCCGGCCGGTGGCCGCGTCGACGACCAGCGCCTTGGTGGACTGGGTGGACGAGTCCACGCCGACGACGAGCGGACCCTCGGCTGCTGACATCGGGCTTCTCCCTCTTCTCTCGTCCATCTCCGGTCCTGCTTCTCTCGTTCCGAGACACCTTGTCTCTTCCCCGAGGAGTGTTGTCTCTTCCCAGAGAGGTGCTCGCATACTAATTTGTAAATCGCCATGACGAAATAGTCTCAGCGAGCGAGGAGCCGCGGCATGAGCTACCAGCCCACCCCCGAGGACAGGTTCACCTTCGGCCTGTGGACCGTCGGCTGGCAGGGACGGGATCCCTTCGGCGACGCCACGCGACGTGCACTCGACCCGGTCGAGACGGTGCGGCGTCTGTCCGAGCTCGGCGCGCACGGCGTCACCTTCCACGACGACGACCTGATCCCGTTCGGCTCGAGCGACACCGAGCGCGAGGCCCACATCAAGCGCTTCCGGCAGGCGCTGGACGCCACGGGCATGAAGGTCCCGATGGCCACCACCAACCTCTTCACCCACCCGGTCTTCAAGGACGGCGCGTTCACCGCCAACGACCGCGACGTACGCCGCTACGCGCTCCGCAAGACCATCCGCAACATCGACCTCGCCGCCGAGCTCGGCGCCCAGGTGTACGTGGCCTGGGGCGGCCGGGAGGGTGCCGAGTCCGGTGCCGCCAAGGACGTCCGCGCGGCCCTGGACCGGATGAAGGAGGCCTTCGACCTGCTCGGCGAGTACGTCACCTCCCAGGGCTACGACCTGCGCTTCGCGATCGAGCCCAAGCCGAACGAGCCGCGCGGCGACATCCTGCTGCCGACCGTCGGCCACGCCCTGGCGTTCATCGAGCGCCTGGAGCGTCCGGAGCTGTACGGCGTCAACCCCGAGGTCGGGCACGAGCAGATGGCCGGGCTGAACTTCCCGCACGGCATCGCGCAGGCGCTGTGGGCGGGCAAGCTGTTCCACATCGACCTCAACGGCCAGTCCGGCATCAAGTACGACCAGGACCTGCGCTTCGGCGCCGGCGATCTGCGTGCCGCGTTCTGGCTGGTCGACCTGCTGGAGTCGGCCGGCTACACCGGCCCGCGGCACTTCGACTTCAAGCCCCCGCGGACCGAGGACCTCGACGGGGTGTGGGCGTCGGCGGCCGGCTGTATGCGCAACTACCTCATCCTCAAGGACCGCGCAGCGGCCTTCCGTGCCGACCCGGAGGTCCAGGAGGCGCTGCGCGCGGCCCGCCTGGACGAGCTGACCCAGCCCACCGCCGCGGACGGCCTCCAGTCCCTGCTCGCCGACCGGTCGGCCTTCGAGGCCTTCGACGTCGACGCGGCCGCCGCCCGCGGCATGGCCTTCGAGCACCTGGACCAGCTGGCCATGGACCATCTTCTGGGAGCGCGCGGCTGAGTCCACCGCCTGGAATGCTACGGAATCGTGCGATCCACGCCATGAGTCCGTAGCAACTCCCGTGCACCGCTCGCGCCTTGAGCGGTGCACGGTGACCCTGGTCGGTATGGCCATGCCGCCCGTACCGCCTCAGCGGCGGAATCCGCTGCTCATCCTGATCACCGTGCTCGTGGCCGCCGCAGCCGTGTGCGCGGTGGTGCTGATGGCCAGGGGAGGCGACGACTCGCCGGACCGGGAGCCGCCCGCCGGGAGTACGAGCCGCACCCCTGCCCCGTCCTACGGCATCCCCACCGAACTGCCCACCAAGGTGCCCACCGAAGTGCCGAGCGAGCTGCGGACCCGGCTGCCGTCGGGCTTTCCGAGCCGGCTGCCGAGCGATCTGCCCAGCGACCTCGAATCGCTCCTCCCGTCCCTGGACACCGGCGAACTACTGCCGTAGGGGCGCCTCTTCCGGTGCGGCTCCGTCTCCGGCGGCGGGCTCAGCCGACGTCAGGGCCGTCGCCGGATCCTGTGCGGCACCTCCCGCCGGCACCCAGCGGCCGCGTTCCTTGCGGTACGGCCACCACCGGCCGTCCCGGCCGAGGCGCAGCTGGACCGGAGCGTCGGCGACCGTCCACCGGTTGCCCCGCGCCCGCAGCAGGGGCCTCTCGTCCGTGTCCCAGGCCGACTCCAGGGCGGCATGCGCGCGTGCGAGCGTTTCGCCCTGGACCCGCCACTCCTCGTCGAGCACGGCCAGCGCGGCCGTACCGCCGAGGTGCCAGGCACGGACCGCCGTCTCGAGCCCCTCCCGGCCGCGTCCCGACCCGTCGGCGAGACGGTCCGCCACATCGCCTCCGGGGGCGCCCGCGGCCAGCCGCACCGCGTCCTGCGCCACCGTCAACTCCACTTCGGAGGTGCCCCGGAGGGCCTCAGCGAGCAGACGGTGGGCCTGTACGGCGGTCCGTGCGGCCAGGAACTCCAGCGCGGCCGGGTCGATGCCGGGAGCGGGCGGCGTCTCGGCGTCCAGGGACGGCGGCACCCCCGGCACGTCGGGGAGCGCGGGCAGGTCCGGCAGTGGAGGCAGGATGTCACCGGCCGCATACGCCTCCACAGCGTCCACACCCTCCGGACCGGAGGACTCCGCTGCCGATCCACCGCCGCGGGTCTGGAGAGCGTCCAGCAGGGCGGCTTCGTCGCGGCCCCGCATCAGCATCAGGACGAACGGATCCTGGTCCAGCAGGCGCGCCACCTGATAGCAGAGCGCCGCCGTGTGCCCGCAGTGGTCCCAGGCACCGCAGTCGCACTCCGGCTCCAGATCGCCCAGGCCCGGCAGCAGTTCGACACCCGCGGCCGCCGCGTCCTCGACCAGGTGCGGCGGCATCTCCCGGTCCAGCAGCGCCGCCACATGCCCGGCCCGCTCCACCGTCATGTCCAGGAAGTGGTCCCACTGCTCGGGCGAGAGCTCCTCCAGCAGGACGTCGGCCCGGTGCGCCGTGCCGTCGCGGCCCTGGACGACGGCCGTGAGTCGTCCCGGGCGCACCGACACCGCGCCGACCGCTCCCGCGCGGGCGAGCCGTCGGCCCGTCTTGAGCTGCGCCGAGTCCAGCGCCGTGTCCTCCAGGGCCTTCAGCCAGGCCTGGCCCCACCAGGTCTCCGCGAAGCCGCGCCCGTGCGCGGGCGGCAGCGCGGCGAACGTGCGCTCCGTGTCACCGTCGTACCGAGTCATCACAGGCCCCCTCGCAGTTCGACCAGTTCCGCCAGCTCCGCGTCCGTCAGCTCCGTGAGCGCCGCCTCGCCGGAGCCCAGGACGGAATCCGCCAGCTCCCGCTTGCGGACCAGCAGTTCGGCGATGCGGTCCTCGATGGTTCCCTCCGCGATGATCCGGTGCACCTGCACGGGCCGGGTCTGGCCGATGCGGTAGGCGCGGTCGGTGGCCTGCGCCTCGACGGCCGGGTTCCACCAGCGGTCGTAGTGCACGACGTGCTCGGCCCGGGTGAGGTTCAGACCGGTGCCCGCCGCCTTCAACGACAGCAGGAACACCGGCACTTCGCCCTCCTGGAAGCGCCGCACCATGGCCTCGCGTTCGGCGACCGGCGTCCCGCCGTGCAGGAACTGCGAGGGCGTGCCGCGGGCGGCCAGATGCCGTTCGAGAAGGCGGGCCATCTGGACGTACTGCGTGAAGACCAGCACGCCCGCCTCCTCGGCGAGAATCGTGTCGAGCAGTTCGTCCAGCAGCTCCAGCTTCCCGGAGCGTCCGGCGATCACCGGGCGCTCCTCCTTGAGGTACTGCGCCGGGTGGTTGCAGATCTGCTTGAGGCCGGTCAGCAGCTTCACGATCAGGCCGCGTCGCGCCATGCTGCCGGCGCCGGAGATCTCCGCCAGCGCCTCGCGCACCACCGCCTCGTACAGACCCGTCTGCTCCTGGGTGAGCGACACGGCGTGATCGGTCTCGGTCTTCGGCGGCAGCTCGGGCGCGATCCCCGGGTCCGCCTTGCGGCGGCGGAGCAGGAACGGCCGGACGAGCCGGGCCAGCCGGTCCGCTGCGGCCGGGTCCTGACCGCCCTCGACGGCCTGCGCGTACCGCCTGCGGAAGGTGCCGAGCCGGCCCAGCAGTCCCGGAGTGGTCCAGTCGAGGATCGCCCACAGTTCCGACAGGTTGTTCTCCACCGGGGTGCCGGTGAGCGCCACGCGCGCGCGTGCGCCGATGGCACGCAGCTCCCGCGCGGTCGAGGAGTACGGGTTCTTCACGTGCTGGGCCTCGTCCGCCACGAGCAGGCCCCACGGCACCTGGGTGAGCCGGGGCGCGTCCAGGCGCATCGTGCCGTACGTGGTGAGCACGAACTCCCCGTCGGCCAGGTCGTCGAGGCTGCGCCGCGCACCGTGGAAGCGCCGCACGGGAGTGCCGGGCGCGAACCGCTCGATCTCCCGCTGCCAGTTGCCCATCAGGGACGTCGGACAGACCACCAGCGTGGGCCCGGCGGACTCGGCGTCGGTCTGCCGGTGCAGATGCAGGGCGATCAGCGTGATCGTCTTGCCGAGCCCCATGTCGTCGGCGAGGCAGCAGCCGAGGCCCAGGGAGGTCATGCCGGCGAGCCAGTTCAGGCCCCGCCGCTGGTAGTCCCGCAGGGTGGCCGCGAGCGCGGCGGGCTGCTCCACGGGCCGCTGTGCCTCGGGGTCCGCGAGCCGTTCCCGCAGGGCCGCCAGCCATCCGGTGGGCCGCACCTCGACCCGGCTGCCGTCCACCTCCGCCCAGCCCGTCAGGGCCGCGCCCAGCGCCTCCACCGGGGTGACCTTGTGGTCTTGCCGGGAGCGGGCGAGCCGTACCTCCTGAGGGTCGATCAGGACCCACTGGTCACGCAGCCGCACCACGGGGCGTTTGGCCTCGGCGAGCCGGTCCAGCTCCTCGCGGCTCAGCCGACGGTCGCCCAGCGCGAACGACCAGTTGAAGGCGAGCAGCGCGTCGGCGGACAGGAACGACGGAAGGGCCGCAGCGGACCTGCCGGGCTCCTCGGCCTCCTCCGAAGGCCCCACCGGCCCCACCTCCGCGCGCGTGCTGAACTCGCGGGGCAGTCCCTTCGGCCAGTGCACGTCGACCCCGGCCGCCGCCAGCGCACGGGCGCCCGTGCCGAGCAGCTCGGTGACCTCCTCGTCGGCGAGGTCGACGGCGTCCGGCACGGTCGCGGACAGCAGCGGCGCGAGCGGGGCCCAGGCCCGGGCCGCGCGCCGCAGGGCGAGCAGGACATCCATCCGCGCGCGCGGGCCGAAGGCCTCGCCCCTGGTGCCGGCCCAGACCTCCGCGGCGTCCGCGACCAGCGCGGGATCGCTCACGCCGTGCACCTGGAGCACGGCCCGGAACGAGACGTCCGCGTCGGCTGCCGTGTCCGTCAGGCCGGGCACCTCGATCAGACCGGGCGCCTCGATCCGCAGCGACAGCCGCACGCCCGCGTCGTGGCCCGCGGCGACGTCGGCGGCCCAGGCACGCTGCTCGGGCAGGTGCACCGGCTCGGGCGACGCGTAGGCGGGACCGCCGGTCACCAGCGGTGCGGCGGGGGAGCGGGGCAGGGTGTCGGCGACGGCGTCGAGGAAGGCGCGCAGGAGCCGCTCCGGGTCGGGCAGCCGCAGCGGTCCCGCGCCCGCGAGCGGCACGGCGTGCGCCTCGGGCGGCATCGCGGCGGCGAGCCGGCGCAGCGCCTCGATGTCCTGGGCGCGCAGGGGACCCGTGCGCCAGGAGTCGTGGTCGCCCGGGGACAGCCCCGGCAGCAGCAGCCCGCGCGCCACGAGGTGCAGGCCGTGCACGGCCGCCGCGCCCCAGAACACGGTGGACCGATGCCCCTGCCCGCTCAGCCGCGCGCGGGTGAGGACCGGCAGGGCCGCGTGCACCGGCATCAGGACGGCGGACACGCCCTCCGCCTCGATTCCGTCGCCGCCGGGCACGACGACGGTCAGGTTCGCGGCGGAGGCCGGTGCCACGGTCGGCGATGTCACGGACGCCGATGCCAGGGTCGGCGGGGCCACGGTCGGCGGGGCCTCGCCATCGGGCCGCCAGAAGGCGATGCCGCCGGTGCGGGCCGGGTCGCCGGGCAGGAACACGGCGCGGCAGTGGGCCAGTTCGGAGGAGACGGAGGCAGGTGCGGTGGAGGGCGAAGTGGAGGGCGAGGAGGACGGTGCCGGGGAAGTCGAGTACTCGGCTATGACTGATTCCTCAAATTTGACTAGTGGGTCGGAGCCGCCGAGGGTACAGCACGTCTGGCGCGCACGGGTATGACTAAGGTGTGAGCTGGGCCACTATGAGGGGGGCAGGGGTGTGTAGGGGTCGCACCTCAGGGATGTCTCAGGGTCGCGGTCAGGAACCGCCACGGGCGCGGGCCCGTTTTCGAGACAGAGAGCGGCAGTGGCCGCGAAGGAGGCGACACTCATGTCCAAGAACGCCAAGATCGCCGCAGGTGGTGTGGCGGTCGGGCTCATCCTGTTGATCTGGCTGCCCTGGTGGGCATCGCTCCTGATCATCCTGGGCGTCCCGGCCGCCGCGTATCTCATGCTCGACCCGTCGCAGCGGCGCAGGCTGCGCCGTGCCACCCGTAAGGAGATCGGTCGCTGAGGTGCCGGCCCGGCCCGGCGCGGCCCGGTCCGGCGCGGCCGAAGGTCGTCGCCGGATCAGTTCGGCCGCACGGCCATCTTGTCGAGCGCCTCGAGGAGCCCCGGCAGCTCCGGCCCCCGGCCCACCGGCAGGACCTCGCCGGGTTCCTCGTCGAGCAGCACGAAGGCGATGTCGTCGGTCCTGGCCACGAGCGACCAGCCCGGACCGTCCGCCCGCAGGATCCGCGCGTCACCCGTCGCGAACGACGACCGGACCCGGCCCAGCGGCGGCGGCGAGTCGATGTAGGTGCGGGCCTCCGCGAGGACCCGCCGGATGACGCTGTGGCCCGGCCGGCCGTTCTCCCCGCTCGTGTCCGGAGCGTCGGCCGCCTCGCCCTCGTCGTCCGGCGTGTCCGGGGATCCGGGCACCGGAAACGCCGAGTCGTTCACCTGCTCCCGCCAAGTCGCCCACTGCAGCGCGACCTCGTCCGCGCCCAGGCGCCGCTGCGCCGGCCCCCAGACGGTGGTGTCCGGCGGGGCCAGCGCAGGCCGTTCGTCGGCCTCCGGGTCGGGATCGTGCGGCGCGGGCACGCCGGGCGCCGCGACGGCGACCGCGAGCGGCCAGCCGGGCAGGGCCGCGACGACCGAGCGCTCGTCGGGCGACAGCTCGTACTCCATACCGCAGTCCCAGGACGCGATCGCGACGGCCACCAGGGAGACGTCGTCGATGGCGACGGTCCACCGGCAGCCGTCGCCGTCCTGGCCGAGCACCAGCCCGTACCCGTCGGCGAGCGGTGCCAGACCGAGCGCCGCGCACGCCTCCGGATAGTCGTCGCCCAGGACGCTCGGGAACTTCGCAGGCGTCAGCAGCACCGCCGTGAGCACATAGAGCGCGTCGTCCGCGGCGGCGACGGCGTCCTCGTCCGTCCCGGCCATCCCAGCCTCCCCATCGATTCGTCCAACGGCGCGCACCCTAGTGCGCGCGCAAGCCGCTTGTCACTGCCCGCCAGCGCACCCGAGCTGCAGTTTTCCGGCGGACGGGGCGAATCGGCCGTCCGGACCGCCCTCATCTCGCCGTCGGCAGCCCCAGCAGCTCACGGGCCACGGTCCGGGGGGACTCGCCGCGTTCCCGTGCGAGCGCGATGACGGCCCGGCAGGCCAGCTCGTTCACCCCGAACGACAATGCCTCCGGCGACACCCAGCCGGCCGCCTCGTCGGCCCGCTCCTGGTCGTCCTCCGCGCCCGCCGCGACATAGACCGCGGCGGCCTCGAAAAGATTGTGCGGACGTTTGTCCCCGTCGGTCTTCGTCTCCGTGCGCAAGGCATCGGCGACTCGTCCCCCGGCCTTGCGGAACCTGCCCCACATGCTGACCACCTTCCCCCTGTGCGGTTGTTGTGTCTGATCTTTCATCTCCCGGTCCCCAACGTAAAGTTGGAGAACCTGCGGCAGAAGGGGGACGGCACGGTGAAGCGCTTCGACCGGCTGGTTCGGATCCGGCGGATGGACCCGTATCGGGAGGCCACGGAGATCTACCGGCTGAGCGTGGCGTACGAGTTCCCCTGGGACTTCGCCCGCGCCTTGGAGCTGGCCCTGTACCGCACCTACGCGGTTCCGAGCATCGGCCGGCTGCTCGCGGAGACCGCGGAGCTCACGGAGCGGACGCAGAAGCGCTACGACGACACCTCGCTGCTCCTGGACGCCGTCGTCGAGCACGGCTTCGGCAGCGACCCGGGAAAGACAGCGATCCGCCGCATCAACCAGATGCACCGCGGTTACGACATCAGCGACGACGACATGCGCTACGTGCTCTGCACGTTCGTCGTGATGCCCAAACGGTGGATCGACGCCTACGGGTGGCGCAGGATGTCACGCCACGAGATCGTCGCCAGTGTCGTCCACTACGGCACGCTGGGGCGGCACATGGGCATCAAGGACATCCCGGAGACCTACGAGGAGTTCGAGACCTGCCTCGACGCCTACGAGGCGGCCCACTTCGCCTGGGACGCGGAAGCCCGGCGGGTCTCGGACGCCACGCTCGGCCTGATGGCGTCCTGGTACCCGCGCCCGCTCGCACCGCTGCTGCGCACCACGACCCTCGCGCTGCTCGACGACTCGCTCCTGCGCGCCTTCCGCTACACCCCGCCGAGCACCGCCACGCGCGCGTGGGTGCGTCGCGCGGTACGGCTTCGAGGGCGCGCCGTCCGCCTGATGGCGCCCCGGCGCGCCCCGCACTTCGCTCGCCAGAACCGGGAGATCAAGGGCTACCCGTACGGATACCGGCTCGCCGACCTCGGCACGCGTCCGGTCCCGGGCCTCAGGGGCTGCCCCGTGCGGCACGGGGAGGCGACGGAGACCGGGGCCGGGTGACACGGCAGCTCAGTCCTCGCGGACGGCGAGCGCCAGGAAGCGGGTGTCCTCGTCGACGTACGACGTCATGCGCCACCCGGAACCGGCCAGCAGCGGACGGAGGTTGGGCTCGGCGCGCAGGTCGTCCGGGGTGAGCGGGCGGCCGTGGCGAGCGGCCAGCGCCGCCCTGCCGATCGGATGGAACAGCGCCAGCACACCACCGGGACGCACCACACGCGCCAGCTCGCGCAGGTTCTCGGCCGGACTCGCCAGGTGCGAGACGAGGCCCGCCCCGAACACCGCGTCCAGCGACCGCGAACGCAAGGGCAGCGCGGCGACGTCCGTGAGCAGCAGATGCCCGTCACGGTCCCGTCCGGCCCGTACGGCCTCCCGCAGCATGGCCGGGGTCAGATCGGCCCCGAGGACCACCCCCGAGGGCCCCACGGCGGCCCGCAGCGGCGGCAGGGCCCGTCCGGTGCCGCAGCCCGCGTCGAGCACCCGGTCGCCCGCGCGCAGCCCGAGCTCGGCCACCGCCGCCGCGTAGGCCGGACCGTCGTCGGGGAACCGGCTGTCCCAGTCGGCGGCACGTGAGGTGAAGAACTCCTGGACACGCGTCTGGTCGTCGCTCATGTACCGCATGATTCCTCACCGGCACGGAAGGACGCCTCTGTGCACATGTTCGAGCGTGACGCGATCGTTCCGGTACATCCTTGCGTCATATTCCAACACCTTTCGAAATGCGCCCCTTTCGTGCGCCCTTGCCGGGTCTAGCGTCCCGGGGCCATGGGACACCTGGACCACGCCGCCCTGGGGTGGCTGACCCCCGCGCTGTCGTACGCGATGGCCTGCACAGGCGCCGCGCTCGGACTGCGCTGCACCGTCCGCGCGCTCGGCGCCACCGGGCGTTCGCGCCGCAACTGGCTCGTCACCGCCGCCTCGGCGATCGGCACCGGAATCTGGACCATGCACTTCGTGGCCATGCTCGGGTTCGGCGTCGCCGGCACCGACATCCGCTACGACGTACCGCTCACCCTGCTGAGCCTGCTCGTCGCCATGGTCGTCGTCTGCGCCGGCGTCTTCGCCGTCGGCTACGGCCGGGACCGCGGCCGGGCCCTCTTCCTCGGCGGCCTCACCACCGGCCTCGGCGTCGCGAGCATGCACTACCTGGGCATGGCGGCCGTCCGTCTGCACGGCGACGTGACCTACGACCCGGTGCTCGTCGGGCTCTCCCTCCTGATCGCCGTCGTCGCGGCGACGGCGGCCCTGTGGGCGGCTCTCAACATCAAGTCGCCCGTCGCGGTCACCCTCGCCTCCCTGATCATGGGCGCGGCCGTCAGCAGCATGCACTACACCGGGATGTTCGCGGTGAGCGTGCGGGTCACGCCCTCCGGGGAGGCACTGCCCGGGGCCACGGCGATGCAGTTCATCTTCCCCCTCGCCGTCGGCCTCGGGTCCTACCTCTTCCTGACCTCGGCCTTCGTCGCACTCTCGCCGACGGCGGGCGAGCGCGAGGCGTCCGCCTCGGCCCAGCGGCCGGTCGAGAGCGTCGCCCCCTAGGGGCTCCTGATGGCTCTCCGCGGCGCCACGACGCCCGGCACGCCCCCGAACACTCCCCAGCGAGGAGTCCATGCGTACACCCCGTAGGACCCCCACAACCGGCGCCGAGGCGCCGTCCCCGCCCGCGCGCGGCCGCCGCGCGCACGCCGGGCCACCGGCGGACGAGAGCCCGGAGACAGCCTCGGGCGCCGCACCGGACGGGGCGGCCACGCGCGCGGAGCGCTGGCACATACGTCCGCGCACCGTGCGCGCCAAGATCGTCTGCCTGCTGATGGTGCCGGTAGTCTCCCTCCTGGCCCTGTGGGCCTACGCCACCGTCACCACCGCCCAGGACGTCGCCCGGCTGCGGCAGGTCCAGCGCGTGGACGCCATGGTCCGCGCCCCCGTCTCCGCGGCGGTCGCCGCCCTCCAGGCCGAACGCGCGGCCGCGGTACGCCACGCCACCGAACCCTCGGCCGTACCCTCCGGCGAACTGGACGAGCTCGCGCGGCGCACCGACCGCGCCGTCGCGAAACTGCGGCTCGGCCAGGGCAACACCGTCGCCGACAGCGAGGAACTCCCCGCCGGAGTCGCCCACCGGCTGGAGGCGTTCGTCACCGGCACCGAGGAACTGCGGCCGCTGCGGACCGCGGTGCGGGACCGGAGCGTGGGCTGGGCCGAGACGTACAGCCGCTACACCCGGACCATCTCGGCGGCCTTCGGCGCCGGCGGTGCCCTCACCGGCATCCAGGACGCCGACCTCGGCTCCGACGCGCGCGTGCTGCTCGAATTCGCCCGCGCGGGCGAGGCGTTGGCCCAGGAGGACGCGGTGCTGGCCAGTGCCCGCCTGTCCGGCAGCCTGACCGGGGAGCGGCTCCGGCTCTTCACCGGCGCCGTCGACCTGCGCCGTACCCTCACCGAATCGGCCGTCGCCGACCTGCGCGGCACCGAACGCTCGGCATGGAACGCCCTCGCCGACAGCAGCGCCTATACGGTCCTGGGCGACGCCGAGGACGGGATCCTCGCCCGCGGGCCGGGCGCCAGGGCGGTCGAGGCGGCACCCGAGGGCACCTGGAACACCGCTCACACGCGCGTGCAGCACGAGATGCGCACCATCGAGGACGACGCGGCACGCGGCGTCGCGAAACGGGCCGACCCCTTCACCCGAGGAGTGCTCACCCCGGCCGGGGCCGCCGTCCTGCTCGGTCTCGCCGCCGTCGCCGCCTCGCTCGTCATCTCCGTACGCATCGGACGCGGCCTGGTCGTGGAACTGGTCGGCCTGCGCAACGGCGCGCTGGAGATCGCCCGGCGCAAACTCCCCGAAGCCATGCGGAGACTGCGCGCGGGCGAGGAGATCGACGTCCGCGCCGAGGCACCGCCCGGACCGCCCGCGGAGGACGAGGCCGGGCAGGTCGCCGAGGCCCTCGGAACGGTCCACCGCGCCGCGCTGCGGGCCGCTGTGGAGCGCGCGGAGCTCGCCAGCGGCATCTCCGGCGTCTTCGTCAACCTCGCCCGCCGCAGCCAGATCCTCGTCCACCGGCAGCTGAGCCTCCTCGACAGCATGGAACGCCGCTCCGACGACCCGAACGAGCTGAGCGACCTCTTCCGCCTCGACCACCTCACCACCCGCATGCGGCGCCACGCGGAGAGCCTGATCATCCTCTCGGGAGCCGCTCCCGGCCGGGCCTGGCGCATGCCCGTGGTCCTGACCAACGTGGTCCGTGCGGCCGTCTCCGAAGTCGAGGACTACGCGCGCGTGGAGGTACGGCCGCTCCCCGAGGCAGCCGTCATCGGCACGGCCGTCGCCGACCTCACCCACCTGCTCGCCGAGATCATCGAGAACGCCGCCCAGTTCTCGCCGCCCCACACGCGCGTGCGCGTCACCGGCGAACCCGTCGGCAACGGCTACGCCGTCGAGATCGAGGACCGCGGCCTCGGCATGGGCCAGGAGACCCTCGCCGAAGCCAACCGCCGCATCGCGCAGTCCGAGGCACTCGACCTGTTCGACAGCGACCGGCTCGGCCTGTTCGTCGTCAGCCGACTCGCCGCCCGGCACGATGTCAAGGTCCATCTGAAGACCTCGCCCTACGGCGGCACCACCGCCGTCGTCCTGCTGCCCACCGCCCTTCTGCACACCGGAGCGACGGAACGTTCCCCCGGCGCAGCGGAACACGCGCGGCAGCCCGAGGAACGCGCCTACGCGCGCGTGCCCGACGACACCCCGCTCCAGGATGTCGTCCCCGCCCCGGCCGACCGGCGTGCCCTCGTGGCTCCCGTACCGGCCGCGGCCGAGACCACGAGCCACACCCCACCCCCAGGAGTCGCCACCTTGCGACTGCACCGACCCCAGGAGCAGCCCGAAGGCTCCGAGGACCTCCCGCGTCGCGTACGACAGGCCAGCCTCGCCCCCCAACTGCGCGAGGGGCGCCCCGAGGAACCGCCACCGACGCCGGCTCCCCGGGACGACGAACGCACCCCCGAAGTCGTACGCGACCGCATGGCGGCCTACCACGACGGCTGGGCACGAGGCGGCGGCAGGCAACCCGGCCGCGGCACCACTCCCGGCCCCGCCAAGGGCAGAGACAGCAGCGAAGGAGACCCCGCATGATCCAGCACCCGAGCACGCATACCGCCCGGCGCTCCGGCGAACTCGACTGGCTGCTGGACGATCTGGTGCTCCGCGTGAGCGACATACGGCACGCCGTGGTCCTCTCCAACGACGGCCTCGCCGTAGGCGCCTCGACCGGCCTGCGGCGCGAGGACGCCGAACACCTAGCGGCGGTCGCCTCGGGCTTCCACAGCCTCGCCAAGGGAGCCGGACGGCACTTCGGCGCCGGCGGTGTCCGCCAGACCATGGTGGAGATGGACGAGGCATTCCTCTTCGTGGCCGCCGCCGGCGACGGCTCCTGCCTCGCCCTTCTCACCGCCGTGACAGCCGACATAGGCCTCGTGGCGTACGAGATGGCCCGCCTGGTCAAACGCGTCGGTGAACACCTCGGCACCGCGCCCCGAGCCGGCGCACGGCCGCCCGCCGCCGGATGAGCCGGGAGAGCGGTCCGCGCAGATGACCGAGGACACGACAGGCACCCTGAGCGAGCAGGGCAGCCAGTGGTACGACCACGAGGCCGGCCCGCTCGTCCGCCCCTACGCCATGACGGGCGGACGCACCCGGCCCGGGCCCACCGGCGTGCGGTTCGACCTGATCGCCCTGGTCACGCTGGACCCCGGCGCGCCCGGTGTGGACGACGCCCCGCTCGGCCCGGAACACCGGACCCTCCTCGACCTGTGCCGCCCGGAGACCCAGTCGGTCGCCGAACTCGCCGCCGGAGCGGACCTGCCCGTGGGCGTGATCAGGGTCCTCCTCGGCGACCTCCTGGAACTCGGCTGCGTCACCGTCAGCCGCCCCGTACCGCCGGCTCAACTGCCCGACGAACGGATCCTGCGCGAGGTGATCGCGGGACTGAGGGCGCTGTAGACGACCGACGACCGCACACCCCACCCGACACGAGAGAAGTGACTATGGTCTCCGAGCACTCCGACGCCTCCGACGCCTCCGACGCCTCCGACGCCTCAGGCGGCGACACCGGCGCACTGGCGTTGAAGATCCTGGTCGCCGGCGGCTTCGGCGTGGGCAAGACCACGCTGGTGGGCGCCGTCAGCGAGATCCGGCCGCTGCGCACCGAGGAACTGCTCAGCGAAGCGGGGCAGTCGGTGGACGACACCGGCGGCGTGGACCACAAGACCACCACGACCGTCGCCATGGACTTCGGGCGCATCACCATCCGGTCCGGCCTCTCCCTGTACCTGTTCGGCACACCGGGCCAGGACCGGTTCTGGTTCCTGTGGGACGAGTTGTCGCAAGGGGCGCTCGGCGCGGTGGTGCTCGCGGACACCCGACGCCTGGAGGACTGCTTCCCGGCGGTCGACTACTTCGAGCACCGGCGCATCCCGTTCGTGGTGGCCGTCAACTGCTTCGCGGGGGCCCGGCAGCACGGCGCCTCGGACATCTCGCGCGCCCTCGACCTCGACCGGGGGACGCCCGTGGTGCTGTGCGACGCCCGTGACCGAGACTCGGGGAAGGAGGTGCTGATCAGGCTCGTCGAGTACGCCGGGCGGATGCACACCGCCCGGCTCCTCGACTCGGTCGGCTGACCGGAGACACGGACTCTCCTTGAGGTCAGTCCGCGATGTCCCGCTCCGCCAGGACCCGGTCGACGGCGACACGGACGAGCAGCTCGCCCGGGACGCCGTTGCGCGTGCCGAACTCCTCGGCGCGGTCCTCGCCCATGTACCGGGCGCCGATCCGCGTCGCCCAGTGCCGCACCTCGTCGAGGTCGCTCACCAGTCGGGCACGGCCCTGGACCACCACGAAGGAGTAGGGCGGCCGGTCGTCGTCCACGCACAGGGCGACTCGGCCGTCACGGGCGAGATTGCGCCCTTTCACGGTGTTCTCGCCGGTGTTGAACACCACCTCGTCCCCGTCCAGCAGGAACCAGATCGGGGCCACGTGCGGACTCCCGTCGGCCCTGACGGTGGAGAGCTTCGCGGTGCGGGTGCCGTGGGAAACGAACTCCCGCCATTGCGCATCGGTCATCTTCTCTGCCATGGCTCCTATCCTCCTTGCCCCGGCAGCGGTCGTGGGGAAGGCTGGCCTGGAGATCCTCCGGCCAGGGGGAGAATCGCACGGGGAGAAAACGGGGAGATCGGAACATGGCGCAGAACCAGGGACTCGACTGGCTGCTGGACGACCTGACCGAGCGCGTCCACCAGGTGCGGCACGCACTGGTCCTGTCCAACGACGGCTTGGTGACCGGGGCGAGCACGGGACTGCGCCGCGAGGACGCGGAGCATCTCGCGGCCGTGTCGTCCGGGTTGCACAGCCTGGCCAAGGGGTCGGGACGGCATTTCGGCGCGGGCACCGTACGCCAGACGATGATCGAGTTCGACGACGCGGTGCTCTTCGTCACCGCCGCCGGCACGGGCAGTTGTCTGTGCGTCCTCAGCGGCGCCGAGGCCGACATAGGCCAGATCGCGTACGAGATGACACTTCTGGTCAACCGGGTCGGCGAGCATCTCGACGTGGATGCCCGCCAGCCGGAACGGAAACCGGCCACAGACGTCTGACCTGCAGATTCGCCCTTCCCCCGCGGAGTTATCCACAGGCTCGTCACGCAAAGTGCCGAAGCGGTTACGGTTTTCTCACGGCGACCGCACACGGCGTGAGCCGCCGACTCCACGGGGGAGACCGACCATGTCAGGCACCATCGCGAAACCCGACCGCCTCACCTGCGCCCCGAGCCGGGCCGCCCGCGAACTCGACCTCAGGCGCGCTGAGTTCGACCTCGCGGTGAATCTCGGGCTCATCCGGACCGTTCCCGACGAAGGCGGCGGAGGGCTACGCGTCGCCCGCTCCGAGATCGACCGGCTGCGCGCCGGGGACGGCTTCCCGGACGAGTTGCGTGAGCGGGTCGCGACCGTCGGCACCCATGAGGGCGCCGGGCTCCTGGGGGTGACCCCCGCCAGATTCACGAGTCTCGCCCGCTTCGGCCTGCTCGTGCCGGTGAAGTTCTACCTGAACCGCTACCGGGCGGTCGTATGGCTGTATCTGGCCGAGGAGCTACGACAGTTCGCGGCGGAGGAGAGCAACGCCGGACTGCTCAAGGGGCGCACCCCCGCACAGATCCGGGAAGGGCAGAAGGACGGACTGGACCGGCGGCCTCGCAACTGGCGGGGACGCCACATCGGATTCCTGACGCGAGAGGCGGGGGACGACGCCTGGGCTCGCGCGGCAGCCGTCGCCTGTCTTCTCGACCCCGCCGACGTGGCGGACGTCGTGGCGGACCCCCACGAGCGCGCCCACCTGTACCGCCTCCGTCCTCACCTCCCGGCGCACGGCACCCCCGGTTCACCCGCCGCCGAACGGGCCGAGACGCTGATGACGGCGGGCGAGCCGGACGAAGTGGCCTGGTTCCGAGCGGACCTGGCCCACACGATGGAGACAGCGCGAAGGCAGCACCCGGCACCGCGCCCCGCCCCGGAACCGGCACCACCGGCTCCACCGGCAGCGCCGACCGAGCCCCCGGACCGCGCCCCCTCACACGGCCTCCTGGGATGGCTGCATCGCAGAGGCCTGCGACGTCCAGGGTGAAGAGCGATGAGTTTTCGGACGCGTTCCGGTCGGAATTCCGAGGAGACAATCCCAGGAGGCGATCATGTTCAGTGAGACGAAGGCGTTCAGCGGGTTCTCGGTGAACGACATCGACGCGGCCAAAACGTTCTACGGCGACACCCTCGGGCTCCGGGTCTCCGAGGAGAACGGCCTGCTGTTCCTGCACATCGCGGGTGACCGGGACACCCTGGTCTATCCCAAGCAGGACCACACCCCGGCGACGTTCACCATTCTCAACTTCCCCGTCGACGACATCGAGGCCGCGGTCGACGAGCTGACGAAGAGAGGCGTGCGGTTCGAGCACTACGACCACCTCAAGGGGGACGACAAGGGCATCTTCCGAGGCGGCGGCCCGCTGATCGCCTGGTTCACCGACCCCGCGGGGAACGTGCTGTCCGTGCTCCAGGAATCCTGATCGGTCAGTCGGTCAGCCGGTCACGGTCAGTCGTCAGGATCCAGAACGGTCGGCGCCCCGGCGAGGACGCCGCCGTCCACGATGAACTCGCAGCCCGTCGAGAAGGTCGCCTCGGCGACGATGAAGAGCACCATGCGGGCGACCTCCTCGGGCTCACCGAACCGGGGAATGGGCTGCCCCTCGGTGTACGCGTCGCCGAAGCCGGCCGTCATCGGGGTGCGGATGGCGCCGGGGTGGACGGAGCAGACCCGGACCCGGTCGGGCGCGAGTTCCAGCGCGGCGACCTTCGTCAGACCCCGCAGGCCCCACTTGCTGGCCGCGTACGCCCCGACACCGGCGTAGGCGGTCAGCCCGGCAAGGGAGGACATGTTCACGATCACACCGCCCCCGGCCCGGCGCAGCGACGGTGCCACCGCCCGCATGCCCAGCCAGGCGCCCGTGAGGTTGACGTCGACGACCCGGCGGAAGGACTCGGGACTCTGCTCCTCCATCGGGCCCCAGTCGACGCCCCCCGCGTTGTTGACCAGGACCGAGACCGGGCCCAGGTCCCGCTCCGTCTCGGCGAGGGCCCGCTGCCAGTCGTCTTCGAGGGTGACGTCCAGGTGCAGGTAGCGAGAACGGCCACCGAGTTCGTCCGCGAGGTTCGCCCCCTCGGTGTCCCGGATGTCGGCGACCACCACGGAGGCGCCCTCGGCCGCTAGCGTGCGTGCCACCGCGGCCCCTATGCCTCCGACCCCGCCGGTGACGATCGCCACCCGCTCGCTGAGACGCTCCATCGTGACCTCCTCGACTCAGGGCGCTCCAGCCGTCTGACGTTCCTCGCCCGGAGCCTCACCCGGAGCCACCAGCGACTGGGTGAACGGAATCCGCGCCAGGGCGAACACCCCCGCGGCGATCAGTACGACGCCGACCAGCTGGGGCAGCAGCCACCACCCGGAGCGGATCGTCTCCTCGTACAGGAGGATGCCGAGGGCGAGGCTCACCAGCGCGTCGCCGAGGGTGAGCGCGGGCTGCGAGGCGACCAGCGGGCCGGCCTGCATGGCGTTCTCCAGCAGAAACAGGGCGCACACGCCGGTCATGGCGAAGGCGTACGTCTGCCAGGCGGTGAAGAAACCCACGAGTCCCTGTTCGTCGAGGATGTGCATGGCGGCTTTCATCAGGGCCGCGGTCACCGCGTAGCTGATCGCCGTCGCGGCGCCCAGGCATGCCGCCCGGGCGCGGCCCTCCGGGCGCTTGAGGGCGGCGAGGGCGAGGGCGACGACCGCTCCCGCGCACACGGCGAGGGCGGGGATCCAACGGTCCAGCTCCACATGGGTGCGATTGCCCGAGGGAGAGGCGGCGGCGAGCGCCACCGCCAGCCCAGCCACCACCACCGTCACGGCCAGCCAGCCCGCGCCCGGCAGATGCCGGTGCATCAACAGAGAGGCGACGATGAGAGTGAGCGGCAGCTCCAGAACGAACAGCGGCTGCACGATCGTCAGCGGCCCGGTCGCCAGCGCCAGCGCCTGGCAGACGGCGGCGGCGATCACCGCGAGGATGCCGGCCAGCCAGACGCGCCGTCGCAGCAGATCGAGGATCAGCCCGGCCCGGAAGCCTTCGGAGCGCGGCACGGTGAGCGCGGCCTTGCGCTGCAGCACCGTCGCCACGGCATTGCTGAAGGCCGCGCAGATCGCGAAGAGGACGGGGAGCACGGTGTGCAGCGTGGCCACCTCCCGGATCGGCGGGCGTGTGACGCCTGCGGTGCCTCCTCCTGCCATGGTCACCGGATCGGGGCACGGGCGCGAACGGAGTGCCGAAGCGCGCGTGCCCCGAGCGGCAGAAGGCCAGGTCGGGCCGGCTGCGGACCGGTCAGTCCAGCTTGCGGAAGAGTCCCTCCTGCACGACCGAGACGACCAGCCGGCCCTCACGGTCGTAGATCCGGCCCCGGGCCAGACCACGGCCGCCGACCGCGATCGGCGACTCCTGGTCGTACAGCAGCCAGTCGTCGGCGCGGAACGGGCGGTGGAACCACATCGCGTGGTCCAGGGACGCCATGTCGAAGCCCCGCGGGCCCCACAGCGGCTCGACCGGGATGCGGACGGCGTCCAGGAGGGTCATGTCGCTGGCGTAGGTGAGAGCGCAGGTGTGCACCAGCGGGTCGTCGCCCAGCGGTCCGACCGCGCGCATCCACACCGCGCTGCGCGGCTCGGAGTCCTCGACCTCCTCGGCGCTCCAGCGCAGCCGGTCCACGTAGCGGATGTCGAAGGGCTGGCGGCGGGCCATCCGCTCCAGCTGCTCGGGCAGCGCGCCCAGGTGCTCCCGGATCTCGTCCGTGACCGTGGGCAGCGACTCCGGGTCCGGGACCTTGCGGGCCGGCGGCAGCTGGTGCTCGAAGCTGCCGTCCTCCGGCTTGTGGAAGGAGGCGGTGAGATTGAATATCGTGCGGCCCTGCTGCACGGCCGTGACCCGGCGGGTCGTGAACGACCGCCCGTCGCGCACCCGCTCGACCTGGTAGACGATCGGCACCCCCGGGATGCCCGGGCGCAGGAAATACGCGTGCAGCGAGTGCACGGGGCGGTCGCCCTCCGTGGTGCGGCCGGCGGCGACCAGGGCCTGGCCCGCCACCTGGCCGCCGAAGACCCGCTGCAGGGACTCCTGCGGGCTGCGGCCGCGGAAGATGTTGACCTCGATCTGCTCCAGGTCGAGCAGGTCGACGAGTCTCTCGGCCGGGTTCGTCGTCATCGGTGGGATTCTCCTGTGCTCGCTGCGGTCCGGCCGTTCACAGCTGGCCGACGTCGGTGACGCGGACGATGGCACGGCCCTCCGCGTCGGAGGCCGTGAGGTCGACCTCCGCGCTGATGCCCCAGTCGTGGTCGCCGTTCGGGTCGTGGAAGATCTGCCGGACCCGCCACAGGGCGTTCTCCGGCTCCTCCTCGATGAGCAGAAGCTTGGGGCCGCGGGCGTCGGGGCCGGTGCCGAGGTCCTCGTACTCGTCGAAGTACTTGTCCAGCGCCTCGCCCCACGCGTCGGCGTCCCAGCCGGACTCCCCGTCCATCTCGCCCAGCGTCTCGACCTGGTCGAGGGCGGCCAGCTCGACCCGGCGGAACATGGCGTTGCGGACCAGCACGCGGAAGGCGCGGGCGTTGGCGGTGACCGGCTTGACCTCGTCGGCCTTCTCCTGGGCCTCCTCGGCGGTCATCTCCGCCGGGTTGGCCAGCTGCTCCCACTCGTCCAGCAGGCTGGAGTCGACCTGGCGCACCATCTCGCCCAGCCACGCGATCAGGTCTTCCAGATCCTCGGACTTGAGGTCGTCCGGGACGGTGTGGTCCAGGGCCTTGAAGGCGCTGGCGAGATAGCGCAGCACGATGCCCTCGGTGCGGGCCAGCTCGTAGTGGGACACCAGCTCCGTGAAGGACATCGCCCGTTCGTACATGTCGCGGATGACCGACTTCGGCGACAGCGGATGGTCGCCGACCCAGGGGTGGCTCTTGCGGTACGTGTCGTACGCGTGGAAGAGCAGCTCCTCCAGGGGCTTCGGGTACGTGATGTCCTGGAGGCGCTCCATGCGCTCCTCGTACTCGACCCCGTCGGCCTTCATCAGGGCGACGGCCTCGCCGCGCGCCTTGTTCTGCTGGGCGGCCAGGATCTGCCGCGGATCGTCGAGCGTCGACTCCACGACGGACACCATGTCGAGGGCGTACGACGGGGACTCGGGGTCCAGCAGCTCGAACGCGGCGAGCGCGAAGGTGGACAGCGGCTGGTTGAGTGCGAAGTCCTGCTGGAGGTCGACCGTGAGGCGGACGATGCGGCCCTCGGCGTCCGGCTGGTCGAGCTTCTCGACGATGCCGCCGTCCAGCAGCGAGCGGTAGATCGCGATGGCCCGGCGGATGTGCCGCAGCTGCTGCTTGCGCGGCTCGTGGTTGTCCTCCAGCATGCGGCGCATCGCCTCGAAGGCGTTGCCGGGGCGGGCGATCACCGACAGCAGCATCGTGTGCGTCACCCGGAACCGGGAGGCCAGGGGCTCCGGTTCGGAGCCGATCAGCTTCTCGAAGGTCTGCTCCGACCAGGCGACGAAGCCCTCCGGCGCCTTCTTGCGGACGACCTTGCGGCGCTTCTTCGGGTCGTCGCCCGCCTTGGCCAGCGCCTTCTCGTTCTCCACGACGTGCTCGGGCGCCTGCGCGACGACGAAGCCCTCCGTGTCGAAACCGGCCCGCCCGGCGCGGCCCGCGATCTGGTGGAACTCCCGGGCCCGCAGGGTGCGTACGCGAGTGCCGTCGTACTTGGTGAGAGCGGTGAACAGCACCGTGCGGATCGGGACGTTGACGCCCACGCCGAGCGTGTCCGTGCCGCAGATGACCTTCAGCAGACCGGCCTGCGCCAGCTTCTCCACCAGGCGGCGGTACTTGGGCAGCATGCCCGCGTGGTGGACGCCGATGCCGTGCCGGACGTAGCGGGAGAGGTTGCGGCCGAACTTCGTGGTGAAGCGGAAGTTGCCGATCAGCTCGGCGATCCGCTCCTTCTCCTCACGGGTGCACATGTTGATGCTCATCAGCGCCTGCGCCCGCTCCACGGCCTGCGCCTGCGTGAAGTGCACGATGTAGACGGGCGCCTGCCGGGCCTCCAGCAGGTCGGTGAGCGTCTCGGTGAGCGGGGTGTAGCGGTACTCGTAGGACAGCGGCACCGGACGGGTCGCCGAGCGGACCACCGCGGTCGGGCGGCCGGTGCGGCGGGTGAGGTCCTTCTCGAAGAAGGAGACGTCGCCGAGCGTCGCCGACATCAGCACGAACTGCGCCTGCGGCAGTTCCAGGATCGGGATCTGCCAGGCCCAGCCGCGGTCGCCCTCCGCGTAGAAGTGGAACTCGTCCATCACGACCTGGCCGACGTCCGCGTCCTTGCCGTCGCGCAGCGCGATCGACGCCAGCACCTCGGCGGTGCAGCAGATGACGGGGGCGTCGGAGTTCACGGACGCGTCGCCGGTCAGCATGCCGACGTTCTCCGTGCCGAAGATCTTGCACAGTTCGAAGAACTTCTCCGACACCAGCGCCTTGATCGGAGCCGTGTAGAAGGTGACCTCGTCGCGGGCCAGCGCGGCGAAGTGCGCACCCGCCGCGATCATGCTCTTGCCGGAACCGGTGGGCGTCGACACGATCACGTTCGCGCCGGAGACCACCTCGATCAGCGCCTCCTCCTGGTGGGGATAGAGCGTGAGACCCCGCTCGCCGGCCCACGACTCGAAGGCTTCGTACAAGGCGTCGGGGTCGGGGGTCCGCGGCAGCTGATCGATGAGGGTCACGCCCCCATCTTGCCTGGCCTGATGCCCGATGGGGGAATCGGCTGCGGGCCCGAAGATCACGAACGCTACGCTGGGTCGCCGACGACACGTCAGCGCACCCGGTCAACTGGACAGCGGCACACGAGGAATGGGGCGGGCAACTGCCATGATGGGACCAGCACACTCACTGTCGGGCGCCGCCGCCTGGCTCGGCGTCGGTGCGGCGGCCGCCGCGGCCGGGCACCCGATGCCCTGGCCGGTCCTCCTCGTGGGTGCCCTGATCTGCGCCGGTGCCGCGCTCGCCCCGGACCTCGACCACAAGGCGGCCACCATCTCCCGGTCCTTCGGCCCGCTCTCACGCTGGCTGTGCGAGATCGTGGACAAGCTGTCGTACGCCGTCTACAAGGCGACGAAGAAGCCGGGCGACCCGCGCCGCTCCGGGGGGCACCGGACGCTCACGCACACCTGGCTGTGGGCGGTCCTGATCGGTGCGGGCACCTCGGTCGTGGCGATCACCAGTGACCGCTGGGGCGTGCTGGCGATCCTCTTCGTGCACCTGGTCCTGGCCATCGAGGGGCTGCTGTGGCGGGCGGCGCGCGGCTCCAGCAGCGATGTCCTGGTGTGGCTGCTGGCCGCGACCACGGCGTGGATCCTCGCGGGTGTCCTGGACAAGTCGGGCAACGGCGCGGACTGGCTGTTCACGGCGCCGGGGCAGGAGTACCTGTGGCTGGGGCTGCCGGTCGTGCTGGGGGCGATCGTCCATGACATCGGGGACGCGCTGACCGTGTCCGGGTGCCCGATCCTGTGGCCCATACCCGTGGGGCGCAAGCGCTGGTACCCGCTCGGGCCGCCGAAGGCCCTGCGGTTCCGGGCGGGCAGCTGGGTCGAGCTCAGGGTGCTGATGCCGGTGTTCATGCTGCTCGGCGGGGTGGGCTGCGCGGCGGCGCTCAACGTCATCTGAGCGCGCCCCGGCCTGGCAGACGGGGCTCAGGCGCCGCCGTACCGCCGCTCGAACCGGGCGACCCGGCCCTCCGAGTCCACCGTGCGGGCCTTGCCCGTGTAGAAGGGGTGGCTCTCCGAGGAGATCTCCACGTCCACGACCGGGTACGTCTCGCCGTCGTCCCACTCGATGCGTTCGCCGCTGGTCGCGGTGGACCGGGTCAGGAAGGCGTATCCGGCGGTCCGGTCGCGGAAGACGACCGGGTGGTAGTCGGGGTGCTTGTCCTGCTGCATGGATGCTCCTTGCCTCAGCCGGACAGAGTGTCCTCGTCGACGACGTGCACGGCGGCCTCCTCGGCCGACGCCGCCGCGCCGTCGATGCCCACGTCCATGGCGACCAGCGCGCTCTCCTCGTCCTCGTGCGCGCCCTCGTCGGGTGCCACGAGCCGGCCGGAGCGGGCGTCGCCGACCTCGTTGTCCAGGAGTTCCCCGTCGGTGCCCTGGCAGTCCCCGAGACCGTCACCGTCCGGCGCGGCGGAATCCGGCAGCTCCTCGGAGAGCCGCTGGTCCAGCGTCTCGCCCGCGCGCCGCTCGGCCGCCGTCACACCGAGGTGCTCGACGGCCCAGGGCCGCTCGGGAGGGGACCAGCCCCGGTCCAGGGGATCGTCGACGCCGTCGTCCACCAGGGTGTCCTCGGCGTCGAGCAGCCCCGTGTCCTCTCGCTGCTCGTCTTGATCCGGTTGGTAGACGTCGTCTCCCCAACCGTCGGACCTGTTCACGGGTACCTCCAGGGGGTGGGGACGGGCCCGTTCCCCGAGCCGGTGCCTGATTCCAGCCTTCCACCGGGTCTCGTCCCCGCGCAACGCCACGGACCCCTGCCGGGGGCTTCGCCGCGTAGGCACCCAAGCCGCGTACGCACCCAAGCCGCCCGGCCTGCCGCAGACGCCGGCGATGGCGCCCTCCAGCCGACGGACCGATTCCTGCCCCCGGCGCCTCCCGGCCTCAGCCGTGCCAGGACCTCCACAGCGCCGCGTACGCCCCCTCCGCCGCTACCAGGTCGTCGTGACTGCCCAGCTCGCTGATCCGGCCGTTCTCGACGACGGCGATGACATCCGCGTCGTGGGCGGTGTGGAGGCGGTGGGCGATGGCCACGACCGTGCGGCCGTCGAGGACGCGAGCCAGGGAGCGTTCCAGGTGGCGGGCGGCTCGGGGGTCGAGCAGGGACGTCGCCTCGTCCAGGACCAGGGTGTGCGGGTCCGCGAGGACGAGGCGGGCCAGGGCGATCTGCTGGGCCTGGGCCGGGGTGAGCGCCAGGCCGCCGGAGCCGACCTCGGTGTCCAGACCGTCGTCGAGAGCCCGGGCCCAGCCGTCCGCGTCGACCGCGCCAAGCGCCGCCCAGAGCTCGGCCTCGACCGCGTCGGTCCGGGCGAGGCGCAGGTTGTCGCGCAGGGAGCCGACGAACACGTGGTGCTCCTGGTTGACCAGCGCGACATGGGCGCGGACGCGTTCCGCCGGCATCCGGGACAGCTCGGCGTCGCCCAGCGTGATCCGGCCGTCCCGGGGCGCGTAGATCCCGGCGAGCAGCCGCCCCAGCGTCGACTTGCCCGCACCCGAGGGCCCGACCAGGGCCAGCCGGGTGCCGGGGGAGACCTCCAGGGACACCTTGCGCAGGACGTCCACGCCCTCCAGATAGCCGAAGTGCACCCGGTCGGCCCGCACATGGCGTCCCTCGGGCGCCACGGAGGAGTCGCCGGCCTCCGGTTCGATGTCCCGGACCCCGACCAGCCGGGCCAGCGACACCTGGGCCACCTGCAGCTCGTCGTACCAGCGCAGGATCATGCCCACCGGGTCGACGAGCATCTGGGCGATCAGCGCCCCCGTCGTGAGCTGCCCGACGTCGATCCAGCCCCGGAGGGCGAACACACCGCCGACCAGCAGGACCGAGGCGAGCACGGTCACGTGGGTGACGTTGAAGACCGGGAAGAGCACCGACCGCAGCCACAGCGTGTAGCGCTCCCAGGCCGTCCACTCCTTGATCCGGCGCTCGGAGAGGGCCACCCGGCGATCACCGAGGCGGTGCGCCTCGACCGTACGCCCGGCATCCACCGTCTCGGCGAGCGCGGCGGCCACCGCGGCGTACCCGGCGGACTCCGAGCGGTAGGCGGCCGGCGCCCGCCGGAAGTACCAGCGGCAGCCGACCACCAGCACCGGCAGGGCGAGCAGCACGGCGAGCGCCAGCGGCGGCGCCGTGACCACCAGCCCGCCCATCAGCAGCACCACCCACACCACGCCGATCGACAACTGCGGCACGGCCTCGCGCATGGCGTTGCCCAGCCGGTCGATGTCGGTCGTGATCCGCGACAGCAGGTCCCCGGTCCCGGCCCGCTCCAGCACGCCGGGCGGCAGCCCGACCGACCGCACGAGGAAGTCCTCGCGCAGGTCGGCCAGCATCCGCTCACCGAGCATCGCGCCGCGCAGCCGCACCTGGTGGACGAACGCCGCCTGGACGGCCAGCGCGGCCACGAACAGCCCCGCCGTGAGTTCCAGGCGCAGGTCCCGCGCCCCGTCGGACACCCGCTCCACGAGCCCGCCCAGCAGCCACGGACCGGCCATCGAGGCGATGACGGCGACCGTGTTGACGGTGATGAGCAGCACGAACGCCCGGCGGTGCCGGCGCAGCAGTTCGCCCGCGTAGGCGCGGACGGTCGCGGGGGCGCCGACCGGCAGGGTGTTCGCCGTCGTCGGGGCGGCCGGGTCGTACGCCGGTGGCGCGACGCCGATCATGCCTTCTCCTCGATCTCTTCCAGTTCCGCCAGTACGTCGGTCAGGTCGGCCGCACCGTTCAGGGCGGCCTCGTCCTCGGTCTCGCGGGTGACCACCGCCCGGTAGCGGGGCTCGGTGCGCACCAGCTCGCGATGGGCGCCGACCGCGGCGACCTCGCCGTCGTGCAGGAACACGACCCGGTCGGCGCGGTCCAGCAGCAGCGGGGAGGAGGTGAACACCACGGTCGTGCGCCCCGCGCGCAGCTCCCGCACGCCTTCGGCGATCCGTGCCTCGGTGTGCGAGTCGACGGCCGAGGTCGGCTCGTCCAGGACCAGCACCTCCGGGTCCGTGATCAGCGACCGGGCGAGCGCGAGCCGCTGGCGCTGCCCGCCGGACAGGGACCGGCCGCGTTCGGTGATCCGGGCGTCCATGGGGTCGGCGGCGTCCAGCGAGCCCTGCACCAGCGCCGCCAGCACGTCGTCGCACTGCGCGGCGGCCAGCGCCTCCCGCGGCTCCACGGCACCCGACGCGGGTACGTCGAACAGTTCGCGCAGCGAGCCGGAGAGCAGCACCGGGTCCTTGTCCTGGACGAGGACGGCCGTACGGGCCGAGGCCAGCGGGAGTTCGTCGAGCGGCACACCGCCCAGCAGCACCGAGGTGCCCTCCTGCGAGGGGTGTCCGCCCAGCCGTTCCGCCAGCCGGCCCGCCGCGTCCGGGTCGCCGCAGACCACGGCGGTGAGCCGGCCGGGGGACGCGAGCAGCCCGGTGTCCGGGTCGTACAGGTCTCCGGCGGGGGCCTCGGCCGCGCGGGACCCGGCGGTGTCCGTGGCCCGCTCCAGCGACAGCACGCCCGCCGCCCGCTTGGCCGAGGGCCGGGAGAAGGAGTACGCCATGGCGATCTCCTCGAAGTGCCGCAGCGGATAGGTGAGCACCATCACCGAGCTGTAGACGGTGACCAGTTCGCCGACGGTGATCCGGCCCTGGCGGGCCAACTGCACGCCGTGCCAGACGACGGCGATGAGCAGCAGACCCGGCAGCAGGACCTGGATCGCGGAGATCAGCGACCACATCCGGGCGCTGCGCACGGCCGCGTGCCGGACCTCCTGGGAGGCGCTGCGGTAGCGGTCGAGGAACAGTTCCTCACCGCCGATGCCGCGCAGCACGCGCAGTCCGGCGACGGTGTCCGAGGCGAGTTCGGTGGCGCGTCCGGCCTTCTCGCGCTGGGTGTCGGCCCGCCGGGTGGCGCGGGGCAGCAGGGGCAGCACGGCGAGTGCCAGCACGGGCAGGCCGACGGCCACGACCACGCCGAGCGCGGGCTGGTAGACGAGCAGACCGACGCAGACCAGCACGATGGTGACCAGGGCCGCGGTGAACCGCGACAGGGCCTCCACGAACCAGCCGATCTTCTCGACGTCGCCCGTGGACACGGCGACGACCTCACCGGCCGCGACGCGCCGGGTCAGCGCCGAGCCCAGCTGGGCGGCCTTGCGGGCGAGCAGTTGCTGGACGCGGGCGGCCGCCGTGATCCAGTTGGTGATGGCGGTGCGGTGCAGGAAGGTGTCGCCGACCGCGTTGGTGACGCAGACCAGTGCCAGCAGACCGCCCGCCAGGGCGAGCCGCGTGCCGGAGCGGTCGACGACGGCCTGTACGGCGACACCGACGCAGAACGGCAGCGCGGCGACGGAGGCGAAGTGCAGCAGCCCCCAGGCCAGCGACTTGAGCTGCCCGCCGAGCTGATTGCGGAAGAGCCACCACAGGAATCGGGGACCCGAACGCGCGTCCGGCACGCCGGGGTCGGCGTAGGGAAGGTCTTGAATCTGCATGACGTCCCAGTGGCTCGTGTCAGGGTGATGGGGGGTTCGGCCGATGGCAGCAAACCGTGACAGGTTCGCGTCGCGGCATGGTCGGAGGCAACCGGTTTTCCGGTGCGCGAGCGGCCCACCGACCGGAACCGGCCGCCAGGGGTGGGAACAGCGCTGCCTCGACGGGCGGTTGCTCATTGCGGAGGCGGCGGACTCCCCGTAGAACACCGGCCATGAAGAGACGGATCGTCATGTCCATGCTTGCCGGGGCGACCCTCCTGGCGAGCACCCTCCTCGGAACCGGCCCCGCCCGGGCGGCCGACGTCCCCGCCGAGTTCGGCACCGACTGGCACGACCCGGTCACGGCCGCCCCGCCCGTCGTCAGGCCGGGCGGGAAGGCCTGCGAGGTCACCGTCGCCCAGGCGCAGTTCCGCGACTTCACCCCGTACCGGGGCACGTACACCCCGCCCGACGACTGCGGCGACCGCTGGAGCAAGGTCGTGCTGCGGCTCGACGGCAAGGTCAAGGGGCGCCAGTACGACCGCCTCGGCTATCTGCACGTCGGCGGGGTGGAGATCTTCCGTACGTCGACGCCGCAGCCCTCGCCCGACGGCATCGAGTGGTCCGTGGAGAAGGACGTCACGCGCTACGGCGACACCTTCCGCGGGAGCCAGGACGTCGAGATGCTCATCGGCAACGTCGTCGACGACACCTACACCGGCGTCCTCGACGTCAAGGTCACGCTGACGTTCTACGAGGGCCGCCCGGACAGCAGGAGCCCCGACCGGGTGCTCACCCTCGACGACGACTCGGCCCTCACCACCCCGCGCAACAGCGAGCGCATCGTCGCCGAGGTGTACGCCACCGGTTCCGGAGGCGGCTGCGAGGAGTACTGGTACCTCTCGGTGCCCGATCCCGCGCCGTACTCCTGCAAGGCCGGCCGGGGCCCCTACCGCGAGGTGCAGATCCGTATGGACGGCCGGCTCGCGGGCATCGCCACGCCGTTCCCGACCGTGTGGACCGGCGGCTGGTCCAACCCCTTCCTCTGGTACGTGACCCCGGGCCCGCGCGCCTTCGACATCAAACCGATCACCTACGATCTCACCCCCTTCGCCGGGCTCCTCAACGACGGCCGGTCGCACCGCGTCGAGGTCTCGGTCGTCGGCGTCCCGGAGGGGCAGGCCGGCTGGAGCACCCCCGTGAACGTCCTCGTCTGGCAGGACGAGCGGCGCACCCATGTCACCGGGAAGCTCACCGCGCACCGGGAGGGCGATCTCACCGACTCCTCGGACTACACGCCCGGTTCGGAGCACCGGGTGGACACCGAGGGCGCGCACCGGCTGACCGTCGCCGGATACGTGGACACCTCACACGGCCGCGTCACGACGACCGTCGGCCGCTCGCTCGCCCACACCTCCGAGCACCGCTGGACCGACGGTGAGACGACCGACGGGCTCGAGGCCACCTGGACCGACGACGAGTCCGTGACCGTCGACGGGCGCGGACCGGCCCGCAGCACCCGCACCCACCGGACTTACACGATGGACGGCACGACCACCCTCGGGGCGGGCGACCGGCTGCGCACTGTGCTGGCCCTCGGCGACCGTGCCGCGACCGTCGAGTCGCGGGGCGGTCGGCGCACCGCCTGGTCGCGCCTCGACGACTCCTACACGGGCGATGCCACGTACACGGCGAACGTGCCCCGCGATCAGCGGCACGCGGTCGGCACCACGAGTGAGCGCTACCGGCTGTACGGCTCGCACGGCTGCTACGACCGCACGCTGACCACGGTTCAGGGGGTGCTCACGGGAGACCGCGACCGGTGCTGAGGGGAGCGGTGTGGTCGGTGTGACATGCATCACTTAAGCCACTTTTACGTGTCCGAAACATTGCGGTCTTGTGCGCGATCAAGACAGCCTCCAGAGTGTTCGGTTACGGAAGCAGCTTTCCGTATCGCAGAAGTCCCCTCCGGCCTCTGTGTAGCCCGTCCCCCCAAGGAGGCCCCGTGCCACCGTCCGTACCGTCTCTGCCGCGACGTGTCGCACGCACACTGCGTACCTCACTTTTCGCGCAGGTTCTCTGCGCGCTCGTTCTCGGAATCGTCGTCGGAAAGCTGTGGCCGGACACGGCCACGGCTCTCCAGCCGCTCGGCGACGGTTTCACCCGCCTCATCAAGACCGTGATCTCGCCGCTGGTGTTCTGCGTGGTCGTCGTCGGCATCGCCAAGGCCGGTGACCTGAAGGCCTTCGGCCGGATCGGGGTCAAGGCCCTGATCTGGTTCGAGGTCGCCTCCACGGTCGCCCTGGTCATCGGTCTCCTCGCCGCCAACCTCGTCGGGCCCGGCAAGGGCATGAACGTCGACCCCGGCTCGCTGGACGCGGCCGCCGTGGAGAAGACGACCGGCGGCGGGCATCTGCCCTCGACGACCGAGTTCCTCCTCCACGCGCTGCCCGAGAGTTTCGTCGGCGCCTTCGCCGACAACGAGTTGCTCCAGGTCCTGATCCTGGCCTGTCTGGTGGGCGCCGCCCTGCTGCACCTCGGGCACACCAAGGTGCCGAAGATCCTGCCCGCCATCGACCAGGCCCAGGACGTCATCTTCGCGGTCGTCGGCTTCATCATGCGACTGGCGCCGATCGCGGTGTTCGGTGCGATGGCCCACCTCGTCGGCAACTACGGGCTGGGCGTGATGAAGACGTACGCCAAGCTCATCGTGCTCTGCTATGTCGCGGCGGCGCTGTTCATCGCGCTGCTCGCCGTCGCCCTGCGCCTGGTGACCGGGCTCAGCCTGTGGAAGTTCCTGCGCTACATCCGCGAGGAGATGCTGCTCGCGCTCGGTACCGCGTCCACCGAGGCGGTCATGCCGCGGGTGATGCAGAAGCTGCGGCGGGCCGGCGCCCGCGACGACGCCGTGGGTCTCGTGCTGCCCACGGGTTACTCCTTCAACCTCGACGGCGCCTCGCTCTACCTGTCCATCGGCACGCTGTTCATCGCCCAGGCGGTGGGCGTGGACCTGACCCTGGGGCAGCAGGTCACCGTGGTGCTGGTGCTGATGCTGACCAGCAAGGGCATGGCGGGCATCCCCGGCTCGGCGTTCCTCGCCCTGTCCGCGACCGCCTCCTCGCTGGGTGCGATTCCGGCCGGAGCGGTCGCCCTGCTGCTCGGTGTGGACCGCATCATGGACTCGATGCGCGTCGTCACGAACCTGCTCGGCAACTGCGTCGCCGTGTTCGCGGTGTCCCGCTGGGAGGGCGCCCTGGATACCGACAGGGCGAAGAAGACGCTCGACGGGGACTACGCGGCTCCGCCGGAGGACGACGACGAGGGCGACGGCGACGGCGGCAAGGGCGTCGGCGCCAGCGCCCCGGCGATCAAGCCGACGGCGGCCGATGCCCCAGCCTCGGGCATCCCCACCCAGAAGCCCAAGGAACCCGCCCCCGAGGTCGGTTGACCCAAGCTGAACGGCCCGCGGCCACCGCTCCAGCAACACGAGCGGCGGCCGCGCCCCGTTTCACGGGCCGTGGCGGGTCCAGGCTTCAGCGCCCCGGCGCCGCCACACGGGCCCCCGGCCGACCGGCGCGGCATGTGGCGCCGTCGTCGGGCCGTCGCCCAGCTGAAGGGATCGCCGCCGCCGGGCCGTCCCCCGCTTGACCGGTGAAGCCCTCAGCACCGCCGACCCACCCCCCCCGCCTGATCGGCGAAGCCCTCAGCACCGCCGTACCGGCGCCCCGTCGATCAGCGTGTCCAACAGCCCCCCGAGCGCCGCGCGCTGATCCTCGGCCAGCGGGGCGAGGATCTCCTCCGCTGCCGATCTGCGCGCCGCCCGCAGCTCGCGCAGCGCGCCATGCCCGTCGTCCGTGAGTTCGATGCGGATCACCCGGCGATTCGCCGGGTCCGGGACCCGCCGTACTTTCCCGCTCGCCTCCAGCGCGTCGACCAGCGTCGTCACGGCCCGCGGCACCACCTCCAGGCGCTCGGCCAGATCGGCCATGCGCGGCGGCGAGCCCCAGTGCGCGAGGGTGCGCAGCAGCCGGGACTGGGCCGGGGTGATACCGAGGTCGCGCTGCTCCAGATGGCGCTTCTGGATGCGATGGACCCGGCGGGTGAGCCGCAGCAACTGCTCGGCGAGCAGGCCGTCGGGATCGGGCGTGGTCATACGGGAACAATATCAGGATGCAGTTCATTGTGAGTATAGGTAACAATGAGCTACGATCCGACCCGCCCGGCGCCCGCCGGTGCCGTACCGCTCTCGAAGGAGCCCATGCCTCCCGATCACGAAACCCCCTGGACCCCACCCGACGGCTCGAAGGAACAGCCCCGGCAGGTCCGCCGCATCCTCAGGCTCTTCCGGCCCTACCGAGGCCGCCTCGCGATCGTCGGCCTGCTGGTCGGCGCCGCCTCGCTGGTCTCGGTCGCCACGCCCTTCATGCTGAAGGAGATCCTGGACGTCGCGATCCCCGAGGGGCGCACCGGCCTGCTCAGCCTGCTCGCCCTCGGCATGATCCTCAGCGCCGTCCTCACCAGCGTCTTCGGCGTGCTGCAGACCCTGATCTCGACGACGGTCGGCCAGCGCGTCATGCACGACCTGCGCACCGCCGTCTACGGCCGGCTCCAGCGCATGTCCCTGGCGTTCTTCACCCGTACGCGCACCGGCGAGGTGCAGTCCCGCATCGCCAACGACATCGGCGGCATGCAGGCCACCGTCACCTCCACCGCGACCTCCCTGGTCTCCAACCTGACAAGCGTCGTCGCGACGATCGTCGCGATGGTCGTCCTCGACTGGCGTCTGACCGTCGTCTCGCTGCTGTTGCTGCCGGTGTTCGTGTGGATCAGCCGCCGCGTCGGCAAGGAGCGCCGCAGGATCACCACCCAGCGCCAGAAGCAGATGGCCACCATGGCCGCCACGGTCACCGAGTCGCTCTCCGTCAGCGGCATCCTGCTCGGCCGCACGATGGGCCGCTCCGACTCGCTGACGAAGTCCTTCGCCGACGAGTCCGAGGAACTCGTCGACCTCGAGGTGCGGTCGAACATGGCCGGCCGCTGGCGCATGGCCGTGATCACGATCGTGATGGCCGCCCTGCCCGCCGTCATCTACTGGACCGCCGGCATGGCCCTCCAACTGGGCGGCCCCCAGGTCTCCCTCGGCACGATCGTCGCGTTCGTCTCGCTCCAGCAGGGCCTGTTCCGCCCGGCCGTGAGCCTGCTGTCGACCGGTGTGCAGATCCAGAGCTCGCTCGCCCTCTTCCAGCGCATCTTCGAGTACCTCGACCTGCCCGTGGACATCACCGAGCGCGCGGACCCGGTCCGCCTCGACCGGGTCAAGGGCGAGGTCCGCTTCGAGAACGTCTCCTTCGGCTACGACGACAAGGACGGCCCGGTCCTCGACGCCATCGACCTCACCGTCCCGGCGGGCAGCAGCCTCGCCCTCGTCGGCTCCACCGGCGCCGGCAAGTCCACCCTCGGCTATCTGGTGCCCCGGCTCTACGACGTGACCGGCGGCCGCGTCACCCTCGACGGGGTCGACGTCCGCGACCTCGACTTCGACACCCTGGCGCGCGCGGTCGGCGTCGTCTCGCAGGAGACGTACCTCTTCCACGCCCCGGTCGCCGACAATCTGCGCTTCGCCAGGCCCGACGCCACCGACGAGGAGCTGTACCAGGCGGCGAAGGCGGCGCAGATCCACGACCACATCGCGTCCCTGCCCGACGGCTACGACACCGTCGTCGGCGAACGCGGCCACCGCTTCTCCGGCGGTGAGAAGCAGCGCCTGGCCATCGCGCGCACGATCCTGCGCGACCCGCCGGTCCTCATCCTCGACGAGGCCACCAGCGCCCTGGACACCCGGACCGAGGCCGCCGTCCAGGAGGCCATCGACGCCCTGTCGGCCAACCGCACCACGGTGACCATCGCCCACCGGCTCTCCACGGTGCGGCATGCCGACCAGATCGTGGTCCTCGACTCGGGGCACGCCGTCGAACGCGGCACACACGAGGAACTCCTGGAGCGGGACGGACGGTACGCGGCGCTCGTACGCCGGGATGCCCAACTGGAACCGACAAACTGAAGATATGCCAGGTTTATGACGAAATGCGAGTTACCGTGCCCGCATGCAGACGAACACTCCGCCACGAAGCGCCATGCGACTGACGCGCCGGGGCCGTATCGTCCTCGTCGCGACCGGAGCCGTCCTGGTCGGCACCGCCGTGGCGGTGCCGCTGCTGATTCTGGGGCCCGGGGACGGCGACGGCCGGACCGCGACCCTGGTCATCCCCGAGGGCTGGCGCGCGAGCCAGGTCTACGCCGCCGTCGACAAGGCCCTCGCCCTGCCCGCCGGCAGCGCCAAGAAGTCCCTCGCGAAGGCCGCCGCGAAGCTGCCGGACGACGCCAACGGCAACCCGGAGGGCTACCTCTTCCCGGCGACCTATCCGCTCCCCTGGAAGACCAAGCCGGAGAATCTCCTGGCGCGGATGATCGACACGGCGAACGAGAAGTTCAACGGCGCGCCCATCGCCGCAGGGGCCCAGCGCAACGCGATGAACGTCTACCAGGCCGTCACCATCGCGAGCATCGTCCAGGCGGAGGCGGCCACCGCGGACGACATGGGCAAGGTGGCCCGGGTCGTCTTCAACCGCCTCGAACGCGGTATGCCGCTCCAGATGGACTCCACCGTCAACTACGCGCTGGGCCGCTCCACTCTGCGGACGACGGAGAGCGACACCCGGATCGAGAACCCCTACAACACGTACCAGCGCATGGGCCTGCCGCCCACACCCATCGACAACCCGGGCGAGGAGGCGATGCACGCCGCCGTCAACCCGCCCGCGGGCGACTGGCTGTACTTTGTCACGGTCCGGCCGGGCGACACCCGCTTCACCGCGGACTACGCGGAACACCAGCGCAATGTCGCGGAGTTCAACGCCCAGGTGAAGGGCACGGGCACGGCGGCGGCCCCTGAGGGGAGCGGGGCACTGCGCGACCAGCCGTGAACGGCCCGCAGCCCATAGCCGACATCACGTCACGTTGTCGTCACGCCGCGGCCGGCTCGGACGTCAGCAGTCGCCTGATGTCGCGGACGGCCGCCCGCCCGGCCCGGTTCGCGCCGATCGTGCTGGCCGACGGTCCGTAGCCGACGAGGTGGATCCGCGGGTCGGCGGCCGCGCGCGTGCCCTCGATACGGATGCCGCCGCCCGGCTCGCGCAGCCGCAGCGGGGCGAGGTGGTCGACGGCCGGCCGGAAGCCGGTGGCCCAGAGGATGACGTCGGCGTCGACATGCCGGCCGTCCTTCCAGTCCACCCCGGTGGGCGTGATCCGGTCGAACATCGGCTGCCGGTCGAGCACCCCGTCCTCGATGCCCTGCCGGATCGCGTCGTTGAGCGGCAGCCCGGTGACCGAGACGACACTCCTGGGCGGCAGCCCCTGCCGTACCCGCTCCTCGACGAGCGCGACCGCCGCCCGGCCCGCGTCCTCGTCGAAGGGCCCCTCACGGAAGACGGGCGGGCGCCGCGTCACCCAGGTGGTGGAAGCGGCGTACGCGGCGATCTCCAGCAGATGCTGCGTGCCCGACGCACCGCCGCCCACCACGACGACCCGCTGCCCGGCGAACTCCTCGGGTCCGGGGTACCGCGCGGTGTGCAACTGCCGTCCCCGGAAGGTCTCCTGCCCGGGGTAGCGCGGCAAGAACGGCCGGTCCCAGGTGCCGGTCGCGTTGATCAGCGCCCGCGTCGACCACACGCCGTCCGAGGTCTCCACGAGCAGCCGCCCGCCGGAACCCTCGCGCACCGCGCGTACGTCGACCGGGCGCCGCACGCGCAGGTCGAAGGTCCGTTCGTAGCGGTCGAAGTAGTCGCTGATCACCTCGGCGGACGGTCGTGCCGGGTCCGCGCCGGTGAGTTCCATCCCCGGCAGCGCGTGCATGCCGTGCACCTTGCCGTACGTCAGCGACGGCCAGCGGAACTGCCAGGCGCCGCCGGGCCCGGGGGAGTGGTCCAGCACGACGAAGTCGCGGTCCGGCTCGAAACCGGCCCGCCGCAGGTGAAAGGCGCCGGCCAGACCGGCCTGACCTGCGCCTATGACGACCACCTCGACCTCGCGCGTGTTGTTCACGCTTCTACCAACCGCGCCGCAGTCATGGATCTTCCCGCACGGTCGGGTCGGATCAGGTCAGGTCACGAGCCTTCCGACGGCCGGGGCGCGGTGGTCGACGGCGGCAGGTCGCCGTTGAACCGGGTGTCGGTGAAGTCGGCGAAGTCGACCTTGCGCGGGATGAGCTTCAACGCCGTGAACGTGTCGGCGATCTCCTGCTCTGAGGCGATCAACGGCTTGTCGACCGCGACCTCGACCCGGGTGGTGTAGGTGCGCTTCACCGCCGCGAGTGCCACGTCCTCGGGGAGCCCGGTGTCCTTCGCCCAGACCTTCGCCCACTCCTCCTCGTGGTCGTACACCCAGGTGTAGGCGCGACGCAGCCGCTCCAGGTAGTCCTTGACGGCGGCGGCCTTCTTCTTGTCCTTCAGCGCCTCCGGTGCCGCGACCTGGAAGGTGAGCCCGTTGGTCACACCGTCGCCGTCGCTCAGCACGCGGCCCTGCTTGGCCTTGAGCACCTGTGAGGTGTACGGGTCCCACACCGCCCACGCGTCGACCTTGCCGGCGGTGAACGCGGCGAGCGCGTCGGCCGGCTGGAGGTACTTGACCTTGACGTCGCTCAGCTTCAGCCCGACCTTCTTGAGGTTCGCGACCAGCTGGAAGTGCGCGGAGGATCCCTGGGCGACGGCGACCGACTTGCCCTTGAGCTGCGCGGGGTTCTTCAGGGACGAGTCGTTCGGGACGAGGATGGTGTCGCCCTTGGACGTGCCGTGCCATGCGGCCACGACCTTGATCTTCGAACCCGCCCCGGCGGCGAACACCGGCGGGGTGTTGCCGACGCCGCCGATGTCGACGGCCTTGGCGTTGACGGCCTCCAGCAGGGGCGGGCCGGAGGTGAACGTCGACCACTTGATCTTGTAGTCGAGGTTCTTCAGTTCCCCGGCGGCCCGCAGGATGGCCTCCGAACCGCCCTTCTGGTCACCGACGTTGATCGTGACGTCGCCCTGGCCGTCGGTGCCGCCGTCCGACGTGCTGGCGGCCGAGTTCCCGCCGCAGGCGGAGAGCAGCAGGGCGAGGGGGAGAAGCAGGGCGGCGGGGGCGAGGCGTCGTCGCATGGCGGTTCCGTTCATGTGGGTCGTACGGGTTGTACGGGTCGTGCGTGAGGGGTTCGCGCAGGTCAGGCGGCTTCGGCCGTAGGGTTCGTACGGTGCGGTGCGCGAGGTGGGTCAGGCGGCTTCGGCGGCCGTCGCCTCGACGCCCAGGCGTTCGAGGAGTCCGGCGCGCAGCGCGGCGAAGCGCGGGTCGGCGATGTCGCGGGGACGGTCGAGGTCGATGTGCTGCTCGTGGGCGATGACGCCGTTGTCCATCACCAGGACGCGGTCGGCGAGCAGCACGGCCTCCTCCACGTCATGGGTGACGAGGAGCACCGCGCACCCCCGGCGCTGCCACAGCTCGCCCACGAGCCGCTGGGCCTTGATGCGGGTGAGCGCGTCGAGCGCCCCGAACGGCTCGTCGAGCAGCAGCAGATCCGGCTCGCGCACCAACGCCCGTGCCAGGGAGGCGCGTTGGGCCTCGCCGCCGGAGAGGGTCTTGGGCCAGGCGTCCGAGCGGTGGCCGAGGCCGACCTCGTCGAGGGCCTGCTCGGCGACGGCCCGTTCGGGCTTGCCCGGCAGACCGAGAAGCACGTTGCGCCACACCTTCTTCCACGGCATCAGCCGCGGCGCCTGGAAGGCGACGGCCTTGCGGCGCGGCACCAGGACGCTGCCCTCGATGTCGCGGTCGAGCCCGGCGAGGATGCGCAGCAGCGTCGACTTGCCGCAGCCGCTGCGGCCGAGCAGGGCCACGAACTCGCCCGGTCGGACGTCCAGTCGCAGATCGTCGATGACGGCACGGCCGTCGAAGGAGCGGGTGAGCCCGTCGACATGGACGGCCTGGGGGGTCACCGGCCGGTGAACGTCGGTCGCCATTGCAGCAGCACCTTTTCGAGAGAGCGGACGATGAAGTCGGCGAGCAGGCCGAGAAAGGCGTAGACGACCAGGCAGACGATGATCACGTCGGTCCGCAGGAAGTCCCGCGCCTGCACCATGAGGAACCCGATGCCGGAATCGGCGTTGACCTGCTCGGCGAAGACCAGCGCGAGCCAGGCGATGCCGAGCGAGTAGCGCAGACCGGTCATCGCGCTCGGCAGCGCGCCGGGCAGTACGACATGCCGTACGAGGCCCCACCGCGACAGGCCGAGGGACTCCCCGGCCTCGATCAACTGGGAGTCCACGCCCCTGATCCCGGCGTAGACGTTGAGATAGAGCGGGAAGGTCACGCCGAGCGTGATGATGGCGACCTTGGGGGCCTCGCCGATGCCGAACCAGATGATGAACAGCGGGATGAGCCCCACGAACGGCACGGTCCGCAGCATCTGCAAGGGCGCGTCCACCAGGTCCTCGCCGATCCGGAACAGGCCCGAGAGCAGGGCGAGTCCGGTGCCGACGACCAGGCCGAACAGCAGCCCGACCGCGACCCGCTGGAGCGAGGTGCCCATCGCGGCGGGCAGCGAACCGTCGGCGACCATGTCCCCGCCGACCTGGGCGATACGGCCGGGCGAGGCGAGCACATCCGGCGGCAACGAGCCCGTGCTGCTCAGAAGTTGCCACAACACCAGCAGCAGAACCGGTCCGGTGGTGCGGCGCAGCCAGCGGGGGACGCGGGTGCGGCGGGAGGAGGTGGGGACGAGGGGCTGGAGGTCGAGATCAGAAGCCGATACAGGCGAAATATCGGGTACCGATGACCTCGGCGGGGCATGGCTGATGCTCATGAAGAGGCTCCACAGGGGGAGAGCGAGGGCCGTTGACGGCACGCCTCGTCCTCACCGCGCCCACGGGATCAGGGGAGACCGGCGGGCAGGCGCGACGAAGGCGAGGTGAGCGGAGAGGGGGGGGAGAGAAAGGGGCGTCAGCAGCCGCGGCGACACGCGGCGGAGGCCACCCGCAGCAGGTCGATGTGACCGCGCGTGGTGAGCAGGGCTGAACGCAACATGCGGCTGAACCTAGCCAGGTGGCATGCGCACGGTCAACGGCGTCTCGTCCAGTGGACGCCGGTATCGCCACTCGGTCCGGCCTGACCCGGTGAATCGTGGCGCGTGCGTCAGGATGGGGAGCATGTCAGATGTCTTCACCACCCGAGTTCTGAACATCACCTCCGGGTCCACTGAGAGGGTCGTCGACATCACCGGCGACTGCGAGTCCTTCCTGCGCGAGGCGGCCGCCGGCCGCGACGGCCTCCTCAATGTCTTCGTCCCCCACGCGACAGCCGGGATCGCCGTTCTCGAGACCGGCGCCGGCAGCGACGACGACCTCCTGGCCGCGCTGCACACACTGCTGCCCGCCGACGACCGCTGGCAGCACCGCCACGGCAGCCCCGGCCACGGCCGCGACCACGTCCTACCCGCCCTCGTCCCGCCCCACGCGACCCTGCCGGTGCTGGACGGCCGGCTGGAACTCGGCACGTGGCAGTCGGTCTGCCTGGTGGACACCAATAAAGACAATGTCAACCGTCAGATTCGACTGAGCTTCCTGGGCTGAGCAAGATCGTCCTGGGTGTGGCCGCCAAATCTCCGTACCTTGCGTGTTCGAAACGGAGAAGTCTTGCGCGGTACGGACCTGAACATGATCGAACGCCCCTACGACGGATGCGGGAAGTGCCTGCTCGGCGTGCGACGGCTGTCGCGGATGAAACTCGCTACGTCGTCGCCGGAGCGGCAACGCGAGGACGTGCTGACCGCCGCCGCGTCAGTCGGGGGGCACATCATCGGCTGGGCCGACGATTGGGAGGTGTCGGGCGCCACCGACCCGATGACCCGGCCGAAACTGGGCCCGTGGCTTCGCGATGAGCAGGGTCCGTACGACGGGTTGGTGGCCGCAGCCGTGGACCGGCTCGGCCGCAACGTCGTGGACTGCCTGAACACCGGCTACAAGATGCGTGACGAAGAGAAGCTGCTCGTCACCTACGGGCATGACGGTCCGTGGGATCTGGATGACCAGGTCGACGAGAACCGCTTCACTATGGAGGCCTGGGGCGCGCAGATGGAACTGCGGGCCATCCAGCGCCGAAACCGCAGCGCTACGGAGAAGACGCGGGCAGCGGGACGCCCGAAGGGGAAGCCTTCCTACGGGTGCAGGCGAGCCGGAGCCACGCCCGCGGGCGCCTGGACCGAACCGCCGTCGGCACCGGCCGCCAACTTCCTCTGCCTAATCTGCCTCCGAGGCGGAGCGGGGCTGGGAGACCCAGATGCGGATTCGATCAGCAGCAGGCTCAGCAGCCCGCCGTCGAAGACGCGGTAGCGCACCAGGTCGACCCGCTCATGCAGGCGCTTTACCGCGACCCGGTCGTGGTGAGAGAAACTGGCCGCAATACAAACCATCCGCGGGTTCCGCCAGTCGATCGACTGGGCGGCCTCGGAACCCAGCTGCTCCTTGACCAGCGCCTCGAACTCGTGACGCGCGGAGTCCAACCACGACAGGTAGGAGACGGCCTGCGAGAGGACACCGCTGTCGGCGCCTTTCTTGTACTCGATCAGCGCAGGCGTGCCGTTCTCGTCCAGGCCGAGCGAGTCGATACGGCCACGGTGCCACGGCCCGGTCGGGTACTCGGAGGCGAGGAAACGGATGCCGAGCATGGCCTCCATGCCGGCCTCGATCCGGCGCTGCAGATCGACCTCCAGCGCCATCGTTGAACCGCGCAGCTCGACGTCCCGGCCGTCTGCGTCGAGCCGGAACAGCTTCAGTTCGCTCACCAGCGGTTCCCCCTGTTGCGTCCGAGCCAACTACGGGAGAATCCGGCAGGGCTTCGATCTATTCCTGCGGGCACGGAACCGCTGGCTGGCCCTGTCGAAGCCCCCGACAGGACGTCAGAGCCGCTCTGTTCCTGATTCACCCGCTTGAGCAGCGTCTTGCGGGATCCGCTGCTCGAGGGGTGTCACTGGGCTGCCGTAGCCTGACTGGCATGCTGCTAAGTCGCCCCCGCGCGGCCCGAAAGGCCGCGCGGGGGCGGCTGATTTCGGCATGGCTTTGGGGCATAGGACATCGCCTGGGTGCTGCCAGCCACTCGGGTGGTCGCCGGACGATAACTCTGGATGTGATGCACCCTGCGGAAGAAGGCCGACGCGATGTGGGATGGTCTGAATAGCCGTCAGCGTAGCTACTTGCTCGCCTGCTTTCGTGAGGACCAGGAAGCGGAGCGCCGAGCTAGGGCGGCTCGGTCCACTTATCAGGACCCAGGGCCGGCCTCCGCATGGCGCAAGCTGCCGTTTTCGATCAAAGCCGACCTTCCGTTCGCGGAGTACACCACGATTCAGAGACGCCTTCGCGATGACGGTCGCCTCGACGCCGGAGCCGGAGCCACCCTGCACGCTCTCGCTCGCAGAGGGCTTCTGAAGATCACTGAAGATCGGATCGACGTTCCGGAGGTCGGTCTCGTTACCCGTGTTCTGGTGGAACTGACCCGTGCGGGCCGGGCATGTGCCCGTGTCGGACTAGGCATCGCCCCTGCGCCGCGCCGTCCCAAGCACCTGTTGTCGGAGTGGCTGTGGGGCAATCTGGCAAGGGTCGCCGCCGCCGGTCCAGACGGGCTGCCCGAGGACGTGATGGGAGGCAAGGCCAAGTACTACCTCGGTACCGATTACCGCCCCAACGGCAAGCCGAGTCGGGGTTACATCGATTGTTTCGCCGTTCGTACCGAGAAGGGGCGAGGGACGTTCGTCCTGGAGTACCGGTGGCGGATCACCGAGGCTGGAAGGCGGCACATTAACGCGTACCGCGCCGCATATCAGACTGCGTATCCAAATGTCCAGGTCAACGTCCCGGATTCGCTGTAACGGCCCTGATCGCCGCTCGATTGTCAGACCCCTGGTCTATGTTGCCGAGCGTGATGTTCACTTCCATGACCGAGCCGATCAGTCATGACGTAATCCGGCAGATGGTGATGCGGGCGGCGGCCATGTCGGCCGAGGCCTTCACGAACACTGAGCAGTCTCCCGAAGGCCGCCTGCGCACTCTGATGGAGGGCCACGGGGAGGTCCTCGCCGCCCGTGGACCCGGCCAGCCGCTCCCCTTTGACGCCTTCCTGGAGATACTGACCGGCGAGCTCGCCCTCCTCCTCCCTGACGGGGTGCCGCCGGAGGAGATGACCGGCGTCCAACTCATCAATGACGATGGCCTGTTCGAAGAGGACCTGTTCGACCTGGATCATGAACAGAGGGAGGTCGCGCGAGCCGTCCTCAAGGCGACCCGGGACGGCCGGTCCACCTCCCTCGCGGAACTCGAACAGGAGATGGACCAGGTCACTGTCTATGAGGGGTTACGGAAGCGAGGCACCCAAGAGGCATACGTCAAGGGTCGTTCCGACCTGTCTCGTATGCAGGCCGGGACCGAGACGGAGGTGCGGCGGCTGAACCTCCCTAGCGTCGTCGGCCAGTTCTACCGGCCCATCAGCTTTGCCGCGCTCTACGATCAGTGGTGGTTCGCCTGCCCCGTGTGCCGCTGGCCGATGAAGGTCACCCAACACCGTTCCCGCAAAACGGTCACTGGCAGGGTCCGCTGCTTCTACCGGCCGCACGCGGAGCTGATGGGAGCCTCCTACACTTTCAAGATCCCCGATGCCGGGAAGCCGCCGTCGCTGATCCCGGGCGCCCCACCCCCGGCCCCCACCGGAGCGGCGTCCGTCCTCGCCCCCGTCCTGCGCGGGCCCGTGCCGCAGCCGTTGCCAGCCGGCGGGCATCTCGCGCTGACGCGTGGCCCGTGGCGTTACACCACTGTTCCTGGCCTCGTCGAGATCGCCTTGTACGACGCGCTGCGCTCACGCGGTTTCGTCGCCGCCCCGGAGCCCTACATGAACCCCGTCGCCCTGGGCGTCGGGGCCGATTGTCCCGGCACGATCACCCTGTGGCCCTACCAGGATGCCTATGACCTGCACGTGGATGTGTGGCACCGCGACGACGAGACGGAGTCCTTCCTGCTCGACATCAAGGACTTCACCTCGGAGAAGCTGCTGGCGAAGAAGATCCAGGCTGACGGCGGCGATGCCGGTGGAGCGGAGTGGATTGTCGTCCCCGACCACCGCGAAGCCTCTCTTCCCCTGCTGCGCGGGGTGTGCGCGGAGTTCGGCCTGAACGTGGCCACCGCAGGTGACATGGGCGAGAAGATCTGCAGGAGGGCGGGAGTCCGATGGGCCTGACAAGCAAGCTCCGCAAGGACGACGCGGCGGTCTTCTGCGCGCTGGCACTCGCCGCCCACTACTTCCCCGGTCCGCCTGACGAGCACGGGCAGCCCACCGCGAGGTTCAGGTACGCCGCATTCCTCCTGTCCGGCCAGTACGACAAGTGGTCGGCCTGGGCGAGCCTGCCGCACGAGGAGAAACAACGACTCGCGGACGTTCTCGTCAACGCCCCCGGTGAGTTCGCCAGCGCGCCGCCCTTCACCCAGGCCGCCCGTAAAAGACTGGCAACGCCTCCTGCCGGGCAGGCCCCCCAGTTCGTTCCAGTCGGTGAACCGCCCGTGGCGGAAGCAGCCTCGCCCCGGGTCGGAGACGATCTTCTGGACTATGTGGACCGCACCCTGAAGCGGGTCCACAAGGATCACCCCCGTCCCAAACCTGCATCGCCCGCCGGGGCCGGGGTGTGGATGACACGCAAGCTCTACGCCGGAGGCATCGGGGAGATCCAGGGCCGCGCCCTCCTCCCCACGTTCGCGGGCACCTCCGAAACCGACCCGTGCCAGAGCTCGCCGCAGGTGAACACCGCGGCCTACACCCCGAACGTCGAGATCCCTACCAGCGGCCTACTCGATCTCGCCCGGCAGCTGGATCAGCGGCTCAAGCCCGAAGGCCGACACCTGCACCAGGTCCTCAAGGCGCTCTTCGGCCAGCTCAACACCACGGACACCATCTCTCCGAAGGAGATGATCCGCCTCCGCGCCGGTGCGACCGAGGTCTTCAACGCCCCCACCGGTACCGGGAAGAGCGTCCTCGTCCGCGTCATGGCGTCGTGGTTCGCCATCAACAGGCGGACTCTTGCGATCGTCCTGCCCACCGTGGAGGCGACACTCGCGGCAGCCTGGGATATCAGCCAGGACCTCGCATACCTTGGCCGCCCCGAGACGTGTACGCCCCTGATGTCTCCGTACGGACTGCACGAGCGGGCCATGAAGGTCGCCTCCCGCATCGAGGGCTCGATCGCCGAGCAGTCGGCCAAGATCCGGTGGAAGATCAGCCAGCTCTCCTACGGCTGCTCGCTGAACCGCTTCACCGAGTCCACGCACCCCTACCCGGTCGGCTCGGAATCCTGTATGAGCCTCTACCCGCTGCCCCCAGCCAAGGGAACCCGACGCTGCCCGTTCGTGCCGGTGTGCGGGAAGTACCAACAACACCACAACGCGTGCACCGCTTCCATCGTGGTGACCAACCACCACAACTTCATGATGGGCCGGATGCCCATCGGCATCGACCTCGACGGTCGGCCCACCGACGGCCTGAGCGTGGCCGAGTTCCTGCTGCGCCGGTGCCATGCCACCCTCATCGACGAGATCGACCAGTTCCAGTCCACGGCCATCGGGAAGTGCTCCAGCGAGCTGGTCCTGGACTCCCGCCTCGACAAGAAGATCCCGCTCCAGCAGCTCCACGACGAGCTTGGCAAGCAGCCGCCCGCCACGGTCAAGGAACTCGTCCCGCCGGTCACCTACGCCCGCTACCTCACCGAGTTCCTGTTGGCCGCCGTCTGCGAGGGGCAGCTCCACCTGCGGCACGACGAGGGCGATGGAGGCCCCGTCGGAGACCGGGCGGGTATGAACAGCACCGGATGGCACATCTCCGGGGGCCGGGACCGCCGTCTGATCCACCTGCTGTTCCCCGAATCAGGCATCACCAGCGAACACGAGATCCCGCAAGAGCTGTTCGACACACTCAATGCGCTCAGACCGCCCAAACCCGGACATGACCCGCTCGACGACCCGTTCAGCATGGTGGAACTGGAAGACCATCACCGGGAAGTGCGTAGCGTCCTTGGTGACCTTCTCGGCCACCGCGGTACTGATCTACTTACCCACGCACAGCACCGCCTGGACGACGTCCTCAGCGGCATCGTCAAGAACGAGCACGACCGCGCCGAGGCCGTCGAGCTGCTCATCGTCCGCACCTGGCTGTCCGAGCTGGACGACACCCTTAACGACCTTACGGGCAAGACGGCCCAACTTCGCTCCAGCGGTCTGGCCTCGGCCCGCGCCCTCGCCGAACGCCTCGAACGAGGCATCGGAGCCAACATCCTCCCGTTCGGCATGCTCGGCCGCGCCCTGTTCGGCTACCGCGTCACCGGCTTGGACGACCCGGCCAAGACCGGTGAGCTCACCTCCCAGAGCATCACCGGAGACCCGCACACTTACACCGCCCAGCTGGGCAGCATTGTCTCCCTCGCTCTCGCCGGCGTGGAGCGGCCCGTCATGGGCCTGTCCGCGACGGCGTACTTCCCGCAGGCCGTCCGCGAGCACATCCACAGCACCGTGAAGTGGTGGATGACCGACGCTGCGCCGGACAGTATCCGCGCGAAGAAGCACACCATCACCGACTCCCTCAACAACCCCATCCAGATCTCCGGGCTCCCCCAGAACCTCAAGGCCGCCGCCCTCAAGGCGCTCGGCGAGAACCTGTACGACACCCGCATCCACCCCGAGCTCGAACGCTTGGAGAAGGAGGACAAGGACCGCGCCCACGCCGCCGTGGTGGTCAACTCCTACCTGCACTGCCGCTACATCGCCCTTGGTATCTACAACTCCGGCAACTACACCGGCGGCCTGTGCGTCGCCGTCCCACCGGACAAGGAACGCCGCAGCGACCTGCCACCGCTACCCGCCGGCATCGTCGAGTTGACACCCGAGGAGTTCGAGACCTTCCCCACCAAGGGAAAGATCCTCGTCGTCCCCATGGCGCGCATCGCCCGCGGCCTGAACATCGTCATCGGCACCAAGTCAGCGATCACCCCCGTCTATTTGTGCACCCGCCCCCTGGCGCTCTTGAGCGATCCTCCGGAGATGTACGCCTCGGTCAACGCCGCTGGCCTCAACAGCCTGCCGAAGGAGCCCAGCGACGACCCCGTCAGCGCTCTCACCGCGGCACGCACCGAGGCGTGGAGACGCCTCAGCCTGATCATGCGCTCCGCGCCCGGCTTCGGGTCGACTCACAAGGTCCTGCAGGAGGAGATCGTCGCAGGCATGGTCGTGGACATGATCCAGCTCGCCGGACGAGCACGGCGCGGTGGAACGGACATGACTCTGCACCTCGTGGACTACGCCTTCCACCGCGACTCGTGGCAGGCCGACCTCGCCAGCATCCTCAAGCGGATGCACGACAACTGGGACGAGGACGAACGCCGCCGCATGAGGGACATTTACCGCGAAGCCCTCGCCGCCTTCCTTGCCTACGCCGGAATCGACCTTGCTGCATGACCTTCGAAGGAGAACCCGTCCCTATGTCCTCCCGCCCGCCCAAGGCGACCCAGCGTCTCGATCTCCTCGCCGTCCGGGTCACGCGCAGCCTCCTCTCGGACGCCTCCGTCCACGTCCGTGACTGCGGCCCGGCCGGCGTCAAGCTGTGGAACACCTTCGACAACGCCTACCGCCGCCGGGCAGGGCGGGACGAGGTCCAGGCCCCACACTCCGTTGCGACAACGGCCCTTCGCGCCCTCACCGGCGGGTACGTCTGGCTCGACGCCAAACGAGCCGTCCTGGCCAGCCGGGACCCCATCGACGACGACACGGTCCGCGACGTCTTCACGCTGCTGTACGGACTGGCGACCGGCGAAGACATCGACGACATCGACCTGAACCAGCCCGTCAGCATCGCGGAGAAGTTCGCCTCCACCACCCAGGAACAGCGCGCACTGGCCGACTACCTGGGGTCCTCGCCGAGCAGGCAGCCAGACGCCCCCAACTGGGTTTATGAGACTGTCGCCTGGGACCTCGCCCGCCGGATCTCGGCCGAACCCTGGGCGATCGACGGCCTGTCCGTCCGGCTCCGCCCCGACACGGCGGGTGGTCTCGTCGCATGGGACGACCCGTGGCCGGACGAGAGCGGAACTCGGTTCGCCCTTCCACGGATCCGGCTGCGTATGAAGACCGAGCCCAACGTGAAGGACCTCCTGATCCTCGTCTCCGCCTCGGCGACCCGTATCAGCAGCTCCATGGACTTCGCCCGCACCGTCCTCGCCGAGCAAGACCGTGCAGACCGGCCGCTGGTCGAGGTCGAACTCGATGGACGGGGCCGCCTACGTAACGTCAACCGGCTTGCCCTCCAGACCCTCTCCCGGCTCGGCATGGGCCGCTCAGTCATCCATGGGGTAGACCGGCAGATCCATGCCGACAGGCTGGCTCGCCAGCAAGCCCAGGAGAAGGGTGAGGAGAGGCCCGCCCCGCAGCCACTGGGCACCGTGCGGCCCATCATGGCCAAGAACTTCTATTTCCCCGTCGGCTCGGGTGTCGGCATGGGCTACTACCGGGGGTTGTACAACCACGTCCAGAGCACCCTCGGCGACAACTGCCAACCGTTGTACGGATTCTTCGAAGGTGGCAACTTCAAGCAGGCCAAGAAGGACGAAGTCCTCATGGAGCCGCTGGACGTCACCCGCTCCCTGGACGCCATGGGTCTCAAGCACCTGCGCATCGTGTGCCTGTGGGCGACCGACGAAATCCGTCAGCGGATGATCAACGCACTCGCCCGCGCCTACGGACTCGACCCCGCCGGTCTCAACCCCGCCGAAGGCAAGAGCGTCACGCTGCACGGCACCCGGGTCAGCGTCGTCTTCCACCACGTTCCCGAATTCCTCCAGCACGGGCCCGCAGCCGGCCGGTCCGCGCACACGGCCGACTTGGTCTCCTTGAAGGCGGCGTCGGGGGAGATCGTCGGTGTATGGGCGGAAACCGAGTACGGCGACGGGAAGAAGGGCTCCCCGCAGAGGCCGAAGGACAGCGAAGACGCAAAGCACCAGACCCACCGCGTCCTGGCCAGAATGGACCTGGTCGTCCAGTACATCGACCGGGCCGTCCAGACCGGCATCGACAAGTCCACCGGCATGGACCACCAGAGCCTGTCCTGCCTAATGGATCTCTACCGCAACCTCGGGTTCATCGACCGGCGGATCTCCCGTGTTCTGACCAAGCCCATCGGTGAGCTCCCGGCCGACGGTGTCGCGCACTGCGGCGTTCACGTCCGGAGGCAATCACGCCGCCAGGGCGAGAGGGACGCCAGGATCTCCGTCTCCGCAAGCGTCCTCAAGCCCCCCACCGCGCCGGACGGTGCGTGGACGCTCCACGGATGGTCCTACACCGACCGCACCTGGAGGCCATACCACCTGGCCGAAGCCGCCTTCCACGCCGCCGACTATCCGGCCGGGAAGATGACGGAGTTCATGGACAACTTCGCCGGCTACTCCAGCACTGCCAAGGTCATCGACCAGGCGCTGGAAGACCTCGCCGACTACCTGGGTGGCATCCCGTACACGGTCACGGTGGACGGCGTGGCCTGCCGGCGGCTGTGGAAGGGCCTGAACAACAGGACCCAAGGCCAGCCACCCGAGCCCAACACCACCTGGCTCCCGGGCTCCACGATCGCTCCCAAGTACCGGCCGATCGCCGTGATCCGCCTCAACACCACCGATGAGGAGGTCCCGCGCCCGGTGCAGGTGACCATCACGGACGAGGACGACAGCGAGATCAAGACCAAGGAACGCACCACGCAGGTCTTCCGGATCGACCCGGATCCGGATCTCGGGGAGCAGGGCACCTGGCTGCTGGTCAACACCACCCATCAGTTCGACGGCAACGGCGCCGGCAGACAGGGTTCGAAGAAAACTCGCTATGGCGCACTGCCCTGGAACAAGGGGAAGAACGAGATCAAGGCGAACTACTACGCCATGACCGCAACCGAGATCTTCCCGATCGCCGTGAACAATGAGCACCGCCGAGAACTGATGATGGTGACCGCCAGGCTCTGCCACCAGGCCCTCGCCTGGAAGCACCGCACCCGCTACCCGATCCCCCTCCACGCGGCCCTCCAGATGGACAAGGACCACCCGCAATACCGACGCACCGTCACGCCTGAGGATGTCGACGGCGAGACGAATAGCGAGGAGGAGTAGCCTCGTCGCCTCTTCCCTACAATCGCGGCCCCACCATGCAGAGGAATCGCACCTGCCGTCGTTCTATGGGGTTCGAGTGGTGGGCGGTGTCCGTGGCCTCTGGCGAGCCAACGGCTCTTTGCTGATCCAATGCGGTGTCGGCTGGTAGCAGCTGAGGAGTGCGCCCAGGCGGTCACCGCGCAAGCGCTGGCAAGCTATCAGGGCGGAGTGGACATGGAGGTGTTCATCGACGGCTCAGCGATGCCGCCATCGCCGAACGGCTGCGGATTGCCATCGGTGGGCGGGGTGCCTGCTGGCGCTTCAAGGACGTGCTCGCCCGTGATGAGCGAGCCTGGCGCCGGTTCTGCGATGAGCGGCAGCGTGGTCGCGCCCACGCCTGGCTGGCCGAGGAGGACCATCGCGCGATTGGTCTCCCCATTCTCCGGCGGACGGTGCGATCCTGACTCAGACAGGGGCAGGGGCAAGGGCAAGGGCAGGAGGAACTGGCTTGTACCGCTGTACCCGCAGCCGACGGCTCGCCGAATCTGTACTGCGCGGGACAGAGGGGGTGTGACGCTGGTTCGAGTGCCGCGATGATCGTATCCGACCATCGCATGATGGGGCTCGTAGAAGAACGGCAACCCCATGCTCGGGGATGACCCCGCACCTGCTCAGTGGATCTCCCCACTCGCCCTGGCCGTCTGGGGCGGTCTCGCCACCATGCTTCCGGGCGAATGGCGATCTTCCACCCTGCCGAGCTACGCGCTTTTCGGTACCCGGAACGTCCTGGCCATGCTGCCGATTTCCCGCAGGGCCAGTCTGCGCACTTCGCCGATCGGCGGATACATGCTGTCCATGGTGATGGGTTTGTCCAGGGCCTTCAGACGGTCGCGCAGTCCGCGTTTCCATTGGGCTTCTATACGCACCGTCCACGCCTTGGCAGGCCAATTTTTTCCGGGAACGGCGTAGTCCGGGAAGAAGATGTTGAGGTTGGTGATCTCGTCTTGTTGTTGTGCGGTGAGCCGTTTCCCCTCGAACCTCATAGGTCGGCCCGGATAGCTGGCGGTCAGCCCGCCGACGAGGAACCGACCCCTCTGGGCGCGCATGCGGGGGTCGAGATCGTTGGGGTGGATCACAGCGACCCGGTTCGTCCACGCGGACTTGGCGTTGCGCGGACCGAGCGCGGTGCCTTTCCACTCCAGCTCGTCCTGGGCGGTGAGGAGGATGGTGTCGGGCTGGCCATCCCTCGTCACGGCGGGGAGCTCGATGATGAAGAGGCGGCCATCAGTGTCTTCGGCGCGGTCGACAGCGAAGAACAAGGCTTCGTATGGCTCGGCGGAGACGTCGATGAGCCGGGTGGGGATCCCGTGGTGCTGGAGGACCGCGAGAAGTTCTCCGTCTGTCATCAGCCGCCCTATTCCTTCAATGTGCTTCATGACCATCAGGAGGTTCTTTTCAACCTCTTGCATTTTCATCTCGGTCACGTCGGGGTCATTGGCCCATATTTCGCGAAAGAGGCTGGAGGTGAGTGCATAGTCTGCATTTGGCTGCCCGCGATAGAACGTTCGCTTGGAACCTGGAGCTGGCGGTTTGGCTCCTTTCGGAACGGGAACAGGGGCGCCTGATTCCATCCATTCCCACAGGGCTCCCAGGGAATCGATGCCGAACTTCTTGTGGATTTCCCTCGTTCGGAAGAATCTGCCGGGGAGGGGGCCTTCATCTTCGGGGGGTTCGTCACGCTCCATGGCGGCTCCTCGCGCCGGTCCGCCCCTGGATCGAGCGTGCCACACGAGCCGCACGGGTGCGCGGCTACGAGCGGACTGTCCAGGGTGAGCGAAGCCCAGCGCGTAGCGCCGCGCGTGGAAACAAGGGATCTTCTGTACATCGGACAGACAACGACTACGCTCGATTACTCTTGATCGGCGCCCTGCCTCCAATGGTCGGCGCGGGGGCAAGGAGTGCTGAGTAGCAAATGGTGGGGATGCCCGAGCGGATCGGTCGGTACACCGTGGCCAAGGAGCTGGGCTCGGGCGGCATGGGAGAGGTGTATCTCGCGTACACCCCCGGTGGTGATCCGGTCGCGGTGAAGCGGATCCGGAGCGACAAGCTGGATCCCCTCATGCGGGCGCGATTCGAGAAGGAAGCGCTGATCGCGCGGACCGTGATCGGTACGAACAGGGTGGCGCGGTTCCTGGACGCCGACCCGTTTGCCGACCGGCCGTGGCTGGCCATGGAGTACGTGGCCGGGCGCACGCTTCTTGCGTGTGTCGACGAGGAGGGTGTCCTTCCCACGGCGCTGGTCGCCAGCCTTGGTGCGCTGCTTGCCGAGGGGCTGAGTGCTGTCCATTCAGCTGGACTGCTGCACCGGGATCTGAAGCCCCAGAACGTTGTCATGGGCAAGGACGGTCCCGTGATCATCGACTTCGGGCTCGGCGCGTTCATGGACGCCGCGACGGAGTCGCTGTCGCACAGCGGCATGATCATCGGGACCGTGCGCTGTATGCCGCCGGAGCAGGCGAGCGGGCAGCCGAAGGTGACGCCTGCCGCGGACGTGTACGCGCTGGGCACGGTGCTGTTGTACGCGGCGGCCCGGCACTATCCGTACGACGGCGCGGCGTGGGAAGCCGTCGCCGTGCAGGTGGCGAACCCCGCAATCGGACCGGATCTGAGCGGCGTACCGGACGCGATCAAGCCGTTGATCGCATCGATGCTGGCCCATGTCCCGGAGGAGCGGCCGACGCTCGGGGTCGTGACCGACGCGTGCGCGCAGCTGCTGAAGTCCGCCGGGCTGCCCCCGGCTGAAGCACGGCTTCAGCTGATCGCTCGTACGACCGCGGGTGGCACCCCTGATGCGGCCAAGGAGCCGCTGTCACCGTCGTTCGAGATGCTGCTTGAGGCACAGGGCAAGATCGTGGAGATCTCGGGTCCCGACTCACCCCTCGACGGTCTGAGGACAGATGCAAAAGCGGATGCCGATGCTGCCGAGGCGGACGTGGAGCAGAACGTCACGCCGGGGGAGCCCGCCAGGCCGGTCTCGGATGCACCCGCGGAGCCGAAGGTCCGGTCCAAGGCCGGGAGGTCGCCCGCCTCGAAACGGGTTGCGGACGAGCTGCGGACGGAGTACGCGGTTGATACCGCACTGTGACGGTCGAACCGTCCGTGGCTGGTGAGAAGCTTGGCGGGCACGCGTGTGGAGTGGCCTGGGGCTGCCCATACGTCGTGTGACCGGTGAACCGCGTGGGGTGTGCCGTAGGTGTGAGGATCGGAGCGAGTGTGGGCGTCGAGGCGGGGGCTGTGAGCGGTCGGAGCGTTACGGTGGAGCCGGACGAGGCCGCGGAGGGAACGCGGTCGCTGGGCTCGTCCGGGTACGCGCCGGGAGCGCAGGTCCTGATCCGTGACGAACTGTGGCTCGTGCGCCACTGCACGTGGACTCGTGACGGTTGGATGATCGAGGTCACCGGGATCTCGTCGTTCGTCCGCGGCATGGACGCCACGTTCTACGACCGGCTCGACGCCGTTCAGGAGCTGGATCCGCGCGAGACCGAGCTGGTCGCGGACGACTCGCCGAACCACCGCCGCTCCCGGCTCTTTCTCGAAGCGATCATGCGCAAGACGTTTCTGCCGCAGACCGAGCACGGGCTGGCGCTGGCGGACAACTTCCTCATGGACCAGCAGGTCCATCAGCTGCGGCCGGCGGAGCTGGCGCTCTCCATGAAGAATCCGCAGCCGCGGATCCTGATCGCCGACGTGGTGGGGCTCGGCAAGACCCTGGAGATCGGCGTGCTCCTGGCGGAGCTGATCCGGCGTGGGCGCGGTGAGCGGATTCTGGTGGTGACGCCGCAGCATGTCCTGGAGCAGTTCCAGCGGGAGCTGTGGACCCGGTTCGGGATCCCGCTGGTGCGGCTCGACTCGACCGGCATTCAGCGGGTGCAGCAGGACATCCCCGCGGGCCGTAATCCGTTCGCGTACTTCAAGCGCGTGATCATCTCCGTGGACACGCTGAAGAGCGATGTGTACGCGCACCACCTGGAGCACACCGACTGGGACGCCGTCGTCATCGACGAATCCCACAACCTCGTCAACCGCGGCACGAAGAACAACGCGTTGGCCCGTCTGCTGGCCCGCCGGACCGAAGCCCTGGTGCTGGCCTCGGCCACGCCGCACAACGGTGACGCCGAGTCGTTCGCCGAGCTGGTCAGGATGCTGGACGAGGCGGCGATCGCCAATCCGCGCCAGTACAAGGTGGAGAACCTCGACCACCTCTACATCCGGCGTACGAAGACTTCGCCCGAGGTCCGCGAGTCACTCAAGGGCGCGTGGGCCGACCGCGGCCCGTCCAAGCCGCTCCACGCCGCCGCCACCGACAAGGAACTGGCGGTCTTCAAGGAACTGGCCACGCGCTGGATCCCCGCCGACCCGTCGGCGCCGTCGGCCAGCAGGCATCAGCTCGTGCCGTACCGGCTGCTGAAATCGTTCCTGTCGTCGCACAAAGCCCTGCTGGAGACGATCAAGACCCGGATCGGGAACCTCGACAGCCCACCGCCCGACAAGGCCAACGGCACCAAGCGGCAGACCCGGACTGAGGATCCGGCGGTTCGTGAAGCGGCGCGGAAGGCGGAGAGGGCCGCGCTCGTCGACCTGCGGGACCTCGCCGAGCAGATCGATGACCAGGACTCCGCCAAGATGGCGGCGCTGGCCGAGGAACTGCGCGCCATGGGTGTCAAACCAGGCTCCGACACCCGGGTCGTGGTGTTCTCCGAGAGCATCCCCACTCTGAAGTGGCTGGCGGAGACCGTGCCGGCCGCGCTCGGCTTCCGGCTCGCCACCAGTCCGGACGAGAAGAAGCCCTGGCTGGGCTACGGCGGAGCCGTGCAGGTCATGCACGGCGAAGCCACCACGGACCAGGACCAGCAGGACATCGTCGAGAAGTTCGGCCTGCGCGACGACCCGGTGCGCATCCTGTTCACGGGCGATGTTGCCTCCGAGGGCGTCAACCTCCACCAGCAGTGCCATCTGCTGATCCACTACGACCTTCCGTGGTCCCTGATCCGCATCGAGCAGCGCAACGGCCGTATCGACCGCTACGGCCAGGAACACCGGCCCGAGTTCCGTGCCCTCGTCCTGACCAGCGACATCCCGTGGCGCACCGACGAGGCGACCGGGCAGCCGCGTACCCTGGACGACCGCCTGGTGGGGGAGAAGCTCCTCAAGCGTGAGGAGGAGGCGCACCGGATCGAGGGGTCGGCGGAGGCCGTCACCGGTCTCTACCGGGCCAAGGAGGAAGAGAACCGCCTCACCCAGGACCTGATCGCCGGCCACACGGTCGAGGAGTCCATCAAGCAGTCCCAGAAGGGCGGCGCCGCCTTCCTTGCTGGCCTGCTCGGCCAGGTGGGCGCGGTGCACGAACACCCCGAGGTAGCCCGCGCGGTGGTGCCGAAGCTCTTCCGGTCCACGGCCGACTACTTCGAGGAGGCGCTGCGGCAGGTCTGCCGCCCCAACCCCGAGGACATGCTGTCTCTGCGCCGCGACGACGACGGCACGATCGCCTTCGAACCCCCGCAGGACCTGCTGTACCGGCTCAAGGCGCTCCCCAAGTCGTACCTGGACGAGCAGCAGATCCTGCCGCGCAAAAACGAACCGGGGCGCATCCGCGTCACCTTCTCCAAGAATCTTGCCGGCACCCGACTGAAAGCGGCACGCGAGACCACCGAGTCGCAGTGGCCCAACGTCTCGTACGTCACCGACGTCCACCCCGTCCTGGACTGGCTCACGGACAAGGTGCTGATCGAGATCGGCCGCCACAAGGCACCTGTGCTCGCCGCCACCGTGGACAGCCCGACGTACCTGGTGCAGGGCATCTACTCCAACGCACTCGGCAAGCCTACGGTCGTCGAGTGGATGGCCGTATCCGGCCTGCCCGGCAGCCCCGTCGTCGAGAGGCTGACCGCGGAGGCGCTGGAACGCCACGGCGTCGGACCGAGCATGCCCGGCCGCGCCACTCCCCGTGACCTGCCCGGCCTCAGCGCACTCGTGCCCGACGCGATCGACGCGGCGCGAAGCCATCTCGTCGCCCTCGAAGCCGAGTACCGCAAGCAGATCGACGGCACCCTCGCCCCCTACCGCGAGCGGGTCGCGGAATGGCGGCAGGAAGCGCTCTTCGCCAGCGCACGGCCGAAGGAGGCGGAGCTCGACCGGACGGCCCAGCGGCGGCTGAAGCTGGTCAACTCCCTGGAGACGGCAGGCGAACCCATGCTGCGCCTGCTGGCCGTCCTCGAACCGTACACCGCCGCCGAAGGAGGCACCCAGCGATGAGCACCGACTTCGACTCCTTCGCCAACCGCGGCGAATACCTCTCCGCGCACTACTTCGCCGATCAACTCGGTACGGACCTGAAGAAGGGCCTGTTCGCCACCTGGGCCCTACGCGAGGGCGACGAGAACGACCCACGCAAGAGCGCGCGCGAACTGCTACGCACCCTGCGCACGCCCTACCTCGCCGAGGAGGTGCGCGGATACTTCGCCCAGACCACCCAGGCTGACGCCGATGACGAGGCCCGCCTCAACACGCACAACAACCCGGAGTGGGCCAAGCGGCTCGCCGAGTGGCACCAGACGGTTCTGCGGGGCCTCGGTTACGACTCCGCGCCGGCCGACCTCACCGTGCACCGCGCCGGACGCGACCACACCCTGCCTGTCGCCTACCACGGCCACGGCGTCATCGCCCTCGACTGCGGCTGGTCCGCCGACAACGACGCGGCCCTGGATGTCGACGGTGCCGGACGCCTGCTCACACCCTTCCGGGCTGGTTCGGGCGAGTCGTACGAGACGGGGGCGGCGCTGGCCTCCTGGCTCTTCCAGAGCGAACTCGGCGAGGCGGGCGGCCCGCACCCCCGCTTCGTCCTGCTGCTGTGTGGCGGCGTGATCATCCTCGCCGACCGCCGGTCCTGGAACGAGGGCCGCTACCTCGCCGCCAACCTCGACGCCGCGCTGGAACGCAACGACCGCACCCAGCAGGGCGAACTCGCCACCATCGCAGCCCTGTTCAGCCTGGACATGCTCCGCCCCGGCGAGAACGACCAGAGCCGGGCGATCGACGCCCTCCTCAAGTCCTCCGGCGACAACGCGGCCGGCGTCTCCAACGAACTCCGCTACGGCCTGCAGCATTCCGTGGAGCTCATCGCCAACGAGGTCCTGCACCGGATGGCCGAGCCGGACAACGACGTCACCCCAGCCGACGTCGAAGACCCCAAGATCCCCTTCACCAAGGAACTCACCCGCGAGTCGCTGCGCTACCTCTACCGCATCCTGTTCCTGCTGTACGCCGAGGCCCGCCCCGAACTGGGCATTCTGCCCGCCGACGACGGCTCGTACGAGGCCGGGTACTCCATGGCCCGGCTGCGCGACCTAGTCGAACGCGACGAGGAGTTGGTGGAGGAGGAGGCGAAGAACGGCTTCCACCTCCACGAATCCCTCGACGTCCTGTTCAACAAGGTCAACTACGGCCATCGCGCATACGGCACCGAAGCCGACGACGACCTGCCCGGCGACGACGAGGAGACCCGCAAGGCCAAGGCGGCCCGCCGTATCGAGGGCCGAGGCCTGCGCTTCGAGCCCTTGCGCAGCGAACTCTTCGAACCGGACGCCATCCGCCTCATCGGCCGCGGAGTCATCGACCCGCGCAGCGACGAGGACGAGGCGCCCCGCTGGCTCGACCTGCGCCTGCGCAACGAAGTCCTGCATGAGGTGCTGCGCCTGCTCACCATGAAGAAGGGTCGGCGCGGTGAGCGAGGCGGCTTCATCTCGTACCGCAACCTCGGCATCGACCAACTCGGCGCCGTCTACGAGGGGTTGATGTCCTACACCGGCATCATCGCCGAGGAGCAGCTGTGCGAGGTGGCCCGCGGCGGCGACCCGGAGCAGGGCTCCTGGCTCATCCCCGCGCGCAAGCGGGACCAGTACCCTGACAGGACCCTCGTCCAGTACGGCGAGCAGGACGCCCGCAAGGGCCTGCGCGGCGTGAAGAAGTACGAGAAGGGATCCTTCGTCTACCGGCTTGCCGGCCGCGACCGGGAGACCTCTGCCTCCTACTACACCCCCAAATCGCTGCGACAGGTCACGGTCGAACTCACCCTCAAGCATCGCCTCGACCAGGAACGGGACGGGCACGGCAACGTCATCAAGACGCGGGCCGCGGAGCTGCTGAAGTACAAGATCTGCGAACCGGCCCTCGGTTCGGGCGCGTTCCTCAACGAGGCCATCGACCAGGTCGCCGACGAATACCTCCGCCGCCGCCAGGAGGAACTCGGCATCACCATCCCGACCGCCGACGCGATCACCGAGAAGCAGAAGGCCAAGGCGTACATCGCGCTGCACAATGCGTACGGTGTCGACCTGAACGCCACGGGTGTCGAGCTGGCGGAGGTGTCGCTGTGGCTCAACACCATGCACCCCGGCATGCGAGCCCCCTGGTTCGGCCTGCACCTGCGTCGCGGCAACTCGCTCATCGGCGGGCGACGAGCCGTGTACGAGGGTGACGACGTCTCGGGCGCGGAGAAGGCGTGGCTGAAGGCGAAGGGAGCGCTCGCTCCTACGCCGCTGCCCTTCCTCAAGGACGGCGAAGCTCAGCCGCTGCCGGAGGACGCCGTTCACCAGTTCCTGCTGCCGTGTCCGGGGTGGGCGGCGGTTGCCGGGTCCAAGGAGGCCAAGGAGCTCGCGAAGACGGGCGTCGATCAGCTCGCCGCGTGGAAGAAGGGGATTCTCCAGCGCCCCAAGCGCAGCACCGCGCACCTCAATAAGGACGGCAGCCGCAAGATCGACAGCAAGACCGGGAAGCCCAAGGCGGAAGCGTCCTCGCAGTTCACGAAGTTGCGGGATGCTGCCCGGCGGGTCGAGTTCCTGTGGTCCGCCGTCGTCAAGCGCATGGAGTTGTCCGAGGAGGCGATCGCCCGGCGCATCGACGTATGGCAGGCCGACCCGGCCGATCCCGAGTACGCGTTCCTGCAACGTCCTAAGCAGGCGGTGCGGAAAGAGAAGGTGCTGGAGGATCTCTTCAACGCCGTCGACACGCCGTACTGGCGGCTGAAGACCGTCATGGACGCGTGGTGTGCGCTGTGGTTCTGGCCGGTGGAGAAGGCCGGGCTGCTGGATGGGGCCGATGGCGAGTACACGGTGGGGGCCGATGCCGCCGAGATCGGCGACGCGGAGGGGCTCAGCGAGGTGCTCGGCGGGGTGCCGCTGACGGGGGAGCGGGTTGAGGTCGTTCCCGCGGCTGTGGAACCGCGGTTCGTCGAGGCTACGGCGTTGTTCGCGATGGGGCCCGAGCAGACCTGCTTCGAGGACCTTGAGCTGAGTGCGGACGACGAAGGGGTCGTCGAACTGAAGCGGGTCGGGGCGTCTCGGTCCAAGTCGGGTACCTCGAAGGTGCGCGCGAAGGAGCCGGAACGGCGTTGGTTCGTGCCGCTCAAGAATCTCGACGACTGGATCGAGTTCCTGGAAGCGATGCTGGGTACGGCGGATGTGCCCGCGGGCACGCTGCTCGACAGTTTCACGAGCCTTGAGGCACTGAAGAGCTTCGAGGAGACGCTGCCTGGGTTCATGGGCATGGATGCCGGCAACCCGGAGGACCGGTTCCCGTGGGTGCGGGTGGTGCGGAACATCGCGAAGGAACAGGGGTTTCTGCACTGGGAGTTGGAGTTCGCTCTGGTGTTCGCGCGAGGTGGAGGCTTCGATCTTCAGGTGGGGAATCCGCCCTGGGTGCGACCGCGGTGGAACGAGTCGGCGGTGCTGGCTGAGCATGAGCCGTGGTTCGAGCTGGAGGCGAAGGCTTCTACGGCGGACAAGGGGCGTCGGCGGAATGAGGTGCTGGGGAGTGAGGGCGCTCGGCGGTATGTGCTGGGCGAGCTGACCAACACCAGTGCGCAGGTTGCCGTGTTCGGATCGTCGCAGATGTATCCGTTGCTGACGGGGACGCAGCCTGATGTGTACCGGGCTTTTATGTCACAGGTCTGGGCGCACTCTTCGGCTGACGGAACGGCAGGGATGGTCCATCCCGATACGCATTTCACTGGGGACAAAGAGGGAGCTCTTCGGGAGGCGGCATATCGACGGCTTCGGGTGCACGGGGACTTCGTCAACGCTGTCTGGCGCTTCTTCCCCAAGCCCGTTGGCCACACCACGCATTTCGGAGTCCATGTCTATGGCAAGGATGGGGAGATCAGCTTTGACCATCTCTCCTGGTTGGTCTCTGCAGATGCGTTGCGGCACTCCGCTCAGCATGACGGCTCGGGTGAGGTGCCTGGAGTGCGGTATCGCAACGGGGAGTTCGACGAGCGTCCGCATAAGGCGCGAGTTGTGCGAGTGGACGCGTATCAACTTGCTGTGTGGCAGCGGCTGTTGGACGAGGTCGACCGACCAGTCGAGCAGGCTCGCATGCTCTTCCCGGTCAGCACAGCTGAGGCAGCGGCGATCGAGGCGTTGGCGGATTATCCGCTGAGACTTCGGTCTCTGGCGCCGCAGATCACACGTGGCTACGAGGAGAGCGGAGCCAAGAAGGACAACCTGATCGACTACAACCAGCCCGATCCCAATACAGGTCAGCTGTACAAGCCAGAGCGGTGGCGCCGGGTGATCCTCAAGGGCACCCAATTCAGCGTCGCCACGCCGATTTTTAAGCGGCATGATGCCAGTACTAACGATCCGTACGGGGCTGATCTTGTCGCCCTTGCGCCGGACTTTGTTCCAGACACAGAGTACGTACGGGTGCCCGGCGAGACACAGGCGTATCTGAGCGAGCAGGACCGATGGATCGACCACCGTGCTCTTGCGCGTCTACAGACGAGTGAGAAGGGAATCGCCCGCACCCGGTGCAAGATTGCGCGCGATCTTGGCATTCCCGAAGCACAGGTGACGGTGGAGCAGATCGATGCCGCGCTGGAGGAGCGGGCTCGGCGGCGGTACGCTATCTTTCCTCGGCTGGCATGGCGTCGCCAGATTGCTCCTGACACCGAGCGGGCCTTGTACGCGGCGCTCGTTCCGCCGGGCACCGTGCACATCGACGCAGTACACAGCCTGGCAATGCCCAGCGCCTGTCTCACTGCCCTGGTGGCCGGGTTCTGGGCGGCGTTGCCGTTGGACTACTTCCTCCGGGCCACCGGCCGAGGTGACCTCCGCATCGCCGGTGCCAAGGCAATGCCGGCCCCCACTCACGATCACCCCTTGGCCCCTGCCCTCCTCCTCCGAACCCTCCGGCTCAACTGCCTAACCACCGCCTACGCCGGCCTCTGGCAAGACCTCCACGACCCCAGCTGGCGCACCCAGGAGCCCTGGGCCTGCACCTGGCCAGGCCTCCCGCCCCTCAACGACGTAACCCCCGACTGGACCCCCGACACCCCCCTCCGTACCGAACGCGCCCGCCGCTCCGCCCTAGTCGAGATCGACGCCCTCGTAGCCGTATGGCTGGGCATGGACGCTGACGCCCTCATCGCCGCGTACCGAGGTCGTTTCCCAGTCCTCCAGAAGTACGAGGCAGTCACCTGGTTCGACGCCGACGGATGGAAGCTCGCCGGTAACGCCCGCACGATCGGCCAGCGTCAGACGAAGGAGACCTGGAAGCAGTTCGAGGCGTACCAGGCCGCCCGGGACACCGCTCCCGTCCCCGACGGCTACACCCTCCCCTTCCACAGGGCGGACCGCGAGCAGGAGATGCGTGAGGCGCACGCCTACTTCAAGAAGCGGCTCGACGAAGCGGTCGCCGACGGCAAGTTGGACCCGGTGAAGCAGGAGGTACCGAACCCGTGAGGCCGACTCTCCAGGCGCGCGGGCTCAAGGAGAGCCTGCTGCAGTACCTGTCGACGACGTACGCACTCACCGACGAGGGCGCCCGAGAAGCCCTGCATCGGTTCCTCGGGGACGAGACGTCGGGGATGTTCCGGGGCCCGTACCTCCGCATCCGTACGCCCTTCACCACGGCCGACGACAGCTGGCGTGAACACCTCGAATGGCAGCGCGAGGGATTCACGCCGTACGCCCACCAGGCCCTCGCCTTCGCCCGGTTGGCCTCCGCCAACGGGCACACCCCGCAGCCGACCCTTGTCACGACCGGCACGGGCTCGGGCAAGACGGAGTCCTTCCTTTACCCGGTACTCGACCACTGCCGCCGGGAGCGCGAGGCCGGGAAGACCGGGGTCAAGGCGGTCTTCCTGTACCCGATGAACGCGCTTGCCACCGACCAGGCGCAGCGCATAAACGACCTGCTCACGCGGAACGAGGCCGGGCTCGGCAAGCTGTGGGCGGGGCTGTACATCGGGGACCGTGCGGCGACCAAGTACGAGAGGGTACGCACCCGGCGATCCGACATGCAGCTGTCGCCGCCGGACATCCTGATCACCAACTACAAGATGCTGGACCTGCTGCTGCAGCGTGAGGACGACGCCCCGCTGTGGCAGGGGGCGGACATCCGGTACGTGGTGGTCGACGAGTTCCACACGTATGACGGCGCTCAGGGCACCGACGTGGCCATGCTGCTGCGGCGGCTCGCCTCCGCCGTCGGGGTGTCCGAAGAGGGGCGCCCGCTCGGGTCCATTTGCCCGGTGGCGACCTCCGCGACGCTCGCGTCGGGGACGGACGACGACGGCATGGCGCGGCTGCTCGACGTGGCCACCGATGTCTTCGGCACCGAGTTCACGGCGGAGTCCATCGTCGGGGAGAACCGGCTGTCGGTCGAGGAGTTCGTTCCGCTCACCGACGTCAAGATGCAGGGCCTTCCCACGCCGGACGAGATGCTGGCGCTGCCCGATCCTGCCTCCGGCGAAGAGGCTCTGCTCGACCTCATCGAGTCCGTGACCGGCATCCGCGACAAGGATCCGCTCCTCCTCGGCGAGAACCTGAAGCGACACCTGTTCACCCGAGCCGTGATGCAGGCGCTGGACGGTGAGGTGAAGAACAGCGCCGAGGTGCTGGACGTCATGTGGCGGGCCGGTGCGGCTGGTTGGGCGGAGGCGGTGGCCCGGCAGCCGGAGAAGGCCGCCGAGGCGCTGGCCAGGTTCGTGGCGTTGTTGTCGTACGCGCGTGATCCGAAGTCTCCGCCGGGGGAGCCGCGGCCGTTCGTGCATGTCGAGGTGCACCAGTGGGCCCGGTCGGTGTCGAGGCTGCTGCGTGGCGTACTGCCGTGGCCGAAGGCGGAGTTCCGCTGGGACGCTGCCGGGCTGGCCGACGCGAGCGCGAGTGACAGCGGACGTCCGGCTCCCGTAACGACGGCGACCTCGGGGCAGAACGCCAACCTCTTCCTGCCGGCCGTCTACTGCCGTGACTGCGGGCGGTCAGGATGGGCGGTGTTCTCCCCGGAGAGCGACGACCACGACGTCCAGTTCGATACCTTCAAGATCCGGCGCGCCTCGCTCGGCCAGGACAAGGCGCGCGTGCGGAACCTGATCGCGGCTACCGACCGGGAGGCGCGGGAAGGGTCCGGCGCGGCGCCCATGGCCGGTGGGGGCAGGGGCACGAACGGCGCCTCGGCCGGGCAGGGTGCCGGCGGGCTGCTCATGGTGCTCGACGGTGTGCGCAAGCGGCTGCGGCTGCCCGACCCCCTCAACGACTACGACAAGGACACCAAGGAGCCGCGCCTTACGGCCCGCGACTCGGCCTTCGTGCTGGTCCACTTCGGCGGTACGGTCGCCAACACCGCGGCCAGAGAGGACTGGTGCCCGGCCTGCGGTGAGCGCAACGCGATCCGCTTCCTGGGTACTGGCTCGGCGGCGATGGCCGCGGCCTCGATCACGCAGCTGTTCACGGGCGGGGAGCTCGACAGGGAGCTACACGAGAACAAGACACTGATGTTCAACGACTCCGTGCAGGACGCCGCGCACCGGGCTGGGTTCGTCGCGAACCGGTCGTACACCTTCTCGTTGCGCGCGCTGCTGGCCAAGCACCTGAGTCACGACGAGCCGACCGCGCTCAACGATCTGATCGCGAACGTCGTCGAGGCCACCACGGACAAGGACACCCTTGCCGCCGTCGTGCCACCCGACCTGCACGTCTACAAGGGAGTTGAAAGGCTGCTGTCCGGTCAGGGGCGTGGTGGTGGCATGCCGGTGTGGCGGTTGATCGGGCAACGGCTCGCCTTCGAGGCGCTGATGGAGTTCGGGTTCCGGTCCCGCAATGGCCGTACGCTGGAGCTGACCCGTACCGCCGCAGCGCAGGTGCGCATCGACGACACGGCGGCCGTGGTGGCGCTGGTCCGGCGAATCCATGAGGAGTGCGTGCGCGACGGGGTGCCGTTGGTCGCCCAGGACGACGCCCGCTACTTGGCGTTCGTACGGATCTTCCTGGAGCGGCTGCGGACCCGCGGAGCGGTCGCGCACAAGTGGCTGAACAAGTACATGGACGAGGCGGGTACCAGCCGGTATTTCGTCTGGGGTGGGCGCGCGCCGGGGATGAAGGCGTTCCCCAAGCGGGTGGCGGCCCCGGTGTTCCTGCTCAACCAGCCCAAGGACGGCAGCGAGTTCGACTTCGCCACCGGCCGGCTGTCCTGGTACGAGCGGTGGGCCGGCCGCTGCCTTGAGCTACCGCGTGAGCTGGCACCGGAGTTCTGGTCGAAGCTGCTGCCCGAACTGGCCGCTCTCGGACTGCTGTCGGTACGCACTCCGCAGGACACGTCGCTGCGGGTCTACGGGCTCAAGCCGGGCAACATCGAGGCCCGGCTGCTGGACGACGAACAGGTGCGGCACGCCTATGTGCGCTGCCCGGTGTGCTTCTGGGAGCAGACGGTGCATCCGTCGCTGCTGGACCAGTGGCACGAGCAGCCCTGCCCCTCGTACCGCTGCCGCCGGGGCCGTCTGGTCGCCGGCGACCGGCCCGAGGGGCTCGGAGTCCACCACCGCGACCGGGACTACACCCGCGACTACTACCGGAGCCTCTACCGCCGGGCCGGCACCTATCAGGTGGTCACCGCCGAGCACACCGGCATGCTCACCCGCCCGCAGCGCGAGCAGGTCGAGCAGGCCTTCAAGCGGCGTGAGGGGTTCAAAGACCCGAACGTGCTGTCCTGCACGCCGACGCTGGAGATGGGCATCGACATCGGTGACCTGTCGGCGGTGGTGCTGGCCGCGCTGCCGCGCCGCCCGGCCTCGTACGCCCAGCAGGTCGGGCGAGCCGGACGCCGTACGGGCAACGCGTTCCTGCTGACCATCCCGGACCGCAGGCGCCGGGACCTGTACTTCCTGGAGCGTCCCAAGGACCTGATCGCGGGCACGATTGTGCCCCCGGGCTGCTACTTGTCGGCCATCGAAATCCTGCGCCGCCAGTACCTGGCCCATCTGCTCGACCACGCCGCCGCCGGGCGGCTGGTGCGCGCGGACGGGATCGTGCTGCGGGCCCTGCCGCACAAGGCGCCGCGCCTGTTCGGCCCGTCGGGGTATCTCGTCGACCTGGTGGAACTGGCCATCGCCCAGGGTGAAGAACTCGCCAAGCAATTCCTGGAGTTGTTCCCCACCGGTGTCAGCGACCAGGCCAAGGAGGACCTGATCAGGTACGCCACGCACGAACTGCGCGGCAAGGTCGAGGAGGCCGAACGAGAGTGGTTCCGGGGCGAACGCGCCCTGCGGGCCCGGCTGAAGGAGATCGACGAGGCCCACGACGAGCTGCACGACTCCGACCCGGACCAGGCCCGGCAGAAGGCCGAACTCGACGCCGAACGGCGCGGTGTCGGGCGGCGTCTGATGAACCTGGGCGAGACCCCGGCGCAGACCGCGCTGTGCGACCTGGGGCTGCTGCCGAACTACGCCCTGATCGACTCCACGACCATCCTGTCAGCGACCTTGTACGGCGAGGACGGTGTAGACCCCGAGACGAAGAAGACGAAGTACACCTCCGACACATACGCCTACGAGCGGCCCCGGCGTATCGCGCTGGAGGAACTGGCGCCCGGCAACACCTTCTACGTCAACGGCTACAAGCACCAGATAAGCGGCCTGGAGATCGCCACCGGTGGCAAGCAGGAGTGGCGCACCTGGCGGGTGTGCCCCGGCTGCGGCTACGTCCGTACCGAGAACGCCGCCGAGGACCGCTCGCCGTGCCCGCGATGCAAGACCGCGCACATCGCCGACGACGGCTCGTGCCTGTTCCAGATCGTCGAACCCGCCACCGTCACCTCGCGCGACAAGCGGGAGGATGCCCGGATCCGTGACGACAAGGACGACCGCGACCGCCGTTCCTATGCCGTCGTGGACGCGGTGGACATCCCGGAGGCCGACATCGAGCCCGGCTCGTGGCGGCACAAGCATCAGACGTTCGGGGTTGACTACTGCCGTCGGGCCATGATCCGGCGGATCAACGTCGGGCCGGTCCGCTACGACGCCCAGTCCCGTGACGACTTCGCCGGACACCTGGTGCGGCTCAACCCGTTCCACGTGTGCACGGCGTGCGGCGCGGCCAGCGCCGACGGACAGCCCGTCTTCGACCACGACACCGACGAACTGGACTCCCTCGCCGCCCGCAGCGGTCGCCTCAAGCACCACCGCCCGTGGTGCCCGCTGCGCCGCGGCAAGAAGACTGGCGCCCGCCAGGAGCCGGTGCTGCTCGCCCACCAGTTGCAGACCGAGGCACTGCGCGTGCTGATCCCGGCCGCCACCGCGGACGTCGACGCCAAGGTGCACTCCTTCCGGGCCGCACTGCGGCTCGGCGTGGACCTGCACTTCGGGGGCGACCCGCAGCACTTGGCCACCACGGTCGCCTCCATGCCGGACACCGGCAGCGGGGAACGACGCTGGTTTCTGGTGCTCTTCGACTCCCTGCCCGGCGGCACCGGCTACCTGGACCGGCTCACCGACCGGGATGCGTTCCGAGACACCCTCCTGGCGGCGTACGAGACGCTGAAGAACTGCCCGTGCGCCGAGGAGCAGCGCCGCGCCTGCCACCGCTGCCTGCACCGTTACACCCCGGAGCCCTTCCAGGACATCGTCTCGCGCCAGTCCGCGCTGACCATGCTGGAGTCCCTGCTGTTCACGAAGGACGGCGAGGACGGCTGGGAGATCGACGACGTCGAGCACACCGGGCTCGTCGGCCTGGACGCCCAGGTGGAGTCCGACCTGGAGGCCCGCTTCCTGGCCGCCCTGCGCGACTGGGTGAAGGTCACCGACGACGCCTCCCTGGACGAAGACGGCCACGCCAGCGGCCACCTCCGCTTCACCAGCAGTGCCGGCGAATCCAGCGGCTCCGGTGTGATGCACTGGCGGCTCACCGCCCAGCAGCAACTCCGGGGCACCGTCAGCGACTTCACCTTCACCCGCGTCGACGGACCGGCCCAGAGCGTCAAGGTCTACCTCGAAGGTTTCCGCTTCCACGCCAGCCGCGAGCACAACCAGATCGCCGCCGACGCGGCCAAGCGCACCCGCCTGCGCGCCGACGGTGAGATCGTCTTCCAGGTCACCTGGGCCGACATCGACCTGTTCGAGAACCGGCCCACCCGCACGAAGCCCGTTTGGCCGCCTTATCGAGGCACCGCGCAGGAGGGGGCCAAGACGGCGTACGAACAGTACGGCGGCCAGCGCGCCCACTTCGCCGGAGCCGTCTTCGCCAACCCCATCGACACGCTGATCGCCTACCTGCGCGACCCGGACCCCGAGCGCTGGACCCGCCGGGCCCGCGCGCTCGTCACCGGGCTGACGGCCCAGCCCGGCACGGCCCCGGTCGCCGCGACCGGACGGCGCAGTGAACTCGTCGCCGCCCTGCGCGGCCAGCTAGCCACGCTCTCCGCCGCCGACCGCCACGATCAGCCGGTCGCCCCGGACGCCGCCGGCATCGGACCCGTGCATGTCTTCCGCTCCCAGGACGACACCGGGCTGCCGATCGTGTTCGCGGTGGACGGTGCCGACCCTGAGAACCTGAAGTGGACCGCGCTCACCGTCCTCGACGACAGCGACGCCGTACTGGACACCGACGAGCACAAGGAACGCTGGCGGTCCTGGCTGTACTGGAGCAACCTCACCCAGTTCCTCTCGTCGGCTGGTGGCGACGGTGTGCAGCTCGCCACCAGCAAAGCCGCCGAATTCGAGGTCGAGATCCTTGCCGTCTGCGGCGGACTCGGTGAGCTCGACTCGCTCATCGGCGTACCAGCCGTCACGGTCAAGCCGGCAGACCCGAGCCCGGACGAGGACTCGGCGGCCGAGCAGGCCGTCGCCCGGCTCCTGCGTGACGCGGCCTGGGACGAGGAGATTCTGGAGCTCCTGCGCGAGGAGCCCGTCGAGGCGCCCGACCTGCTCCGCCTCGCCGAGCTGCTCGCCGACCGGGGCAAGCGGGCGCCCGTCTTCGGCTACGAACTGGGCAGCACCAGCCGCTGGCCGGCCGACTTCGCATGGCACGTCTCCGGCGTGAAGATCGCCGTGGTCCCCGCTCCCGCGAGCGAGGACGACGACGAGGCACACCGGCGCGACGGCGCCTACACCGCGGACGGCTGGACCGTACGGACCGCGGCCGCATGGCTCGACCACCTCGACGAGCTGATCGCCCAGATCCCCGACACGGAAGAAGGCACACCCCGATGACCGCCCGGCTCCGCCTGTACCGCAAGGCCGAACAGGAGCTGTACAAACTCGACCGCTCGGTGAAGTCGGACTTCTACAACTTCTGCCATCACTTCCGGGACAACCCCGAGCTGCCGGGCCTGCGCAAGAAGCAGCTCAAGGGCGACTCACGCATCTGGTCCGCCCGCGTCAGCAAGGACTACCGTGCTCTGCTGACCCCCACCGGCGTCGACGCGGACGGTATCGAGAGCTGGCTGCTCATCGCCGTCCGGCACCGCAAGGACGTCTACGAAGAGCTTCAGGTCGCCGTCAACCGCGTCACCGGTGAAATCGAATTCGTCGACCTGTCGGTCGTCGGCCAGAGTGCTCTGAGCAGGGCCGGCATCACGCTGACCCCGGCGGAGCCCGAGCCTGAGACGAAGCCGCAGGCCGTGAAGCCTGCCCCCGAGCCGGTACCCGCGGCACCGGCCCTGCTGTCCGCGTACGACGCCGGACAGCTGCGCGAGCTCGGCGTCGCGGACCAGCTCATCGAGCTGGCGCTGATCGTGACCACCAGCGAGGAGCTCGACCAGCTCCTGGAGGGTGCCCCGCTGCTGTCGAAGGACGTCCTGTACGGCCTCGCCGCGGGCATGGACATCGACGACGTACGCCGCGAGATCACCGCCCCCGTCGAGCTCGACGAGCGCCCCGACCTCGACGACTTCGCCGCCGCCCTATCGCGCACGAAGGTGACCACGGTCGACGACGATGTACGTGACGCCATCGAAGAAGGCGACTTCCGCGCCTGGAAGGTCTTCCTCCACCCGACCCAGGAACGCCTGGTCCACCGCCACTACAAAGGCCCCGCCCGGGTTTCCGGCGGCCCCGGCACCGGCAAGACCATCGTCGCCCTGCACCGCGTCAAGCACCTCGCCGAGCAGCTGCCTCCCGGCCACAGCAAGCCGATCCTGCTGACCACCTTCACCAAGAACCTCACCACCGACCTACGGCTCAGGCTCGCCTCCCTGATCGAACCCGAGCTCCTGGCCCGCGTCGACATCGCCCACATCGACCAGCTCGCCGCGCGCGTCCTCGGCGAGAACACCGCCCCCGGCCGCGGCAAGCAGCGCGTGTACGACCACGTGGCCCTCAACGAGATGCGCCAACTGCTTGCCGAGCTCGACGACCGGCGCTTCGAGCCGGAGTTCCTCCTGGAAGAGTGGGAACAGGTCATCCTCGGCCAGGCCGTCGCCACCCGCTCCGACTACTTCAACGCCCGCCGGGCCGGTCGCGGCCGGGCGCTGACCCGCCCCGAGCGCAACCACGTCTGGAAGCTCATCGAGCAGTTCACCGCCCGCCTCGACAAGCTGGGCGTGGAAACCTGGGGCCAGGCCGCCGAGCGCGCCGCCCGACACGAGATCGAGCGTGCCGCGAAGATCAGGGCCCGCCGCGAGTACAAAGAAGAGATCGGCGGCAAGGACCTCATCCACCGCGACAACAGCTCCGGCATGCGCTACCTCGGCTACCGCTACCGGCACATCGTCGTCGACGAGGCCCAGGACCTGCGCCCCGCGCACTGGAAGATGCTGCGGGCCATGGCCGACCCCGACCTGCCCAACGACCTGTTCATCGCTGGCGACACCCACCAGCGCATCTACGACCACCAAGTCGCCCTCGGCGCCCTCGGCATCAACATCCGCGGCCGAGCCTCCCGCCTGACCCTCAGCTACCGCACGACCAAGGAGATCCTCGCCGAGGCCCTCCGCGTCGTGGAGCCCAAGGAGAACAGCGGGAAGATCACCTACGACGATCTCGACGACGGCACCGACAGCCTCGCTGGATACCGTTCCGTGCTCCACGGCCCGAAGCCGGGCTTCGTTCCGTACGCGACCTGGGAGGACGAACTCGCCGGCCTCGCGGCCACCTTGGCGGCCTGGCGTGCAGAGCTGTCGACCGACGAGAACGGAGCGCCTCTCGACCCCAGCGGCCGGATCGCCGTGTGCGTCGCCGACCGCGACATGGTCAGCCAGACCATGTACTACCTGGAGACGAAGGCGGGCATCACCTGCGCCGAGCTCACCAAGGAAGGCCCCAAGGGCGACGGTGAGATTCACGTGGGCACCATGCATCGCTTCAAGGGCCTGGAATACCAACGCCTCGCCATCGTCGGCGCCAGCGACGGCATCATTCCGCGCACCAGCGTGATCGAGCGCTATCGCACCGAGGACCCGCCCCGCTACGAGCGCGAACAGCGCAAGGCCCGCTCTCTACTGTTCGTCGCCGCCACCCGCGCCCGCGACGCCCTCAACATCAGCTGGCACGACAAGCCCAGCCCCTTCCTGCCGATGTGAGGGGCCGGTGGCGCACCTGGGCCGGTAGCCGTTTATGGAGCTCCGGCCCGGGAGAGGGAACTCGGTTCGTAGCGCAGTTGGTAGGAACGTACGCCTGCGCCATTCATGCGGTAGAGCGTGATCGCGGACAGGAACTGCTCCTTGACCTGAACGGTGCGATGGCGTTCCTTCTCCCCAATGCCGCTGATCCATTCCTCGATGTGCTCTGGGAGCTTGAAGGCCAACTCATAGGCGCCGACCGCGTCTGCCGGTGAAAGCGTCCACTCTGCCGCGGTCCCCGTGCCCCGTCGCCTGATCCGCACCGTATGGTCGGGCTTTGCCTCGGCGTACTCCAGGAACCCTCGGTGATCATCGGCGGTGAGCGGCAGGATGAATGGCGCAGCCGGGAAACCGAGGAGTAGCTCTGCGTCGCTGTGCTGCCGGAGCACCGTGGCGAAGTCCTGAATCACGGTGCCGGCGGCCTGCTTGAACTTCCCCTCGGGAATGGAGACAGGTGGCAGCTCCAGCGGGGATGTCCCCAGCGCCTTACGTAGCTCCGATCGCATCCAATTCAGCGGAAAGGGGGCTGACTTCGGCAGATGCTGCTGTGCCGAGCACAGACTCGTTGCCGTAGCTCCGATGTGGCCAAGCAGCCAGGTGAAGGAGGCGCCGGACAGGTCCACGAGAGAGATCTGGTGGGCGAGCGCGTACTTCTGGGCGTCAGGTGTGAACCCGCTCGCGGAGAACAATGCGTATGAGTATTTGTACCGCTGCCGGGGCCGCGTCCCGGCGCCCGTCATGAAGTTCTCGTTCACGTCGTGCACGACACCGTGGGCGTTCCGGACGACCTCCAACTCGCAGCGTGTCTGGTAGTACTTGGCTTCCAGAAACAGCCGCACCGGCATGGAGAACGCCGGGGTGAAGGCGAACTCCCCGAGAACGTCGACCTGGTGGAGCGCGCCCCGCCCTCGGACCCGGAGAGTCTGGCCCTCCGTCACCAACTCGACCGGATCCTGATCTTCGTGGACGAGAAGCTGATAGCCGCTGAAGCGCAGCAGCCAGGCCAACGACTCTTCCAGTAAGTAGCCCCGCAACGACGAGTCCTTGAGCACTCTTGTGCTCCTTCCCGCTGAGCTGAACATGCACAGGCAACGTGATCATCTCATTCGGGCGGTGAGCGGCCATGTGACGAGTCACTGCAGGTTGGCGAACAGGTCGGCGAGGGCCTTCTTTTGCGCGTGTGGTTTGGGTGACCTTCGCAGGTGCAGAGCGGACAGACCCGTGGGCTCCAGAGACGTCGAGTCCAGCGGACCACCTCCGCGCGTTCGGAGCGGAGGTGGACCAGCAACCCATCGTGGAGAACACAAACAGGTGACCTCCGAGGGTTCGGAGGCGGACCAGGGATCGCGTCCCATGGAGCCCAGCGGGACATGACCTGCAGTCGAATGCCTAGGGACTGTCCAGTGGCCAGCAGCCTGGCAAACCGTGGCCATCACTGCCACTCCTTCGGCTCAACCGACCGCAGGTCCGTACCTCGATGCCACCGGCATGAGCGGACTGATCGCGGCCACTGCGTGGAACAGTGTGGGCCAGCTGCGGTCGTGTAGGGCGTCCCGCCGGCATTCCCGATATGGAGGCTCTGTGAAACTTGTTGATGGATTCAGCTAACCTGCCTGTGTGTACGACGCATTGGGGGAATCGGACCCTGCCGTCCGTCGGCAGGCCGCAATTGGCGAGAAGAAGGAACGTCTGGCCAGGGCGTGCAGAGGCGAAGATCGCGGGATCGCATGGGGCCAGCGGGTTCGTGCGCCGTAAGTGGGCGTGGCTCGAAGTGGACGGCGCCAGGGTTGTGGTTGCCGTGGCGGAGATCGCGCGCGTACTGGCGGGGATGCATGGGCTGCCGGAGCGGTCGCGAGTGGTGCTGCAGGCCGCAGCTGGCGCCAGGGCGGACGGGGAGGCGTTGCTGCCCGCCGAGGGGGGTGCGTCTTGGTGTGTTGTGCGCCGTTAAGTTGCGCCGAGCGGTAACGGTCAAGGGCTGCACGGCCGACGGGGACGGCGCCCGGGGGCGCTCGGCAGCAGACTGTTGGTGTCAATGGCGGGCTCTAGTGTGACGCGGAGGACCGTTCCATGCCCAGGGGGATTTCACGAACAGGGCATCGGACCCTCTCTTTTGGGGACAGAGTGGACCATTCTTATGGGGCGTGGCAGGAAGTGCTGGCCGAGGAGTTCTTCGGACGGCAGCACGCCGGCCACCCGACGTTGTTCTACGTTGACGACGACGTGGAGCAAGAGCTCAGGCGCGGATACGGAATAGAGGAGCCTCTCGCCCAGTGTGTGGGCAAGTTCCTGCGGTTGGGAACCGCGGAACCGTACAGCGCCCTCGAGGCCTACCGCTGGCGCAAGCGACAGCAGGACAAGGAGGGCGTACCCGCCTTCCTGCCGCTGCTGGCCTGCTCAGTGATGGCCGCGTCCCGTATGGTGAACGACCGGAACCACCGGGCTACCGCCTACCATGCCCGCTTCTCCGAGTTGCTGACCGGCGACGAGAAGCAACTGGGCAGCCAGCACTACGAGCCCATCTCTCGTATGTGGCAGGTGCTGGCCTCCTGGCAGTTCAGCCAGAGGGGCGCACGGGGTCTCTGCACCGTTCCCGCCCCCGCAGATTTGCCCTCCAATCGCAGCATGATCGGGTTCGCCCAGTCCCAGGCGCTCCTCAGCGGCGCGGACCGGTCCTTCATGCCGAAGCTCTTCCGGTCGCTGCGGGAGTACGGCACGACCTGGCCGCTGCCGGGGAAGACACTGCTGGCCCAGATCGAGATCCGGGGCATGGGGCAGCACTTCTCCAAAGGCTTCCGCAACGCTGTGCAGGAGGAGGAGTTCCGCCCCTTCCTCGCCAGGCTGATCGGCAACTACGCGGCATCCTGGGACGGTTCGGACGAGCTGGTGCCCACCGGTGTCACCCGGGCTGAACTCCTGGTGCGGTTGGACGCGGGGCGCCTCAGCTGGGTGGCGCGCCTGCGGTCCGCGGATCAGAAGAAGCGCATCAAGATTGAGGGTGGCGTCGTCCTCGAACAGCTCGGCGACACCGCCTACTACGAGGTGACGGGCCTGCCCGCCCCGAGCGCGGACACTCTCGCCAGCGGCATCCGCCGCGACGGGGACAACCTGGTGCTCAGCCGCCCCGCCTCCTCCGTCCTGGTGCTCGCACGGGACGACGTGCTCGGCGTCTGGGCTGGCACCGACGGCTTCCGCCCGGGAGAGGCACACGTGGTGCTCGCCGCCCCGACCGCGCAGCGGGACGTGCAACGGCTGCTGGACAAGGCCGCGACCACGGGCCGGAGCGCCGACACCAGCAAGCTGGCCTGGGTGCCGCACGGCTGGTCCATGCACAAGCCCGTCACCTTCGACGACGCGGTCACCCTGCGCCGGGCGCTGAAGGAGGTCCAAGGCGCGGTCGGCCTCCTGCAGCCCCCGGCCCAGTTCAAGCTGCGCCTCGAGGGCGGACTGAAGCTCGCGCCCTCGTTCGATTCCCACTTGTATCTGCGGGGAGGCGAGCCCCACGTGGTCCTGCCGGACGCCGTGGAGTGCACGGGCGCCCTCCTCGTCGACGGAAAGGAGCGGTCCGAGCTCAGGAAGGCGATCGCCGCGGGCCGCCCCGTCCCCCTGGCAGCGCTCAGGCTGGAGCCCGGCCGCCACACGGTGGGCTACGCAGGCGTGGAGATCGACTTCGTCACCGCGGACCAGGCCGTCGTAGAGCCGAAGATGACCAAGGTCTGCGGCTTCACCGTCGTGGACGGCGAGGCGTCGGAGTCGCCCTCCCTCCTAGTAGAGGAGACCCTGCCGACCGGCATCACCGGCGCCCACCGCGCGGGCGCCACCACCCAGGACGTGGCAGCCGGCATGGAGCTGTGCCGTCGGGACGCGGACGAGGTGCTGTTCGCGGCGGCTGACGGACGGCTGTGGACGTTGGAGGCCCCGGAACAACCGGACTGGTGGACGGAACGTCTACCCGACACTCCCGCCCCGTTCCGTTTCGAGGCCGACTTCCACGGCATCGGCGGCTGGCTCCTGGAGCGCCGGAGCGGACGCTGGAAGGGCCGCCCAGTCAACCCCGGGACGCCGAGTCCGAAGAGCGCCGGCAACCCGCGGGCATGGGCTCGCGCCGTCCTCAACGCCCAGCAGGCCTCCGCCGAGCCCTCGTGGGCCGCGTACGTGCAGGCAGCGAAGGAGCTGGACCGATGAGCAGCACCGACTTCGGTGGAATCCTCCTGCGCTGGCTGAGCGAGAGCCGCAGCGGCAAGGCGTCCGCACTGCGCGACGGGATCCGTAGCCAGGCCCAGGCATGGGGCCTGAAGCTGAAGGAGTACGCCGACTGGGACTGGATGCGCCAGGCCGCCGCCCTCGGCTTCATCGACGCGGACCTGCGCGCCGACCGCTGGTCGGTGGCACCGCCGGTACTGACCCGGCTGCCCCACGCCGACGGCCTCGCGTTGCTGACCGGTGCCCGAACCGCGCAGATCAGCACGCGCGTCGAGGAGGCGGCAGGGGAGTGGATGGAGCTGATCACCGTCCCCCACCGGCCGGAGGCCGGTGAGGCCCCGCTGCCCGACACCCTCCTGTTCCAGTACGAGGACCCGCGGACCCTGCGGGAAGCCGCGGAGTTCTTCGGGGCACGCTACGTGCCCTGCGCTGCCCTGCAGTTGATGGAGCTGCTTCCGCAGGCTGCGCCGGGCCCCGAGTCCGCACCGCCCGGTGGGAGCACCGCCAGCACGCTGGAGAGGTACGAGCCGCGCCTCCAGCGGTTCGTTCCCGTGGCAAGGGACGACGAGGACGGCCTGTACCGGTGGCGCGGAGCCGACTACGCACGCCTGACCCGCGTCCGCCGCAACGGCGTCTTCCACGCGGTGGAACGCGAGACGGGCATCTACCTGGAGCTCGCCCGCCACCGCACTGGCGTCATGCGCTGGCGCCCGGAACCAGGCAAGGGCCGTGCCGACATCGGCCGGCTCTTCGTCGACCGGTACGCGCCCCTGCCCGCCCTCCACGAGCGCGCGGCCGTCCTATGCAGCGGCTTTCCGCCCTCAGCGGGCAGGCAGACGCAGACCCGCGCGTACGACAACGTGCCAAGGGCGCTCGCCGAGGCGATCGCGGCCTCGCTGCGGCAGAACCTGGAGACCATGCCGCGACCGGTGGCGGCCACCGGCGGGAGGTCCAAGTGAGCGTGGAACGGCAGACAACGGCGGCGACGGGCACCGACGTCCAGGACGTCATGGGCACTTTCGACGACCTGCGCAGCGCGCTCTTCCGCTACTACGACACCCCGTTCAGCGTCGACGATCGTTCCGTCATGGACGAACGGCGCAACCTGCTGGACCGGGACAACGGGGCCTGGCGCGACCCGCTGATCGAGCTGCGCCCGCAGTACGCCTCCCGGGGCGTCAGCATCGCGAAGTCATTCGCGGAAGCAGGGGCACACCCCGACGCGGCCGAGTTCGCCCGCTTCACGCTCCCCGACGGCGTGACCAGCCTCTACCAGCATCAGCACGACGCCCTGGTCGCTGCCTGCGAGGGCAAGGACTTCGTGGTCACCGCAGGCACCGGTTCCGGCAAGACAGAGTCCTTTCTCCTGCCGGTCCTCGCCGACTTGGTCGCCGAGTCCGCCCACTGGCAGGGCACACGTGCGGCGCAGCGGGAATGGTGGCAGCAAGACGGCGACCACGTGCCCAGCCGACAGAATGAGCACGGGCACCCCGCCGCCCTGCGCGTGCTGATCCTCTACCCCACCAACGCCCTCGCCGACGACCAGCTGGTCCGGCTCCGCAAGTCGCTGGACAGCCGCGAGGCCCACGCATGGCTGGACCGCAAGCGCAACGGACACCGCTTCTACTTCGGCCGCTACACCGGAGCGACTCCCGTCTCCGGCAGCAGCGATTCCGAGCCGGCGAACTTCCGTCTCCGGCAATACCTGCGGGAGGTCCAGGAACGGCAGGGCAAGGCCGACGGGAAGCTCGACGAGGAGCTGCGGCCCTTCATCCCGCGCCTCGGCGGAGCGGAGATGCACGCCCGCTGGGACATGCAGGCCGCGCCGCCGGACATCATGGTCACCAACTACTCGATGCTGAACATCATGCTGCTCCGCAAGCAGGAGGAGCACATCTTCAGCGCCACGAGGAAGTGGCTGGAGAAGACCCCCGGCGCCCGTCTCACCCTGATCCTCGACGAGCTCCACATGTACCGGGGCACGGCCGGTACAGAGGTGGCCTACCTGCTGCGCAACCTCCGCCACCGCCTCGGCCTCGACAAGAACCCCGAGAAGCTGCGGGTGCTCGCTGCCTCCGCCTCCCTGGAGGCCGGCCGGGACGACGACTTCCTCGACGGATTCTTCGCCCTGCCCGGCTCCCGGCGCGTGATCATCCCCGGAAAGGCGAAGGAGATCCACGGCGGGGGCGACCTGGCCGCACACACCGCACGCCTCGCGCAGGCTGCGAAGGCCCCCGTCACCCAGGTCGGAGCCGTCGCCCTGGCCCGGGAGACCGGCCTCGGCCCGGCGCTCCAGCGCGCACTCACTCCCGGCGGCAAGCCTCGTGCTCTGCCCGCTCCCGAACTGGCGAAGAACCTCTTCCCGGACGTCCCTGAGGAACAGCGCAAGGACGCCCTCCACGGCGCTCTGCGCATACTCGGCTCTGCCCAGGACCCCGAACTTCCCCAGCTCCGCGCCCATTTCTTCTTCCGGAACATCGAGGGCATCTGGGCCTGCTCCGACCCCAGCTGCCGCCACATCCCCGTGGAGCACGGCCCTGAACGGCGGGTAGGCCGGCTCTTCGCCGAGCCCACGTCCCGCTGCACCTGCGGCTCCCGCGTACTTGAGCTTCTCTCCTGCCAGGCTTGCGGCGACCTCTTGCTCGGCGGGTACGCCAGCCCCAAGGACACCCAACGGCGTAAGTTCACCGGTGCCCTCCACACCGACTTCCCGGACATGGACCTGCTCCCCGACGAGGCCAGCGGCACGCCAACCGCGGCGAACTACGTCGTGTACTGGCCGCGCACCAAGGGCCTCGGCCTCGACGACCCCGGCTGGCACGCAGGCCTGTCCGACGGCGGGCCGCAGGTCGGGTTCGAGTTTCGTCGCAGCGCCTACCAGCCCGCCACCGGCCGCCTGGAGAACCGGGACGTCCAGCACACCGGATGGTCGTTCCACATCTCCGTGCCCCTGGACAAAGAGGGCAAGAAGGCGGCCTACGACCCGGCCCGGCTGCAGGCATTCCCCACCCGCTGCCCCGCCTGCGGCGACGACTGGGAGATCAAGTACGACAGGGACGGCCGTTTCGTTCCGCTGGAATCTCCGGACCGGCTGCGCAACGCGCCGGTCCGGCGGATGCGCACCGGTTTCTACAAGATCAACCAAGTGCTGGTGACCGAAGCCCTCGGCCACCTTCCCGACGGCCGGCGCAAGGCGATCGCCTTCTCCGACAGCCGCGACGATGCCTCCGAGCTCGCCAGCGGTCTTGCCCTCCGCCACCACCAGGACCTTCTCCGCCTGCTCAGCGCCCAGGTCGTCGAGAACCAGGGGGATCCGTTCGGAGACCTTCAGCTGGTGAAGGCCCACTATGCCGGGGAGCCGGTCGATCGTGCGGGCGCCCGTACCGCCATGGAACGGCTGAGGGACCGCAACCCAGCGGACTGGGGGCGCCTGAAGGCGATCCTTGCCGACGACCTCGACGCGGAACCGGAACTCTTGCCCGACCTGGAGCGGAAGTTCTCCGAGCTGCCCTCCCTGGACGACCTCGCCTCCGACCTCGAGGGCATGCTGCTGAAGTACGGCACCAACCCCGCCGGTCCCGCGGCCTCGCTCCAGCAGACCTCGGCCGGACAGCCTTGGACCGCGCTCTACAACTGGGAGCGAGACCGGGAAGCGGTGGTGGAGACCCAGGCACAGGAGGAACTCCTCAACCGCCTCCGTTCCCGCCTCCGCCTCGAGACCATCGGAAGCCTCTTCTCCGGCGGCGGCCGTGACTTCGAGTCGCTCGGACTCGGCTGGCTTTGCCTGCGCGACGACCGCTCGCCTCTGGAGACCGGCCCGGACAGCGATCAGGCAGTGGCGCGAGCCAGTCTGCGACTTCTCGGCCTGATGCGGCGCTTCACCCGCATACGTGCCTCTCTGCAGAGGCCGCCTGCGCCTCTGAAGCGTTTCTGGAAGCAGGTCGCCGAACGTCAGGGCACCGATGTGCAGACGATCGAAAACCGGGTGCTCGGCGTCTGGAAGGACGCCGTGGTCGACTACGTCATCAAGCCGGAGAAGGTGGCGCTCCGCCCCGGCGAGAGCAAGACCTGGACATGCCGTTCCTGCCACCGGCCGCACCTTCACCCAGGCGCGGGGCTATGCACCAAGTGCCTGGCCCCGCTGCCCGTCGTGCCCCAGCAACACAGCGGAGTCCTCGAAGACGACTACTACGCGTGGAAGGCCGCCCACCGCACCGGTGACTTCCCCCTGCGCACCGCGGAACTGACCGGTCAGACGGACCGGCTGGAGGCCCAGCGTCGGCAGAGCCTCTTCCAAGACGTCTTCCTCGGCGACAACGACGTTCCGCAGGCGGACGGCCTGGAACTGCTCTCCGTGACCACGACCATGGAGGCCGGTGTCGACATCGGCCCCCTCAACACCGTGATCATGGCCAACATGCCGCCCACCCGATTCAACTACCAGCAGCGGGTGGGGCGCGCAGGCCGACGCAACAGCCCGGTCGCCGTGGCCCTCACTGTCTGCCGCGGCCGCAGTCACGACGAGCACTACTTCGCCCGCCCGGAAGCCATCACCAACGATCCGACTCCGCCCCCCTACCTGGTCCTCGGCATGGTCTCCGTCTTCCGGCGGGTCCTGCTGGGAGAGGTCCTCCGCCAGGCCTTCGAGCCCCTGCAGCCGGAGGGCCGCCGGAAGGGGCCGGACATGACGAGCAACGTTCACGGACAGTTCGGCCTTGCCGCCGACTGGCCGACGCATCGCGGCGCCGTCCGCCGGTGGATCGCGGAGCACCCTAACCGCGTCAGAGCCGCTGCCGCCGCCCTCCGGGCCGGAACACCGGAGAGCATCGCTGCCATCGATTCGGTGGCCGCCATCGATGAACTCCTCGGCCAGGTCGACGAGGTGGCAGCCCGGACGGTCGGCCACTCCGACCTCAGCCAGCGTCTGGCAGAGGCGGGTCTGCTGCCCATGTTCGGCTTCCCGACCCGCTCCCGCCTCCTTTACCGGAGCATCCCTCAGAAGACCTTTCCCTGGCCGCCGGCCGATTCGGTCAACCGTGACCTGGCCGTCGCCCTCAGCAAGTTCGCACCGGGCAGCGAGACCCCGCAGGACGGCCGTCTGCTCCGTTCCAGGGGAGTGGTCTCCCTCGTCCCGAGCGGGCGCGGAGTACAGGCCGCCGAGGACCCGTTCGGACCGGAACAGTTGGTCGCCATGTGCCGGATCTGTTCCCACGTGGACCCACAAGCCGTCGTCGCCCCGGAAACCGGGAGCGCTGGCACCTGCCCCGCCTGCGGCGCGGAGAGCAAGTACTACAGGGCCATTCCCTTCCGGGAGCCCGCAGGCTTTAGGGCTGCCCACGAAGCACGGGACTACGACGGCTACCGGGAGCTCGGCTCCAACGCCACCAGCGCACGGACCGCCACCGACCTCGAGAAGACCGCCCCCCGCATCTACCGTGCCGCCGACGACTGGATGGTCGTCCACACCGGCAGCGGCGACCGCTACATCGTCAACACCAACGCCGGAAAGCTCTTCCGGTTCGTCAAGAACACCGGCGCGTGGCGCGGATACCTCGCTCTGGACAACCCCAAGGCGGAAGCTGACCTGGAGATCGCCCTCGGCGCCACCCAGCACACAGACATGCTCTTCATCGGGGCCAAGAACGCCCTCGACACGATCCGGGGCCTTCGCTTCGACATCTCGAAATCCCAGCAGATCGACGGCTTCCCCGAGGCCTACCACGGCCGGCGCGCCGCCTGGTACTCGCTGGCGGCCCTGCTGCGCCGTGCCGCCGCTCCGCACCTGGACGTTCAGCCGGAGGAACTCCTCAGCGGCATCCACGGTTCGGACGCCCCGGTGGCCGCTCCCGTCATGGCCTACCTGGCGGACAGCCTCGACAACGGCGCGGGCTTCAGCACCTACCTCGGTTCAGAGGAACACATCGAGGAGTTCCTCCAGGCGGTGGACCGCTACGTGCACGACCTGGAGGCCGACCATCATGCGCAGAACTGCCGCAGCTCCTGCTATGCCTGCCTGCGCGACTACTCCAACATGCGCCTCCACCCGCTGTACGACTGGCGGCTCGCCCGCGACCTGACCGACGCCCTGCGCGGCCGCAAACCGCGGATCGACCCGGACGAGCACGCCGTCCTGCTGAAGGGCTGGGCGGACGAGGAACCCACCGTCAGCCTGAAGGAGACCGCCGCTGGACCGGTGGCCTTCTTCACGTCGGACTTCACGGGCGAGCCCGTCGCGGTGGCCGTCAAACATCCGCTGGAGTCCGCCATCGAGGAGTTCGGGAACGAACGGCTCCAGGCCCTTCGTAACGAGGTCCGTGACGGTGGCCTCGCCACGAGGATCGCCTTCGCCGACTCCTACAGCATGGACCGGACCCCTGCCGCGGTGATCGAGCAGGTGCACACGTTCGCGGAGGAGCTCTGATGACGGCAGGAACCCCGCTGGGAGCGGGCCACGACGAGCAGGCCCGACTGGAGGAGCTGCGGCAGCGCGAGATCGCCCGCCGCCTCGCCCTCCGCCAGGCCCGCGCCCAGGGCCGGACCATCGGGAGAGCAACGCAGGGCGCGGAAGCCGCCGACGGCCCTGCTCCGGTCGTTTCGCCGCAGAAGCATCCGGGGCCGGAACCGGCCGTGCCCCAACCGGTCCCCGAGGGATTCGCCGACCAGGAGGCCTGGGAGCGAGCCCGCTCCTTCGCCGAAATCGTGCTGCCCGACGCGCTGAAAGCGGAGGCCGGGACGCTTTCCGCGCGGAAGCTGGCGCGGGCTGCGGCCGATGTGGCGTCCCGGCAGGACGATCCGGTCTCGGGCGTCTCCTTGCTCGTCATGGCAAAGGACCATGGGCTGGATGTCTTCAACGGCCCGCTCGACGACCGTGCCCGCGCCCTGCTGGAGGACAGACCACTGCCGCTCCTGGGGGAGCCGGACAGCATGTGGCAGATCTACCAGGACGACCGTCGCCTGATGGAGACCAACCTGCCGGCCCCTCGGCAAAGGGCGCTCCTGGCGAAACTTCCCCGGCCGCTTCTCGACGACTACATCGACGAGGAGTGGATCGGCGCGGTCCCCGAGCGCGACAGCACCGCCCGTGCCGCCTATTTCCGCGCCCGCCTGGACCCGGCGTCCCTCACCGACGAGGAGATGGACCTGTTGGCCTGGTCCCTGGAGCGGGAGCGCCGAGAGGCAGGCCCCGGAACCGAACCCGGCCGTGACTGGCCGCCGGACTGGCGCCTGCTGGTGAGGCTGCAGGCCGACGACGCCAAGGCCATCGCCGAGGAGTGGACCGACCTCCTGCCACCGACGCAGAAGGTTCTCGACGCCTTGCGCGAGGTGCGGCGGACCGGAGAGGTTCCGGACGACCTTGTCGCCGACGAGCGGCTGTGGGTCCTCCTGGAGAGGATCCACCCGAGTGTGCGCAGCGCGAGCAACAAGAAGTTCAACGGCTGGATCGGCGTGCGGACCCTGATCAGGGCCGTGCGGCAGATGCATCGTGCCCTCCTCCGCGGGGACGACGAGACGGCGGAACTGCGGAGGAAGGCGGCGCTCACCATGGCCGCGAGGCTCCGGCACCACTCACAGCCGGTGCGCTGGGAGGCCCAGAATGTTCAGGCCTACCTGCGCGCCGGCCAGGAGACGAGGGAGTGCCTCGAACTCCTGGAGCAGGATGCCGAAGGCCGACCCCCGGTGCGGGACCAGCTCGGGGGCGGCGCCATTGTCACGCTGCGGAAGAATCGGAGCCTCCTGGAGCGGCCCCGTGGGGAACGCGACCAGCCGCTCAACCCGTACATGGTGCTCGGCGTGCCAGACGGGGCGGACGACTGGAAGAAGGCCTGGCGAGCCCTGAGGAAGGAGCTCGACGACAGCGGCCGCGTTCGGATCAACCGCGCCAAGGACATGATCGAGAAGGCCGAGCGTGAGCAGCAGGAAGTACCCTGTTTCGCCGTCCCGCTCGCCCCGCACCGCTGGAAGGACCCCACCGGCACAAGCCACCGGCTGGAGCTCCCGCCCGAACCTCTGCAGCGACTCACCGAGCTGCCCACGGACAGCGACCGCGAGTGGTCTCGTACCGAGGCTGCCCGAGAAATAATCACCAGGGCGACAGAACGCCTTTCCCCGGCTGCTGACCAGCTCGCAGCCCTTGAAAACCCAGAGAGCAGCACATCATCGTGAACAACGGAGCCGGTAAAGGCGACAGTGGTTCTGGCCCCCGTGACGGATCCCAGCGGAACCGGAGACGCGGGCCGAACATCGGCAGTGTGCGTAATCGTGGGGAGCGCAGGGCAGCCGAGGCTGCTCCCTGGCGGTTCACCGAGAGCTGCCTGCCCGAGTTCACCCCGGGGACCCTGGACGCCTCCGCGATCCTGAAGTCGGTCAACGAGACGCTCCTGCCCGTGGTGGAGAAGGAGTTGGAGGAGGCGACGGAGAAACTGGGCGCAGCTCTGGCTGACAAGCAGACCGAGACAGATCTGGTCTCCGTCTTCCGGGCCGAGCTGATGCGCCGAGTGCTTCCCCAGTTCACCGAAGCGGTGCGCAAGGGGGTACTGGAGAGTATCCGCACGCGCCAGATGCACCTGGCCCAGCTGGCCGTTCTCCACCGGCAGGCGCTGGACGCGAAGACCTTGAAGGTGGTGCTGACCCGCCTCGACCACGAGGCGGCGAAGGCTGGCCTGCAGATTGTCGGCGACACCGGCGATCAGTCGCTGTTCAACGTCGTGGAGGACCAGCCCGGCGTGATGAAGACAGGCCCGGTCACCTTTGAACTCGTCGCGCCGGCCTACGTCGACAAGGAGTCCGGGAAGCTTGTCGAACGCGGCTGGTTGCGGGCCGTTGCCAAGGTCCCGCCCGAGGAACTGACGCGCCAGCAGAGGCGTAGAGCAAGCCATACCGAAGTCAAGAAGAGGCAGCCGGAGAAGGAGACTCCTGCACAGCAGGAGAGGAAGAAGCACCACCGGGGTCAGGAATCCGAGAAGCAACAGAGCAGAGGCAACGGACGGCGAAACGGCGGGTCGCGCCCGGGCCATGGTGGAAACGGGGACCGCCGGACGAAGCGGAGGGGAACGCGATGACTTTCGGTATCGACTTCGGCACCAGCAACTCCGTGGTGGCCCACTGGAACGGGCACACCACCGAAGTGCTGCCGGTCGACGGCGACAACGTGCCCGCCCAGTGGCAGATGTCCGAGTTCGAGCAGCTCTTCCCCTCCGTGCTGTCCGTCCGCGACCTCCAGCGCACACTCTGCTTCGGCTGGGAGGCAAAGACCGGCACCAGCGAGCCGCTCGACGCAGTGAAGCGCATGCTCGGCACGCGTTCCAGTGCCGCGAACGACGGCGACACCGACGGCCTCGAAGTCACAGCCCAGCTCGAGGAGCACCACGTCTGGGTCGGCTCCGAGAAGTTCCACAGCACGGTCGCGGCCGCCTCCCTCTTCAGCCGCATGAAGGAAGGCGTCTCCGCCCAACTGCTCGACCTCTCCGACGCGGTCGTCACCGTTCCCGCCAACGCCACAGGCGGCGCCCGCTACCGCACCCGTGCCGCGGCGGCACTCGGCGGAGTGAAGGTCCGGGCCTTGCTCAACGAGCCCACCGCGGCTGCGATCTCGTACGCCCACGACGTCCCGATTCCCGGCCGTTTCCTCGTTTTCGACTGGGGCGGCGGCACTATCGACGTCACCGTCCTCGAATACGACGACGGCCTCTTCGAGGAGCAGACCTCCCGCGGCATCACCGCTCTCGGAGGCTTGGAGTTCGACAACGCGCTGGCCAAGCTGATCCAGCAGAAGATCGGCCTGACCGCGGACCAGCTCACCAAGGCCGAACGCCGTCGGTGGCGCCGGTCGGTCGAGCTGACGAAGATCGCCCTGTCCTCCGTGCCGATGGACGGCGCGCTCTTCTTTGACCTCCCGGTCGGCCTCGCCCCCTCAATCTCGAGGCGCGAGGTCAGGATCACTGCGGCCGAGTACACCGAGGCGGTCACCCCGCTCATCACCCGCGCCATGGAGCCGGTCCAGCAGGCGCTGGAGGACCTGGCCATCACCGCGGACGACATCGACTCCGTCCTGATGATCGGCGGCACCTCGCAGATCCCCCAGGTGCGTCACGCCTTGGGCGAGTTCCTCGGCCACGACCGCATCGTCGACAGCGGCCTGTGCCGACCCATGACCGCCGTCGCCCGAGGCGCAGCCATCTACGCGGCCTCTCTCGACGGCGAACTCGGCGACGACAGTGACTTCTCCCTGGTGACCAGCTACGACCTGGGAACGGCCGTGAGCGCGGGCGGACAGAAGGGCTTCCGCGCCATCATCCGACGCAACGCCACCCTTCCCGCGGAGGGTTCGGCCAACTTCTACCCGGACACGCCGGGCGCCTCCTTCGTGCGCGTGCCGGTGATCGAGGGCGAGGTCGGCTTTCGGGCCGACAGCGACCGCGCCTTCCCCCTGGCCAACATCGAGGTGCCTCTCCCGACCCGCGAACAGGACGTCCGCCGGAACAAGATCGAGATCAAGTTCCGCTACAACGAGAGCGGCATCCTGCGCTTCACCGCCACCCACGCGGAGACCGGCGTGGTGCTTGAAGAGCGTGAGATCGACTCCTTCGGCCCCGACGGCACAACACTGCAACAGGGCCTCGACGACGAGCTGACCCGCCTTCTGGCCCACACCGTCCGTCCGTTCGCCGACGGCTCCTCCAACGTCCGACACCTCTCGGCAGCCGAAACGGCCAACGCCCGCCCCGCACCGATCGACATGTCCGTGCGCGTGGTGGAGGCCGACCCTGCAGTAACGGTCAACGGGGAGCCGCAGAGAGTTGTGACGGGGGGACTTTGACCAGCCGCTGGACTCTGTTGCGTAATTCCCGGGTACGCCAGTAGCTCGCTCCACTGCCAGCGACGGGACAGTACGGTCTTCTGCGCTGTAATTCCCGGTCATGGAAGAACCCCTGTCAAAGAAATCAAGGCAGGTAGGTCCTGCCACGATGACGCGTCAGATGAGGAAAGCGGGGCGACGTTAGCCATGCGGTACGAGCAGAGCCGGGCGGACAAGCTCGATGAGACGATGCTCGAACTGCTGCTGCCGGAAAGCGCGGTGGAGTCACTGGGGAGGTGGCTAGCCGACCCAGAGCGCGGTCAGCGGTACGCGAACGGAAGCGGCCCTCACAGCATCCCGTACACGCCATCCAAGTGGATATTCGTAGCGCCGTGGCCACGCACCTTCGCCGACCGGACGGCGGCCGATTCGGCCTCGGTGAGCCGAGCCCAGGTCGTGGCCGCGGTCCGGGCCGCGGAGCAGTCCGAGAGCTGGGCAGAGGCTTTCGTGGCCACGCAGGTGTGGGGCTACGGTGTTACAGGCTACGGCCCGTACCGAACTCGTCAGGTGCTCGCCCAGCCCAGCGCTGAGGCCGTACTCACCGAGGCGGTGTCCACGCTCGTCGATGAGGGCGCGGTCGCAGCCTACGAGGTGCTGAACACTCTCGATGGTCTCGGTCCGGCGTTCCTCACCAAATTCCTCTACTTCGCGGGCCAGGCGCTGCCAGAGGTAAAGGGCCCGCGTCCCTTGATCCTCGACAGCGTGCTCGCCGGGGCCCTGCGCCGGCACGCCACGAAGGTTGGACGCGCGGTTGGCTACGAGTGGTCCGAGGCGATCGCCAAGTGGATCTGGCGCGACAGCGGCTGGAGTTCCCACCGTTACGACGTCTACCTCCGGTGGATGTACGCCGCCAACGATCGACTCGCGGCCGCGTCGATCGACTGGCCCGCAGCCCCAGACGTGCTCGAGCTGGCCCTCTTCAGTGCCGTCTGGGACCCGGAATAACCGTATCGCCGGGGGTTCACCCTCCGATGCCCGCTTGGTTCAGGTGCTTGCCCAATGGCCGCAGCTAAGTCCCGAGGCCTCGAACGTCAGCAGACAATGACCGTCCACCATGGAGATGGTCCCGCCAGGTGGTGTAGGGGATCAAGGCGCCAGAACGGCTTCCGTGGACCCGAATGGCTCCAAGCTGCTCACGCCCAATTCGAGCAACTTCGCACGCGTCTCGGCATCAGTCGAGTAAATGACCGTTCCCACCATGCCGCGCGTCAGCAGCACCTTGTACGTGTTGCGGATCAGGCGGTCCACGTCCTCGTCGGACGTCGTCCTCTTGAAGACCGGGTCCCTGGACGCCGTACGGTCCGTGATCCAGCGGTCGCCGCGCCAAACCAGGTCGGGGCCGATGATGACGCCCGACCAGTCGTATTCGAAGCCCTGCGCGGTGTACACGCAGCCAACCTGACTGAAGCCGGCCGGGTCGGTGGCCCACAGGGCGGACGGGGGCGCGCCGGAGATAGTTCGGTCGCCGCGCAGGTTCCAGGGGCGGGCCCAGTCGCCGATCACTACGTCAGCCGGGAGGGGGTCGCCCGGCTTGGGTTCCGGGGACCAGGGCCAGCAGAAGCCAGCGGACATGCGGGCGCTGTACCCATCGGCGCGGCGGGTTTCGAGGAAGGCCTCCATCTTCCGCGGGCTGTCGGCGACCAGGAGATGCATGCGGTCGTCGGGATCCCACGCCACGGGTCCGCCCGGCTCCAGGCCGAGGAGGCGTACGACCCAGCGCAGGAAGGCGTCGCTGCCGCTGCGGAACTGGCTGTCCAGCGGCACGACGGTGCAGCGCAGGCCTCGCCTCGCGGCTGCTGCCATGATCTCAGCCACTGTTCCCATCTCGCCGGGGCGTACCACCTGATGCTCGTCGAGGAGGAAGACGGGGACGTACGCGACGTCGATGAGTTCGTCGATCTGGGCCTTGCCGGTGAGGTGCTCGGCGCGGGTGTAGCGGTTGGCGGAGGTCTCGCGGATGCTGTGGGCCTCGTCGCAGATCAGGGCGCCGAGGCTGTTCTTCTCGGCCGTCATGAAACTGTTGAAGTACTTGAAAAGATCCTGCACTTCGCGCTTGCGCTCGCCTGCGACCTTGCGCATGGTCTTGGTGAACGACTGCGATCCAGTGGCGTGCAGCGCTGGTACGCCACGCCGGTACAGCTCACCCAGCAGTTGGAGCGCGATGGCGCTCTTGCCCGTGCCGGGACCGCCTGTCACGACCACGACTTCCTTGTGGTCGGAGTGCTTCGCCTTCTCCACGGCGTTGAGCACCGTCCGGTAAGCGACCTGCTGCTGATCGAGGAGTACGAACTGCCGACGCTCTCTGACCTCTTTGGCAGCAACGGACATCAGCTGCTTAGACGGAAGCGTCTTGCCGGCAAGGAGTTCGTCGGCCGCCCGGACCCCCGGATGCTTGTCGCTCAGCTTCGACCGGAGGTAGTCGAGGAACTCCCGCCGGTGCTCGGCGGTGAACAGTTGGCCCTGCTCGTCGAGTTCGATCGCGCGCAGTCTGCTCGCTTCAAACTCGGTGGCGTTGTGGAGGTAGGCCACCCCGTGGACGCGATGCGGGCGCTCGGCCACCGCGGCGTTGAAGTTGACCAGGTACTGGCAATAGCGGCGTACCTGCTCGATGGGGTTGAGGACGGGGTGCTTGTAGGCGTCGACATGGCATAGGGCCGGGTCATCTTCGTCCGGCGTAGCTTGGAGCCACTGCTTCAGTTCGACTACTACGTAAGACGGTTCGCCGGTGACGGGGTGAACTCCGGCGAGTACGGCGTCGGCGCGCTTGCTGCTCAGTGGCAGGGCGAATTCGAGGATGACCTCGACATCGCCCAGTCCCGCCTCGTTCAGTGTGTTGGCCAGGGCGGGGATGCTCCGTTCCCAGTAGCGGGTCTGCGAGGCACTGGGCCTGTACCCGTGCGCATGTATGAATTGTTCGGTGAGTCGCAGCCTCAGTGACCCAGTGAGGCATTGGGCCGCAACTGCCTCGGCGGATGCCCGCAGCAGGAAATTCCCTGATGCAGCGGGCAGTGCTCGGACCTCGGCCGGTACAGTTGACGATCCTGGCGGCCGTATGTCGCGCGTTCTTTCTAGGGCGAGGTCGACGAGAACAGCGAAGGGCGACGCGCCCTCCGAGAGCCTGATGCTTCCCGTGGCGTCGGCCATGAGCGCAGGGAAATCTGGCAGTCGGCCGAGATAAGGCGTGAGTGCTCGGCCTACGGCCTCGACGACCTCCTGAGACTGTTGTCTGCTGAGTCCCGTGGACAGCAGTTCCCGTACACCAGGCCTGAAGTCGTAGGCATCTCCAAGCCCAACCCCCGGCAGCTGCTGGAGCTCGTGCTCGTCGTCGGTGACTGGCTGGAGCAGACCACCGAGCAGAACCTCGGCGACGTGTGCCGAGGTTCCCTCGGGAAGGGTGGTGATGCGGACTAGCTGCATCAGCAGCGGGCTGAGCGGCCTGATCGCGGACAGGCGGACTGCCAGACGATACGCCTGGGGCGAGAAGGATCCGCGGAACGCGGCGATCAGCTGGTCGGGGAGTAGCCCCTCGCGAGCCTGTGCCACATTCCATGTCTCGGTACCGAGGGATCCCAGCACAGCCGTCTCGACGAGCTGGGGCGTGCCGGGGCGGGTCAGTAGTTTTGCCCACGAGGCAAGCGAGGAGGGCGACAGGGAGACGATAGGCAAGGGCAGTTGGTCTGACGTGAGCTCTGTGGATTTCCCCGTCAGAGGATCCAGCATCAGCACGTCCTCCGACAGCGGGAACCGCTGGTGGGCCCTGAGAAGGTGCGGCAGAGGCTGGAATGCGGTGTAACGCCACAGTCGCTGTGGCAGGGGATTGAGAACGGCGACGGGACCACTTCGCCCCCAGGCCGCGACGGTCCGGCCCATCACAGGACTCCTCCAGGCCGGGTGAACTCCGTCAGTCAGAAGGAAGGTGACTGATGAGCCTGCACCGTAAGTGCGGTGCCGGTGGTGCAGCTCTCTTGGGTCAAATCTGCGGACATGGACCGTACGGAAAACTCCACTCCGTTCCAGCAGACGACCGACCTCTACGATGAGCGTTCGCCAGACCTGCATGGACGGAGCGTCGTCGACGAGAAGAACAGCGGCGTTCCGAAGCTCCCGTACGGGACGCAGAACCACATCGAGGATGCCGGATTCCGCGGTGAGCCTGACGGTGGCGTCCACATCGGCGACAGTGCGGTAAAGGTGCTCCCGGTGCTCGCGCAGTGGACGGAGCGACCGGGCGAGGCTGCGCGCGCCGGGCAGGGCACGCGGTCCAGGGACACGTATGGCACGGGCGGTGCGACCTTGGGCGGCATCGGCTGTCCCGCCAGCCGGGAAGAGCGCGTAGCGGGTGCCTGCTGGCTGTGATTCCGTGGCTGCACCCGACGATCGGTTCGTGCTCTTCGACGAGAGTTCCGGAGTCAGTGCTTCGTCGTCGTCGGTGTCTGTCGGCTCATCTCCAATCACGAGGCCGGTGTCCCATGTGTCCGCTGGCTCCTGAGCGGCGCCCAGACCGCTCGTCTGGCTTCCGGCCATGACACGGGCCAGCCAGAGGACGTCCAGGAGTTCCGCACCTCCGATCGGGTATCCGAGGTGGTCCAGTACCTGTCGCAGCCGTTCCATCAGGCGGGAAAGGCCTCGTCCAGACGATGCATGACGGCGTTGACCAGTTGATCTAGGGTCAGATCGGCTCCCGAAAGGCGAAGGTGAACTGCGGCAAGGAGCTGATCGGTCGCCAGTGTCTGCTTGGTTGCTCTGTGCAGGAAGTTCTGGATGAGGTCATCGGCCGTGGTAAGGGCTTCCTCGCCGAGATGGAGCCGGATGATCTCACGGAGCTTCGCTTCGTCAGGATCGGGCAGGTCAAGGCGTACACAACGACGAAGGAAGGCTGGAGGGAAGTCCTGCTCCCCGTTGCTGGTCATGATGACGATCGGAAAGTACTCGCATGACACCGTCCCGCGGTGTACGTGCACGCGTTTCCTGCTGCCCGTGGTAAGGACGGAGGCGCTCTGCTGCTCCTCGGGCAGGCGTGCGAGTTCGGGAATCTCGAACTCGCCTTCCTCCAGAACCACAAGGAGGTCGTTGGGGAGGTCGATGTCCGCCTTGTCCAATTCGTCGATGAGGAGGACGCGCGGCTGGTCCGTGGCTGCGAGGGCCGTGCCCAGCGGGCCGAGCCGCAGGTAGTTTCCGATGTCCGACTCCCGTCGAGCGCGGTATCTCAGCCTCATCGAAGGGCCGCGTGGGGACGGCCGTTCGCGATGCAATGATGCCTCGCGCAGACGGCCCACCGCGTCGTAGCGGTAGAGGGCGTCCGCCAGAGTCGAACGGCTGTTGACCGGCCAGTGCAGGACGTCGCCCAGCCCCAGGTCCTCAGCGACGGCATGGGCGAGGGAGCTCTTGCCGGTTCCGGGGCGCCCTGTGACCAGCAGCGGACGGCGAAGGTGCAGTGCGGCGTTGACGATTGCCACGTGCTCCGGGCTCATCAGGTAGTCCTGAGGCCGTCTCGCTCGGCGGGATGCGGGGAGGCGCCGCCAGGGCGGCGGGGGAGGCAGGTCCGCCGGACCGCGGAAGGCCCACCAGTGCTCGGCAGCCGCACTGCTGTCGTGGTCGGGCGCTGGGTTGTGCGACACAGTCGCTCTCCTTGGCATGGTGGGTTCAGGGCTGGGTCAGCGCCCAGGCGTCAGGTGCGAGCGGTGGCGGTCTGTGGTCCGGCCCGTCATACAGGAGCGACAAGCGGCGTCCGTGATGGGTCGGGCGGTCGGGCTCGGCCAGCGCTCTTGCGCGTTCCAGACGCACGTTTTCCGGAATGTCCGCGTGACTGATGCCTTCTACCAGGGAAAGTAGCTGCTTGGCCGACTCCGCGTCGTGTTCTTCCCGGTGCCACAGGACGGTGTGCACCCCTGCCTGGAGGCATTGCCGAAGTACCTTGCTCTGGTGCTGTTGGTCGCAGCATACGATGACGATGCCGGCTTCCGGAGCCGCTTCCAGCCTGGCCTGAACGACAGCTGGGTCCACTGAGCGCTGATCGAGAACGAGAGGCTGGGACGATGCGAGCGCTTCGGTGCGTCGCTTCCAGCTGGCGTATGTCTCTCTCGTCCGTCCGGAACTGCGGAGGACGACACGGCGGCTGATGCCCAAGAAGAACGCCCCGTCCTCTTCGTTGCCGCGCAGCTTCCAGGTGTCCACCTCGAGCCGCAACCATGCGGGTGCCACGAAGAACTCCACCAGAGCGTGATCCGGATGCTCGTGCACCTCGTTGCGCAGCACCGTGCGGATGGCCTCCACCACCTGCTCGCTGGAGACCTCTGAGTCTTGCGCCATGACGACCTCGTGGCGTCCGTCACTGCTCCAGACCCAGATCTGGTAAGTGAAGCGATTCCCCGGGGCGATAGGCAGGAGTTCGACCTGGATGCGCGGAGCGGCATTGATATGGGGTCCGTTGGGTCGAGCGCACACCGCGGGGCCGACATCTGCACGGAACTGGTCAAGGGCTGGTTCGGTTATCCCAAACCGCCGTGCCGTCCGCTCCACCCAAGCGTCCAGGTCGTCCGACACATGGTTTTCCGAAGAGCGCTCCGCAAGACCGATCCGGACGACTGCCTGGAGGAGCGGCGGCATCGGCTGACCGGGGAGCGGGTCATATCCCTCAAGGACGTCGGTCGCATCCGCAAGGCCGGAAACCAGCGGCAACTCGTCGGCGTACGGCAGCACGGCGCCCAGCAGCACCATGGGGTTGGTGCCGCGGCAATGCGTGAGCAAGCCGACCAGGTCCCGTCGCTGTTGCACCGTGAGCAACTCTCGCGGACTAACCGTGCGTGCCGCGTGAGTAAGGCGTTCCCAGTCGTCCGATGCCTGGCCCGATGTATCGACTGCGCCGGTGTCCGTCAGGTGGTGTCGGACCACCTCCAGAAGTTCCGGAACGCCGCGTCGCACACCCATGGCCAGTGCAAGCAACCGATGAAGGTCTGCCGCCGGTCCCCTTGATGGTCTGCCGAGCCTGGCAGACAGCCGCTGCTCGCACTCCAGGACAGGCCTCGTTCCGGGAAGAAGCCTTTCCAGGGCCGCCAGCATTTGCTGCCTGCCCCGCCCGGCCATGGGAACTGCCACCGGCGGCAGATCCGGCAACTCGGATTCGATCGTGGGCAGACCGATCGCGTACATCGTGCCCGGTGACCCGGTTGCTGCGCCGGGTCCTGTCAGGTGCATCGCGACCACGATTCCGACCACCGCCTCGCGCTTCCGGTCCCACAGCGGCCCCCCACTGAATCCCTCGTCGACCGAGCCTGCAACGACATCTAGCACGATCCAGGGCGGGGCCGCGGCCCGCGGTAATGCGCACACGGTGGTCAGCGTGTTGCCGCTCGCCCACAGCCCCGTGACCTCGTGGCCGTCGCGCTCGGGGAGAAAGGGTGCCGGCTCTGCACCCTCAGGAACCGGCCCATCGAGCTTGAGCACGGCCAGATCCCCGAAATACGGCAGCCTCCCGGCGGCCGGAGAGGCACCGATGGCGGGCGAAGGATGAGCACGCGGTGGACGCCACATAGTGCGTACGACCCGGCCGACCAGCTCCTGGTCGCGGGCTACATGGGGCATCCGCAGCCGAGCCACGTCTTCATGCCCCGGAACGGATGGATCGAACCGGTCCCGTCCCAATGCGCTATTGACGACATGGGCACAGGTGAGCACCAGGGTGTCGGTGATCAGTACAGCGGCACCGACGAACCCTTCCTGGCCGCGGACGGACACGAACGCCTTGAGATGCGCCGCGTCGGTCTGTGCTGAGTGGTGCACGTCGTTCAGCGTTCCTTCACGACACAGTCGGAGACATCGCTCCGTTCGTTGAAGGCGCCGACTCCGGTGCGGGAAGGAGATCGGGCGAGTTGTTGAGGTTCCAGGTTGCGGAAACCGTGAAACTCGCCTCGCCCTTGCCGGAAAACACCCCAAGGCTCAGATCGCTGCCCAAAGTCACCCCGAACTCCACCGTTACCTCGTCCGGACGCTGGGCGAACTGCGCGAACGACCGATGGATGCCGCCGAGTACTCCGCCTAGCGGACGAAGAGCGTCAGTAAGTGCTTCGCCTCCGCGAGTGAGCGCCTGCGCGGCACGTCCGTTGACACTCACGGGCTGCGCGGAGCCGAAGCCCTCCGGAAGCTCCAGAAGTTCGTCCGTCTCCGCCTCCTGTAAGCCGGCCACCGGCTCGCGCGCAGCAGAGGCCTCAGTGAACGTAGGAGTCAGGTGCAGACGCACGACTGAGCCGTCATCGAATGTGAGATTCACGTCCCCCATGCGCACCATCTTGGCATGATCGCGCCCCGCCCGTCGCCCGAACCTGAAGCCAAAGGCGCGATCCCTCAGGACCCGGGTCAGCACAGCTGCCGCCGCCCGCCGACGAGCGAGGCACGAGGACCACACCGCCGGGAGGACGACCCCGGCGCAGGAGCCGGACCCTCACGGCACACGAATGAGCCGGGAGCTAGGAGGCGTGGTGGCCTGCCGGTTAGTCAGGACGTCGATGCCGCGATGCCCAGGGCCCTGGGCGAAGTCACCCAAGGCGACCATCTGTAGCGCCCCGTCCTGCACATCGGGTGCGGCCCATCAGGTCGTTTATCCACTCCAGCCGCACCACGTGCACGATCCTCGACTTTTCGGATCGCCCATCCTTGTGCAGGCGGCGAATTTCGCCCGTAGAGACTCGACCAACGGCCGCCGATGGGCCACATAGGCTGCCCCTCCGTCGTCGCCAACGTTGGCAGATCGCAGCGAGTAGCCCCGCAGGGGAGATGGGTAGTCTGGGGTTGTCCTAACGGAGGTTGGCGGATACCAATAAAGACAACCCCGACCGTCAGGTGCGGCTGAGCTTCCTCGGCTAGGGATTCGCTTCGGCGGAACTGTGTCGGCGCGTCCGGCCCCGCCACTAGAGGTGACGGCGCATCACCTCGACGCACGTGGCCCGGGCCGCGATCGATTGGTCCCGCGGATATGGGACGCCGAGGTTCATCCCACCGTCGGTGGTGATCGGGGGTTGCCGCCAAGCGAGACTCATCTGCGCGCCGGCCTCCGCTCGGGCCGTGGCAACGAGGGTGGAGTAGGGGCCCGCGACGGCCGATGCCTCGATCTGGAGCCACGCTTGGTGGAAGGCCGTCCGGGCGAGTAGGCCGCTGACCTCGTCGGTGAGCTGTTGCCTTACGGCGGAAGAGGACTCGGGCCGGCGCCGTATGCGATACGGCATCTCCAGGTACGCCTCGACCGCTGTCAGCGCTTCGGCGAAGGTCTTGGCCCGGTGTTCCCTTCGTGTAGCCCGCTGGTTCAGGGTGTATGTCAGGAAGGCGCCGAAGAGGGCGATGCACGGGACGATCAGCGCGATTGTCTGGGCCCAGGTCCAGCCGCTGTCCGTCGTCCACGGTGGAGTTCGACGGCCCGCCGCGGCAGGCGACCACGTACCGGACCGGCCGGGCCCTGCTGGCCGGGGACGCGGCCCACGTGTACATGCCGGTCGGCGACCAGGGCCTCAACGTCGGTATCGTCGACGCGGCGAACCTCGGCTGGAAGCTCGCGGCCGTGGTATGCGGCTGGGTCGGCGAGGACATCCTCGACACGTACACCACCGAACAGCATCCGGTCGCGGCGCGCCTGCTGCAGAACACCCGGGCCCAGATCGCCCTGATGCGACCCGACCCGCAGGCGAGGGCGCTGTGGGAGATGTTCTCCGACCTGATGCACCTCGACGACGCCTACCGGTACGTCGCCGGCATGGACGGCCGGTACGACCTGGGCGACGACCACCGGCTCGTCGGCACCCTGTGCCCGGACATGAAGTTGACGCTGCAGCGGCCCGACCCGGACGTCGTCACCGCGGTGACCCGGTCGGCGGACCGGCTGCGTGAGGGTCGTGGGCTCCTGCTCGGCCGCGCGGACCGGACGGGACAACACCGTCACCGCCCGCACCGTACTAACGGTCGTCTCAGGTTCGCTCGTTAGGAAGTAGGCGTCCAGACAAGCGATGTAACCCGTATGTAGGAGGCCAGTGATGGCAGTCAACGCAGCGCCGTCCGGGGAAGCGCCGGCCGGTCGGTTGGCAGGCCGGTGGGTGCCGTGGTTAGTGATTGGCTTGTGGCTGGTGCTGGCTGCGGGCATGGTGCCGCTGAGCGGAATGTTGAGCTCGGTCACCACCGACAGCGCCGTGGACACCCTGCCGGCCAGTGCCGAGTCCACCAAGGTGGCGGTGCTGGACGACAGTCTCCCCGGCGGTGACAACAACACGTTCGTCTTCGTGTACCACCGCGCCGACGGCATGACCGACGCCGACCGCGCGACGGTCGAGCGCCACTACAACACCCTTGCCAAGCGGTACCCGCCGAAGGCGACGGCGGAGGCCGGCGAGGACGACGAGGGCTCACCGACGAGCCCCTCCACCGACCGCAGGGCGATGATGTTCACCCTCGAGGTGAGCACGGCCTACGGCGCACCGGAGGACATCGTCGGCCCGTTGCGTGACGCCGCGAAGGACCGCCCCTTGGGCCTGGAACTCGACGTGACCGGCCCGGCCGCGATCGACGGCGACATGGATGCCGTCTTCGACGGCATCGACGTGCAGGTCCTCCTCACCACCATCGTCGTCGTCACGCTCCTGCTCATCCTCACCTACCGCAGCCCGGTGTTGTGGATCATCCCGCTGGTGGCCGTGGGCGTGGCCGCACTGACCTCGATGGGGACCGTCTACCTGCTCGTCAAGGGCTTCGGCATCGTGGTCAACGACCAGAACTCGGCGCTGCTGACGATCCTGGTGTTCGGCGTCGGCACGGACTACGCGCTGTTGCTCATCGCTCGATATCGGGAGGCACTGCACCACCATGAGAACGTCCGGGTCGCGATGGTCCACGCGCTCCGCGGCGCGGCGCCGGCCATCGTCGCGTCCGCGGCCACCGTGGTCGCCGGCCTGCTCTGCCTGCTCGTCGCGGACCTGAACAGCACCAGCGGGTTGGGCCCGATCGGTGCGGCCGGCATCCTGTGCGCGCTGGTGGCCATGCTGACGCTGTTCCCGGCGGTGCTCGTGGTGCTCGGCAGGCGGATCTTCTGGCCGGCCATCCCGCGGTTCAGCACGGCCGTGGAGGAGAAGCCGGGGGTGTGGGGACGGCTCGGCACCGCCATCAGCCGCCGCCGGTGGGTGGCGACGCTCGGCTCGCTCGGAGTCCTCGGCGTGCTCGCCCTCGGGCTGGCGGGCAACACCGGCGCCCTGCGGGAGCAGGACCAGTTCCTGTCCGCGCCGGAGTCGGTCACCGGCTTCACCGTTCTCCGCCAGCACTTCCCGGAGCTCGGCGGCCAGCCGATGACGGTCTTCACGCGGCCGGCGCACCAGGAGCGGGTGCTCGACATCGCCAAGAACACTCGCGGTGTGGCCCTGGCCGTCCCGGAGCAGACCAGCGGTGGCTGGGCCAACATCTCCGTGTTCCCGAAGGACGCGCCGGACACCGTCGCGGAGTACGACACGATCAAGCGGGTGCGCACCGCCGTGCACGCGGTGAGCGGGGCGGAGGCGATCGTCGGCGGGCCGAGTGCGGAGAACCTCGACACCGAGGTGACCACCAAGCGCGACGAGAAGCTGGTGATCCCGCTGGTGCTCGCCGTCGTCCTGATCGTCCTCGGGCTGCTGCTGCGCGCGATCCTGGCCCCGCTGGTCCTGATGGCCACCGTGATCGTCTCATTCGCCGCAGCCTTCGGCGGCAGCGTGTTCGTCTTCGACACGATCCTCGGGTTCAAGGGTGTCGACTATTCGGTGCCGCTGCTGGCATTCCTGTTCCTGGTGGCGCTCGGCGTCGACTACAACATCTTCCTGGCCAGCCGGGCCCGGGAGGAGACCGTGCGTCTCGGCACCAGAGAGGGCATGCTCAAAGCCCTCTCGGCCACCGGTGGCGTCATCACCTCGGCGGGCCTGGTCCTGGCGGCCACGTTCGCGGTCCTCGCCACACTTCCGCTGGTGATGCTGATCGAGGTCGGGTTCCTGGTGGCCTTCGGCGTGCTGCTCGACGCCCTGCTGGTGCGGTCGGTCCTGGTGCCCGCCCTCACCTTGCTGATCGGCCGGCGGATCTGGTGGCCGAGCAGGCTGTCCCGGCCGGCGGCGGAGCTGCCGGACGGCCAACAGCCGCTCGCCGACGACGAGGAGCCCGCGCTGCAACGGTGAGCGCGGCGGCACGGACGAGATCCGGGACGGGGCCCCAGGCCCGTCCCGGATTTTTTCATGGGCCCGACGGCCGCCGCTCTTTGGTCCTGTGCCGTGCGGCCGGGCCGTGCGGCCGGGGCTGGGGTCGGGGCTGGGGTCGGCGCACCGCGGTGTCCTGCCCCGAGGGTGAGCCGCGCGGGGCCATGCCCGAGGGCCGCCGTCCCTTGTCCTGCGCCGCGCCGCCGGGGCGGTCAGCGCACCGCGGTGTCCTCCCCGGCGGTGAGCCGCGCGATCGGGGCGGGCGGGGCCGCGGCCGGAAGGTCGACCCGAAGCAGCGCGCCACCGCGTGCGGAGCGGGCGACGGTGGCCCGGCCGCCGTGGGCGTCGACGACCCGCTGCACGATCGACAGCCCCAGACCGGATCCCGGCAACGCCCGGGCGCTGTCGGCACGGTAGAACCGGTCGAACACCCGCGGTACGTCGGCGGCGTCGATGCCCGGCCCGGCGTCGTCGACCTCGAGCACCGCCGACGCGCCCTCGGTACGGAGCCGGACCTGGACCGGCTGGTCCGCGGGGGACCACTTGCCGGCGTTGTCGATGAGGTTGAGCACCGCCCGCTCGAGCGCAGCGGGACGCCCGCTCACCCACACAGAGGCCACGTCGAGCGCGACTTCGATGTCGGGCGCGCGGGAACGCGCCCGGGTCGCGGCGGCCGCCACCACGTCGGCGAGGTCGAGCAGCTCGGTGCTCTCGTCGCTGATGTCACCGCGCGCCAGGTCGGTCAGCTCGGCGGCAAGGGTGCTCAACTCGGCCACCTGGGCGCCGAGATCGTTGAGCAGCCGGGTCCGGCTCTCCGCCGGCAGTGCGCTGTCCAGGGTGCCGCGCCGATCGAGCCGGATCAGCAGCTCGACGTTGAGACGCAGGCTGGTGAGCGGGGTCTTGAGCTCGTGGGCGGCGTCCTCGGCGAGCAGCCGCTGGGCCCGCCGGGAGTCCCGGAGCGCGGCGAGCATGTCGTTGATCGACTGGATCAGCCGCCGGATCTCCCCACCGCCCTCATCCGGGATGTCGGCGTCGAGATCCCGGGTGTGCGCGACACGTACCGCGGCGGCGGTCAGCCGGTCGATCGGTGCCAGCCCGGTCCGCGCCACGGTCCGCCCGACAACGGCGCCGCCGACCACGCAGAACAGCCCGATCAGCAGCATGCCCAACCCGAACCGGTTGATCGGGCTGTCGTCGACGACCTGGGCCACCTGGACCGCGCCGTCGCCCGCCCGCAGCGTGTAGATGAGGTAGCCGTCCTCGTCGCTGTCGTTCGACTCCATCAGGTCGGCCGACGCGCCATGCGCCACGCGCCCGGCGTGCTCGCTGACCGGGGGCAGCGCGGGTTGGCCGGCCGGCGTCCGGGTCGAGCCGTCGGGCAGGATGACCCGCACCAGCCGACCGGATCCGGGATACGGCGGTAGCTGGACCTGCGCCGGACCGGCGCGCTCCGCGTTCGTCGCCAGGACGCGGGAGTCGGCGCGTAGCTGATTCTCGGCGGTGTCCTGCAACTCCCAGTCCAGTAGCTCGCTGGCCACCTGGAAGGCCACGAACACGCTGACCGCGATGGCCGTCGCCGCGATCACCGTCAGCCTGGTCCGCAGGGACCGCCGGCGCCACCATCGGGTCAGCCGGCGCGGTTCCCGGCCGGCGGGCCTGCTCACGGAGGAGTCTCCCGCAACGTGTATCCCAGGCCGCGCAGCGTGTAGATCAATCGCGGCTCACCCTCGGCCTCCATCTTGCGGCGCAGGTAGCTCACGTATACCTGGAGGTTGTTGGCGGTCGAGCTCATGCCGAAGCCCCAGATCGCCTCGAACAGCGCGTCGCGGGTCACGACCCGGGTCGCGTTGCACATGAGGACCTGCAGGAGGGAGAACTCGGTCCGGGTCAGGCGCAGCGGCCGCTCGCCCCGCCATGCCTCGAACCTGTCGGGATCGAGCCGGACGTCGGCGAACGACAGGATCTGCGACTCCTCGTCGGTCGGCGTGCGCCGGCGCAGCAGGGCCCGCACCCGGGCCAGTAACTCCTCGGTGGCGAACGGCTTGGGCAGGTAGTCGTCGGCGCCCGCGTCCAGCCCCGCGACCCGGTCGGAGACCTGGTCACGGGCGGTCAGCATCAGCACCGGCAGATCCCGACCCGCGGCCCGCAACCGCCGGCAGGTCTCCAACCCGCCGAGGCGGGGCATCATCACGTCGAGGAGCAGCAGATCCAGCGTGTCACCGCCGGCCCCACCGACCCCGTCGAGCACGGCGAAACCGTTGGCGACGGTGCTGGTGTCGTAACCCTCGACCTGGAGCACCCGCTCCAGCCCCTCACGGATGGCCACGTCATCATCCGCGATCATGATCCGCACGCCGGCCCGCCCCCTTCGAGTCGATGCTTTTTCCGCTCATTCTCCCCGATCAACCTGAGGCCAGGATTAGAGCGTCGCTGGGGACCGCGCTCTTACGGATACCTAAGAAATCGAACAGAGCCAGCGCCAGATCGGACGGCCGGACACTCCGCCGGGCCTGATGGGCGAGTGCGACCACCAGAACGAACGCCTCCTCCCGCGGAACCGACGCACCCCCCGCCCTCTGACCGAGCGACCGCGCCACGTTCCCCGGCAGCAGACCCGCCCGCGCCACATCTCGAGCCGCTTCACAGAGACCAGATGGCCGTGCTTCCGCGCGTGGTGGACGAGCTGCTGATCAGTGGGGCTCGGGGCACTCCTGGAAGGCATGTCGCGAGGCTAGCTCCCCTCGGTCCGCGGCGGGCCTTACGTCGTCATCGTCGGCGTCGCCCTGTTCCACCCCCGCTGCTCCCGCCGGAAGGAAGCCCGCGAGATCCTGGACTGCCAAAGACAATCCCGACCGTCAGGTGCGGCTGAGCTTCCTCGGCCAAGGGTTCGCTTCGGTGGAACCGTGTCGGAGCTGAACCCGCGACATCTACGTCCGAAACGAGGAGCACGCAGGTCGCCTCCCTGGCGCAGAGCCCTCATTCGCGCACAGTGACGTCCACGTCCGATGCGTCCAGCCGTACCTCGATCCCGGCTCGACCGCTCCAGTGGACCTCGAGCCCGCCGACGCCGTCCGCTCGCACGGACACCAGCTCGGTCAGCGGCAGTGGATGCGGCTCGGCGGTCAGTCGGGCCAATGCGACGAACAGAGCGTTCCCCTTCCCTGTGACCCCCTCGACCCCTTCGAGGGTGTCGGTCAGGCCGAGAGCAGGCAGGAGTTCGGCACTGACGCCTCCCTGCGGCGCCCATCCCGTGAGCCGCACCCGCGTCCCCGGCGGGGCACCGGCGACGAGATGAGCCCGCACCTCCACCGCCCCCTCGGCGAGGACCACGTTGGTCACGGTGATGCCGTCGCGCACGGTGTGCCGGGAGGCGATCCACCCCTCACCCGTGCCGAGCGGCTCGATCTCCGTCCGGGTGGCGTCCCCGCCGACGAACACGCTGTTGTCGTACGACGGTGCCGGCACGGTCGCGGTCGAGTAGGCCAGCCGCGTGTACAACGCCGCGTAGCGGGTGTCCTCGCTGCCGTGGTTGTGCAGCCGTACCAGGCCGTCCGAACAGGTTGATGCCAGCAGCCAGTTGGGCGCGGCCAGGGACCTGACCCGGTCGGCACGCTCGACCTGGGCCGGCTGTTCCGGTGCCGTCCACACCTCGTGGTCCGGCGGCAGCAGCAAGCCGAGGAAACCCTTGCTCGCCCAGTAAGGGGAGGCCGGGCCCGAGTAGGTCTGTACGAGCGACTCGTCGGGACCGAGCCAGCCGAGTGGCAGGAGACCTCGCTCGTCGACCGCCCCGCCGTCCAGGAAGTACCGCAGGGCGCCGGAGCCCAGTCGCCGTGTCTCGCCCGGGGACAGCGGGGTGTGCCCGGTCAGCGCGCCGAGCCAGAGCGGGGCCGTCGTGGCGAAACGATAGGTCAGGGAACGGCCCTGGAACACGGGTGCGCCGTCGCCGCCGAAGAGCGAGGGGTAGTCCTCGAGGTGCTGTGACAGCCGTCCGCCGTACAGGGAGAGCAGCGCGCTGTCGTCGGCCAGCCATGCGTGCAGGACCGGGTACAGGTGCATGGCCCAGCCGTTGTAGTAGTCGAACTTCCGGCCGTCGCCGTCCGTGTACCAGCCGTCGCCCCGGTACCAGTCCTCGATGCGTTCCAGGCCTCGGTCGATCGCCCGGCGCGCCGCGTCCGGCCGGTGGCCGATCTCCTGGAGGAAGCCGCCGACGGTGACCGGGAACAACTCCCAGTTGTTCGGCCAGGGTTCTGCGGTGAGCGCGTCCGACAGCCAGTCCGCCGTCCGCTCGCGCACCCGCTGCTCCAGGCGGTCCCACAGCAGCGGCCGGGTCAGCCGCAGGGCGAGAGCGATCGAGGCGGCTTCGACAAGCGGCTGGCTGTGGTCCTCGATCCGCGGCCACACGCCGCCGGGTCCGGCCGCGAGGCCCTCGGCGTAGCGGCCGAGAAGGGTCTCGTCCTGACGAAAGGCGGCCAGCAGCAGTGTGCGGGCGTACCCTTCCAGGCCGTCGGAGAGGCGGCCGGCCTGGCTCACATGGCTGCCGGGCAGGTGATAGAGGGCGCGGTCGGCGGTGGCGTACGGTGCCACGGCGGCGAGCAGGGCATCGGCCGCGGCCTCCCAGTGAGCACGGGTGTAGCCGGTGTACGGACTGGACTCGCGGTCATCGGCGTGCAGTTCGATCACTGTGGTCGCATTCCTTCCGGGGCGGCGGTGGCCGTCGGGATGGTCTTGTCGTACCGCCTTCACAAGGCCTCACAAGGGAGGAAGCCCCATCCGCGTCCGGTGCGCGTCCCGCAGCAGGCTCGCGGGGCTGACGGCCGACGCGCCGGCATCCAGGACGATCTCGCTGCCCGTCAGCATCGCCCCGTCCGGTGAGGCGACGAAGGCGACCGTGTTCGCGATCTGTTCGGGCTCGCACAACAGCCTCAGGGGATTGCTCTGACGCAGCCGTTCCAGATCGCGCTCGCCGTCCAGCCGGGACTCGGTGGCCGGCGTCCGGACCCATCCGGGGGAGACGGTGGCGAAATGAATTCCGTACTGGCCGTAGTCGACGGCGAGTTGGCGGGTGAGCGCGGCGATGGCGCCCTTGGACGCCGCGTAGGCGGGAAGACCCGGTGCGGCCGTCCGGTGCAGGACGGATCCGACCGTGATCACGGCACCGGTTCGCGCCGTCATCATGGCGGGCAGGACCTCGCGTACGTACAGGAAGACCGATGACAGATTGACTGTCATGACGGAGTTCCACTCCTCCAGGCTGGACTGGTGCAGCGGCCGGCCCTCGGTGATGCCGACACAGTTGACCAGGACGTCCACGGCGCCGCTCGCCGCCTGCGCCACGCGTACCGCCGAAACCACCTCCGCGGCGTCGGTCACGTTCGCGCGTCGATAGGTGACACCCGGAAGTTCGGGGTCCGTGATGTCGACGCCCACGACGCGGAAGCCGTCGGCGACGAAGCGGGCGGCGATGGCGCGGCCGATACCTCCGGCCGCTCCGGTGATCAAGGCGGTGCGGGTCATGGGCGGTGCCTCACAGGTAGCTGTCCGTGTCCCCGGGCAGGGCGAGGAGGGTTGAAGTCGGAGGGGAAGAGTATACGATCTACGAAACTCCCTCAATCGTGCCTCGGAGGCATCCGTGCGACCACACGACTTCCTTTACGCCCTGCAGACCCAGCGCCTCATGGCCATCGTCCGCGGGGCGGACCCCGAGGCGGCGCTCACCACGGTCCTGACCCTCGCCCGGACCGGGATTCCGCTCATCGAGGTGTCGTTGAGCGGCACGGACGCGGTGTGGGTGATCGAACAGGCCCGCAGCGTTCTCGGGCCGGAGGCGCTCCTGGGGGCGGGCACCGTGGTGACATCCGAGGACGCCTGGCGGGCGGCCAAGGCGGGCGCGGGGTACGTGGTCACACCCGGCCTCAGTGACGCCGTCGGCACGTCGCGCGCACTCGGCCTGCCCGTCCTCGCGGGCGCGGTGACGCCCACGGAAGTCGCGGCCGCGCTCGCGCAGGACGCCACCGCGGTGAAGCTCTTCCCGGCCGGGGCGGTCGGCGGGGTGAAGCTGCTGCGCGCGCTCCGGGCGCCCTTCCCCGACGTTCCGTTCGTGCCCGTCGGGGGCGTCGACGTCGCCCAGGCACGCGAGTACCTGGAAGCGGGTGCCGTCGCGGTCGGTGTCGGCTCGCCGCTCGTGGGGAACGCCGCCGACGGCGATTCCAGCGGACTCGCCGGACGGGTGCGCGCCTTCCGTGCCCTGACCGGGGTGGTGGCATGACCGACGTACTGACCTTCGGAGAAGCGCTCGTCACGCTGCGCGCCGACCGGCCGATCCGCAGCGGCGGGGCGCTGCACATGTCCGTCGCCGGAGCCGAGGTGAATGTCGCGATAGGCCTCGCCCGCCTCGGCCACCGTGCGCGCTGGGTGGGATGCAGGAGCCGTGACGAGTTCGGAGCGCTCGTGCTGCGCACCTTGCGCGCCGAGAACGTCGACGTGTCGAACGTGGAGCAGGCCGAAGGGCCCACCGGGCTGGCCGTCTTCGAATCCCGCATCGCGGATGTGACCCGCGTGTCGTACCACCGGTCCGGGTCCGCCGGTTCGCGGCTGACTCCCCGGCACCTCAAGGCACCCCTGCGCGAGGGGGCCAGGGTCGTGCACATGACCGGCATCACCGCGGCCCTGGGCCCCGGACCTCTGCGGGCAGTGCGCACGGCTGTGTCGGCCGTGCGGGCGAGCGGAGCCACGCTCTGCCTGGACGTGAACTATCGCGCCAAGCTCTGGTCCCGTGAGACGGCCACCGCCACACTGCGCCCGCTCGCGGCGCAGGCCGACATCCTGGTGGCGTCCGACGACGAACTCGCCCTGGCCGCGCCAGGCGGCACCGTGACCGAGGCGCAGCAGGTGGAGGCCCTGCTGGCGTGCGGTGTCCGGGAGATCGTCGTCAAGCGGGGGGCCGAAGGCGCCGAAGTCTTCAACGCCTCGGGTGCCGTCGCCCGCCCCGCCCTCGACGTGCCCGTGGAGGACACCGTGGGAGCCGGGGACGCCTTCGTGGCCGGCTATCTCTCGGCCCTCCTGGACGGCGAGCCCATCGACCGGCGCCTCGAACGCGCTGTGACCCTGGGTGCGTTCGCGGTCGCCTCCCGAGGAGACTGGGAAGGGCTTCCCGCGCGGGAAGAGCTCGGGCTGGTGCACGCCGTTCCGGGCAGCACGCTCCGATGAGGGCGGCAAGGGTCGCCAGGCGGTGGCGGCCCTGCGTCGCGGACCGGTATCAACTCGCCGAAGGCGCCCGATGGTTCGATGGCGGGCTGTTCTTCGTCGACCTTCTCCGCGGCGACCTGTACAGCTGCCGGGAGAGCTCCGGTGGCAGGCCGGAGCAAGTCCTCGGTCTCGGTATGCCGCTGGGCGCGGTGGCGCCTGCCGCCGTCGGGCGAAGGCGGGGCTGGATCGTCGCGGCCGGCGTCGGCATCGCGCTGACCGACGGCCGCGGCGCACCGGAGTGGCTGGCGCGGCCCGGCGGCAGAGCCGACCGGGCCATGCGGATGAACGACGGAGCCTGCGATCCGGCGGGCCGGTTCTGGGCCGGCAGCATGGAGATCCACGCCGCACGGGACGCGGGCTCGCTCTACCGCACGGATCCCGACGGCACGGTCCACGAGGTGCTCGACGGTCTCACCGTCCCCAACGGGCCTGCCTTCACCGCGGACGGAAGGCTCATGTACCTGGCCGACAGCGCCCGCGGCACCATCACGCGCTATGCGACGGACCCCGTCACGGGTGCGCTGGGCCCGCCCGAGTCGTTCGCCGAATTCACGCTCGCTGAGGGCCGTCCCGACGGCATGACGGTCGACGACCACGGCAACCTGTGGGTGGCGCTCTGGGGCGGGGGACGCGTCCTGTGTCTGGGGCCGGACGGGAAGCGTCTGCGCACCGTGCGCCTGCCCACGCCCCACGTCAGCAGCATCGCCTTCGGCGGCGGCCGGATGTATGTGACGACGGCTCTGCATCGTCTGGAGAGGCCGGGGTTGCTCGACGGTGCCGTGCTCACCAGCGCGACCGCCGTGACGGCGCCACCGGCGCTGCCGTTCGGGGCGACGCGTCCGGCTCATGCCCCGGCCGAGCCGTAGAGCCCCGCCGGTCGCAGGAAGCTGAAAAATTTCCCGCCGCACCTCTGGACGTTATTTCGTATACGGAATACCTTCAGCCTTCGCTGGATGTTCCTCCTGGCGTCCGGTCTTCCTCTCTAGGCGGTGTACGTCCCCATGAGCACGTTCTCGACCCCCAGATCCCCGGCGGTGAGCCGGCCGAAGCCCGCCGGCCGGCGGCGCACGATGGTCGCCAGCACAGTCGGCACGGTGATGGAGTGGTACGACTTCAATCTCTACGGCCTGGCCTCGGCGCTGGTCTTCGGCCCGCTGTTCTTCGGGTCGTCGTCGACCGGCGCGACCCTCGCCTCCTTCGCCACCTTCGCGGTGGGCTTCGCGGCCCGCCCCGTCGGCGGCATCGTCTTCGGCCACATCGGCGACCGGGTCGGCCGCAAGTACGTCCTGCTGGTCACGATGCTGGTCATGGGCGTGTCGACGGCGCTGGTCGGCATGCTGCCCACACACGCGATGATCGGCGTCGGGGCCCCGATCCTGCTGATCGTCCTGCGCATCGCCCAAGGCATCGCGGTCGGCGGCGAGTTCGCCGGGGCGACTCTGCTGACCGTGGAGAACGCCCCACCGGGGCGGCGCGGCCTGTACGGCGCGATCCCCGCGATGGGCACCGGAGCGGGCTTCGTCCTGGCCAGCGCGGTCTTCGGCCTGATCTCCCTGCTTCCCGAGGACGCGTTTCTCCAATGGGGCTGGCGCATCCCGTTCCTGCTGAGCTTCGGCCTGGTGATCTTCGGTGTGTGGGCCCGCCGCGGTATCGAGGAGACGCCCGTCTTCGCCGAGTTGGAGGAGCAGGACGACAAGGTCCGCTTCCCGCTGCTGCACACCCTGCGCACCCAGCCCGGCGCGGTCGTACGGACCATGGGGATCACCGTCTCCGGGTTCGTGTGGGGCTACCTGATCCAGGCGTTCACACTCGCCTACGCCACCAGCACGCTGGACATCCCGAAGTCCACACTGCTGTGGGCCATCGCCCTCGCCGCGACCCTGGAGATCGGGGCGATCCCGCTGTGGGGGCTGGTCTCCGACAAGATCGGCAGGCGGAGGACGGTCGCCCTCGGCCTGCTCGCCACCGCCGCGTTCGTCCACCCCTTCTTCCAGCTCCTGGAGACCCGCAGCACTCCGCTGGTCTTCCTCGCCTATGTCATCGCGATGCCGATCTGCAAGGACATGGTCTTCGGGCCGCAGGCCGCCCTGGTGGCCGAGCAGTTCGACGCCAAGGTCCGCTTCAGCGGTGTGAGCACCGGCCGTGAGATCGGTGGCGCGCTCTTCGGCGGCACCGCTCCCTTCATCGGCACGGCCCTGCACGCCTCGACGGGCTCGACCGCCCCGGTCGCCCTGTACGTCGTCGCCGGCTGCGTCGTCACCCTCGTCGCGGTCTTCACCGGGCGCGAGACCGCCCGCGACTGACCGGCACCCGCACCGACGCCGGGCGGCCGCCCACCCGCCCGGCGGCACGATCCACTGGAGAAACCACCTCATGTCCTCGCACCCCGTGCGCATAGCCAAGATCGAGGCCCTGGCCCTGTCCGCCAGCTTCGACGAGCTCTACGACTCACCGGACGACGTGCCCGACTGGCTGCGCTACCCGGCCTCCAGCCACCTCGTCCTGCCACGACGCGGCCAGTACGCCACGCTGGTCAAGGTCCATGCCGAGGACGGCACGGTCGGCATCGGCGAGTGCTACGGGCTCCCTTCCCCCCAGGTCACCGCGACCGTCGTCACCACCGTCCTCGCACCGCTCCTCATCGGCCAGGACGCCCTCGCGACCACCGCGGTCTGGGAGCGCCTCTACCAGGGCCAGGCGGCCGGCGGCCACAACCGCGGCTTCTACCTGGAGGCCCTGGCCGGGATCGACCTGGCCCTGTGGGACCTGCGGGGCAAGCTCGCCGGTGTCCCCGTGCACCGCCTCCTCGGCGGCCCGGTCCGGGAGCGGATCGACTGCTACGCCAGCCCGGTCGCCCTGCACGCCGACCCCGCCGACTCGGCCCGCCAGGCCCTCGGATTCGTCGAGGACGGGTTCAAGGCCCTCAAGGTCAAGATCGGCCGCGGTGAGCGCACGGACCGAGCCCATCTCACCGCCGTCCGCGAAGCGGTGGGCGAGGACATCGACATCCTCACCGACGTGAACTGCGCGTACGACCTCGACCAGGCCACCCGCGTCGGCGGCGTCCTGCGCGACCTCGGCATCTCCTGGTACGAGGAGCCCCTCCAGGTCGACGACCTGGCCAACCTCGGCGAGCTGCGCCGCCGTACCGGCCTCACGATCGTCAACGGCGAGACGCACTTCACCCGCTTCGACCTGCGCGACTCGCTGCTCAACCGGGCCATCGACGTCTTCATGCCGAACGTCGCCCGTTGCGGCGGCTTCACGGAGGCCACCCGGCTCGCCGCCCTCGCCTCGGCGTTCCACGTCGACATCGCCCCGCACGGCGTCGGTTCGGGAGTGAGCCTGTGCGCGGCGCTGCAGCTCTGCGCGGCCACCCCGAACCTGCGCACCTACGAGTACAACCGCCTGCCCAACCCGATCCGCGAGCGCATCCTCACCGAACCGCCCGAGTTCAAGGACGGCGCGCTGACGGTTCCCCAAGTTCCCGGCCTGGGCGCCGAGATCGACGACGACATCGTCGACCGCTACACGATCGCCCGGTTCTGACCCACCGCCGGTCCAGCGGCGTCCGGCCACGGGACGGCCGGGCGCCGCAGCGAAGTACTTCCTCCATCCGCCTCTCAGACACCTGGCTTTCAAAGGAGATCGCACAGTGTCCACACACCGAAGCCGCCCGAGCCGCAGGAAGATCATCGGCGGAATCGCCGCAGCGGGAGCCGTCGCCGCGGTCACCCCCTTCGCCGGGGCCTTCAGCGCCCAGGCGGCCGCCTCCGGCAGCTATGTCATCCGGTACGACAAGAAGCGTCAGCAGACGATCCTGGGTCTCGGGTTCGAGATCCAGTCCGATTCCATCGGCTCCAACAACAACGGGCTGCCGAAGGCCGTCAGCGCGGTACCGCACGACCTCACGAAGTCCGAGCGAACCCGGTTCTACCAGCAGATGCTCAAGGCGGGGCGTTCGGACCGCGGCTTCCGCTACTGCCGCCTCGCGATGGGCCTCTACTACCGGGGCCTCGACGACTCACGCCGCCATATGCGCGGGCGCTACCCCGGACAGGACGAGCTGCTCGCGGACATGATCAAGCAGGCCGGCATCGAGGGCACCTCCGTCGAGTACTGGTCCCCGGCACCCGCCTTCAAGAGCACCGACTCCTACCTCGGAGGCAGGCTCGCCTCCTTCGCCCGCAAGGACCTCGACGCGCTGGGCGACGCCATGGTGGCCGACCTGGATCACCTCACCGGCAACGGCATCCCGGTGTCCATGTGGGGACTGCAGAACGAACCCCGCCACAAGATCGACCGGTACTCGCACTGCCACTACAACGCCGACCAGTACCTGGCCGCCTTCAAGGCCGTGGCGCCGAAGATCCGCGCCAAGTACCCGGACGTGATGATCATGGCGGACAGCATCGACGGCTGGGAAGAAGCCATCGGACGGAAGCTCTCCAAGGATCCCGAGGCCATGTCCCACATCGATGCCTGGACGTATCACCGCATCGGTAACGACAGTAACGAGCAGATGACCAGGAACTTCCGGTCGGGTGCCGCCGGAAAGCCGGTCTTCAACAACGAGTTCGAGTACCTGGACAACAAGACCTCGGACCGGCGCTGCATCAACACCGCCCAGTCGATCATGAACTGGATGGTCTTCCAGGACGCGCCCACCTGGTTCTGGCTCCACGCCCTCAAGCCCATCGCCAACGCCGAGGCGGCCGGCTACTCCCTCGGCTTCTGGCGGCCGCCGTCCGACAAGGACTTCTCCCGCTTCCCGGACCTGAAGCCGGGTCACTGGACCTGGAACCCGCAGAACTGGAACGCCGTCGCGGGCTTCGTGAAGTACATGCCGTGGGACTCCGTGCGTTACATGGTCGACGAGTCGAAGCGACTGTCGGACCAGCGGATCATGGCCTGGAAGACGCCTTCCGACAAGCAGGTGTTCGCGATCACCAACCGGTCCAGGACCGAGTCGTTCACCTACACCGTGGACACCCAGACCTCCGCGTCTTTCGAGGGGCACCGCTACGGGCCGAAGACGAACGACCAGCGGATCGGCTCCAAGCAGGGCCCCAAGCTGACGCTCACCGTTCCGCCGCTCTCGATCGAGTTCTGGGTTCGCAGCGCCTGATCCCTCGCCTCCTCTCGTCCACATGGGAGAACGCACCATGGCACGCCCCCGATGTCGTTGGCTCACAGCCGTGTCCCTGGCGTCCGTATCCGCGATCACCGCCTCGGCCTGTTCTCCCTCCTCCGGTGGCTCCACCGGGTCGGCGGGTGACGGCAGGGGAACGGTCGAGTTCTGGTCCATGCCCTACTGGATCGGTCAGGACGACAAGGTCAAGGAACTCGTCGACGACTTCAACGCGTCGCAGAGCGAGGTGAAGGTCAACCTGACCCAGCTCGAGTGGAAGGACGGCCGCGAGAAGATCAAGCAGGCGATCGCCGCCGGCAAGGGCCCCGATGTGTGGCTCATGAACAACGGCCTCGAGCTCGACTACCTCAAGGCCCGGTCCCTCGCCCCGCTCGACAAGCTCGGCTACACCGCCGCCGACACCGCGCGGTTCAGCGACCTCGTCGAGGTCAACGAGTACGAGAACAAGCTGTACGGCGCTCCGCTCTACTTCGACGCCGGCGTCATGCTCTACCGCACCGACGTTCTCGAGAAGTACGGCCATGAGAAGCCGCCCGCCACCTGGGAGGAGCTCAAGCGGACCGCCTCGGCGATCACCGAGAAGTCCGCAGCGGACGGCGGCAAGATCAGCGGCTGGCAGTTCAAGGGCATGGACGACCACGTCAACGCCATCAACTCCACCTGGGAGAGCTTCCTCTGCCAGGCCGGCGGCAGCCTGACCTCGCCGGACCACAAGAAGTCGACGCAGCACACCGAAGCCGGCAAGACCACGATGAACCACATGCGCTCCTTCCACCGGGACAAGACGTCCCCGGTGGGAACCAGCGCGCTCAACGGGTTCATCGACGGCAAGGTCGCGATGTTCTCCTTCTTCCAGTCCGTCATCGCCAACGTCGAGGCGGGCGGGGACAAGACCGAGGGCAAGTGGGCCGTCGCAACGAGCTGATGCGGACCCTTCCGGTCGGACTGGCCCGCTTCCAGAATCAGTTCGCGCCTCGCTGGGACCTGCTGATGGCCGGGTCGGTCATGGCGGCCGTCCCCGTCGTGCTGGGCTTCGTGCTCCTGCAGCGCCTCTTCGTCCGAGGACTGACCGGCGGCGCTGTGAAGGAGTGAGTACGGAAGCGGCCGACGGCCAGGTACAGGGCTCCCGCCGACATCCGGCTGGCCGGATATCGGATACGATGGACGGATGGTGGAAAAGGCCTGGGTCGGGCGACTGCCCGCAGTGAAGAGCAAAGCCGATCTCGTCTACGACAGTCTGCGAGCGGCCATCGCCGAGGGGCAGCTGCGCCCGGGCGAGCGCGTCAACATGGACGAGCTCGCCCGGGACTTCGGCGTGAGCAAGATCCCTGTGCGCGAGGCGGTCAAGCGGCTGGAATCGGAAGGACTGCTCGTCGCCCGGGTCCATGCCGGCGTGACGGTCGCCGAGGTCGACGTCACCGAGATGAGGGGCGTCTTCCTCGCACGCGAGGCGATCGACGTCCTGGTGGCCCGCCTCGCGGCCGAGAGCGCCGACGACACGTTGCCGACGAGGCTCGAGGAGACTCAGCAGGCCATGCGCGCGGCGCTGGACGAAGCCGCCCTCGACCGTCTGCCGGAACTCAACACGGACTTCCACCAAGCGCTCGCCGGAGCGACCGGATACCGCATTTTCGGCGAACTGACCGAGCAGCTGCTGATGACCATCCGGCGCTATCGCATCGTCGCGCCGACCGACCCGGTCAACTGGCGGGCCGTGATCGAGGAACACGACACCATCATCGAGGCCTTGCGCACCGGCGACCCCGCCGCGGCGGCCGAGGCGGCGCGCGCCCACACCGTGTCGCAGGCCCGCCACGAGGTGGAGAGCGACTGAGGAAGTCCGGGTGCTCCCGGACGCGCCGATCCCCGGGGACGTGGAGTCCCCGGGGACATGTGTCGTGGCACCGAGCCCGTCGGGAGGACCGATCGGGCCCGTCGAACGGGCCGGACCGAACCGGGTCAGTGGGGCAGCCCGACGGCTCGTTCACCGCTGCGGCGTTGCTGGATGACGACGGCCACCACCAGCAGGGCGCCCTGGGCCACGTTCTGCCAGAAGGAGTTGATGCCCTCCACGGTCAGGCCGTTCTCCAGGCAGCCGAGCAGCGCGACGGCGAGGAGAGTGCCGCCGATTCCGCCCTTGCCGCCCTTGAGAGCGCAGCCGCCCAGAGCCGCCGCTGTGATCGCCTTGAGTTCCAGGCCCTCGCTGCCGGAGACGGGCTGGCCGGAGCCGGTGCGGGCGGTCAGCAGAACGCCGGCGACGGCGCACACCACGCCGATGAGGGCGTAGACGAAGACCAGGTACTTGTTGATGCCGATGCCGGCCAGGCGGGCGGCGGTGTCGTTGCCGCCGATGGCATAGAGGTTGCGGCCGATGTCGGTGTACTTGAGCAGCAGATGGACCACGAGGGCGGTGACGACCAGAATCCAGACCATCACCGGCAGCCCGGCGATCTTGCCGCGGCCCAGGAAGACGAAGACATCGTCGTTGAGGACGTAGCCCTGGGCCCGCCCGTCGGACAACAGCTGCGCGAGGCCCTTGTAGGCGGCGAGTCCGGCGAGCGTCGCGATCGTGGGGTTGACCCGGCCGTAGACGATGACGACGCCGTTGAGCAGACCCACCAGCAGGCCGACGCCGACCGCGGCCAGCATGCCGACGAACGCGTTGGAGCCGGAGGTGGTGAAGACCATGGCGCTGACGACGGAGGCCACGCCGACCTGGGAGCCGACCGAGATGTCCAGCCCGCCACAGATGATCACGACGGTCTGCACGATGGCGAGCAGCCCCGTGATGGTGGCGGCCTCCGCGATCACCTGCATGTTGGACAGGCTCAGGTAGTTGTCGTTGAGGAGGCCGAACAGGACGAGGACGAACACCAGGGCGCCGATGAGGCTGACGTTCTGTCCACCGAGGCCCGCGAACCGCTTCGGCCGAGGGGGCTCGGGGGTTTCCGCGTTCTTGATGTGCGGGGAGGTGTCGGTGATGCTCATGAGGATGCTCCAGAGGCGTCGGCGCCGACGATGTCGTCCGCCATCGCGAGGGCGAGTATGGATTCTTCGGTGGCTTCGTCGCGGTTGAGTTCGCCGGTGATCCGGCCTGACTGCATCACGACGACGCGGTCGGCGAGACCGAGGAGTTCGGGCAGTTCGGAGGAGATGACCAGCAGAGCCACGCCCTCCTTGGCCAGGTCGGCGATGATCTGGTAGATCTCCGCCTTCGCGCCGACGTCGATGCCGCGCGTGGGCTCGTCGAGGATCAGCACCTTCGGCTTACGGGCCAGCCATCGGGCCAGCACGACCTTCTGCTGATTGCCTCCGGACAGCTTGCGCACCTCGTGCTCGATCGAGGGGGTGCGCACCCGCAGCCGGTCCACGTACTGCTGTGCCAGTCGCCGCTCCGCGCCACGGCGCACGAAGCGGAAACGGCGCAGCCGGTCCAGGACCACCGTGGAGGTGTTGTCGCGGATCGAGCGGTGCAGGAACAGAGCCTGCGCCTTGCGCTCCTCCGGGGCCAGGCCGAGACCCGCCCGGATGGCCTCGCCGGGCCTGCCCTGCCGCAGATGCCGGCCGTCCAGGGTGACGACACCGCTGTGGACGGGCAGGTCACCGGCGAGGGCCAGGGCCAGCTCCGACCGTCCCGCCCCGATGAGTCCGGCCAGGCCGACCACCTCGCCGGCGTGCACCCGGAGGTCGATGCCGGTGACGTCGTCGGTGGTGACCCCCTGGACGTCCAGGACCAGGCGGCCGGGGGTGACGCGCTCGCGGGAGAACATCGTGGTCAGGTCGCGGCCGACCATGAGGCGTACGAGTTCGCCCTCGTCGGTGGCGTGGGCGTCCTGGACTCCGGCGAGAGCGCCGTCGCGCAGTACGGCGATCCGGTCGGCGAGCTGGAAGATCTCCTGCATCCGATGGGAGACGTACACGACCGCGATGCCCTGGTCCCGCAGTCGGCGGATCAGTGCGAAGAGCGCCTCGACCTCGTGCTCGGACAGCGAGGAGGTCGGCTCGTCGAAGGCGATCAGCCGCGCCTCCGTGTCTCCCGTCAACGCCCGCATGATCTCTACGAGTTGACGCTGCGCCGGAGTGAGCTGGGAGCCCAGCAGCCCGGGGTCGAGGACGCCGGCGAACCCCAGCCGCTCCAGGTCTGCCTCGACCCGGCGGCGCAGTTCGGCCCGGTCGAACCGTCGTCCGCGCCGACGGGGCAGTGAGCCGGCGTAGACGTTCTCGGCGACCGAGATGTGCGGGATGATCTCCGGCTCCTGCGGGATGATCCGGATGCCCGCGGCGCGGGCATCGGCGGGGGAGTCCAGTTCGACGCGCTCGCCGTCCACGACGACCCGGCCGTCGGTGGGCTGATGGTCACCGGTGAGGATCTTCAGCAGGGTGGACTTCCCGGCGCCGTTCTCGCCCATCAAGGCGGTGACCCGGCCGCCGGGGAAGTCGATCGAGACGCCGCCCAGCGCTTGGACGGCGCCGAACCGCTTGACCACCCCGGCCACGCCGACGGAGCCCGCCGGGGACGGGTCCGTGGCAGGACCGCCGGTGAGGCTCGGGTGGTTGTTCGGATCAGGCGCTCTGGTCATGTGTCGGTTCACCTCGAAGCCGTTGTGCGGTGGACAAGGGGGCCCCGGCCGGCCCGCTGGAGGAAGTGGCCGGCCGGGGCCCGGAGGGCCGGTGATCGCAGTGGTGACCACCGGCCGGCTCAGGGGGGTCAGCCGCAGGTGAGTCCGGCCTTCTTCCAGCTCGTGGAGTCGACCATGGTGGTGGGGGCGAAGGCCTCGAGCGGGAAGTCCATGCCGTTCTTGAGCTTGTCGTACATGGTCTGGACGGCGAGCGCGCCGACGTCCTTGCCGTTGATGAACAGCGCGGCCTTCATGCCCGTCGGCTTGTCCGACTGCCACTCCTTGCAGGCCAGGTATGCGCCGAGCCCGACGCCGACGACATGGGCGGGCTTGACGCCCGCGTTCTGCAGCGCCGTCACCCCGCCCATGACGTTCTCGTCGTTGCAGCCCCAGACGACCCAGTTCTTGACGCTCGGGTTGGCGGTGACGGTGGCCGCGATCTTGTCCTGCGCGCCGGTCGGGGTGTTGTCGGTGGCGACGTCGATGTTCCTGACGCCCGGCACGGCTGTCTCAAACGCCTTCTTGGCCCCGGCGACACGGTCGCCGCATACGGTGACGTCCTGCTTCCAGGCGGAGATGACGCGAGTCTCGGCCGCCTGCCAGCCGGCCTTCTCGAACTCGGCCGCCGCACGCTTGCCGACCTCCCTGCCCATCTGGACGCCGCTGAACCCGACCCGGGGCACGAGGTCGCCCTTGGCGCAGGCGGCCGGGTCCGGGCCGGTGGTGCAGATCTGGTCGTCCGAGGTCAGCAGGGCGACCTTGCCGTCCCTGGCGGTCTGGACGACCTGGGGGCCGACGGCCGGGTCCGGCACGACGACGATGACACCGTTGGTCTTCTGGGCGATGGCCGACTGGACCTCGCTGACCGTCTTGTTGGCGTCGTTGCCGAGGTTCACGACCTTGAGATCGATACCGAGCTCGGCGGCCTTCGCCTTGGCGCCGGCGGCCTCGCCGACGAAGTACTCCTGATCTCCCTGCTTCTGAAGGTACGTCAGGGTGATCTTGCCGTCCGCCTTGGCGACGGTGTCGTCCTTGGCCTCCTCCTTGCCGGAGGAACAAGCGGTCGTCGTCAGGCCCAGCGTGAGCAACAGGCTTGCGGCCACGGAGGCATGGCGGTGGGACAGGGACATGATGGAGGGCTCCTTGGATACGCACACCCGATCCGCCGGGCAGGCGGACATGAACACGGGTGGGAAGAGGCCGCGAGGGCGCCCGTCGTGGTGGTCGGTGACACGACGAGCGAACGATCTGGCGAAGCGGGCTGCCCGCTCCTGGACCAAAGTCAACAGATTCGAACGCGGCGTGGATATGACATCCCTGAAGCTCCGTCATGTCAAGCCCATGGGCTCGATTCGCTTCCGCAGCAGCTCTCCGACGAGGTGAACGGACCGGGGATCTGGTCGAGTTCAGGGGATTGACGTCCGCTCTACGGCACTCTACGTTCCATTCTGTTTGTTAATGGTTGGTCGTGTGTACGGTTGCTCGAACGCATTCCGTCACCGACGCCTCCCACATCCCCCGCTGGTATGCCGCTGTGCTCTCGCCTCAGCCTGGCTTCCGTCCTCATGCCCCCGCATGTCGCGGGTTGTCGCGGCGCGTCTCTCCCGGTCGGTCGCCACCGGTGGTCGCCGCTGCCATGGAACCTCGCCCAACCGATGAAGGGACCTTCATGACCCACAGACGCGAACTCGTCATCGCGGCCACGGCACTTGCCTTGACGGCCGGCCTCGTCACCGGAACCGCCGGCCCGACCTCGGCGTCGGCGCGGAACAGTTGGACCTCCGTCCAGCCCGGCGCCGGGCCCACCGGCTGTCAAGGCGTCCGAGCGACCGTCGAGCTCGACGGAAGCGGCAATCCGTCCTTGAGGGCCTCATGGAACTGCGGGCAGGTCCTGCGCCCGGCGCCGATCGGTCTGGTGACCGGCGACACCGACTTCGGTTCCGGCCTGGACTTCGTCAGCCGCGCGGACAGGAAGATCACGCAGACGTACCGGACCACCGTCGGGAACTCCCGGGTCCGCAAGCGCACCGCCACCGAGACACGCCTGGTCTTCGCCAAGGACGGGGAGCGGATCACCGTGACCGTGCGCACCTCAGCGGACGGTGTGGCGCTGCGCTACGAGTTGCCCTCCGGGGCGACCGTTCTGCGCGAGGCCACCTCCTTCGAACTCCCCGCCGACGCGCAGCTCAGCCACGACACGTTCTCATCCGCCCACGAAGCCCTCTACCGCACGTCGGCCGTGTCCGCGGTGCCGACCGGCGAGTACGGGATGAGCATGTTCGGCAGCCTGGCCAACGGGGCCCGGGTCCTGCTCTCCGAGTCCGGTGTCGACGGCGGCTACTCCGGCGGGCGCTTCACTCACGAACGGGGAACCGGCCGTTTCACCGTGAAGCTCGCCGATGCGCGGGTCGTGCGGGACTCCGCGTTCACCACACCGTGGCGGGTCGCGGCGATCGGGAGCACCGAGACCGTCGTGGAATCGACGCTGGAGGACGACGTCGCCCCTTCGTCCAAGGTCACCGACACCTCGTGGATCAAGCCGGGCGTCGCGGCCTGGCCCTGGTTCGACGGCAAGCACGCGACGCAGCGCGACCTCGCCAAGCTCAAGGGCTGGGCCGACTACGCCTCGACGCAAGGCTGGCCCTACCTGCTGGTCGACGACGGGTGGAAGGGCGTCACCTGGATGCCCGAGCTGGTCGAGTACGCCAAGGCCCGTGGTGTGCGCATCATGCTCTGGTACCACTGGAAGGACCTCGACACGGAGTCCGAGCGCCGGGCCGAGTTCTCCAGGATCAGCGACTGGGGTGTCGCCGGCGTGAAGATGGACTTCATGGGATCGGAGTCCCAGGAGCGCCACCGCTGGTACGACGAGGCGCTGGCGGACGCGGCCGAAGCGGAGCTGGTGGTCGACCTGCACGGATCCCGGCTGCCGGTCGGCGTGCACCGGACATGGCCGCATGTCCTCACCACCGAGGCCGTGCGCGGCGAGGAGTACAACACCGGCCGCACCATCGGGCACGTCACCGCGGTTCCGTTCACCCGGGGCGCGCTCGGCTCGGCCGACTACTCGCCGATGAGCTTCCAGCGCGCCAACCCGAACAGCGACGGCGCGGAACTCGCCCTGGGCGTGCTCTACGAGAGCGGCCTGATGCTGCCCGGAAGCAGGATCTCCGACTATCGGGCACGGCCCGAGGCCCAGCGCTGGCTGCGACAGCTGCCCACCGTCTGGGACGAGACCGAATTCGTCCAGGGCGACCCGGTGGGCGGCGCGGTCATCGCCCGCCGTGCGGGCGACCGCTGGTTCGTGGGCGCCATGACGGGCGGGGGTGCCGGCACCCTCACGTATCCGACCGCGTTCCTCGGCAGCGGGCGCTGGCACGCCGAGATCACCACGGACGGTCCCGACGGTCTCGTGCGCTCGAGCAGGATCATCCGGGCCGGTGACTCCCTGGAATTCCCGGCTGTGGCCCGGGGCGGCCATGCGGTCAAGCTCACGAAGGTGGCCGCGCCGCCGAACGGCTACCGCACCTTCACGCCCGTCGGCGGCGACGACGTGATGGCCGTCGAGGGAGGCGCGGCCGGGTGCGACGGACGCATCGTCCGGGCCCCGGGCGACGGCAGCACGGGCCGCCGGTTCCGGCTCGCACCGGTGGGCGACGGCCATGTGCGGATCGTCAGCGAAGGCAGCGGTGAGGACGTGGTCGTCGAGGGAGCCTCACGCGACGCCGGTGCCAAGGTCGTCCCATGCGAGTACGCGTCGGGTCCCAAGACCAACGACGAGTGGCTGGCGGAGGACGCGGGCAGGGGACGCGTCCGCTTCGTCAACCGGTACAGCGGGCTCTACCTGACGGCTGGCTCCACCAGGGGTAGCCAGTTCACCCAGCGGCCGTTCGACGGCTCCGGCCGGCAGATGTTCAGGCTGTCCTGACGGGTGGTGGTGGGTAGATCGTATATCCGATATCGTAGTTGGGCTGGGTCGGTCGGGCCCGGTCCTCCACTCACCCTCCGCAGTCCCAAGGAGCAGGACATGCCCCAGTCCGAGCAACGCGGCGCGAGTCGCGGATTGTTGCTCCTCGATACATCCCATCTTTAGGTAGAGGGCTTGATCTTAAGTCGACCGTCGTTGTCCTGATTGATGCATAAACTATGCCCATTTTCAGGATAACTTTTCACATGGGGTGGACGGAGTGACGGCGAGCGCTACAAGATACATCCCATGTCTCGCTCTCTGAGGCCTTGATCGGCATCCATTCGCATCCCGTCACGCCTTGAAAGGGCGGTGGGCATGAACCTCATCACCGGGGTCGACGCGCTGGACGTACGCTTCCCCACCTCGCGGCAGCGCGACGACGAGGGGCACGGCCTCGCGTTCATGGCCGCCGCCGCTGTCGTGAACGCCGTGCGGGACCGCTACGGCCGGCTCACCGGCACGCCGGTCTGGCGCCTGCCGGCCGAGACGAGCCCCGAACAGCTGTTAGCCCTCGTCGACTTCCGCTACCTCCACGACGCGCTGACCCCGCAAGAGGCTCTCGGCATCCTCCGGGGTGCCGAGCCCGGCCGGGCTGAACGACGGCAACGCCTGCTGGAGCACGGCTGCCCCGCCGACCCCGCCGCCGATCTGCGCCGGTTGCGCTCGGCACGCGAGACCGTCGGTCCCGGGGTGAGCCCACCTCCCCGGACGACCTCCTCGGCCACGTGGCCATCCGGGACCGCGCGGCCCCCGTCAAGGTCGCCACGGGGGAGCACTGCCACCACCAGGTCATGTTCAAGCAGCTGCTCCAGGCCGGCGCGATCGACATCCTCCAGCTCGACGCGAGCCGGGTCGCCGGGGTCACCGAGAACGTCGGGATCCTGCTGCTCGCCGCCGAGTTCGGCATACCCGTGTGCCCGCACGCCGGCGGCGTGGGCCTGTGCGAGATGGTCCAGCACCTGTCGATGTTCGACTGCGTGGCCGTCAGCGGCAGCACCGACGACCGTGTGATCGAGTACGTCGACCACCTCCACGAGCATTTCACCGCGCCCGCCCGGATCAGCGGCGGCCGCTGTGTGACGCCCACCGCCCCCGGCCTCGGAGCGCAGCTGCGCCCGGCCTCGGTGGCCGATCACCTGTACCCCGACGGCCCTGTCCGGAGCCGCTCCGCCAGGGGCTGAAACCCACCGCCACCGGTGCGCCCCCGCCGTGCTCGCTCACCTCACCCGCTTCTCCGCTCCACACTCCTGGATGGCAGATGCGATACCACCGACTCGGCCACACCGACTTGACCGTATCCGAACTCGCCTTCGGCGCCGCCCCGTTGGGCTCGATGTTCGGTGTGTTCGCCGAGCAGGACGGCGTCGACGCCGTCCGCACGGCCCTCGACGCGGGCGTCAACCTGTTCGACGTCGCCCCCTACTACGGAGCCACTACAGCCGAGACCGCGCTCGGCGACGCCCTGCGAGGTGTCGACCGCGACACCTATCTGCTCGCCACCAAAGTGGGGCGATACGGCCTGGCGGACTTCGACTTCAGCGCCCAGCGGGTCAGACGCAGCGTCACCGAGAGCCTGCGCCGCCTCGGCACCGACCACCTCGACCTGATCCAGTGCCACGACATCGAGTTCGGTTCGCCGGCGCAGATCGTCGCAGAGACCATTCCCGCACTGCGCGCACTCCAGACCGAAGGACTCGTCCGCCACGTGGGTATCACCGGATATCCGCTGCCCATGCTCGCCCATGTCGCCGCGCGAGCCCGTGTGGACACCGTGCTCTCCTACTGCCAGTACACCCTGCAAGACCGGCGGCTGGCCCGCTGGGAGGAGTACTTCACCGCGTGTGGAGCGGGCGTCGTCAATGCCGCGCCGCTCGCCATGGGGGCACTCACCCGGCAGGGAGCGCCGGACTGGCACCCCGGCTCCTTCGCGCTGCACGCCCGCTGTGCCGAGGCCGCCGATCTGTGTGAGGCCCTCGGCGGCGACCTCGCCAAACTGGCCTTGCAGTTCTCCGTCACCGCCACTCCCGCCGCCACCACGGTGGTCGGTACCAGCAGCCCTGACGAGGTCCGCCGCAACGTGGCCTGGCTGGCCGAGCCGATCGACCGGGAACTGCTCCGGGCCGTCGAGACCTGTCTCGAGCCGGTCCGCGATCGAGGCTGGAGCAGCGGTCGGGGCGCCGGCCCGCGCTGACCTCGGCCACCGCCCACGAGGCCTGACGCCCTCACCGCTCATCGACCACCCACCATCGGAGGCCCCGATGCGCCAAGCCACCTATACCGGCAAGGGGACGGTGCTCGTCCACCAGGCCGACCCGGTACCGCCCGCCGCCGGACAGGTCCGTATCGATGTCGCGTACACCGGTATCTGCGGCACGGACCTGCACATCTTCCACGGCGCGATGGACGACCGCGTCACCCCGCCCACCGTCCTCGGCCACGAGATGGCCGGCCGGATCGCCGAGGTCGGGGACGGTGTCACCCGCTGGAGAGCGGGCGACGCCGTCACCGTGATGCCGATCGCCTCGTGCGGTGACTGTCCTGCCTGCTCGGCGGGGCACGCCCATGTCTGCCACCGGCTGGTCTTCCTCGGCATCGACCGCGACGGAGCGATGCAGAGCAGCTGGACGGTCCCGGCCGACCTCCTGGTACGTCTGCCGGAGGGCCTGCGCCTCGACCACGCCGCGCTGGTGGAACCCACGGCCGTCGCCGTTCACGACGTACGCCGCGCTCAACTGTGCCCCGGCGAGAAGGCCGTCGTGTTCGGCGGCGGCCCGATCGGAGTCCTGATCGCCTCCGTGGCCCGCCGGGCCGGAGCCCAGGTGCTCATGTTCGAACCCAACGCCCAGCGACGGGCCATCGCCCAGCGCCTCGGACTGACCTGCGCCGATCCGCACACCAGCGACGTCCGTGCCCTGGTGGAGGAGTGGACCGGCGGCGTGGGCGCGGCAGTCGCCTTCGAGGTGTCCGGCTCCGCCGCGGGTGTCACCGGCGCCGTCGACTGCCTCCAGGTGCACGGACGTCTCGTGGTGGTGGCCATCCACCCCGTCGCGCGTGAAGTCGAACTGCACCGGATCTTCTGGCGGGAGCTGACCGTGCTGGGCGCCCGGCTCTACTGGCGCCAGGACTTCGAGCAGGCGGCCCGGCTGCTCGCCGCGGGCCGTGTCCCCGTCGGCCTGATCTCCAGGATCGAGCCGCTCACCCGCGCCGAGGTCGCCTTCGACGCTCTCGACTCCGGCGCCGGCGTGATGAAGGTCCTGATCGACTGTCAGAGAAGCGAAGGGAACGGACCGGCATGACCGCCGATTCACACCAGCGGCTCTTCGACCTGAGCGGTCGGCTCGCGGTCGTCACCGGCGCCAGCCGGGGCCTGGGTCTGGCCATCGCCGAGTCGTTCGCCGCCGCCGGAGCCGACATCATCGCCGTGAGCGCGAATCTGCCGGCCTCCGGAAGCGAGGTCTCCGAGCGGGTCACCGCCCTCGGACGGCAGTGCCGCACGCTGCGCGCCGACTTCGCGGACCGGTCGGCCGTCACGGCTCTCGCCGCCGAACTCGGCTGCCTGGAGCGGCCGGTGGACATCCTCGTCAACAACGCCGGCACCATAGCCCGCGCACCCGCGGCGGAACACACCGACGCCGATTGGGATCACGTCCTGGCCGTCGACCTCAGCAGCCAGTTCGTCCTCGCGCGCGAGATCGGCCGGCGGATGCTGCGCCGAGGATCCGGAAAGATCATTTTCACCGCCTCGCTCCTCAGCTACCAGGGCGGAATCTCCGTCCCGGGCTACGCCGCCGCCAAGTCCGGCATCGCCGGCCTCACCCGGGCCCTGGCCAACGAGTGGGCGGCCCGGGGCGTCAACGTCAACGCGCTCGTGCCCGGATACGTCGCCACCGACAACACCCGTGCCCTGCGCGAAGACCCGCGGCGCAACGCCGCCATCCTCGACCGCATCCCCGCCGGCCGCTGGGCCACGCCACAGGACATCGCCGGTGCCGCCGTCTTCCTCGCCTCTCCCGCCTCCGACTACGTCCACGGAACCCTGCTGCCCGTGGACGGCGGCTGGCTCGGCCGGTGACCGCCGACCGACACCGGCAAACCCGAAAGGACAGGCCCGGTCCGCCTCCCATCGCTGTGCCGTTCGATCACCCCTCGCGCCGAACCGAGCAGAGGACCCATGAACACCACCGACCCACGACCTTCCCCGGACCACCCGGCATCAAGAGACCGGCTTGTCACCCGCACCGACTGGCGGTGCTTCCTCAGCGGGCTCGACCCCGTGTGGCAGGCCGTCCCCACCGGCTTCCACGACGGCCCCTTCCTGGGCAACGGCGGTCTCTCGGTCTCCCTGCGCAGGCCGAGACACGCCACCCGGCTGACCCTCGTACTCGGGGACAGCCGGGTCCGCGACCACCAGGAGGCCGGCGGCCCCCTCTGGGGCGGGACACGATTACCGATCGGCCGCCTCGTCCTTACGACGCGGGGGGAGGTCACAGGCGTCGACCTGCGCCTCTCCCTCTGGGACGCGGAAGTCGCCGGCACCGTCGAGACCACCCGCGGCACCGTCACCATCAGGGTGTTCGTCCACGCCTCGAAGGATCTCCTCGTCGTGAACTGCCGCCCGCTGCGGGGCGCGGAGCAGGTGTCCTGGAGGTTCGTTCCGCAGGCGGCCGTCCCTCCCCGGGAGGCGTTCTACCCCGAACAGCGCCCGACCGGGCTCAAGGACAACCCGCTTCCCGTGCTGACCACACGCGACGGCGAGAGCGTCTGCACGCAGGATCTGGCGTGCGGCGGACGTACCGAGACCCGTTGGAGCACCCGCACCGAGCCGGACGGCGAGACCACCACCCTGCTGTGCACGGTGGCCCACAGCGCCACCGACCCCTCGGCGAGCCACACGGCGGTCGCCGCCATGGCCGACGCCGCCGAGCTGCCGACCGACCGGCTCGTCGCCACCCATCGCGACTGGTGGCACGCCTACTACCCGAAGAGCTTCCTCTCGGTCCCCGACGGCCGGTTGCAGAGCTTCTACTGGATCCAGATGTACAAGCTGGCCTGCGCCACCCGTGCGGACAGGCCGGTGCTCGCCACCCATGGCCCCTGGCTGGAGCACACCCCCTGGCCCGCCGCCTGGTGGAACCTCAACGTCCAGCTCGCGTACTGGCCGATCCACCCGACGGGTCACACGGAACTCGACTCCTTGCGCACCGCGTTGGAGAACGGCGAAGCCGGACTGCTCGCCTCGACCCCGCCCGCCTACCGCGGCGACTCCCTGGCCATCGGCCGCTCCAGCCAGGACGACCTGCGCAGCGAACCGGCCGGCGTCCCCGGGCGGACAGAAGTACTGCCCGAGACGGGCAACCTCCTCTGGGCCCTGCACAACGCCTGGCTCGCGTACCGGCACACCATGGACGAGACCTTCCTGCGCACGACGGTCTTCCCCCTGTTGCGCAGAGCCGTCAACTACCACCTGCACTTCCTCACCGAGGACGACTCCGGCCACCTGCACCTGCCGGCCACCTACTCGCCCGAGTACGGCATCACGGCCGACTGCAACTACGACCTCGCGCTGCTGCACTGGGGGTGCGGGACGCTCCTCGACGCAGCGGCCCGGCTCGGGATCACCGACCCGCCGGCGGACCGGTGGCAGTACGTCCTCGATCACCTCACCCCACCGCCGCGGAGCGCTGAAGAAGGCCTCCTCATCGGCCGCGACCTGCGGCTCACCAGCTCCCACCGGCACTACTCGCACCTGCTGTGGTTCCATCCACTCCACCGGCTCGACGTCGCCGACCCCGGCAACCGGGCCCTCCTGCAGCGGACCATGGAGCACTGGCTCAGCCTGACCGGCGAACTCCAGGGCTACAGCTTCACCGGGGCCGCGTCGATGCACGCGCTCCTCGGCGACGGCGACGCGGCACTGGTCCGGCTCGGCGAGCTGCTGGACACCTATGTCGAACCGAACACCATGTACGCCGAGACGGGCCCGGTCATCGAGACGCCGCTGTCCGGCGCGCAGAGCCTGCACGACATGCTGCTGCAGAGCTGGGGCGGCATCATCCGGATCTTCCCGGCCGTCCCCCGCGCCTGGGCGGACGTGACGGTGCACGACCTGGTCGCCGAGGGCGCCTTCCGGATCAGCGCCTGCCGGCGTGACGGTGTCACGCGCTGGATCCGCGTCCGCAGCGAGGCGGGGGAGCCCTGCCTTCTCGCACCGGGCCCCCTCACGGGCGCCGCGGCTGTCCGCCCGCTCGACGGGCTCCCCGGACCGGCCACCTGGAGCCGGTGTGACGACGGCCTGCTGCGGATCAGCCTTCCTCCCGGAGCCGAGTGCCTGATCACCGGTGCCGGCGACACCCCCGACCTCACCGTCGAGCCCGTCGACTGCCGCACCTTCCGCTGGGGCCTGCCCCATTCCTGAAGCGCCCATCGGGCCGCACCCCACCGCATCCACCTGATCGACCATCACCGAACAGGACACGCGTATGAACATCACCGCCCGTACCAGAAGAATCGCCGCCGTAGCGGCTCTCGCGCTCGCCACCGGCACGCTGAGCGGCTGCGGCTCCTCCTCCGATGACGAAGGCGACTCCCTCACCTACTGGTCGATGTGGAACCAGAACGAGCCGCAGGCCAAGGTCATCAAGACGGCGTCCGACCAGTTCACCAAGGACACCGGCATCAAGGTGAACATCCAGTGGCAGGGCCGGCAGGTCATCCAGAAGATCACCCCGACCCTGAGGAGCGGCGCGGCGGCAGACCTGGTCGACAACTCGGTCAACGCGCTCGGCACGCTGGTCTCCGCCGGTCAGAACGCCGACCTCAGCCCGGTCTACACGGCGAGGATTCCCGGCGAGAACAAGACCGTGGCCGAAGTCATCCCGGAGAAGTACAAGGCCTACCTCAACGACAAGAACGGCAAGCCGTTCATGGTGCCGTACTCCGTAGCCACCGAGGGCGTCTGGTTCGACGCCGCCAAGTACCCGGAGCTCGCGGCCACCCCGCCGAAGACCTGGGAGGACCTCGTCGAGAAGCTCGACGCCATCAAGGCGACCGGTGTCGCCCCGATCGCCCTGCCCAGCAACGACCCCTACTGGACCCTGCTCACCCTGCAGCGCCAGTTGGGCACCGAGGGCGTCCGCGAACTCGCCGCCGACAAGACCGGGGCCGCCTGGGACGACCCCGGGGTCCGCGCCGCCGTGGAGAAGGTCGAGCACCTGCGGGACAACCACTTCATCAAGGGCTACGAGTCCACACAGGGCACTCAGGCCCAGACCAGCTGGGCACAGGGCAAGGCCGCGTTCTATCTGAACGGCACCTGGGTGCCGGGCGAGAGCAAGCCCAACGTCGACGCCGATTTCAAGTACGGCAACTTCCAGCTCCCCGCGATCGACGGCGGCAACACCGCGGTCGGCGTCAACTTCTTCGGATTCGCCGTCCCCAAGACCGCCGAGCACGCGGCGGAGGCGGAGAAGTTCATCGCGTACTTCATGAACAAGAAGCACCTGACCGGGATCGCCACCCAGGCACTCAACATAGCCCCGCGCCCCGACGTCCCCGCTCCCGAAGAGCTCGCGGCGGTCGCCAAGGCGCTCGACGGCAACGACGTCTACGCCGATCAGGCACGGTTGTTCGTGGACTACGCGGCCTGGGCGACCAAGGCGTACACCCCGAACGTGGTGCGTTTCATCCAGGGCGTGACGAGCGCGGACGAGTTCATCGACCAGACCAAGCGGGCCTCTGTCGACTTCTGGAAGGCCAACCCGTGAGCGCGACCACCCGGTCGCCTTTGGAACGTCGCCGGGGACGGATCTTCGCACCGTTCCTGGCGCCGGCCGTGGCCCTGTACACCGCGCTGTTCATCGGGCCCACCCTGTACTCGCTGTACACCAGCTTCACCGACTGGGACGGGATCAACTCCCCCGAGTGGGCGGGCACCCGGAACTACACGCAGCTGCTGAACGACCCCGCCTTCCGCTCCGCGTTCGGCAACACCCTGAAGATCGTGTTCGGAGTCGGCGCCGCGATCTTCGTGCTGAGCTTCGGCTTCATGCTGATGCTCCGTGAGATGCGGGGCCGCCGGGTGATCCGCGGGGTGATCTTCCTGCCCCACATCGTCTCCTCCGTCGTCCTGGCGATCTTCTGGGGCGTCCTGCTCAGCCTGGACGGCTTGCTGAACCAGGCCCTCGACGGGATCGGGATCGACCCCGTCGAGTGGCTGAGGCCGGGCTGGACGATGAGCGCCATCCTCGTCGCCCTGGTCTGGATCAACACGGGCTACTACGTCACGATCCTGATGGCCGGCGTCGACCGGATCCCCGTCTCCTTCTACGAGGCGGCCCGGCTCGACGGCACCAACGCCTGGCAGCGTTTCCGCCATGTCACCCTGCCGCTGTCCTGGGACGTCACCGCGGCCGCAGCCGTGCTCTGGACCATCACCTCCGTGAAGATCTTCGAGTTCATCCTCGCCTTCGGCGGCAACCAGGGCGCTCTGCCGCCCACCTACCAGTGGAACAACGCCATGTTCGTCTACGGCGAGACAGTCGGCGGCATCACCCCGGTGAACCAGTTCGGATACGCGGCCGCGTCAGCCGTGACGACCCTTCTCTTCGTCGCGGTCCTGGTGATCGTGCTCCGTCGGCTGATGCGCCGTGAATCGCTGCAGTTCTGAAACCATCAGGAAGGTACCCGCGATGACCACCACCGTCGCGACCGAGCCGGCCGGGCCCCGGGCCCCGGCCAGGACCCCCCGCCGCAGACGCCTGGCGCGCGTCCTCGCACGCCTGCCGGGAACAACCGCCGTCTGGCTGTTCACCGGTTTCTGCCTGTTCGCCTTCGCCTTCATGCTGATCAGCTCGTTCAAGGCCAGCAGGGACATCCTGGAGCGCCCCTGGTCCCTTCCCGCCACCCCGCGCTTCGAGAACTGGGCGACGGCCTGGAACGACGGCGGCTTCGGGCCGGCGTTCATCAACTCGACGGTGCTGGTGGTCACCGCGTCGGCCGTGACCGTCGTCATCGCCGGTCCGGCAGCGTACGTGCTGGGCAGGAGGCCCGGCCGGCTGTCCAACGGCCTCAACCTGTACTTCGTCCTGGGCCTGGGAATTCCCGTCCAGGTGATGGTCCTCCCGCTCTACGCGCTGATGAACTCCCTGGAGCTGATCAACAGTCTGTTCGGCCTCTTCGTGCTCTATGTCGTCGTCTCCTTGCCGTTCACCGTCTTCCTGCTGACCTCGTTCTTCGCCTCGCTGCCCGCCGAACTGGAGGAGGCGGCGGCCCTCGACGGGGTGTCCGCGGCGATGACCTTCTGGCGGATCATGCTGCCGCTCGCCCGCGGGGGCCTGCTGACCGCGACCCTGCTGAACGCGATGGGAATCTGGAACGAGACTCTTCTGGCGCTGATGTTCATCCAGACCAACGACAAGTTCACCCTTCCCCTGGCCCTGCTGAACTACTTCCAGCAACAGCAGTTCACCGGCGCGGACTTCGGCGCCCTGTTCGCCGGGGTATCGATCTCGATCCTCCCGATGATCGGCCTCTACGCCTGGCTCGGACGCCGCATCACCGAGGGCATCACCATGGGCGCCGGCAAGTGACCACGAGGGCGGGCGCCCGGGGCACCGGCGCCCGCCCCTGTCCTCTCCACTGCCGACCTATCGAATTCGATGTCATTCGATCGAATGATAGATTCGACTATGTTGGGCAACCAAGGGAGGGGCGCCATGTCCGCTGCCGCCGACAGGCGCAGAGAGGGGATCCTCGCAGCGCTCCAGAGTCTGGGGACGATCCGGGTGACGGATCTGGCCCAGCACCTGAACATGCCGGCGGTCACGCTGCGCCGGGACGTGGCGGCACTCGCGGAAGCGGGTCTTGTCAGCCGGTCCCATGGCTCCGTCTCCCTGCCGAACAGAGAGGCGGGAGGGCCGGCCCTCGGCCTGCTCGTGCCGACGGTGGGGCAGTACTTCGGAGAGGTGATCGCTGGTGCGCGCGCTGCCGCCGGAGCCGCGGGCGCCCACCTGACGCTCGGGATCTCCTCCTATCAAGCAGAAGCCGACCGCGCCCAGGTGGAGCAACTGCTCGCCACGGGGGTTGAGGGGTTGCTGCTCGTTCCCCACTGGATGCCGACCCGGTCGGCGGACGACCTGCTCTGGGTCGGTGAACTGCCGGTCCCGGCCGTCCTGGTCGAACGCCGGGCGCCGCACGGAAGCCCTCTCGCCGAGCTGGACTCCGTCGGCTCCGACCACCACCACGGAGTGTTCATCGCCCTGCGGCACTTGGCCGCGCTCGGTCACGCGCGGGTCGCCCTGGCCGCCCGCAAGGACACCTGGACAGCCCTGAAGGTGCGCGATGCGTACGCCGAAGGCTGCGCGCTCCTCGGACTGCCGGCCGAGCCGGTGATCGACATCGATGACCCCGCCGCGCATGCCGAGGACGTCGCCCGGCAGATCGTCGAAGCCGTTGAAGGCGGGGTGCGAGGCGTGCTCGTTCACAATGACCAGGACGCCCTTCAACTGTCCCCGTCGCTGCGTGACAAGGGCCTGCGGATCCCCGAGGACATCGCGCTGATCAGCTACGACGATGTGGTCGCCGCCCTCGGCGCCCCACCCTTGACCGCCGTCTCACCTCCGAGGCACGCCGTGGGCGCCGCGGCCGTCGAGCTGATCCTGCGCCGGCTCAAGAGTGACTCGGCGCTGCCCGTCCACCACCTCGGCCTCCTGCCGGAGTTGAAGGTCCGAGCTTCCTGCGGCGGTGCACCGAGCGTGTGAGCCTGACTGCCCTGCCCCGGTCCAGTCAGATCACTGACCGCGATGAGGCGGATCATTCGCTCAATGTTCGGTCTTTTGATACGAACATGTTGACTCGCTCACATGCTCTACCTACGGTGCGAACGGGCCCCTCACTCCTCCCCGATCCGGGAGTCCGACCATGCTCCTGCCTGCCGTACTCAGACGCGCCGTACTCGTACCGCTGACCGCCGTGATCCTCGCTCTCCAGAGCCTCCTCCCGGCCGTGGCGGCGACTCCCACCACCTGGTACCTCGACTGCTCGGCATCCCGCAACGGCACCGGCCGCCATGCCAGCCCCTGGAACAGCCTGGCGACCGCCAACGCCCATCTGTTCCGGCCCGGTGACCGGTTGCTGCTCAAGCGCGGCACCACCTGCAAGGGCACTCTCAAGCCGCGAGGCTCCGGCACGGACGGCGCGCCCATCACCCTCGCCGGCTACGGCGCGGGCCGCGACCGCCCTGTCGTCTCGGGCGACGCCGCCGCCACCGAGAAGGCCGCGGTTCACCTCCACAACGTGGAGCAGTGGGAGATCCGCGACCTGGAGATCACCTTCCCCGACAGCTCCACCGCCAGGCGCGAGCGCAACGGCCTCCTGGTCGAGATCGCCGACCTCCCGGACGGCGTCGGCACCCACTACGTGGTCGACGACGTCCATGTGCACCACGTCGACGGCGACGCCACCAAGTGGTCCAACGGCATCCAGTTCCGTGTCTCCGGCACCACGAGGCCGACCAACTTCGACGACGTCCTGGTGCAGAACTCCCGGATCACCGCCGTGGACCGGGAAGGCCTCACCAACCGCACCACCTGGATGTGCAGGCCGATCTACGGCTCCGGCGACGGCTGCGGATCCACCGTCAACTGGCGTGCCAACACCGGGATCGTCTTCCGTGGCAACAGCGTCAGCAACACCGGCGGCGACGGCATCGTGGTCCGTGCCTCCAGCCACGCCCTGGTCGAGCACAACACCGTCCACGACATCGCGATGCGCCCCATGGGCTCCAACGTCGGTATCTGGACCATCAACAGCGATGACACCCTCATCCAGCACAACGAGGTCCACCACGTACGCAAGCTCCCCGGCAACGGCGACGGCCAGGCATTCGACTCCGACTACGGAAACAACCGGGCCGTGTTCCAGTACAACCACAGCCACGACAACGAGGGCGGTTTCATGCTCTTCTGCGGCGGCTGCGGAACAGGCTCCAGCAGTCACGGCACCGTCGTCCGGTACAACCTCAGCCGCTCCGACAAGGGCCGGGTCTTCGACGTCACCAAGGACGACAACGCCAGGGTCTACAACAACACCGTCTATCTCCCCGCAGGGTCGCGCACTGCCGTCGTCCATCAACGGGCGGCCACCACCAACATGGTGCTGAGCGGCAACATCTTCTACAACCTCGGCTCCGGCGGCTACTCCGGACCGAAGTACACGCCCTCCGACTTCCTCTGGAACGGCAACACCTTCTACGGCCACCACCCGGCCGACGAGCCTGTCGACGCAGCCAGGAACACAGCTGACCCGAAGATCGAGAACCCGGGCGGCACGAGGCCCGGCGACTACCGGCTGACCCCCGGCTCCCCGGCGCTCCGCGCAGGAGGACCGGTCGCGGCGGGCGCCACCGAGGACTACTTCGGGTCACCCGCCCCGGGAGTCTGCCGCCCCGACGCGGGGTTCCACCAACTGAGCGACTTCGACGACGGCGACTGCCCGGCCCCCGACCTCGCCATCGACACCGGATTCGAGTCGGGCACCCTCGCTGCCTGGTCCCCCTACGGGAGCGTCGGCGTCGTCACGACGCACACACACAGCGGACTCCACGCCGTACGAGTCGGTCCGGCTCAGGCCGCCGTCGAACAGGTCGTCCAGCTCAAGCCCCACACCACGTACCGGCTGAGCGGGTACGGAAAGGTCTCGTCCGCCGGCACCCAGGTCTCGCTCGGGGCCAAGGGTTACGACGGCGCCGGCTCCTCCACCCGCCATGTCTTCACCCGCACCTCCTACACCAGAGGTTCCACCACGTTCACCACCGGTGCCACGTCCGACACCGCCAAGATCTACTGCTACGCGCGCTCGGGCACCGGCAACGGGTACTGCGACGACATCACCCTCTTGGAGAACTAGCCGTCCCCCAGGTCAGGTTGGAGACCCATCCGTCATGCACACGGCTCAGCGAACAAGAAGCCGCAAAGCTCCCTGGATCCGGGCCGTCACCGGTCTGATCGTCTGCTGCGCACTCCTCTTCAGCGGGAACACCATGCCGGCCGCCACCGCGGCCCTAGCCTCGACGGAGATCACACTCGACGGGGACAGCGCCGGACGAACCTTCGACGGCATCGGGGCGATCAGCGGCGGCGGTGGCAACTCCCGCCTGCTGCGCGACTACCCCGAGCCACAACGGTCACAGATACTCGACCACCTCTTCAAGCCGGGCCACGGCGCGGCCCTCCAGATGCTCAAGGTGGAGATCGGCGGCGACACCAACTCCACCGACGGTGCCGAGAGCAGTCACCAGCACACCCGGGACACCGTCAACTGCGCCGCGGGATACGAATGGTGGCTGATGAAGGAGGCCAAGCAACGCAATCCGTCGGTCAAGCTCTACGCCCTGTCCTGGGGCGCGCCCGGTTGGATCGGCAACGGCGACTTCTGGTCCCGGGACATGATCGAGTACCTGATGAACTGGCTCGACTGCGCCAGGCAGCACGATCTGTCCATCGACTACCTCGGTGGCTGGAACGAGCGTGAGTACGACGCCGCCTGGTACAAGGACCTGGCAGCCACGCTCAGAGCGGAGGGCCACACCACCACCAAGGTGGTCGGCGCGGACGACAACTGGGACATCGCCACCAGCATGCGCGCCGACAGCGCCCTCCAGGACGCCGTCGACATCATCGGCGCTCACTACCCGTGCGGGTACCGGTCGCCGATGACCAACTGCGCCACCACCACCGACGCACTGGCCACCGGCAAGCAACTGTGGGCCGGCGAAACCGGCTCCGACGACGCCAACGCCGGAGCACCGGCCATCGCACGCGGCATCAACCGCGGGTACCTGGACGCCAGGATGACCGGCTTCCTCAACTGGCCGCTGGTCGCCTCCCTCTACCAGAACCTGCACTACAACACCATGGGCCTCGTCATCGCCGATCAGCCCTGGTCAGGGGCGTACAGCGTCGGACGCAGCACCTGGGCCACCGCACACACCACGCAGTTCACCCGGCCCGGCTGGAAGTACCTGGACACCGCGTCCGGCTATCTGGGCGGCAACCGCGCCCACGGCAGCCATGTCAGCTACCGGGCGGCGGACAAGTCGGCATGGAGCACCGTCTTCGAGACCATGGACGCCACCGCCCCTCAGAACGTGACCCTCAGGACGGCCGGCGGCCTGCCGGGCGGCGCGCTACGCGTCTGGTCCACCGACCTCTCGGACCGCACCACCACCAGCCACCTGGTGCGCGGCGGCGACCTCACCCCCACGGCCGGGGCCTACACCCTCACCCTCCGGCCCGGTCGGATCTACACCGTCACCACGACCACCGGCCAGGGCTCGGGAACCGGGACGGGTCCGATCCGCTCACCGCTCCCGCTGCCCTACGCGGACAGCCTCGCAGGCACCGGGCCAGGCCAAGAGGCGCGCCTCTTCTCCACCATGAACGGCGCCTTCGAGACGGCGCCCTGCGCCGGCGGGCGCGCCGGCCGGTGCCTGAGGCAGCAGGCCCCGCTCTCCCCGATCCGCTGGACCGACGAAGCGAGCAATCACCCGTACACCCTCATGGGCGGACTTCACTGGGCGGACTACACGGTCGGTTCGGACGTCCTGCTGGAACAGCCGGGCACCATCGAGATCCTCGGCCGCGTCGGCACCCAGCGCCGCAACAACAAGGGACTCAACGCCTATCACCTGCGTCTGTCCGACACCGGCCGCTGGTCGCTGCAGAAGACCGACAGGAACTGGAACTTCACCACTCTTGCCGACGGCAGGGTCGCGCCCCCCGGCACCGGCACATGGCACCACCTCGCCCTCACCTTCGAGGGCGACACCATCACCGCGCGCATCGACGGCACCGAGGTCGGCACCGCCAGGGACGGCAGCTACGGCGCCGGTCAGATCGGGCTCGGCACGGGCGGCTACCACGGCGCACAGTTCAGCAGGCTGAAGGTCACCCCCGGCTCCGATGCCGCCCTCGACGGCACCTACACCCTGGTCAACGCCAACAGCGGCAAGGTGCTCGACGCCCACGCCCGGGGTACGGCCGACGGGACGCCTGTCGTCCAGTGGGATGCCCACGGCGGCACCAACCAGCGGTGGCGCCTGACCTCGACCGGTGACGGGTACTACACGATCACCGGCGTCGCCGGCGGGAAGGTCCTGGCCGTCTCCGGGAACTCGGTTCTGCCCGAAGCACAGCTCAACTTGTCGACAGGCGACAAGAGTTCTGGTCAGCAGTGGCTGGTGGCGCGGTCCGACTCGGGTGGCTTCGTCCTCGAGAGCCGCCTGCACGGCCAACTGGCCGAGGTATCGAAGGCGTCGAAGGCCGCGGGTGCCAAGGTCGTCCAGCAGCCCGCGAGCGGCAGCTCGCACCAGCGCTGGAAACTCGTCCCCGTCCGCTGACCAGGGGGGCCGAGCCGATTCTCTGCCCCGTCCCCGGACCGGCCTGGTGGCGGCCGGACCGGGGACGGGAAGCGCGCCCGGTTGGGGGTAGCGGAGGCGGGCGGCTTGTCGAGGCGATTCGCCTCGGCGACGTGCGTTCGATATGGCTCCTTTCCTTCGCGGATCAGGTTGCGGTTCTGGACGGAGCGGAGGACCGATCCTCTTCGATCGGTCACTCCGTCCGGCGATCTCCAGCTCCGCGGTGCTGTTCCCTTCGACCGGTGTCCTGCTTCTTGAGGGGTTCTCGTGGGAGGGACCTGGAAATCCGCACCCCGTCCCGGTCGTTTACCAATCCTTTACCGTCGCTCACGTTTCTTGGCTTCATGCGCGCCATGCTGTACCTTCGCCGGGCGATCTCCAGAACTCCTTCCGATGCATCCCTGTCCCCGGGTCCTCCAACGTTGGAGAGCACGTGGCAAGGAACAAGCACAAGGCGACGCGCATGGCCGCGGTCCCCGTGGCCATGGCCGTCGCGGCCGCGCTGGGCTGGGCAGCTGTCGGTATGCCCGGGTGGGCGAGCGAGGAGCAGGCGGAGAAGAAGTCCTCGTCGGCCGCCGCCACCACGACGCCCCCGGTCGCCTGCGACCAGCAGGACAGTTCCAACAAGGGCTGGTACCAGCCGGTCTACGTTCACCGGGCAGGCAAGGACCCGGCGGCCGGGGTGAAGAGCGTCCGCCACATCATGTGGAGCGCCGACCAGATCTTCGAAGCCAGTGCCAAGCGCTTCGGCCAGGGGGACAGCCGCCGTCTGCGCTTCGTCCAGGACAAGGACTGCCAGATCGACGTCATGAGCGTCGCTGTTGACGGCTTGCCGGGCAGGCCCTCCTTCCCCCAGGCCCGCATGAAGGCGGAGGCGGCCGTTGCCGCCGAGATCCGCAAGGCTCCCGCGGCGGTCAAGAAGCGGTTCAAGCGCACCCGGCCGGTGTACTTCTTCGACACCAAGCCGCGTGGCTGCGGCGCCGCCACGACGCCGAAGGCACGCCTGCGATCCTCCATGTTCAGAGGGCGGGCCGCTGTCTCGTGGGGCTGTGCCACCGTCCCCGCGGTCACTCATGAGATGGTCCATCAGTTCGGTGTCAGTCACTGTGACAACAAGCGTGACCAGGGCGGCGATCCCATCTGCCGTGGATACGACCGCACCCCGCGCTGTGGTGACCTCATGGCGAACGTCTTCCTGGACTGCGCCAAGGACGAGTTCTCCTACTTCCGCCCCCGGCCCGAGTCGGGCAGCATGCTGGCCGAGCGGCCCGGGTACAACATCGCCAACAGCCCTTATCTGATCAAGGATCAGCCCGCTCCCGCCCTCGAGATGCGGCTCGCCGGGAAGCGGGGCGGACTCTGCCTGGGGCGCGGCGAGGGTGACTCGGTCGTCCAGCAGGACTGCGGCTCCGGCGACAAGCAGGTCTGGTCGAGGGCCATCGGCAAGGACGGTTACCTCACTGTGGCGCTGAAGGGCACCGACAAGTGCCTGACCGCGCCGTCCGGCAAGAGCGCGACGGTGCTCACCACCTGCGCAGCCGGTGACAAGCGTCAGCAGTGGTGGATGCCTTCGGGGCGGGGGAACGGAGCTGACGTCTATCAGCTCGTCAACCACGAGACCCGGAAGCCGCTTCGGATCGACGGCAAGGGCGAGGGAGCCTCTGTCGCCCCCTCCGGCCGTGGGCCGGCTGCCGGGTTCCGGATGCTGCTGACCAAGTAGAGCGGCACCTGAGCCGGGTGCCGACTCGGCACCCGGCTCAGGGTGACCCGCGGGGCACGGCAGGCAGGAAGTCGCCGTGCCCCTTGCTCCCTGGATCCTTCTGCCCCACCCCTCGCCTGGCCCTGCCCTGCCCAGATGCCCGACCCGTTCCACCAGGAGGTGGCTCCGATGCCGCCACGAACTTCTCTCGCACTCATTCGTCGCGCCGGTGACAGCGGCGTGACGCCGATGCGCCGCGCACCGAGCAGCGTCCAGTGCCCCGAGCCGCAGACCGGCCGACGTCGGCCTGGCTCACGGCCGGTTCGGCCGCTACGGCCCCTACGGGCTCGCCTCTCGGGCACCGTCGGCGGCTTGGAGACATCCGGTCTGTCCAGATGAGATCCCACTTCAGTGATCACGAACGAAAGGCGAACATGAACGAGCGCAAGCACAAGCGACATGGCTTGCTGAGATCCAAGGCGATGCTCGCGGTCGGTATGGCCGCGCTGCTCGGCGGCGCGGCTCTCACCGCACCTTCAGCGCTCGCCGAAGGCGACGGCGAGGTCTGGGCGGTGAAGCAGCCTCAGTCGTCCTCGGCGGCGCTCACCGCCACCGTCGCGCTGGACGGCTCCGGGGCACTGACCCTCGCGGTCCGCCGTGGTGACACGACCGTCCTGCAGCCCGCCCCCCTCGGGCTGGTGACCGACCAGGCCGACCTGACCACCGGACTACGGCCGAAGGGCGGCCGCAGCGACCGCGAGGTCACCGAGAAATACACGGCTACCACAGGCAAGCGACTGAAGCGCGAATCCCGGATGACCGAGACCCGGCTGTCGTTCACCGGCGCCGAGGGAGACCGCATGGACCTGATGGTCCGGGTCTCCGACCAAGGGGTCGCGTACCGCTACGTCCTGCCGGACGTGAAGAAGGGAACCGTGCGCCGAGAGGCGTCGGCATTCCAGCTGCCCGGCAACGCGAGAGCGTGGCTGACGAAGTACCACCCCGCTCATGAGCAGCACCACAGCGAGAGCACGGCCTCCCGTGCGCCCAGCGGCTCCTTCGGCTACCCCGCCCTGTTCCAGACGGGGGAGTCGTACGTGCTGCTGTCGGAGTCCGGCGTCAACGGCGGCTACGCCGCCGGCAGGCTCACGCACAAGTCCCGCAGTGGGCGGTACTCGGTCGCGTTCGCCGAGGGCAAGGTCGTCATCGGCGGCGCGCTGACCACCCCGTGGCGCGCCGCGGTCATCGGTGATCTTCAGACGGTCGTCCAGTCGACGTTCATCGACGACATCGCCCCGGCCTCCCGGATCAAGGACACCTCGTGGATCCGCCCGGGCAAGGTGGCCTGGTCCTGGCTGGCGGGGGCCAGGCCCGTGCAGCGCAGCCTGGAGGCCCAGAAGAAGTTCGTGGACTACAGCGCCGCCCACGGCTGGCCGTACACCCTGGTCGACGACGGCTGGGCCGACGAGAAGTGGATGCCCGAGCTCGTCGAGTACGCCTCCTCGCGCGGGGTGAGGATCCTGGCGTGGATGCCGTGGACCGACCTGGACACCGCGGCTGAGCGCGGCACCGTCCTCGCGCGGATGAACGAATGGGGCATCGCCGGACTGAAGATCGACTTCATAGGCTCCGAGTCCCAGGAGCGCTTCAAGTGGTACGACGAGGTCCTGAGGGCGACCGCCGACCACAAGCTGCTGGTCAACTTCCACGGCTCGACGGTGCCCAACGGCATGCAGCGCACGTGGCCCCATGTGATGACGCTCGAAGCGGTACTGGGGGCCGAGTACCGCCGGAACGGGCCGACCGCCAGGGACGTGGCGACGTACCCCTTCACCCGGAACGTCGTGGGATCCGCGGACTACACGCCCATGGCTCTCCAGCGGAAGAGCCATCCGCACTCCACGGCCGCCGAGCTGGCGCTGTCCGTCGTCCTTGAATCGGGCATGCAGAACTTCGCCGGATCGTTGGAGACCTACTCCGAGCACCCCGGGATGGAGCGCTTCCTGGCGCAGGTGCCGACCGTCTGGGACGAGACCCGTCTGCTGTCCGGCCGGCCGGGAAACGGTGCGACCTTCGCGCGCAAGAGCGGGGACCGATGGTTCCTCGGGGCCTACCTGACCGGTGCCGCGCACACGGAGCGCACGCGGCTGGACTTCCTCGGCGGCGGTCGCTGGCTGGTGGAGACGGTGCGGGACGGCAAGGACGGGCTTGTTCGCGAGACACAGCGGGTGGACAGCGCGGACACCCTCATGGTCCGCGTTCCGGCTAAGGGCGGATTCGTTGCCGTGGCGTGCCCGGACAAGCCGGACCTCAAGACATGTGACCGGCCGGTCAGGGGCGGCAAGGGGTAGCCGGGACCGACCCGGTGAGAGGAGCGGCCGGCCGTGCCGCACGGCTGCTCCGCCCCTGCGTACCAGGGAAGGAAATGAAGTTCGCACGCGCGAACAGATGAGGCCGTCCGCGGTCTCCGTCGTTCTCGTCCACGGGTCCGTTCAGGACCCTCCTAGGGGAAGCCAAGTGCCGATGTCCACAGCACAGAAACGTTCCATCGTGAACTGGACGGATGAGGAACTGGCCGCGCCCCTGCGTCGCGGTGAGTCCGGGGACGAGCAACTCGCGGAGCTGTACGAACGCCACCGCGGGGCCGTCCGCTCCTTTGCCGCGTCCTTCTGCCGAGACGGCTACACGGCTGACGACCTCACCTCCGAGGCGTTCACGCGAACGATCGACGCGATTCGAAAGGGTGGCGGCCCTCGTGGGCCATGGCGGCCCTACCTGATGACGGCGGTCCGTCACATAGCCGTGGACTGGGCCGCCGACAGGAACCGCACCCAGCCGAGCAGTCAGGTGCAGGACCGGGTCGACGAAGCGCCCGGGGGAGAGGAGCTGACGCTGGACCAGGAGGAGAACCACCTGGTCGTGCAGAGCTTCCAGCGGCTGCCCGAGCGCTGGCAGACCGTGCTGTGGTACACGGCCGTGAAGGGCGAGCCCACCGCCACGGTCGCGGGCCGACTCGGCATCAGCGCGAGCGGAGTCGCCTCCTTGGCCGAAAGGGCCCGCGAAGGCCTGCGCGAGGCCTACCTCAGCGTCCATGTGCACGACAACGGCGGGGAGGATTGCGGGCGTTACGGCCGACTCCTCGCTGCCGTCGTGCGGCGCAGGGCGAGACGGCCGGGCAGAGACCTGAAGCGTCATCTGGCCGACTGCGGCCACTGCCGCCAGGCCCTACGCGACCTGACCGACCTCAACTCCCGGCTGAGGGCCGTGCTGCCGGGAGCGATCCTGTTCGAAGAGAGTGTGAGAGTCCTGATCGCCAAAGGGGCGGCGGCCGGGGGGCCCATCCCGGCCTGGGCAGGCGGCTCCACGACCGCTCTCGTCAAGGGGGCGGTCACGGTGGGCGCTTCGGCCGCTCTCGGTATCGGTGGCTACTTCCTGCTCGCTCCGACCGAGACACCGCTGCCCGCGCCGCGCCCGCCCCAGTCGGCGTCAGCCTTGTCACCGTCCGCGACGCCCGCCCCCCAGCCCCCGCCGGACCTCCCGACGGAGAAACCGACACCTTCTCGCTCCCTCCCGGTCGCACCGTCGACGGACACGGCCGAGCGCGTACTCCGGGAAGGTCTTCGTACGACACTGCGCTCCGTCCCCGATGGGCGCTGTCTTGAGCCGGCAGGGCCCCGTGCGGGCTCCGCGGTGCGGGGCGGGGGCTGCGACGGCGGCGCCGGCCAGACGTGGGCGCAGCTTCACTTCCTGGGCTCCGAGGTGCTCCTGCGCAACTCGGCGACCGGCCTCTGCCTGCGTGCCCCCGGACCCGGCGCGGCGCGGGAGACCCAGGTGGCCTGTGACCAGAGCGACGACCGTCAAGTGTGGCGAGTGCAGTTCAGCCTGAAGCACCGTTCCATGGCCGTCAGCGGTGGCAAAAGGACCTACCTCACATGATCCGGAGCAGGCTCACGATCAATAAGGACACCAGCTCATGACCCGCGCGCAGGCACGTACTCGCCGTTCCACCCGCCGCCGGTCCTCGCCGGCCGAACAGGATCGACCGACCGCCGGCACACGCCGGGGCGAGGTGCCGGTGGGCGGCGGTCCCGGATCCGGCGGCGCCGGCTCGACACGTCATACAGGGACCACCGCCACAGCCGAACGCGTTCGGGCGGCGCTCGAGTGCCTGAAGCTGATGGCACTGCGGCAGCGCTGGGCCGCGGTCGGCGACACACTCGTCGTGGACCGTGTCTGCCGGGGCAGCGGTGAGGCGCTCAGTGTCCTCGTCGGACGCCACCAGGCCGCGGTATGCGGCTACTTGAGCACCTGTCTCATGGACCACGCGACAGTGGAGCGGGCCACGGAGGAGACATTCCGACGTGTCCTCGAGGCGGCCGAGCGAGAGGACGCGCTGGCGATCAACCGGATCCGGCTGCTCGCCACGGCGCGTACGGTGGCCGTCCAGACCTGGAACGCCGATCCCGGAGCCGGTGCGGCCACCCCGGAGTTCCTGGAGTGGATCGCGGCGGGCGGCGCGTGGCCCCTCGCGACTCCCGCGGCGCTGTACGACGCCTTCCGGTGTCTTCCTGTGCGCTGGCAGGTGACCTTGTGGCACATCGCCGTGGAAGAGGACGATCCCGCTCTGATCGGCGACGTGCTGGGCGTCTCGTCCACCCGGGTCAGATCACTGGGGCACAAGGCCCGCCATTCTCTTCGGGACTTCTACCTGGCCGCCTACGAACGAGCGGTCGTCGACCGCCCGGCGTGCCTCTCCTACGCGCGGGAGCAGGTGGTCCTGGCCACCCGCTCGCCGGGCACGACCATGACCGAGCATCCCCCGAACTGCCGCCCCTGTGCCCGTGTGGAGCGGAACCTCGCCGATATCGACGCCGGGCTCCGACGACAACTGCCGGGCATGTTGCTCGGCTGGTGGAACGACGGACGCTACCGGCAGATGAAGGCGCTGGCCCTCCGCGACGGAGACCCGCGTCCTGTGGCTCGACGGATCCGGGACACGTGACCGCGGCCGCCGGCGATCAGTTCCTCGAACGGAAGAGCCCCGCCGGCGTGGCCGAAACGGACACCGACGGGGCATGGAACGGTCTTCAACGCCGCGGCGAGACGGTTGCGTTGTCGTCGTCGCACCGTCTTGCCGGGCTCATGAGCCCGGAGTCCAGAATTCGATGGACAGCGGAGGAACGGTGAGGGTGAGCTTCGGTCCCTTCTGGCCATCGACGCTCACGTTGTTCGTCTCCGCGCGCGGACCGTACCGGTGGCCCGCGAAGGTACCCCGGCTCCGGGTGTCGACGGTGTAGGTGAACGCGTCCTTCTTGGACGCGTTGGTGACGACGAAGACCGGATCGCCCTTGGGGGTCTGCCAGGCCATGATGCGGTGCAGCGGGTCCGGCTTGCCGTCGGCGTTCGCCGGCTCGTCGACGTGGTAGCGGACGGAGTCCCACGGCATGTACCGAAGGAATCCTGCCACCGCGTTCCAGTTCAGCGGGTTGAAGGACCAGTGACGTGGCTTCAGGTCCGGGAACCGGTCGAGGTGCCTGCCGAGCGGCGAGCGCCAGTAGCCCAGCGCGTAGCCGGTCGCCTCCGCGTTGGACGTGGGCTTGAGGGCGTGCAGCCAGAACCAGGAGGGCGCGTTCTGGAACGTCATCCAGTTCATGATCGACTGGGCCGTGCGGATGGTGTGCTGCGGCGTCACGCTGCCGTAGTGGAGGTACTCGAACTCGTTGTTGAACACGGGCTTGCCCACGCGGCCGGAGGTGAAGTCGACCTCTATCTGCTCGGTGCTCGGCGTCCCTACTCGATGGAAGGTCCATGCGTCCACGTGACGGACGGCGTCGGGGTCCGCCTTGATCGCCGCGCCGATCTTTCCCTTCCAGCCATCCTGACTGTCCGCGATGACGAGCGTCTTCGGATACTTCTTCTTGATCTTGGGCGCGACGGCCTTGAAGGCCTTCACATATTCGTCGGGCGTGTACGTGCAGGACGAGTACTTGGTCGACTCGCGGGGCTCGTTCTGCAGGCCCCACATGGAGATCGGCACGCCCCGGGCGGCGAGGTAGTCCAGGTCGCCCACCATGGCGTCGCCGAGGGCGCCCAGGGCCTCGGGAGAGAACGAGGCGAGCTTCCCGCCGATGTAGGACTTGTTGTTCTTCCAGCCGGGGGCCGGTGACCAGTACTCCGCGGACACGCCCTCGATCCCTGTCCGCTTGATCATGTCGGCCAGCAGATCCGTCTGGCCCTTGTAGCGGTCGACGATGTGCTTCTTCGTGGGGTCCAGACCTCGGTGGTACAGCCCCATGGCCAGCCGGCAGTAGCGGAAGCCCCGGTCGCCGCCGCCCATGAGCATCTGCCGGTAGAACCGGTCGCGTTCGCTCTCCGTCAGGTCGTACGGGACGCCGCTGATCACCTTGTCGTCCATGCCGTTGTTGCCGGATCCGATGGAGTCCGACTGGATCTCGAAGCCCAGGCCCCAGATGGTCTGCCGGGGGGACTTGTCGAAGCGGATCGTGTACGCGCCCGCCTCGGCCTTCGACGCGCCCATGGCGTCGGACTGACCGAGCGTCGGCCAGAGAACCGCTCCCGCACCGGTCGCGGCTGCTCCGGCCAGCACGGTTCTGCGGGGGAACGCTTTGTGGGACGGCATGCGTGGGTCTCCTCAGGTGGGTGGTCGAGTGCGGGAGAAGCTGCTTCACTTCCGGCTCCGCGGCGCCGACGGCGGTAAAGTATGCGATATACGAAATCTTGGCCAGGGGGTGTGACAGCTGAAATTTCTTGAGCGCCTCGCGGTACCTGAACCGACGGCGCACGCTGGGCTGCATCCCGCCTCTTTCCCTGGTCTTTACCTTCTGTCCGGCGGCCGGTCGTTCCTCAGCGCGGTGAAGAGGTCCCGTGCCTTCTCCCGGTCCCATCTGATGGCGCTGCCCTTGGTGGTTCGCACGCCCACAGCGCCGACCGGGACGTTGACCCGCGCCCCGGAGCCGGGAGCCGAGACGCTCTTCATGGCGCGCAGCAGTCTCACCAGATCCCACAGCTCCATGTCCTCGTCCACCACCAGCGTCTCCAGCGCGTCCCGGGTCGCCGGGTAGATCCTGGACGGATCGAGCATGACGTCCCTCTGGGAGACCTTGTCGGCGAGCGCGGCGAGGAAACGCTGCTGGTTCCTCGTACGGCCCAGATCCCCCTGCAGCTCCTGATGGCGCTGGCGGACGAAGGCCAGGGCCTGGGCGCCATGGCGGTTGTGGCAGCCCTTGCGCAGGTTCGCGCCGGACTTCTCGTCCTTGATGTCGCGGTCCAGGCACAGCCGTACGCCCCCCACGTCATCCACGAGGTCGACGAAGCCGCGGAAGCCGATCTCGGCGTAGTGGTCGATACGCAGGCCCGTGCTGCGTTCCACGGTCCGCACCAGCAGCTCGGGACCGCCGATGGAGAAGGCGGCGTTCAGCTTGTCCGGTGCCGGATCGTGGCGCTTCCCCGTCTCGGGCTCGGTGTACGGCGGGAGGACGACCCAGGAGTCACGCGGCAGGCTGACCATGGTGGTGCCGTGCGCGCCGGTGTGCAGCAGGATCATCGAATCCGTACGGCGGCCCTCGGCCGTTCCGGTGTGCAGTTCCCGCCGGGCTCGAGAGGACAGGCCTTGGCGGCTGTCGGAGCCCACGATGAGGTAGTTCGTGCCCCTCCCTCGCGGTGGCCGTTCGGGGATTCCGCCCAGATCCACCTCGCGGTTGAGCCTGATATCGGCCCACAGACAGACACCCGGGGGTGTGAGCAGCAGCGCCGAGAGCACGAGGAGCAGCACTCGGCGCAGCGTCCTTCGGCGCCGGGGTGGAGCGGCTGTTCGTCCGCTGCCGCGGTGCCGCGGCGCCCGGGACGAGCCGGCGTGCGGCCGGTCGTCGTACCGCTCACGCATGGGGCCTCCTTTGCGCCGGCACGACATCCGGAACGGTCTGTCCAGGGGCCAACTGCCCATGGCCTGGGCCAAGACGACGGGAGCCGCGGTTCCCGGCTGTCCCGTCCGCGTCCCGTCGCAGGGCCTGGTTCGTGAGGTCTCCACCCAATTGCTCAACGGCGGTCCCGGTCCGCCTGATGCGCTGCCAGGTCAGACCGGTGCCGAACACGGCAGTCGCCAAGGACTGGATGACCACCAGATACATGAGCTGCCGGTAGGCGAGAAGCTGGAGCGGCAGCGCCCACAGCGCGCTCATCCGCTCACCGCCGAGCCGCAGCGCGTAGCCGGCGCACGCGATCTGCAGACCGAGGAAGCCGGCCCACAGAGCGCCGGCCCACGCCGAGTCGAGGAAGAGCGCCCCGTACAGGCCGAAGATGTCGACGACCGGTGCGAACAGGGGCAGCCCGACCTGGAAGACGGTGAGATACGTCAGTGCGCGCCGCGCGAAGCGCCCGGCAACCCCCACTTCGAGCATGGCGCGATGATGCTTGCGCATCGCCTGGAGCGTGCCGTAGCACCAACGGTAGCGCTGCCGCCACAGTTGGCGAAGGGTGGTCGGGACTTCGGTCCAGGCGATCGCGGAGTCCTCGTACACCACCCGCCAGCCCGCCCGCCACAGCGTCATGGCCAGGTCGGTGTCCTCCGCGAGGGTGTCCTCGCTGACCCCGCCCACGCCCATCAGCGCCTCGCGGCGGAAGGCGCCGATGGCGCCGGGCACCGTCGGCATGCACTCCAGTACCTCGAGCATGCGTAAGTCGAGATTGCACCCGCAGGCGTATTCCAGGTGCTGCCACCGGCCGAGCAGTCCGCGCCGGTTGCCGACCTTGATGTTTCCGCTGACCGCGCCGATGGCCGGGTGGGCCAGCGGCTGGATGAGCCGGTGAATGGCCTCGGGTTCGAAGAGGGTGTCGGCGTCGGCCATCACCACGATGCCGTGGCTCGCGCGGGCGAGTCCGTTGTTGAGCGCGGCGGCCTTGCCCGCGTTGCGTTGACGTATCACCGTGACACGGGGGTCGGGGATGTTCCTCACGATCTCCACGGTCCGGTCCGTCGACCCGTCGTCGATGACGATGATCTGAAGAAGGGAGTGGGTGGAGGCGAGCAGCGAACGGACGGTGGACGCGATGCCCACCTGTTCGTTGTACGCGGGAACGAGGACCGTCACCGGCTCATCGACTCCCCGCAACCACGGCGAGCCGGGGCGGAAACGGCCCAGACGCCGGACGTGGACGCGGGCGAAGACGACGAGGAGGAGCTGGCGGAGCGTGCCGAGTCCGCCCACGATCGCGAGCACCCACAGCGTCCCGTTCGCGACCGTGTGGCTGGCGGTGTCCATCCATGTCAGAGCCATGCCCTGCACCCGCTGGTCCGGCGGGGCCGGCGTGTTGGCGGAGCGGATCCCCAGTCCCGCCGTCACGGTGGTGAACCTGTCGGCATCACGGGCCCGGAGCAGCCCTTTGACCTGTCGGTAGGCGGCTTCGGACTGATCGAACTGCCGGACCACGCCCTTCGACGGTTTGACGGACCGCCGGTCGGCGGTGACCAGCAGATATCCGTCCCCGCCCGCGCGCAGGGCCGCCTGCCACTCGGCACCGCACAGTGTGTCCACCGACGTGGTTCCGGGCATCCGCAGCAGAGTGGTGGTGACGCCCGCGGTGCCGGCCAGTGCCTTCTGGTTGAGCGCCAATTCGATACCGGCGCGACTCGGCGAGGCGGAACCGAGGACAGCACCGGAGTAGGTGTGCAGTCCGATCTCATGGCCTTCGGTGAGGATGCGCCGCGCGAGCTCCGGATGGCGGCCGGCCTCGGAGCCGAGGAGGAAGAAGGTCGCACGCGCACCCTGTCCGCGCAGCAGACGGAGGATGCGGGGGGTCCATACCGGATCGGGTCCGCCGTCGAAGGTGAGCGCCACTGTATGAGCGGGCATCGACGCGGACTTGACCGAACCCCCGCTCAGGCGCAGCACCGGCCCTGCCTCGTGCAGCACTCGCGGAGCGGGCGTGACGCAGGGCCGGCGCGCCTCGGCGGCGTCGACCTCGTGGGCTGTCCAGCCCTGGAAGAGCAGTGCCGCGGCGATCGCGGCGTACAGCGTCCCCAGGAACAGCCAGTGCACCCGAGGCTGACGTCGTTGCGCGTGCCGGCCCGTCACCGCTCGGCTTCTCGATTCACGTGTTTCTCCAAGAGGGGGGTGCTCCGGTCGGTGGGCAAGGGCGTGCGGCCATGTGTCCCTTGCTGTGACGGGGTGAGGCGCACTATGTGAGTCACGCAGGCGCCGACGTCCTGATGAAGTCGGCGCACCACGTTTCCTTGACCCCCCTCCTGGACCGGACGCTCAGCCGACAGAGTCGCTGCGACGGTCAGAACTCAGTCGCTCGCTGTCGCCGCCGTTGTCGTTCCCGTTGTTGTTTCCGTTGTCCTGGCCGTCTCCGGCGCCGTTTTCGTTGCCATTGGCATTGCCGCTGTCCTGGCCGTCTCCCGTGCCGTTGACATTGCCGTTGTTGTTTCCGTTGTTCTGGCCCCTGCCATTCCCGTTGCCCTGACCGTTCCCGTTTCCGTTGTTCCGGCCGTCGCCGTTGCCGTTCCCATTGCCGTTCCCATTGCCGTTGCCGACTCCGGGCCTGCTCCCGCCGGCCCCTGGCGGGACGGCGTCGGTGTCGGCGATTCCCGTGCCCGGGGCGTCGGTCTCGGGCTCTTGTGCGGTGGTGCCGTCCGGGTCGGCGCGCAGCGTGCACACGGCCAGCTGCTCCAACTGCCCGGACACGCCGGCGTCGTCCGGCTGAGTCAGCGAAACGATTCTGCGGATGGCCGAGCGTCGTTCGTTCTCCAGGGGAGTCAGGATCTGCTCCCGCGCCAGGGCGGGATCGCTTTCGAGTCGCTCTCTGTCGTCGGAGAAGCGCTTGTTCGCGGCGATGACTTGGGCATCCAGAAGGATCAGAGCCTGCTGCACTTCTCCCCTGTGCTCCGTGGAGAACTGCGGGATCTCGCTTTCCACGTCCGGGCACTCGATGACACGTGCCGACGCCTCGTTGATGTCGTCGATGCCAGGAGGAAACGTTGCCGCGGCTTTTTCGCCGGACCTCTGTCCGCTTTCTCCCGCGGAGGCGGAGACACCGGCCATGACAATCCCGCCGCAGCCTACGAGAAGGACTGCCGAGAGGGCGGCCACTCGGATCCCGGGTATCGAATTCATGCGCGATGCGCGCTTCATGATTTCTCCCGTCGTGCGATTCTTTTCCGTTCTTTCGCTACATACGGGGTGCCCGGGACCTGTGTTCAGGGATCTCACAGGAAGGAGAGCGGCGCGGTGAGCGCCTGTGGACGCGCGGGCCGGCGAGCCGGCGTTCACATGGCGGGGTGGTGCGGCCCCGCCTTCGGCCGGCTGCTCCGGTCCCGGTCGTGCGACGAAGTCGTCGCGGCCGCCTGTTCCAGGGCTTCCGCGATGACGTGCGCGAGATCTCTCGGAGCTTCGCGGAGCAGATGGCTCACGGATTCGGCCGCCCTGACGGTGCCCTCGGCTCCGAGGTGCGCGCGCCAGTCGTCCGGCCGGTCGTGAATGAGCGAACCCAGTCCGCAGAGCACCGCCCACCAGGCCATCAGCGGATGCAACTCCGCCCGCAGAGAAGGGATCACCGGCATGAAGTACCGGTTTCCCGCGTATTCGGTGGTCATCGAGCGCAGCCGGTCGAGGCGGGCTGACCGGCCGGTTTCGCCCTGCGGCATGACCCAGTCCATGCGAATGCCTCCGCGGCCGTGCGGGAACGGGGAGAGTGCCGGAACCAGGGTTCCGCCCCGGACGTGACAGCCGTAGCCGTGGCAGGAGGCCGCGGGAGGAAAGAACTCCAGATGCTCGTCCAGTGCTTCGCGGGTTCCCGCCCGCATCACGTGGTCCGGGATGTCGCACACGGAAACGGTCAGGATCGCGCGCGGTTCGGCGTCTCCCACATCGCCGTGGACGTACAAGGGCGTACGCCGGCGCCTGTCCGTCAGCGGATGGTCCAGGTTGACGGGCAGAGCGTCCCAGGCGTCCTCCAGGCGCAGGGGCGTGTCTCCCCAGACCGGTGAGCCGAGGATCTCGCTCACCCGGGCGAAGCCACCCGCGGATCCGGACGGCTCCGTGACCAGCGCGATGTCCGCGAGGTCGCCGGGCAGGGGAGCGGTGGAGCGTATGCCGTTCGACGTGAGCCGCCAGCCGTCGTCGGCGAGTCCGGGTGCGCAACTGGCGATGGCGCGAGCGGCCTGGCACAGACCGTGGAGAAGGGGAAGGGGCCGAGCGGCCGGGGGCTGCTCCTCCGCTTGACGGAAGAGCCGCTCCATCGACTTGAGGGCGTCCACGAACGTGTGGTGACGCTCCTCGTGGGAGTGCACGGCTCTCGCCGGGACTCTGCGGTGGGCACGCAGCCGCCGCCAGGATCTTTCGGAACCGGCATGAAGATACATCGCCCGTCGTCCTCGCTGTTCAGGTTCAGGCAGGGGTCCATGGCTCCTGATGACCTGGTCCGGCCGCCGAGGGGAGCGGCGGCCGGACCAGGTCGGCTTGGCGCTCAGAAGCCGTGGCACATCTGGCCGTAGAAGTCGGCGCACGAGACGGTCGCCGTGGCCTTGGCGGTCTTGCCGTCGCGATCGGTGTAGGTCACCGTCGGCGCGTATGTTCCGAGGCCCTTCGGGAAGGCGTGGGTGACCTTCGCTCCGGTACCGGTCGTGCCGTCGCCGAAGTCCCAGGTGTAGGTGCCGTCCGCGCTGCCGAGGGTGCCGGCGTCCAGGTCACAGGACGTACCGGAGGAGTCGCAGGAGACCCCTATGCGACCGGTGCCCGGCTCGGACGGGGCTTCGGGGGTTCCCGGCTCGGACGGCTCTCCGGACGCGGTGGGCTCCCCGGACTTGGTGGGTTCCCCCGGCTCGGACGGCTCTCCGGGCCGGGTCGGCTCTCCCGGCTCGGTCGGCTTCCCGGGCTGCTCCGGGTCCTGGGCGTCGGCGAAGGCCGGCTTGAAGACTCCGGCGTCGTGCACGTCGAGCAGCGGCTCCTTCGTTCCGTCCTTCGACGTGTCCGTCCAGTTGTCCTGACCCGCCTTCAGCAGCTTGTCGCGCACGGCCATCACGCCCTCGCGGTCCTTCGGCTTCTCGGAACCGCTGACGATCAGCGCCGCGGCGCCGGCCACATGCGGCGCTGCCTGCGACGTACCGCTCCAGTTGGAGTAGTCGTTCTTGTTGCCCGTCGCCTGAATGCACTCGCCGGGAGCGGCGATGTCGATGCCCGGGCCGAAGTTGCTGCTGCCGGAGAGCGTGTCGTCCTTGTTCTTGTTGTCCTTGTTGCACCAGCCGAAGTCGCCCTGACCGCCGGCCTTTCCGTCGCCGTCGGCGAGGTTGGAGACGGTGATGGCGTCGGGGATGTTGGCCGGAGACGCCGACTTGACGTCCTTGCCGTCGTTGCCGGCGGACACCACGACCACGATCCCCTTGGCTATCGCACGGTTGACGGCGTCGGCGATCGCGCGGGTCTCGCCCGTGTATCCGGCGCTGATGTTGACCACGTCGATGGTGTCGGCGTGGGCGGTGACCCAGTCGAGGGCGCCCACGATCTCCGAGGTGCTGCCCCTGCCCTCTTCGTCCAGGATCTTGAGGGAGTGGATCCGCGCACCGGGCGCCACACCCGTGAAGCCCTGGTCGTTGTCGATCTCGGCGGCGATGCCCGCGACGTTGGAACCGTGTCCGTCGTCGTCCATGCCCTCGTCCTCGACACACTTGTCGACCTTGCTGCAGTTGACGCGCTTGACGACGTTCAGGTCGGGGTGGTCGGCGACTCCGGTGTCGAGGACGGCTATGTCCGCGTCGACGCGTTCGTCCTTGCCGTCACCCGTCTTCAGGGCCTTGTTCTCCAGGGCACGGATCCGGCTGACCCCCTTGGGCGTCTGCTGGCCGTTGATACGTCCTTCGCCGTCACGCTCGACATAGGCGACAGCCGGGTCCCCGCTGAGCTCGCTCACCTCGTCGCGGCTCAACTGTGCCGAGAAGCCGTCGAGCGCGGCGCCGTACGTCGCGGTGATGTCGACACGCGGCTTCCCCGAAGCGAAGAGCGCCGGGCGCTTGTCCTGTTCCTTCAGGACGACGATGTAGCCGTCCTTGCTCGGTGAGGGTGAGTCGGGTGGTGTTGCTCCGATGCCCTGAGCCACCGTCAGGCCGACGGCGGTGATCGACAGGGCCGTGATGACGACACGTCTTTTCACTCGGTGCCTCCAAGGAGGGATTCGGTGGGGGAGGAGGAACGGCGTCCGGGATCGGCCGGGGTGCCTGCGGAAGGCCCGGACGGTCGAGGGCCGGTGGCCCTCGGAACGGGTGGGTCCGTGCGGAGCGAGGCACAGACACACCCGCTCCGGGAAGGTGCGATCTCAGGGGCCGACGAGCCGGGAGTCAGGTGTGGGCGGTCGTCGGCCCGAAGCCGCGGTTACGCCGCGGGCTGGTCCGACGGCTGAGCGCCCTCGCCCGGTTCGCCCGGCTCTCCGGGCTGACCCGGCTCGCTCGGCTGACCGGGCTGACCCGGCTCTTCCGGCTGACCGGGCTCGCTCGGCTGACCGGGCTGACCCGGTTCCTCCGGCTGGCCGGGCTCTCCCGGCTGACCCGGCTCGGCCGGCTGGGACGGGTCGGCCGGCTCAGAAGGCTCGGCCGGCTCAGAGGGCTTGCCGCCGCCGCAGTCGTCGCTCGGGGGAGTGCCCGGAGCGTCGCCGCCGCCTATCTGGGACCCCGTTGCCTCAAGGGCTTCGAGCACCGGCTGGAAGAACGTCACGCCGCCGGAGGCGCAGTCGCCACTCCCGCCCGAGGTGAGCCCCACCGCCTTGTCGCCTGCGAACATCGCACCGCCGCTGTCGCCCGGCTCCGAGCAGACATCGGTCCGGATGAGTCCCTCGACCGTCTCTCCCGTCTGGTAGTTGACCGTCATGTCGAGGCCCGTGACCTTGCCGTCATGCAGCCCCGTCGTCGTGCCCATGCGCTTGACCTCCATGCCGACCACCGCCGCCGCGGCACCGGAGATCTTCTGGTTCCCCCCACTGCCCAGGTTCACGAGGCTCGGAGCGTCGGCCTTGGGGTCGTTGTACATGGCCAGAGCCCAGTCGCTGCCGGGCCATTCCTTGTCGGTGACCTTCGCGACCGGCTGACCACCCTGCTCGAGGGACCACTCGTCACCGCCGGCCGCGGTGCAGTGACCGGCCGTCAGGAACCCGGGCTTGCCGCCCTTGGTGACGTTGAATCCGAGCGAGCAGAGGCCACGGCCCGCGTAGATGGCGTCCCCGCCGCCGGCGAAGGGCTTGAACTCGCCGCCGACGCGCTTGACGGTGACCCGGTCACCCAGCCGCTCGGTCTGGCGCGACAGCTTCGCCCAGTCGTCGCCCTTGACCGTGCCGTCCACGATCACCGACAGCTTGTTGGTGCGCGGGTCGACGGACCAGGCGGTGCCCCCCACGGGCGACTCGCCCAGCTTCTCCGCCGCGGACTCGAGTTCCTGGGTGCTGTACTTCACGACCCGGGCCTCGGCACCCTCGGAGGAGGCCTGGTCGGCCTCGTCCTCACCCAGCACGTTCATGACCAGACGGTCGGAACGGTCGTCGTAGTACCAGCCGGCCGCCTTGTCGCCGAGGTCGGACGACAGGGTCTGGCCGAGTTCGGTCGCGGCTCGCAGACTGAGCTCACGAGGGTCGTCCGTGTCGGTGCTGGCGTTGGCGTGAGGCAGGAGGACCGCTGCCGCGGCGAGGGCCACCGCACTCGAGACCGCGATGGTTCCGGTCTTCTTGTTGATGCGGCGATGATTGGCTCGTCGCTGATGGGACATGGTGTGACCTCCAGTCGGACTTCGGCGGCACAGAACGGGGGGCTCGCCGAAGGAGATCCGGCTTCGACGCCGGAGCAATTGATTGCTGGGAATTGCTATCGCGCCGGATAACGATTCCGCAACCCGATCCCGTGAATTCTTCCGCTGGAGCCCCATCCAGGTCTCGGATTCCTGCACCGAGTATTGCCGGGGTGACCTGCGCGCTTCCCCGTTCGAGCCCCGGCCGCCGAACCCGGAAAAGAATCTTGAAGCTACACCGCATGCCGTTCATAAATGCACCGCATTCCGAATTTGGGCAGCGCTGTAGGGCTCCGCAGCATGACGTCGCAGCGCAGCTCAGGGGTGAGGGTTCGGCGTCGAACGCACTGAGGCGAATGTCGAGCGCACCTCCAGGCGTGTAAAGGGGAAAAGGAATAGAGGGTCGGCCCCCACTAATTCGGGCATTAGGCGTTAATGTGGCTCGTCCGGAATGCGGCTCACATGAAGAGCGGCGCGTGCTGTCCGAGCCCGCGGAAATCGCATGGGGAATCCGGGCAAGGCCTGGAAGTCTCCTCACTGTCCGGTCCTGCCATCAGTTCAGACCGGCGTGCACGCCACCCGTCCCGGCGCTTTGCCAATGCTTTGCCTGGGATGGCGGAAGGTAAGGGAATGGTCAAGTGGCAGGACTGTGCGCGGACGGATCCGTCTGTCCTGACGACCACCGCGACCGAGCAGAGGACCACGCGACGGACCACGACGCCGCGCGGGCCGTCCCCCGCCTCGCGGTGCCCGCATGTCCCTCGCCCCCGACGGAAAGGCCCGGCACCGATGCACAGCGCGGATGTTCCCAAACGGCTCCCCTTGCACCGCAAGGGCCTCATCGCCACGTCGAAGCGGCCCGCCCCCGGCGCTCTCGCCACTCCCTCGCTCGAACCCCCTCGTGCGTCGTTCGGGCCGGACCCGGCCCAACAGGCGCTGGCAGCCCGGGAGACAGGCAGTCGCATGCGGGAGCTGCTCGGGCAACTGCCGTGGACGCACCTGTCGCGGCGTCGGACGGCGGCAGGCGGCTCCCTGCTCGTCGACCGAGCGCACCGGGGCGGCGGTGAAGCGCTCAGCGTGCTCGTAGGACGGCATCAAGCCGCGGTCTGCGGCTACCTCAACACCTGCTTGACGGATCCGGCCATGGTGGACTGGGCCACTGAACTCACGTTCCGTCATGTGCTCCGGGCATCGGGGCATCACCCGTCGCATGCCGTCCCTCGAATCCATCTGCTGGACACGGCACGGTCGGTGGCGGCCGGGGCATGGCGTTCGCATCCCGAGTCCTGCGCGGTGACCGAAGGCTTCCGGGAGTGGATCGTCGAGTCCGTCGGCCCTTGGCCCCCGCAAGGGCCCACGCCGCTGTACGAGGCGTACCGCTGTCTGCCGGCTCGCTGGCAGACGGCTCTGTGGCACCTGGCCGTGGAGGACGACCACCCCGCGCTGATCTCCGACATGCTGGGCCTGTCGCCGGGCAGGCTGGCCCTGGCGCGTCAGCGCGCCCAGCACATGCTGAGTGACCTCTACCTGACCGCCTATCGGCGAGCGGTCAGCGGTCGTCCCTCGTGTACCTCGTTCGTACAGCACCTCACGGTGTACACGACCTCTCGCGACATCGCCGCGACAGGGCATGCGGAGTACTGCTCCTCGTGCTCACGGGCCGAGGCGGATCTCACCCATCTGGACATCGGAGTCCGGCTGCACCTGCCGGCCCTGCTCCTGGGGTGGTGGGACGACACGGCCTATCGGCAGATGCGGTATCTGGCACTCCGTAACTCCGACCCGAGAGGCATGGCCCGTCGGCTACGCCGGGACCTGGACTGATCCATCGCGCGACCGACTCGCGGAGCGGCCCGCTCGGCTGTCCACCCGCAGACGGCACGACGTACTCGTGCCCGAACGCTCTTGGGGCCAGGACGGCCGTCCTCCCCGACGGACGCCCTGCCCCCCTGGTTCGGTTGCCCACCCCTCCGTCCCGGCGCGGGTCCGGCCCCTTCGGCCAACCCCGTGCGTGTGCTGCCGTCACTGCCGTCACCAGGAAGAACGTGTGCGAGGCAACCGTGTCTCGCGACATTGCCCACGCTTTACCTTGACTCATGCCGAAACGTTTGGCCACGATGTGGCGACAGCCCCGTGGCCCTCCGTCGGCCTCCTCCCTGCTGGGCGAACCGCACCCGCCGCGCATGTGACCCCACTGCGCGCCGTCTGCGGCAAGTCCGCCACGCGTACGGCCCCTTCAAGGCTCGTACGCTCGGAAGTCAGGTGTTTGGATGTCTACGACGCAACAAGGCAGTCACGTCGACCGGACGGACGACGAACTGGCGGCACCGCTGCGCGGCGGTGAGGCCGCGGAAGAAGAGCTCGCCGAGCTGTACCGGCGTCATCACACCGCGGTGCGCGCGTACGCCGTGTCCCGCTGCCGGGACGCTCATACGGCGGACGACGCGGCATCCGAGGCCTTCGCCAGAACGATCGAAGCGGTCCGTCGCGGTGGTGGACCGCGTGGCCCGTGGCGCCCCTACCTCCTCACCGCGGTGAGACGCATCGTCATCGACTGGGCGGTCATGAACGGCCGGGCACTGCCCAGCGACGAACTTCAGGACGAGGTGGACGAGGCCCTCACAGGCGAGGAAATGGTCCTCAGCCGCGAGGAGGGTGCCCTCGTCGTCCGCAGCTTCCAGCAGTTGCCGGAGCGCTGGCAAACGGTCCTGTGGTACACGACGGTGCAAAAGGAGCCGACTGCGAAGGTCGCCGAGCGCCTCGGGATCAGTGAGAGCGGAGTGACGTCGCTCGCCGAGCGAGCGCGGGAGGGGTTGCGCGAGGCGTATCTCAGCGTCCACGCCCATGCGGGCGACCAGGACGAGGACAGCGTCTGCGGCAGGTACAGCGGTCTGCTGGCAGCGGCCGTACGACGCCGGCGGCGGCCGGGCAGGGACCTCAAGCGTCATCTCGGCGACTGCGCCGACTGCCGTCAGGCCTTCGTGGACCTCACCGACCTCAATGCCCGTCTGCGGGTCGTGCTGCCCGGCGCGATTCTGTTCGGGGTGGGCGCCGAGCTGGCTTCCGCCGCGGGCACGGCGAAGGCGTCGGCCGCCGCGCTGAGTGCGTCCGGGGCAGCGGTCTCCGACCCCACCGTGCTCGCCTCGTCGTGGCACGCCCTCCCCTTCGCCAAGAGCGCCGCGTCCGTCGGCGCGGGTGTGGCCGTGGTGACGGCGTGTTACTTCGCGCTGCAGCCCTACGAGTCGACGATCACACCGCCGCCCCCGAGCCCTTCGGCGTCGGCGACCACCACGCCGTCCTCGCCCCCGAGCGAAGTCACCAGGCCGGACATCCCGTACGGCCCGACCGCCGTGCTCCGGTCCGCGGCGGGCGGCGACTGTCTGGAACCGGTGCCGGGGCCGGCGAACAAGGTGCGCACGGCCGACTGCGACGGCAGCACGAACCAGACGTGGGTGGAGGACCACGTCCGAGGCGCTCGGCTGCTGCTGCACAACTCGGGAACAGGCCTGTGTCTGCGGGACTTGGAGGCCGGCACGGCCGCTGTCGCACAGGCGCGGTGCGACGCCGGCGACCCCCGTCAGGTGTGGGTGATCCGGTACAGCCGGGAGCATCGGTCGATGGTCGCCATCGGCAGGGACGGGGAGACGTACTTGGTTTGACCTCGGTCCGGGACATCGTCGGGCGGGGGGACCTTCGTGTCACTCGGCGGGTGGCACACGTGACCATTGCTGATTGCTCGCCACCACGCAGTCGTATATTTCGATGGGCGTGCCGGGATCGTTGAAGCCGTAGGTCACGTCGACACACATGCCCGCCTGCCGGATCGTGCCGTCGCCCGCCAGTCGCCATCGCTGCCGGGCGTCGGAGGTGCAGGGCGCGATGACGACCGGTGCGCTTCGGACGGCGCCCCCGCTCGCGGTCACGCAGCGGTCGCCATAGACGCGCAGTTCGCCGTCGACCGTGTGCGTGAACTGCTGATTGCTTCCTCCGTGGCAGGGCCAGATGGTGAGTTGTGTGCCCTCGGCCCGCGAAGCATTGGGGACATCGAGACAGAGGCTCGAGCGTGTTCCGACGTACGCATAGGGGAGCGGCTGACTGGTTGCTCGAGCGGTCGGTGACGGATCTGGCCGGCGGGTGGGCTCGGCACGCGACTCGGAAGCGGATGGAGTGGGCGACGCCTTTCTGCGTACGGGTGTGTGCGATTCCGCCGGCGAAGCGGTGACGAGCGGTGGTGGCGGGGGAGTCGGCAGTCGCGACGGCGGCAGTTCGGACGCAGGAGCGAGGCTGGTCGTAGGTGACCTCTCGGGAGAAGACACAAGGAGTGCAAGAAGAGAGGCCGCTCCGACGAATACCGCGACCAACACCGCCGTGCGGCGGAACGCGGGATGGTGCTCGCCGACCTCTTGGCTGTCGCTCGCCGGGACGGCCGGTGACGGCTCCTGGTGATCGAACGCCGACACGGACGCCGGGTCCAAGGGGGCAGCGGCGTTCGGGATGAAGACCGGCGGGACGGAATGCGAGCACACGTGCTGTCCGGCAACTGATTCCCCGGTACATGACGGGTCGTCACAGGGCTGGTACGACGTCATGACGCCCCCTTGTTTCGGTGAGTTCGAAGGTTCCTCATGGGCGCTTCGCGGCCAGCGCGTACAGGCCGAACGCCACGAGCACGAGCAGGAAGCCCAGGGTGGCCACGTACCAGTACCCTGGCGGCCGAGCACGACGTCGTCGTCCGCTCCGGGCGACGCGCCGGAACGCGCCGCGGGTACGTCGAGCGGTCGCCGAGACCGGGGCGGTGGCGCCGGCGACCTCGTACTTGGCGGAGCGGTAGGCTTCGGCCGGCCACCACCCCAGCAGTCGTTGCGGAAGCCGGGCGGCGAGCCGGACGCTCAGGTTGCTCAGTTCCCGGAAGACCTCGCGGCACTCCGGACACTCCCGCAGATGCGTCGTGTCAGCCGCATCGGCCCAGGACTCGGCCGAACCGAAGACGACGGCGTTCACGAAGCCCAGACAATCCTCCCGGTCCAGGCGCAACGCGTACCTCTCGGCACAGCCGCGACGAAGGGCGTGCACCGCTTGTGCGACATACTCGCTCACGCCGCCTGCCGGGATTCCCGCGATGCCGCCCACGGTGGCCGGACTGTCACCCTCGACCATCGCGTGCCACAGCAGACACTGTTGGGTGCCGGGCAACTCCTCGAAGGCGGAACGGAGTTCGGCGTCCTCCGTCAGTGACCACACCGCTCCGCCACCGACCCATCGGCCGAACGACGGAGTCAGCATGGTCGGATTCAGAGCCGCCCATTGGATGGCCACGCCGCGGATGCTGTTGAGAATGCTGATGCGGACGCAGCTCTCACCCGTCTCGGCCCGCCCGATCCTCAGGCGCAATCCGGTCAGGGCGTACGCGGTCACCGCTTGTGCGTCGCCAGGTGACTTCAAGCACGTGGAGGCATAGGCCCACGCCGCGCGTTCGTGGCGGCGTTGCAGCACACCGAATGCGTCGGGGGCTCCATCGCTCACCCTCTGCAGCAGTTCGGCATCGGACAACTCCTGCGGTTGCGAGCCGGAATTCCAGAGCACAAACCCACCTGCTCGTCGGGGTCGGATCCATTGGAATGCACAGTCAGCGGGCACTCGGGCGCGGGTCGGTTCACCGAACCGCGAGGCGCGGTCAGCCCTTCAGGGCGCCCTGCGTCAGATTGCCGACGATGCGTCGGCCGAACACCAGGAAGAGGAGCAGCAGCGGCAGGGTCCCGAGGAGCGCTCCAGCCATGATCACCGACTGGTCGGGGACGTAGCCCTGGGCCAGCTTGACCATCGCCACCTGCACGGTCGGGTTCTCCGAGGTGAGGATGACGAACGGCCAGAAGAAGTCGTTCCAGGACTGCACGAACGTGATCAGGAACAGCACCAGCATCCCGGGCCGAGCCGCGGGCAGGACCACGTGCCGATAGATCCGATGGGAGCCCGCGCCGTCCACCCGGGCCGCCTCGATGAGTTCGTCGGGCAGTGCCTCGGCGAGGTACTGGCGCATGAAGAACACACCGACCGCGCTGACCAGCGTCGGGGCGATCACCGCCGGCAGACGGCCGTACCAGCCCAGTGAGGTCATGATCTGGAACAGGGGAATCACACTGAGCTGGGGCGGCACCGCGGCGGTGGCGATGACGACCAGCAGAAGGGCGGTGCTCAACCGGAAACGAAGCTTGGCGAAGGCGTATCCGGCGAGGGTGGCGAACAGCACCGTGGACGCTGCCACCGACCCGGACACCACGAAGGAGTTGAGGACGGCCTTGCCCAGATCCGCGTCCCGCCAGGCAGCGCCCAGGTTGCTGATCAGCCTGTCGCCCGGCAGCAGCGGAGGGGCCGCTCGGTTGACGGCCTGGCTGGAGGTCGAGGCGGCGACGACCGTCCAGTACAGGGGGAACAGCGAGATCACGGCCATCAGACCGAGCAGCAGGTAGGCGACCGGGCCGCCGTGCGCCTGCCGGCCGGCACCGGGCCGGAACGGTGCCGCGGAGCGGCGGGGGCGGACACCGCGGGCATCGGGGCCGCGCACCCGCGAGGGCCGGCGGGAGAGGGTCGTCTCCGTCGGGGCGGTCATGGCGTCATCGCCTCCGTGCGCGTCGCGCGACAATCGCCTGGGCCAGCGCGATCAGGATGATCAGCAGAAACATCAGCCAGGCCAGCGCCGAGGCCCGCCCGGCGTTCCCGTTCGCCCACCCCGTCTGGTAGAGGAGCAGGCCCAGTGTCTGGTACTGGCCGTCGGCACCGCCCTGCACCGCTTGCGGCCCGCCCCCGAAGATCAGCGGTTCGCCGAACAGCTGGATGCTGCCGATGGTGGAGATCACGATGGTGAAGACGATGGTGGGGCGGATGCCGGGGATCGTCACGTTGAGGAGCTGCTGCCGGCGGGACGCGCCGTCCAGTGCCGCCGCCTCGTAGCGCTCCTGCGGGATCGCCTGGATCGCGGCCAGGAACAGCAGCGCGTTGTAGCCGGTCCAGCGCCAGATGACGATGGCGGAGACGGCCAGCTGGGAGGAGAGGGTGCCGCCCTCCCAGTCCACGGGGCCCAGGCCCAGGCTGTGCAGTGCCCAGTTCACCAGGCCGAAGTCGCGGCTGAACGCGAACTGGAAGAACAGCGCGGCGGCGCCTGTCGAGGTCGCGTACGGCACCAGTGACGCCACCCGCCACACCAGCGCGCCGCGCAGACGGTAGTTCAGCAGGTGTGCCAGGCCGAGCGCCATCATCAGTTGGGGAACCGCCGAAATGACCCCGATGGAGATCGTGTTGAGCGTCGCCTTCCAGAACCGCGGGCTGGTCAGCAGTTCGTCGTAGTTCCCCAGTCCGGTCCAGGACAGCGCGTTCAGCTCGACGAGCTGAACGTCGTGCAGGGACAGCCAGGCGGTGTACGCCAGGGGATAGAGGCCGAACGTACCGAACAGCACGAAGAACGGCGCCACATACGTGTACGGGGTGATCTTGAGGCCCCAGCGGTAGCGCCGGCCGCGCCGTGCGGAGCGCCGCGCGGAGGAGGAGATGGGCGCGAGGGGGGATGCCATTGCGGATCGCTCAGTCCTTCCCGATGGCCGACTCGACCTCGCCCAGGGACTGCCGCCAGGACTCGTCCGGATTCATTCCCTGTTGCTCGACCCGGGTCAGACCGCTGGAGATGACGTTGGTGATCAGGCCCTGATCCGGACCGATGTTCAGCGTCGGCATGTCCTTCGCCGCCGTCCCGAAGATGCGTCCCACGGGAGCGTTGCTGAAGTACCGGCTCCGGGTGCCGGCGACCGAGGGGTCGGCGGCGGCGGTGGGGGAGGACGGGAAGTTGCCCGCGGAGGCGCCGGCGAAGGTCTTGGCCTGCTGGGCCGGATCGGTCAGCCAGGCGGCGAGCTTCTCGGCCTCGCCGCGGACCTCGCTGTTCTCGGGAACGGTCAGGAAGGAACCGCCCCAGTTGGCGGGGGCAGGCGCGCTGGCGACGTCCCACTGACCCTCGCCCCCGGGACCGGCAGCCTGGGAGATCTGGCCGAGCATCCAGGAGGGGCAGACCACGGTGGCGAACTTCGCAGCCGAGAACGACTTCCGCCAGTTGGTCTGGAACTGCTGCAGCCTGGCGGTCATCCCCGAGGCGTTGGCCCGGGCGGCCAGGTCGTAGGCCCGTCGGACACCGGGGTTGCTGTCGTGGACCAGCTTGCCGGAGGAGTCGTAGTAGGACGTGGTCTGTCCGAAGATCATGGCGTTGTAGAGGCCGTTGCCGGTGTCCATGAAGCGCAGGCTCTTGTCCTCGGTCTGCTTCTGGAATCTCTCGCCGACGTCCACGTACCTCTCCCAGCCGGCTGCCCACAGGGCGCCCACGGCATCGCGCTGTGTCGGCAACCCGGCCTGCCGGAACAGGTCCTTGCGGTAACACACGGCCATGGGGCCGATGTCGGTCCCCAGACCGAGCACCCGGCCGGCCTCGGCCTTGGCCTGGGCCCACTTCCACGGGTAGAAGGAGTCGGCGCGCACACCCGGGGCCTGTGAGAGATCGGCGAACATGCCGGCCTTGCTCCCGGCGATGGTGCGAATGCGGCCCACCTCGACGCTGACGATGTCGCCCAGGCCCTGACCGCTGCTCAGTTTGGGCTGCAGAGCCTGCCAGTAGGTGGCCTCGTCGGCGGCGTTGTCCTCCTCGATGCTGATGCCGGGATGGAGTCTCTCGTACTCCTCGAACAGCCCTGACGTGTTGAAGCCCATGTTGGAGAAGGTGGAGATCCGGATGGTGACCCTTCCGGATTCCGGGCCGCCGGAGCTGTCGCAGCTTGTGGTGGCGACAGCCAGCGCCAGAGCTGAGGCGACGGTCGTGGTGACTCGCAGAGCACCGCCTGGATTCATCGAGGCACATCCCCCGTACGGCCGAAACATTCGGCAACTTTCCTTGTGCACGTCGGGCAAGTTAGGGGCACGTGCGGGGCGTCGTCAAGGGAAGGTGGCGGCAAGTACGCGCCCAGGGAGGGCGGATCGGCATAGCAAGGGCTTGCCGAAACTATCGGCGGCGCTGCGTATGCTTGCCGCAGCGAGCCGATACAGAGACGAGGTCATTCATGCCCGGCGGACGGAGCAGCAGCGGAGCGACGGTCCGGACCGGCGCTGCTGATCCCGCTGCGCGTGTCACCATCGCCGAGATCGCCCGGGAAGCCGGGGTCTCGGCACCGACGGTCTCCAAGGTCCTCAACGGCCACGAACAGGTGGCGCCGGAGACTCGGGCCCGTGTCGAGGAACTGCTGCGGCGGCACAACTACCTGCGCCGCCGCGCCCGCCCGAAGAGGACGGCCGGCTGGGTCGACCTGGTCATCCGGGAGGTGGACAGCCTGTGGGCGGGTGAGGTGATGCAGGGAGTGCAGAGCGCGGCCGCCGAGCACGGTGCCGAGGTGGTCGTGACCGCGGCCCACGGAACCACCACCGACACCGGGCGCTGGCTGGACAACGTGTCCACGCGCGGCTCCGACGGGATCATCCTGGCGGTCACCGATCTCACCCCGGCCCAGCGCGAGCAGGTCGATGCCCTTGGCATCCCGCTGGCCGTGGTCGACCCGGTCGGCAGCCCCGACGCCGGAGTGCCGACGGTCGGCGCGACGAACTGGCAGGGCGGCCTGGTCGCGACCCGGCATCTGCTCGATCTGGGGCACCGCAGGATCGGCATCCTGCGAGGCCTGGAGGACGCGCTGTGCGCGCGAGCACGCCTGGACGGGTACCGCGCGGCACTCGAGGGAGCGGGCATCGAGGTCGACCCGGCCCTGCAGCGGCCCGGCGACTTCTACTACACCACCGGGTTCTCCGGCATGCGTGACCTGCTCACCCTCCCCGACCCGCCCACCGCGGTCTTCGCCTGCAGCGATCTGATGGCCCTGGGCGCATACGAGGCGATCAGACAGGCCGGGCTACGGGTCGCGGCCGATGTGAGCATCGTCGGGTTCGACGACGTTCCGAACGCCGCCTGGGCTTCCCCGCCGCTGACCACGGTGAGCCAGCCGTTGCGCGAGATGGCGGCCCTCGCGGCGCGCATCGTGCTGCAGGGCGCGGACACCGTGCTCCCCGGCCCGACGCTGCGGATGGAGCTGGCCACCCACCTGGTCGTGCGGGAGAGTACCGCGACCGCGCCCGGCAGCTCCAACGCCTGAAACCCACGCCGGTACATGACCGACGAGCCGGCCCGGCCGGACGCGGAGCGCGGATCAGGGAACGGTGACGATGAGCACCTGGCCGTGAGCGGACAGATGTTGTGCGTCCTCCATACTGGCGACCCAGCTGGTCAGGGCGTAACGGCCTTGCTCGAGGGGCATTCCGAGGACCGCGCTCCGGCCCGGGGAGAGCGGTGGCGTGCCCAGTTGCGCGGCGAGGTTGAAAGGCGCGGCGCTCCGCGGGTCCTGGAAGAACCTCTGGATGTCGGCCTCGGTGACGGAGTCGTCCGTGAGGGGGTACACCGCGAGCTCGTCGACCTGTCCTCGCATCGCGTTCACATAGCGCACGGGCCGGCCCCGGTGCATGCGTCCTTCCAGGACGAAGCGCGGGCCCCGCTTCGTGTCGACGGCGGTGACGGTGGCGGACGGGCGCGGGCACCCGGCCCCGGCCTCGTCCGCCGCGTGGACGAGGAGCGGGCTGACGTGCTCCGCGCCGGGGAGGGGATCGCGTCCGACGTAGGGCCCCTCGAAGTCCTTGTACTCCAGGACGAGGTACCGGCCGGGCGGCAGCCACGCGGTGAAGGACGACTGCGAACCGCGGACCGCCATGGCGCCGCCGAACAGCTCGGCGTCGGCCATCAGATCCCTGGACGCCTGAATGACGTCCCGCGCTTTCTCCTTCTCGAAGACGTCGCGCAGGTGCCTGCGGAAGGCGGCCTCGCCGATGCCTCGGCGGAGCCGGGCGATGCCGACGATACCGGTACGGCCACTGGTCGTCCGTACCCGGAACGTCACCGCGCCGGCGGCCGCGGTCGCCGGCGCTCTGAACCCGTCCTCGCCGGTGACGATGTCGAGCGGCTCCGGCCCCCGCGTCGGCGATCCGGCGCCGACGAGCGCGGCGACTCCCGTCGCCGTTCCGGCGGCCAGAAGTCCGCGCCTGGTCCATGTGCTCATGATCTGCTCCTCTGCTTGCTGTGGCATCGGATGGTCGTGTGCCTCATAGGGGTTGGACGTGGGTTCAGGACCGGCCGGGCACGCACGGGTGCCGGGAGTTCACTGGCAGGTCAGACGAACGGGCCGCCCACCAGGCGGTACTGGAGCAGCATGCTCGCCATCGCGACCGCTGCCACCGCCGTGACGGTGAACAGGATGCGGCCGGACACGTTCCACCAACCGCGGAGCCAGGCCGCGATCGCCCCCGCCACCACACCCAGTGCCAACAGCACGAGTGCCGTTCCCAGCATCGTCACGATGGACAGCAGCGGCGGCCCCAGCAGCACCGCTTCCATCATCGCGTTGCCGTCCCGGACGACCGCGGCGAGTGCGGCCGTGAACGCGGCCGCGATCAGCCCGGTCGCCGAGGCCGTGGCGCGTGCGACCCGTGCCGCGGGAGGGTGCGGGGTTCGGCCCCGAAGCCGCCGTACCAGGGCGGTGACGGGAAGGGCGATCGCGGCGAGTACCAGCGTGCCCGTGCCGGCACCGAGCAGTCCCAGGTGCAGGGACGGGGACTGGCGCCAGGTCAGCTTCGCGTACGTGCTCGACGGCACCGCCGACGAGACGAGCATGCCGTCCCGGGTGAAGGCCAGGGTCGCGCGGCTTCCGCCGCGCTCCTGGAACAGGCCGTCGCCGAGCGCGAGCCAGCGCTGTTCCGGCTGGTCGGGGTCGAGGGAGAGCCCGGTGGTGCGCAGCCCGTTCTCGCCGTCCTCCCGGACGGTGACACTCGCGACCAGGCCCTCCAACGCCATGAGACCGGTGCGGCTGACCCGGCCCGGGCGGTAGGTGCCCGGGTACGAGGCGAGGGACGGATCGGTCACGGCGCCCGGGGTCGCGGATGCGGGGCCGTCCGGGACGAGGGCGTCCACGATCCGGTTGATCAGGTCCTTGCCGTCCCAGGAGGCGCGTCCGTCCCTGCCGTCGCCGTTGAAGACGACGAACACCCCCACGTCGCGGGCGGGGACGAGCAGCAGGTTGGAGTGGAAGCCGGGGATGTCGCCGTCCTTGAACCAACCGGTGCGCCCGCCGCGTCGCCACTCCTCGAATCCGTAGCCCAGGCCGGGCATGCGGGGATCCTGCCGGTAGTGGACCCGCTGCATGAGGCCGTTCGCCGTCGTGTCGTCGGTGAGCTGCCCCGTCATCCAGCGGCCCATGTCGACGGCGGTGCTGACCGCACCGGGCCCGGACGGGCTCCACGCACCGTACTGGCCCTTGTCCTCCGTCCAGCCGGACGTGCCGCTGGGGCGGTAGCCGCGGGCGAGGCCGGCGGCGATCGAGGCCGGCGGCGGCTGGGCGAACGTGGAACCGGTCATGCCCAGGGGCTCCAGAATGTGCTCGTCGACATAGGCGGGGAAGGACCGGCCGGAGACATCGGCGACGAGCCGGCCCGTGAGCGCGTAGCCGTAGTTGTCGTAGGCGGCGGTCGTGCCCGGGGCTCGGACCCGGGGCGGACGGCGTGTCACGAGGCTTTCGGCGAGCGGTTCGACGTCCTTCGCGCGGGTCCTGTTCCGGCCGACGAGGTCACTGTCGAAGCCCCCGGTGTGGGTGAGCAGTTGGTCCAGGGTGACGGGGCGCCCTGGGTATGTGTCGGGGACGGTGACCGCACGGAGGTGGTCGTTGACGTCCGCCTTCGGGTCGACCTTCCCCTCGGCGACGAGCTGGGCGGCGGCCTGCGCCGTGAACAGCTTGGCGAGTGAGCCGAGGAAGAAACCGGTGCGGTGCGGGTCGACCGGGGTCCGGGTGCGGACGTCGGCGACGCCGTAGCCCTTGGACAGGACGGTCCGGCCACCGGCCACGACGGTGACGGCCGCGCCGGGGATGCGGTCGTCTTCCAGGTGGTCGGCGACGGCGGCGTCGACGAGGGACTCGAGACGGGGCGGAGCCGCCGCGTGAGCGGGGGCCGCGACGGAGAGCAGCGCGGCGGAGGTGATCGTGAGGGCGGCTGCCATCGTGGTGAGGGTCCGTATCGACGTCGTACGCATGCGTCGACGATCTCGTTCGGGAACGGGGCGGCGGCAGTGCGAGGCGCATCAGCCGATGTGTATTTCACATGGGTGGGGCGGGTGCGGTGCACCGGCGTGCGTCTAACGTGACCTCATGAACGGGTGGGGCTGGGCATTTCGGTGCGGGCGGGGAACCAGGCCCAGGGGCACCGCTCCGAGGACTTTCACCGGTACGGATGCCGGCTCCGACGCCGGTCCGACGCCGGCGGTCGTATCGGTGATCCTCGTCGTCGTCGTTCTCGGCTTCGCCTTCGAGCCCGGTGTCGTCCTGCCGCGCCCGGCCGCCGTGCCGATGCTGCTGCTCCAGTTGGCCATCTGCCTGCCTTCGACGCGGCGGCTGCGCGGGGCCTGGACCCTCGCCGCGCAGATCCTGCTGATGCCCTGGTCGGGGCTGCCCGGCTTCCTGGGCGCCTCCGTGCTGCTGGTCTTCGAACGGCGCCTGCGATGGGCTCTGTTCACGGTCGTCGTGCTGGCGGCGGGGCCGCTCGCATCGGGCGACGGCAGTGTCCATTCCGTTCTCAACGGCATCGGGAATGCCCTCGCCCACGGACTGGTCCTCTACGCGCTGACCCGGCTCACCGACCTCTACACCGAACTCCGCGCCACGCGTGGCGCATTGGCGCGGGCCCGGGTCGCGGCCGAGCGGGAGCGCGCGGGGCGTGACCTGGACGCGGTACTGGGAGCGGCCCTGGCGGAGATCACCCGGCTGGCCGGGCAGGGTACGCGGGCGGCGCGGGAACTCGTGACGGTCGCGCGGGCGGCGACGGAGCGCGTACGCGCCGCGCCGCCCGCACAGTCGGCCGACGGAACGGACGTCCCGGCGGGTGACCTGGCGCACCGGCTGGTGTGGCCCATCGTGGTCGCCACCCACGTCGAGTACCTGATCGTGGGCACCGTCTTCCTGCTCGGTGCCGGGATGCCGGGCGGGCGGGTCGCCGCGTACGCGGCCGCCCTCGCGGCCGTGGTCGGACTCCAGGCGTACCACTCCCTGCCGCGTCCGCCCGGTGTGCGTCCCCCGTACGTCGCGTGGACCCTGGGCGCGCAGCTCACCGTCGCCCTGGGCGTGCTGGCCGCTCCGGACGGGCCGTACCCCCAGCCGGTGGGGTTCGCGGCCGCCTCGGTGCTGATCGTCCTCCCCGGGCGCACCGCCTGGCCGGCGGCCGGGGCGCTGACCGCACTGGCGGCGATCGCGATGCTGCTGAGGACGGACGGGCTCGGAGCTCATGGCACCGCTGTCCTCCTGCTGGACATCGTGGTGATCGCTTCGGTCTTCTACGGCCTTGCCCTGCTCAGCGGCCTTGTCCGCCAGGTGCGGGAGGCCCGCGGAGCGCTGGCGTCGCTGGCCGTGGCGCGAGAGCGCCGGCGCATCGCCCGGGACGTCCACGACCTGCTGGGCTACGGGCTGTCGGCGATTGCCCTGAAGGGCGAACTGGCGCTCCGCGACCCTGACCGGGAGCGGGCCGGCCGGCATCTCGCCGATGCGGCGGCGCTGGCGGACCAGGCGCTGACGGACCTTCGGGCGATCCCGGGGGAAGGCGTGGGGATCTCGCTGGCCGAGGAGGTGGCCTCCGCCCGGGAAGTACTGGCCGCCGCGGGCGTCGCCGTGCGGGTCCGGGGCGAGGCGGACGAGGTGGAGGGAATGCCGGAGGCACTGTTCGCGACGGTGTTGCGCGAGGCGGTGACGAACGTGCTGCGACACGCGGCGGGAGCGCGCCGGTGCGAGGTGTATGTCGGCCCCGGGCTGCTGCGGGTGGCGGACGACGGCCGCGTGGTTCCCCCACCGTCACGGGGGGAGGGCGGCCGAGCGGGTACCGGCGGCAACGGGCTGAGGAATCTACGGGAGCGCGCGACCGCACTCGGCGGGGTCCTGGAGGCCGGACCGGCCCCGCACGGCCGCGGCTACGTCCTGACCGTCCGTCTGGAATCCGCTCCGGTCCCCGTCGGCGGGTGACTCCGTGTCACCCCAACCAGCCGTGCTCCCGGGCGATCCGTACCGCGTCGAGCCGGTTGCGGGCATCGAGCTTGGTGACGGCCGCACCGAGATAGTTCCGTACGGTGCCCTGTGAGAGGTGCAACTCGCGGGCTATCTCGTGGAGTTCGGCGCCGCCTGCGGCCAGCCGCAGCACATCGGTCTCGCGTGGGGTGAGCGGGTTCACCTTGGCGGTGAGCGCCGCGGCGGCCAGTCTCGGATCGATGACATGCTCCCCGTCCGCCACGCTGCGGATCGCGGCGGCGAGTTGCTCCGGCTGGGCGTCCTTGAGCATGAACCCGCCCACCCGGGCGGCGAGGGCCGACCTCAGTGCCTCGGGCCGGCCCAACGCGGTGAGGATGAGGATCCGGCAGCCGGGAAGGGCGGCTCCGAGGTCGCGGGCGGCGGAGAGTCCGTCGGCGCCGGGCATTTCCAGGTCGAGCACCGCGACGGTGGGGTGGTGGGCGAGAGCGGCGGGGACGACGGCGTCCCCACGTGCCACCTCGGCCACGACCTCCATGTCCGGCTCCAGGCCCAGCAGGGCTGCCAGCGCCCCACGGATCATGTGCATGTCTTCGGCCAGCAGAATGCGGATCACAGTCCCCCCCGGCGAAGGATCGTACCTCCGGCCTGTGGGCGCGCACCGCGTCCGCCTCCATGCCGGCGCCTGAGGCCGCTCCTGCCGGCGGCTCGCCCGGATCGTCAGCGTCTGATCCGGGCGAGCATCCGGTCGGTGGGTCAGTCCGTGTCGCGCGGGTCGAAGGACTCGGTGTCGATGGTCAGCGGCTTCGGGAAGGCGGTGGCCACCGACTCCCAGCCGGTGAACTTGAAGTCGGTGCCCTCCCGGTCCCCGTCCGCGGGTGTGGCCTCGCCGTCATGGGTCACGAGCAGGCCCTGGGGGAAGGTCCGGCCCAGCGGCACGTTGACCACGGTGGCCCCGTCGGATTGCTGCACCCCGTCGGTGGCGGCGCCGTCGGTGACGGCGAAGGAGCCGAGGTAGGCGTTGCGGCCCTGGCGCTCGTACACGGCGAAGGTGTTGTCGCCCTGGCTGGAGGCGAGCAGATAGCCCTTGCCGTCGTCGGCGTGGTAGATCGTGGCGCCCTCGGCGTCGGCGCTCAAGTGCTCACCGCCGAAGCCCGGGTCGTTCGCGGTGTCGAGGACGCACTCCTCCTTCTCCGTGTCGTAGGTCCACGGCGTGCCGTACTCCCGCACCCGGTCGATCAGCTTCGGCCGCTCGAACTCCTCGTCGTCGAGGCCGATCCGCCACAGCCCGACGTCCTCCTGGGCCGCGTACAGCACCTGTTCCTCCTGGTCGACGACCATGCCCTCGACCTGGGCGTGGTCTCCGGGGTCGGCGCACGGCGTCCAGTTCCCGCCGTCGGGCAGGGTGAAGGAACGCGGAAGGTCGAGCGTGTCCTCGGCCTTGTAGCCGACGCGCCCGTCGTGGTCCTCCAGTTGCAGCAGCCGTACCCGGGTCTCCGAACGGCGGGACACCACCGCGTACGCGTGGTCGTCGTCGCTGAAGGCGGCCAGTCCGTAGGCGGTGCGCTGGTCGTCGACCTCGGCCTCGCTCGTGGCGAAGACCGGCGCGATGTCCGCCGCCGTCACGTCCTTCAGCGGGGGCGTTCCCGCGGCGACGGCGGCCGGGTCGATGGCGTAGGCCCGCACCCGGTCCCGGCCACGGTCGCTGACCAGGGCCAGGTCGGTCTTCTTGCCGCCCAGTGAGAAGCCGTAGACCACGTCGACGTTGTTGAAGCGGCCCGGGGCGGCGTCCTCGCCGGGCGCCGCGGGCGCGGTGAGGTGCTGCAGGCGCCGGCCGTCGAGTCCGTAGACATCGAGGCCGGCCTCCTTGAGGGTGCTGATCACGATGCTGCGGTCGGGATCGCGGGGGTCGACCCAGACGGCCGGGTCGTCGGCGTCGGCGTTGCCGCCCGCCTCGTCGTCGTACACGGCGGGTGTCTCCACGCGAGCGGAGACAGGGACCGGCTGCGGGGCGGCGGACGCGCCCGTGACCATCAGCAGGGCGGCGGTGAGAGTGCTCAGAGCAGAGGCGCTCACGATACTCCTCGGTTGGAAGAGGGTCTGGTGAGAACTTATGGGTGCGGCGTGTGGGTGAGCCGACCAAACCGTGAACACCGGATGGCTCTTGCGACCGGCGCGTCTGACCCAGGTGTCGAAGAAGGCCCCTTCCCGACGCTGACCGGGGGTGCGGCGGTGTCGGGAAGGAGCCCGGTCACGAGGGCGCCTCAGCAGTGGAAGGTGGCGTTGCCCCAGTCGGCGTGGTCGAAGCGGGTGCCGTCACCGGCGTCTGTCACCACGAGGCGGACGCTGTGGGCGCCGTGGATCGCGGCGGAGAGCGTCCGGGCGGGGTCCGTGGCCGGCACGGTTCCCGTCGAGGCCACCTTCCTGCCGTCGGCCCAGATCTCGAAGGTGACGCTGCCCGCCTGGCCGGTCTCGTCGTCCAAGCCGACCTGCGCGGTGAATGCGGAGCACCGGCCGCCCGTGTAGTAGGTGACCGTGCTCGCGGCGTGGACGCCGAGGCCCTTGGCGTAGGTGACGCCGCCGATGGTCAGCGTACGGCCGTCGCCGGGTGGTTGGTTCCCGTTGCTCATGTCCTTCTCCACCGGTCCGTATCCGTTCTGCGCGCTGACCCAGTCCAGGTCGCTCGCATGGCTGCTGCCGGTCGGTGGGGCCTTGGCCACGTGGACCTCCAGGGACGAGTCCTGGAGTCCCTTGACGCGCCTGGGCGAGTGGTAGTCGGCGCGCACCTTCACCGTGTACACGCCGGGCTTCGCGTCGACGGGCGGGGTGAGCCGCCAGCCCGTGGTCAGCGACTGGCCCGGTTGCACCCGCTTGTCGTACGGCTTCGAGGTGGGCGTGACGCGCCAGCCCTCCGGGGCGTCCACGTCGACCAGCACCGAACGGGCCTGGCCGCGGCCGAGGTTGGTGAAGACACTGCTCAGCTTGGCCGGGGCGCCCGGTTCGGCAATCGTGGTGCCGTCGAGGACGAGGTCGGCCGCGGGCGGGTAGGACTTCCCGTTCCGGTCGGCGGAGACGCGGTAGAGCACGGTGCCGTGCGCGGGCACGGTGGCTGAGACGGTTCCGCCGGACTGGTAGGTACGGTGCTTCCACAGGTCGCGCAGCGTGTACCCCTGGGCCTGGCCGAGCCCGACCTCGGCCGCGGAGGTGGAGATGCGCTGGGGCCGGTCGCTCTCGTTGAACAGGGCGACGGTGCGGCTGCCGTCCTGCATCTTCTTGGAGATGACCCAGCGGCCGTCCTCGGAGGAGACCACCGAGCCCTGGACGCCCAGTGGGTCCTGGTCGACGGCGATCACCTCGCGGTTGCCGAGGATCTCATAGGTCGCGGGAGTGGCCTTGCGCAGATCGGTGCCGATGAGCAGCGGCGCGGCCATGATCGACCAGAGGGAGAAATGGGTGCGGTACTCCGTGTCCGTCATCCCTCCGTTGCCGACCTCCAGCATGTCGGGGTCGTTCCAGCGGCCGGGACCCGCGTACTCCGCCAGCGGCAGGGTCTGCTTGGCGTTGCGGAGCATGGCGTCCCAGTTGTCCAGGATGTCGTAGGTCGTGCGCCAGAGGTGGCCGCCCGCGCCCTTGGCCCACTCCCAGGGCTTGTTCTCCCCCCATTCGCAGACGCTGTAGACGATGGGGTGGCCGGTGGCCTCGGATGCCTCCTTCAGGGCGTTGCCCATGTCCTGGTAGCGCTTCTTGGCGTCGATGCCGTTGTTGTTGCAGTTGTCGTACTTGAGGTAGTCGATGCCCCACTCGGCGAACTGCATGGCGTCGGACTTCTCGTGGCCCAGGGCGCCGGGGAAGCCGCGTGGGCGGTCGCAGGTCTTGGTGCCCGCGCTGGTGTAGATGCCGATCTTCAGGCCCTTGGAGTGGACGTATTCGGCGAGGGCCTTCATGCCGTTCGGGAAGCGCTCGGGTACCGGGACGAGCTTGCCGTTCCGGTCGCGCCGGGGCTGTGCCCAGCAGTCGTCGAGGTTGATGTACTCGTAGCCGGCGTCCTTCAGTCCCTTGGAGACGAAGAGATCGGCCGTGTTCTTGATCAGCTGTTCGTTGAAGTCCGGACCGCAGTGGGTGGCGTTCCAGTTGTTGAAACCCATCGGCGGGGTCAGTGCGAGTCCGTCCTGCCCGGGTGAGATGCCCCGAGCGTGCGATGCGGGGGAGGCCTCGGCAGCGGAAGCGGATGGGGCGGCGGGGAGGGACAGGCTCATGGCCGTGAAGGCCAGAACGCATAACCCTCCTGGTGATCTCAGCCGGCTCTTGCGAAGAGGTGAGCAGTGCACAGTGCGGCTCCTCTGACCTTCTCGCGCGCGGTCCGACCTGACCGCGCTGCTGATGTGCGCTCAAGTTAGGGCATGTTGGATGCTGTTGGAATAGGCGGGAGTGAAGTGTTCATGCGGCACGAAAATGCCGTTGAAAGTGGGAATAAGTGATCGCAATTGTTTGAGTGTGGGTGGTGCGGCGTGGACTACCCAGAGCGCCGGTATTTCGAGCTGGGCGCTGTGCGCGACCACGACGGCCCGGCCATCGGAGTTCCACCGTCAGTGGCCGACCGGCTGGGGCGTGCCGATGGACAGCAGGGCGGGTATGTCCGCCACGCTGGGAAGCAGGTGCGTGTGGCGGACCTTGCCGAGCGCCGTGGCGTCCAGACCGCCCGTGAGTACCCCGACAACCATGCCGGCGCCGGCGTTCGTGCCCGAGTCGAGGTCGCGGACCGTGTCACCGGCGGTGAGTACCTTGCTGACGTCCCGGACGCCGGTCCTCTCCATCGCGCGGAAGATCATGTACGGGTAGGGGCGGCCGGCTCGGACGTCGTCCACGCAGACGACTGCGTCGAGCACCGTCTCGTCCCAGCCGATCGTGCCGAGCAGCGCGTCGGTCACCGCGCGGTCGAATCCGGTGGTGAGTGCCACCTTGACCCCCGCCGCCCGCAGCGCGGCGATCGCCCCGGCGACGCCTGGCAGGGGCGTCGGCGGGCGTTCGGCGTACGCGGCCTCCAGCCGGCGACGGAAGTCGGCGTACGCGGTGTCGACCACGGCGGACTCCGGCGCCGTACCGAAGGCGTCGGTCAGCATTTCGGTGATGGCCTCGCGTTTGTCCGCGCCCATCCAGAGCTGTATGTCAGCGAGACCGGGATTCGCCCCCGCGGCGCGCACGGCCTCCTCGAGGGCGATGTACACGCAACCGTGCTCCTCGACGGTGGTGCCGGCTATGTCCAGAACGACCAGTTCGAACACGAGGGTTGTCCTCAGGGAAGTGCGGCGGCCCCGAGTGCTCGGGGCCCGGTGGTACAAGGTCAGTTGGGGCTGCGCAGCAGCGCCGGGTGAGACTGCTGGGAGTTCTCGATGGTGAAGGAGACGACGTCCGGGCGGTAGCGATCGTCGGAGTACTCGAGGGCCTCGCCCGTGAGGGAACGGGTGCGCCGGCGCTCCCGCAACAGAGGAGTTCCTTGAGGGGTCGTCAGCAGTGAGGCGTCGGTGCTGTCCGCGGCGACCGCGTCGATCACATGACGGGCCACACTGAGGTCCACGCCCTGGCCGCTCAGGTAGGCGTAGATCGACCCCGAGTCGCAGTCGAAGTCGAAGAGCAGGTGGCCGACCGGCCAGACGAATGTGGTTCTTTCGATCATCGCTGGCACGCCGTCAAGAAGCCGCAGCCGGAGGAGTTGGACGACGGGTTCGCCCTCCTCGAGTTCGAGGGCGTCGGCCGCCTCCGGCGACGCCGGGCGGCGGGCGACCTCGAGGGTGCGCTGGCCCGGCGTGCGGCCCAGTTCCTCGGCCCATCGCGAGAACGACCAGAAGGTCTCGAATGGCTGCGGCGCCACGTGGCTGCGCACCACCGGCGGCTTGCCCCGGCCGCCGCCGATGAGACCCTCCGCGCGCAGGGTGGCGAGCGCTTGCCGGACCGGACCGCGGGAGGCGTTCCATTGCTCGCACAACTGCGATTCGGAAGGTACCGGTGCGCCGAGTGGCAGCTCCTGAGAAGCGATCCGGCGGCGCAGGTCAGATGCGATGCGCCCGTGCAGAGGTCCGTCCATGACACTTGACCATACAGGTTGTGGAGGGGGTCGGAAAGGGCTGCCTGTCGTAAAGAAGTCCCTCTGAACTGCGAAAATGACCTCTCGATGAACTGTGGATGACTACATGCCCTTGAGTCTTGACGGCTGATTCGGCGTCCGCGACTTTACTTGTCATGACAAGTGCGCAGCAGCGGAACCAGCCTCTCGGCTCCGCCGACCTCGTGGTCGTCGGCGCGGGCATCGTGGGGCTCGCCCATGCCGTGGACGCGGTGCGCCGCGGCATGTCCGTGGCCGTCGTCGAGCGTGACGAGCGGGCCACCGGCGCATCGGTGCGCAACTTCGGGCACGGTTGTTTCACGGCGCAGGACGGCGACGCACTGCGGTACGCGCTCGAGGCACGGAGCCGCTGGCTGCGACTGGCCGACGAGGCCGGACTGAGGGTGCGCGAAAGCGGCACCGTGGTGGTTGCCCGGGCCGAGGACGAGTACGCCGTGCTCGAGGAGTTCCAAGCCGCCCGGGGCGGCGACCAGGTGGTGCTGCTCGACGCGGTGGGGGTGTCCCGGCGGATGCCCGTCGGCCTCGGGGTCCTCGGAGGCGCCTGGCTGCCGCTGGACATCCGCGTCGACCCGCGCCAGGCGGCCCACGCGATCGCCGACTGGCTCGCCCTCCAGGGCGTCCGCTTCCACTGGGCGACCACGGCGCACACGATCGAACCGGACCTGGTGGGCACCAGCAGGGGCCGGATCCGGGCCGGACGCACCGTGATGGCCGTCGGCCACGACGTCGACCGTCACTTCCCGGAACTCGCCGAGCAGGCCGGAGTACGGCGCTGCGCCCTGCACATGCTCCGCGTCGCCGACCCGCACGGCCGGGCCATCGACCCCGCGGTGCTCAGTGGTTTCTCGCTTCTGCGGTACGACGGCTTCGGGGTCTGCCCGACCCGGGCGAAGGTCCGGGACCGGCTGGGAGCGGACCACCCCGAGCTGATCGACATCGGGCTCAACCTGATGTTCACCCAGCGGCCCGACGGCGACCTGACCATCGGCGACACACATACCTACGCGACCACGCTCGATCCCTTCAACGCGGAGGCCCTCGACCAGCACGTCCTCAAGGAGACCGCGCGTCTCCTGGGGGCCGAGCGGCTCACCGTCCGGGAACGCTGGCGCGGCGTCTACGCGGCCGCCGACCGGCCGTTCCTGATCGCCTCGCCCATGCCCGGCGTCCGGGTGGTCTCCGTGACCGCCGGCATCGGCATGACCACCGCGCTCGGGCTGGCCCCGGAGGTCCTCGACGACCTGCTGCGCTGACCGGCGCCCGGCTGCCCGCCTCGCAGCCTCCTCCGCCCCACTCCCACCGCAACCCGTTACATCCGTTCCGCCCCTGCTGAACCCGCGCCGGACTGCCACCCGGTGGCCGGCGCCTCCCCCCGGAAGAGAGAACGACCATGCGCAGAACGCGCTCCCTGACGGCCCTCGCGGCCGTCTCGGCCCTGGCCCTGCTCGGCGCCGGCTGCAGCTCCGACCCGTCCGGCAGCAAGGACTCCGGCAAGGCCGCCGCTTCCTGCCCGGGCGGCAGGATCCGCTTCGGTATCGAGCCCTACGAGGACCCGGCCAAACTCACGCCTGCCTACGAGGTGCTGGCCAAGGCCCTGGAGAGCAAGCTGGACTGCCCGGTGGAACTGAAGGTCGTGGAGGACTACTCCGCCGAGGTGCTCGCCATGCGCAACGGCCAGCTCGAGATCGCCCAGTTCGGCCCCCTCGGCTACGTCTTCGCCAGCGAGAAGGCCCATGCGCGGGCCCTCGTCTCCTTCGCGGACGCCAAGGGCGCGCTGAGCACGTACACCGGGGGGATCTGGGTCCCCGCCGACTCGCCCGTCAAGTCTCTCAAGCACCTCAAGGGCAAGTCGCTCGCACTCTCCAGCCCCGGCTCGACCTCGGGTGACGCCTTGCCCCGGTACGCGCTGAAGACCACGAACGTCGACAAGGTGAAGATCAACTACGCGGGCGGTCACCCCGAGGCGCTGCTCGCCCTCACCAAGGGCAAGGCCGACGCAGCGGAGATCAACAGCCAACAGCTGGAGACAGCGAAGGCCGAGGGCAGCTTCGACCCCTCCGAGTACCGCCGGATCTGGACCTCTTCCCCCATCCCGAACGACCCGATCACTGTCTCGGACAGACTCGACCCGAAGTTCCAGGACGCGGTCAAGAAGGCTCTGCTCGACCTCGAGTCCGACGCTGTCGCCGAGGTCGGCGCCTTCCTCGACATCGACCCGCCCGGCCCGCTGGTAGCCGTCACCAAGGAGACCTACAAGCCGCTGTTCGAGCTCGCATCCGCCCTCGACCTGACCGAGAAGGACGTCTGATCGCCATGCCGACCGACGACGCGCCGTACTCGCCGGCAGCCGTCCGGGGGGTTCCGGGGGCGGGCAAGCCTGTCCCCGGCTCGCCCGGGGGTTCCGCCATGGAGCGGCCCACGGCATCGGGCACGCCGCTGGCGGTCCGCGGGCTGAGCAAGTCCTTCTCCGGAACGGCCGTGCTGGATTCGGTCGATCTGAACCTGCGGGCAGGGGAGTTCGTCAGCCTCCTCGGTGCCAACGGTTCGGGAAAGTCCACCGCGCTGCGCTGCATCATCGGGCTGGAGACCCCGGACGGCGGCTCCATCGCCCTTCACGGCCGTGAGCTCGGTGGACTGCATGGCGCCGAAAGGGCACGGCTGCGGTGGCGCACGGCCATGGTCTTCCAGGAGATCCATCTGGTCCGCCGCCGTTCCGCGCTGGACAACGTCTGTGCCGGGGCGCTGGGCCGTCTCCCGCTGCGATGCTCCCTGACCCCACTGCTGTTTCCAGCCGCGCTCCGCGAGGAGGCGATGGAGTGCCTGCACCGGGTCGGCCTGGCCGACCGCGCGGCCGAGCCGGTCGGACGGCTGTCCGGCGGGCAGCAGCAGCGAGTCGCCATCGCGCGGGCGCTGTGCCAGCGCGCCGACATCGTCCTCGCGGACGAGCCCGTATCGGCCCTCGATCCGGCCGCGGCCGAACAGGTGGTCGCCCTGCTGGCGGACCTGGCCCGAGAGAAGGGCCTGGCCGTCGCCGCCGTACTCCACCAGCCCGGACTGGCCCGCCGCCACGCCGACCGCATTGTCGGCCTGCTGGGCGGACGAGTGACGCTCGACGCGCCCGCCGACCAGGTGAGCGAGGCCGACCTGGACGCCCTCTACGCCCCTGATCGCCGTCTCCCCCGGCAGGAGTCCCGATGAGCACGGATGTTCTCACGCCGGTTGAGCGGCCGACCCCGCCGCGACGGCGATGGCCGTCCCCGGTGACGCTCACGATCACTGCCGTCCTGGTCGTCGCCCATGTCCTGGCCTGGCGGGGCACTGACTTCTCGCCGACGGCACTGGCGCAGGGATGGCGCGGAATGGCCGACTTCATCGGCCAGGCGCTGCCACCGGATCTGTCGTGGTCCGAGGTGCTGAAGCCGAGTATCGACGCCGCACTGGTCACGCTGTACATCGGGCTGCTCGGCACCACGCTGTCGGTGCCGTTCGCCCTGGCCCTGGCTCTCGCGGCGGCTCGGACGACCGCGCCGAACCGCTGGGTGTACCAGGCCGCGCGGTCGGTGCTGTCCTTCCTGCGCGCGGTGCCCGACGTCGTCTTCGCCCTGGTGTTCGTGACCGCGGTGGGCCTGGGGCCGTTCGCCGGTGTGCTGGCTCTCGTGTTCCACAACACCGGTGTGATGGGCAAGCTGTGGGCCGAGGCGATGGAGGAGATCGACCAGGGCCCCCGTGACGCCCTGCGCGCCAATGGCGCCTCAAGTCTGCAGGTTGCCGCGCACGCCGTGCTGCCGGCGGTTGTGCCCCAGTTCGTGGGCCTGCTGCTCTACAGGTTCGACGTCAACGTCCGCTCGTCCCTGGTCCTCGGCCTGGTCGGCGCCGGCGGCATCGGATTCCTCGTCAACAAGTCCATCAAGCTGTTCCGGTTCGACGAGATGGCCACCCATCTGCTGGTGGTCATGGTGCTCGTCGTGGCCGTCGATCAGCTCTCGGCCTTCGTACGCCGCCGCATCGGTACGTAGCACCCCGAGCCCGGGGCCCGGCGGCCTGGGTTCGGCGCGCGGTTCGGTCCGGTAGCCCGGGGCTTGAGACATGCGCAGGGCCGCGGGTTCGCCCGAAGGGCAAGCCGTCGTACGGCTTCCGGGTCCGGTATGTGTGGCCTGAGGTTGGCGCATCTCTTGTACGCCGTGGCCGAGTTGGGCGTGGCCGATCAACTCGCCGAAGGTCCGCTGCCGGTTGACGGTTCACCGAAGTGGCTCCGAACACCTTCGCGCTCAACACCTTGGCCGAGACATTGCGCTCGGAAATACCGGGTTCCTTGCGGGATCATTTCCGCTACGAGGGACAGCCGGCATTGCAGCAGGCGTACGCGGCGCTCGGGCACGTCATCCGGACCGGAGAGTGCCCTTTCGAGTACGTGCGCGGTACCGACCTGTTCTCGCATCTGATCGCTCGCCCGGAGCTGGGACAGATCTTCAACAACGCGATGGGGCGGCGGATCGTGGACATCGGTGGCGGTCATGGGTATCTGTTGGCTCGGATTCTCCGGCGCTACCCGGAAATGCGCGGCCTGGTCGAGCTGTACCAGGGTGACACCCTGCGCCGGGCGGGTGCGGGGCCAGACGCTTGATAGCGGCCCATCGGCGGTCGTCCGAGCGCTAACGTGCTGTGGGGGCGCTGTTGCAGCGCGTCCAGGGGGCGGGGTGGGACGTGGTTGAGATTCCTGCGCGGCTGCTGGCGTCGCTGGCGAGGCGCGACGCCGGGGAGCGTGAACGGCAGGCGTGGGCCGCGCTGAGTGACCTGGTGCGCGGCTCCGTTGGACTGGAGCAGCCGGACGCGGTCGGCATGACCCAGGCGGCCGGGTCGGGGGCTCGCGAGATGGCCGCACTGGAGGAGGAACCAACCCGGACAGAGCGTGCTCACCAGCTGAGAGCCGCTCTGTCCGCACGGGCCGCCGCGGACGTGGAATTCGCTGCGGCTCTGCGCGCATGGGCCGAGCGGACCGGTGAACCGGACATGCTGGCGGACCCGGTCGAATCCCGGTCAGGCCACGTGGCTCGAGATCACCATCGCAGCCGTCTGATCGCCTTGGTGCGACGGAGCGCGGCGGCGGCGCGTGCTCTCGGCAGGGGAGACACGGACGAACGGCTCCTGCGGCAATCCTCAGCCCTGGCGAACGACCGCTTCCGGGTCGCAGTGGTCGGCCCGAGCCGCGCGGGCAAGAGCACTCTGATCAACTCCCTCATGGGCGCCGAGGTGCTCTCCCACGAGCGCGGCAATGCGGTGGCAACCGAGGTCTCCTACGGACCGGCCCCCACGGCATATTTGTATCCAGCCCTCTCCGGCGGATCTCCTCCACCGCCCCGCACAGAGGTCGCCGTCCAGGACGTCGCGGCACACCTCACGCCCGGTTACGACAGCTTGAGGCCGGATGCGCGCTACGAACGCGCCGAGATCCGCTGGCCGGCGGAGCTGTGCCGGGACGGCCTGGTCCTTGTCGACTCACCCGGCCTGAACGCGGAGCGCCCCTATGGGTGGCACGACAGGGCCGAAGCCGTGCGAGACGCCGACCTGCTGATCGTGGTGCTGACGGCGGGTGCTCCGCTGTTGTACGAGGAATCCCGCTTTCTGGGCGATCGCCTACGAGCACGGCAGTCCGTCCCCGTGTTCCTCGTCGTCAACAAGGAGGACTTGGTGGCCGAGGACCAGCGGTCCGCCCTGCGCGCGCTCCTGCGCGAGCAGGTGACTCCGCTGATGCGCTCCGGCGACGAGCTGTTCTTCGTCCAGGCCCGAGGGGCGCTGATCGCCCGGGAAGGACAGGACGGTGCGGCGATCACCGACACCGGCGTTCCCGAACTCGAACGGGCACTGTTACAACGGGCCGCGACACAGCGCAGGCCCGCTCTTCTGCGGTCCGCTCGTGACCTGGGAATGGCTGTGGATTCCCTGGTGGGATCCGGGCACGACGCACTGGGGGTGCTTCGGAGCGAACAAGCCGTCCTCGCCGAACGACACCGGCAGGCCGTTCATGAGGGGGCCACTCTTGTCGAGCGGACCCGCGAGAGAGTCGTTCTGGAGGGGGAGCGCTTCTTCAACCACGTCGCTGACGAGTGCCCGCGATGGGCGGCGGAGGCCCAGCTCACGGCGAAAGTGACACTCCGGGTGCATGAATCCCTGCGGGCGCGGGCCGATGAACTGGCCAGCCTGCTTCTGCAGCGGGCCCAACAAGAGGTGGACATCTGGTCTGACGCCGTGCAGAACAGGCTGGAGGACGTCGTGCGTCAATTGGGGGATCTCTTCGGCACGGAGCCTGTCGGCCTACACGAGGACTCTTTCATGCCGCGCATACTGGCCGCCACGGTGACGCCGATCTCTGCTTCGACGCTTTACCGCATCCAGGGCAGTGTGCCCCTCCCCGGCATAGCCCAGGTGACCGCCTGGTTGATCTCCCTGGCGTCGTTCTCCGAACTGGAGGCGCGGCTGCGGGCCGATGTCGCCGCGAAGGTGGCCACGGCGCTGCGAAAGAGCGCATCGCACGACGCCGAGGAAGTGGCCGCATTGGCTGTGGAGCCGCTGCGCGGGTTCCTCCTTACCGCAGAGAGCCATGGGCCGGAAGGCATCATGCCGCGGGCCCGGACCGTGCGGCGACAGCAGGCGGACCTGGTGTCCTGCCTCGACTCGCTGCATGACATCGAGGCGGAGTATCGCCTGCTCGTCGAGGAGATGCGCGCCGCCGAGGAGGAGCACGCGGCTGAGCACCTCCGACTGGCCACGGGCGGGCGGCAGCCGTGGGCGCCTCGTCTGACACTGCGGTCTGTGGCCCTGCGAGTCGGTGAGCCGGTCGTGGTGGAGGTAAGGCTCGAGCCGACCATCCCCGGCGGGGCGGCAACGGAAGGCAAGCTGCCTCCGATGGTGTTGGTCTCCTCCGCCCTGTCTCCGGCTCTCCTGGAGCCGCCGGCGATCGAGTACGCCGCCGAAGGCGCCCCTGCGGCGTTCAACTTCATCGCGCGTGAACCCGGCGCTCACCGACTGCGCTTCACCGTGTACGACCGTGACCTCGGGCGGGTGCTCCAGGACTTCGAGGCGATCGTCGACGTACCGGCGCCCCTGCTCGCACCCGTCTCCGGCACTGCTGGAGGGGGAAGCAGTTGACCATGTCTCAGGAGGCGACGGTTCATGTTCTGCACAATCCGTCGCGCGACTTTACGGCTCTGCCCCCGCGCCGAGGAGCACCAGAGGCGGCACCGCGCGGGGTCGCCCCGCTGGACCTCATCGTGGCCCTGCGACGCAGCGGAACCGACGGGCTGCACATGACCGCTTTCAGGCCCGGCGAGCGCGGCCCCCGGACACGGATCCACCATGCGTACCTCACCGCGTCCGTCACCAGCGTCCTCAGGACGGCCGGGCGGCTGCGTACGACCTGGCGAGATCTGTTCGTACGGCATCAGCCGGTGGACGCCGACGGCACCGCCATCGCCGGTTTCCCCCTCGCCGAAGCAGCCGATCTGACCCCGCACTCGGCGGTTGCCGAACTGCTCACAGCCGAGCTCGCCAGGGAGGGCCAGTACTTGCTCGACCGGCTGCTCGCCGGGGAGAACCATGAGGTGAAGGAGTTCCGCTCCTACCTGTTGGGCGTACTCGGCGGGGAGGAAGGGCTGCGCATCAGCTTCGACTCCGATCTCCATCTGCCCTGGCCGATGCTCGCCGTCGAAAGGCCGGACGACCGTCACCCGTTCGCCGGTTTCCTCGGCTACCGGCATCAGGTGGAGCAGACCGGTGCGTCGTACCCGATGATCCAGGGGGAGATGGCGCGTCGTCGGTTGCCGGCGGCGAGCCTCAACACCGATGTGTCCCTTGCTCACGTGGGCCGAGCACCCCAGGTTCGCAAGCTGCTGGAAGAACGCGCGACCCTGACGGTGCGGGCGCAGTCCGCAACGCTGCTGAGCGCTTTGGCGGAGGCCGTCGTGGACGACGACATCATGTACTTCTGGTGTCACGGCCGCTTCGTCGACAACGGCTCGCAGCATCACCACCTCGCCGTCAAGCTCTCGGACGAACGGTGCATCGATGCGGATCTGGTCCTGCGGGAACGGACCAGATACCAAGGTTCCCCGGACGCGGTCTTCCGCCCTTTCGTGCTCCTCAACGCCTGCCACACCGGCCAGGCAGCCGCGTCGCCGGAACTCGAGCATCTGGGCAAGGCCCTTGTCGACATGGGTGCGTGCGGTGTGCTGGGCTCACAGATAGAAATTCCGCAGTGCTTCGCTGCGGAGTATGCGTACGCATTCCTCGATCTCTATCTGGGCAGTGGTCTGACGGCCGGCGAGATCACCATGGCCCTCGTGCACCGTTTCGCGCGCGAATTTGCCAACCCACTGGCGTTGACCTACTCGTTGCACTGCGGAATCGACAGCCGAATGGAGGCCACACGATGAGCCGTCGGTCCCCGGACATCGCCATGGTCGCCTCGGCCGTCGTCCGGCTCGACGACCAAGGCCGCCTACTCGGAGCCGACGGCCGAACACCGGTTCCTCAGCACCGGATCGCTGAACATCTCGCAGGGCACGTGGCCGTTCCGCCCCGAGCCACGGACATCTACGTCTACGTCCACGGCTGGCAGACGTCCCCGCGCACCGCCGTCCGCCATGCCACCGGCCTGATCCAGTCGGCCCGGGTACTGGCGACGACCCAACCGGGCCTGTACTCCGGACTGGAAGGCGGCTACCGGCCATGGGTCGTGGTCGTGTGCTGGCCGTCATCCAGCTCTCCCTCCCGGTCGGGATACCGGAAGATCCGCGACCGCGCCCACGCGATGAGCACTCCCGGGACAGGTCACGCGCCGCAGGTGCTCGGTCACCTCCTGGGATACCTGGAACACCATCGGACCGTCCCCGACGGACCGCCGGTCATGGCCAACAGCAACGGCCAATACCTGCATCTGCTCGGTCACTCCTTCGGGGGCCGCTTCCTGTGTGAGGCCGTGCAATGGGCGGCGGGCCACCCCGAGCTGCCCGCCGTGCTGGGATGGGCATGCACCCCGGGCGATCTCAGACGACCCTTCACGGTCGACAGCGCTTTGATCTTCCAGATGGCGGCACCCCGCGACGCCTTCTCCCAGATGTTCCCGGATCTCTTTCCGCAAGCCGGAAAGCCCGGAGCGCCCCTGGGAGGCCCACTCGTCCTGACGTACTCACGCTGGGACACCGCAACGGGCTTCTGGCATCTGAGAGCAGAGTCCGCTCCCGGCATCGGCCATTCCGGAGCAGCGGTCGCACCGGCGCCCCAATTCACCACCCGCCTGCTGCCGACCGACGAGCCCTACTCCCATGCAACGTTGGATTATCGGATCGTCAATGTGGATGCCGCATGGCGCTACCGCGGGCCCAGAGTCAGGTACCTGTCCGTGGGCGGTGCTCACTCCGATTTCCACCACCCGGAGTCCTCCCATCTACTCCTCAGCCTCTCTGCATTGTCCCGATGAGAGGACCACGTATGGGACCTTGAGACCACGAGCAGCCCATGGCAGGCTCATGCGGCATGATCGATGAGTTCGCGAAAGACAACCTGCACCGGAGACTGCGGCGGGACCGCGAGGCGCTGCTCTGGAAACTCGACGGCTTGTCCGAATACGACGCCCGTCGGCCTTTGACGGCGACCGGGACCAACCTCCTCGGCCTGGTCAAACACGTGGCCACCGTCGAGGCCAGATACTTCGGCGAGGTCTTCGACCGCCCTTCCCCGGAACCGCTGCCCGGGTGGCAGGACTACGACGGCAGCGATTTATGGGCGGCCGAGGACGAGACCCGTGATCAGATCATCGGGTTCTACCGGCGCACGTGGGAACACTCGGACGCGACGATCAACGAGCTTCCCCTCGACGCCCCCGGCCACGTGCCGTGGTGGCCGGAGCCTTATCTCAACACGAACCTGTTCGCCATCATGGTCCATGTCCTCGGCGAGTCCATCCGGCATACCGGGCACGCCGATATCCTGCGCGAGGGCCTCGACGGCCGGACCGGGGTGCGCGCCGAACACGAGCAGCAGATCGACGAGGAAGCCCGTGCGGCCTACTGCGCGAAGATCGAGCAGGCTGCCAGGTCGGCCTCACCAATCAAGGCTTAGAAGTTGTCTCACGTGACTTGATGTTCGTGCGGCATGTGCCGGTCGTGGGTGCTGATCCATCGAAGCGTCTGATTCCTGATGAACTCTGAGCGGTGCTGGACGAACTCGGGGCCCTGGGCGAGGTGGACTGAACCCCGGTGACCGTCGACGCGGCCTCCGTTCACACCAATAGGGGTAGGGCGGGACCATCGTGGTGCTCCTTCACCCGGTCGCGATCCGCCTTTGTGATCTCGTCGTCGATCCAGGCGAACGCCCGCACGCTCTTGCAAACAGCGGAGCGCGCAGGACCACTTCGCCGCGAGTCGTTTCGGACTGTCGACCGGCCGCTCAACGTTCGCTTCCCTCGCCGAGAGCGCTGTCGGTGATGTCACCGCCGGCCGTCATCCCGCCCCGCCGCGCGCGCACGTCATCACCGTCGCGCTGTGCCGGCGGGGTACGGGGTGGAACCGTCGCCGTCGGCTACGTGCTGCCGCTGGCGCCGCAGCGCGGTGAGGTCGGTGAGCCGGTCCATGACCTTGCACGGCCCCGGGCTCTTACTGCGACCTGCGACCCGCATGGAGCGGCTCCTTTCCACGGGCTGCCCGCTAGGCCGAGCCCCGTCCCGTCGCGTGTCCCGCCCTTGCCGAAGGCCCCTCGCCGCGGGCGAGGGCGCTGGGCCACCAGGCCCGGGGGCCGATGTCGATCACGAGTGCGGGTACCAGCAGCGAGCGGACCACGAGGGTGTCGAGCAGTACCCCGAAGGCCACGATGAAGGCGATCTGCACCAGGAACGCCAGGGGGATGACCATCAGCGCCGCGAACGTGGCGGCGAGCACCACACCCGCTGAAGTGATCACCCCACCGGTCGTGGTCAGCCCCCGCAGCACCCCCGCACGTGAGCCTCGTTCGAGCGCCTCTTCTCGTACCCGGGACATCAGGAAGATGTTGTAGTCGACGCCGAGAGCCACCAGGAAGACGAATCCGTACAGCGGGACGGACGCATCCGTGCCGCTGAACCCGAGGAGATGCTCGAAGACGAGCGCCGAGACTCCCAGCGTCGCCAGGAAGTTGAGCGCGACGGTCGCCACCAGCAGCACCGGTACCAGAATCGAGCGCAGAAGCAGGACCAGGATCAGCAGGATGATGCCGAGCACGACGGGAACGATCACCATGCGGTCCCGGGCCGCGGTCTGCTGGGTGTCGTACTGCTGCGCCGTGTAGCCGCCCACCAGCGCGTCGGCCGCGGGGACAGCGTGCACGTTCTCGCGCAGCCGCTCGACGGTCTCCTTGGCCGCGTCACTGTCCGCCGCCGCGTCCAGCGTGGCATCGATGCGGACACGTCCGTCGACGACCTGCGGCTCACCGGCCCCAGGCCGTCCCGAGGCGGAGACCGTGCCCGCCGATGCCACGCCCTCGGTGTTCCGGACGGCGGCCGTCACCGCATCGGCACGGTCGGCGTCGGCGATGACGACAGCCGGATTGCCGGAGCCCCCGGGGAAATGCTCGCTGATCGTCTCCTGGGCGGCGACGGAGGGAGCGTCGTTCACGAAGATCTCGTCGAGCGGCACGCCCTTGGCGGACAGCGTGGGTGAGAAGGCCGCGAAGACGGCGAGGCCGAGCACGGTCACGACCCAGGTCCGGCGCGGTCGCGCGTCCACCCGGGCGGCAACCCCGCGCCACACGGCGTGGCCTTCCGCGGACGCGTCCGGGGCTTTCGGACGCGAGGGCCAGTAGGCGGCACGGCCCAGCAGGGCCAGAGCGGCCGGCAGGAAGGTGAGCGTGGAGAGCACGGCGCACACGATGCCGATGGCGCCCACCGGTCCGAGGGCGCGATTGTTGGTGAGGTCACTGGCGAGCAGGGCCAGCAGCCCGAGGGCCACGGTGGCCGCGCTGGCGGTGATCGCACCGAACGAGCGGCGCACCGCGGCCCGGGCTGCCATGGCCCGGTCTCCGCTCACGGCGAGTTCCTCGCGGAAGCGCGCGGCCAGAAGCAGGGCGTAGTCGGTGGCGGCGCCGATCACCAGAATGGACAGGATGCCCTGCACCTGGCCGTCGACCCGGACCACGTCCCGCTCCGCCAGCGCGTAGACCACCGCACAGGCCAGTCCCAGGGCGAAGACGGAGCCGAGGATGATCAGGAACGGCAGCAGGACGCTGCGATAGACGAGCAGCAGGATCACCAGCACGGCGGCCAGCGCCACGCCCAGCAGCAGTCCGTCGATACCCGCGAACGCGTCCGACAGGTCGGCCTGGCTCGCCGCCGGGCCGGCGACCTGCGCCTCGGTGCCCGGTACCTTCCGCGCCGCGGCGCGCACCTCGTCGAGGACCTTGGGCAGTTCCTCGCCCAGTTCGGGCTTGAGTTGGACGACGGCCTGCAGCGCCTGCCCGTCGTCGGAGAGCAGGGCGGGGGAGGGCCGGCCAGCGACCCCGGCCCTTCCGGCCAGTGCGCCGACGGAGTCGGTGGCGGCTGCCCGCTGCGCCTCGGTGACCCGCTTCCCGTCCGTCGTCCAGACCACGATGGCCGGCAGGGTCTCGGACTGGTCGAACTTCTCACGGGCCGTGAGGACCTTGGTGGACTCGGCACTCCGCGGCAGGAATGCGGCCTGGTCGTTGGTGGCCACCTCGCTCAGCTTGCCCGCATACGGTCCGAGCGTTCCGCCCACCCCCAGCCAGACCAGCAGCAGCACGAGGGGCACGAGCCACCGGGCCCAGCGCGGTGCGCGGTTCCCGCGGTCATGCCCAGCACCGGAAGTAAGTCGACGAGTAAGTATCTCAATCATTGAGTGATCATATACTGGAGGCATGAGTGGCTCAGGCACCCCTTCGACACCTCTTCCGGGAGACGACCCGACGGGGTTGCAGTCCTTCGCCGTCCTGTTGCGCAGGATGAACGGCGAGTTCAACCGCATCGCCCACGAGTTCGCACAGGCGCACGGCCTTCATCTCACCGACATCCAGGCCCTGATCGCGATCCTGGACGCCGACCCGGACGGTGTGGGCGAGCCCATGACGCCCACCAGCCTGCGCAGGCAGCTCAACCTCACGTCCGGCGCGGTCACCGCGTGCCTCGACCGACTGGAGAAGGCGGGTCACATCCGCCGGGTCAGGGCCGCCGACGACCGGCGTGTGGTCCACCTGCACTTCGCGGAGGCGGCCAGGGGTCTGACCAGGGAATACTTTCGGCCGCTCGCGCGGAGCACCGACACCGCGCGGGCCCGCTTCACGCCCGAGGAACTCACGGTGATCGCACGATTCCTCGGGGAGATGAACCAGGAGCTCGTCCTGCTGCGTCGCGACCGGAGCTGAACGTCCTCGCCGTGCCGGACGGTCTCTCGCCCGCTGTCAGGCCGGTCGGGAGGTCACCGCGTCCGCTTGCGGGTCTGCTTCACTTCCCGGTCGACGGCCCAGGCGTCGGCGACTGGGCCGAGGTGGCCGAGCTTGTCGGGGTTGATGACCGAGCGGATGGTCTGGATCTGTCCGTCGAGCACATCGAGGGCGAGGATGTGGAGGACCTTGCCGTTGCGGTCGCGGAAGAGTGCGCCGGGCTGGCCGTTGACCTCGTGCAGTTCGAATGTGATGTCGACCCGTGCCATCAGCGGGTAGACGGTGGCGAGCAGCCTGGCCACATTTTCGGCGCCGGCGACAGCCCTGGCCAGCTGCGGGGCCTTGCCACCGCCGTCTCCGACGAGCTGGACGTCGGCGGACAGCAGGCTCCGCAGTCCGTCCACGTCTCCGTGCGCCAGTGCCTCGAAGAACTGCCTCGCCAGCTCCTGCCGCTCCTGGCGGTCCGCCTCGAACCGGGGCCGTCCCTCGTTCATGTGGCGGCGCGCCCGTACGACCAACTGTCGGCACGCCGCCTCCGAGCGCCCCACCGCCGCGGCGATCTCGTCGAAGCCGAAGCCGAAGACCTCTCGCAGCACGAACACCGACCGCTCCAGCGGGCTGAGCCGCTCCAGGAGCAGCAGCGCCGCCATCGACACCGAGTCGGCCAGCTCCGCCGCGCGCGCCGGGTCCTCGTACGGATCGTCCAGCAGCGGCTCGGGCAGCCAGGGTCCGACGTATTCCTCCCGCCGCACCCGGGCGGAGCGCAGCACGTCGATGGCGATCCGGGTCACCGTGGCCGACAGGAACGCCTTGGCCGACACGGGCCGGGTGGTCGAGGCGTCGTAGCGCAGCCAGGTCTCCTGCACCGCGTCCTCCGCCTCGCCCACGCTGCCCAGGATCCGGTACGCGATCGAGAACAGCAGCGGCCGCAGCTCCTCGAACTCCTCGACCTTGCTCACGCCGACTCCCCCTTGCGGTCCGAGCGCCCGGCCGGACGCGCGCCGACGAGGCATCCTTCGAGGATGATCCGATGCGCGAGCGGAGCGGGCAACGCTCGCACCCGCGACCGATCTCAGTGGAACCTGCCGACCTGGTGGTCGCCGGCGGGCTGCCGGCGCGGTGTGACCCACGTCTCTGCGCTGTCCGGGCTCGGGCATGTCACAGGCCGCGTCGCTGCCTCGTCTCGGGTGTGACAGTCCTCGATCAGGGAGTTGAGATGAACGTCGCGCTGTGGGTCGTCGCCGGAGTGCTCGCCACCGTCTGCCTGGTGGGCAGCTCCAAGATGTTCGTGCCGCGGGAGAAGCTGGCCGCGATGGGCTCCTCTGCGCAGTGGGTCCTGGAGTTCAGCCCCGGCGCTCTCAAGGCCATCGGTGCCGTCGAGCTGCTGGCCGCGGTCGGCCTGATACTTCCCGCGGTGCTCGACATCGCGCCGGTCCTGGTGCCACTGGCCGCCACCGGACTCGTCCTGCTGTTCGCCTGCGCGGTCACCATGCGTCTACGCCGTGGCGAGAGGGCCACGATCGCCGGCGACCTGATCTACCTGGCCCTGGCCGCCTTCGTCGCATGGGGCCGCTTCGGCCCCGAGTCCTTCACCGGCTGACCGGCTTCCCGTCACCTTTGGCAGTAGCCCGACCGCGTGACGTGCCCGGCCGAAGTGCGGCTGCGTTGCGCGCCGGTCGGTCCCACCCGCGACGCCGGGTGCTTTCGTCGAAGGGCCGGGTGTGCGACGGCTCCTGTGTCGATCCCGACGGGCCGGCCGACGTCCAGCAGAAGGAGAGATGGTGATGGCAGGAAACGTCAGCGAGCGCCGCGGGGTGGTGTCCGCGCAGCTTCTCAGGGGACAGAAGGCGCTGGTGACCGGTGCCAACTCGGGCATCGGTCTGGCGACCGCCATCGCTCTGGGCCGGGCCGGAGCGGACGTGGTGGTGAACTACGTCGCCGGCGCGCACGAGGCGGAGAACGTGGTGAAGGAGATCGAGGGCTTCGGGGTCCGCGCCTACGCCCACGAGGCCGACGTGTCCGACGAGGACCAGGTGGCCGCCATGGTCGCGCGGATGGTCGAGGAGTTCGGCACCATCGACATCATGGTGGCCAACGCGGGCCTCCAGCGGGACGCGGCCGTGACGGAGATGACGCTCGCCCAGTGGCGGAAGGTCATCGACGTCAACCTGACGGGCCAGTTCCTGTGCGCGCGGGAGGCCGCCAAGGAGTTCATCCGGCGCGGCGTGGTGGAGGAGGTCTCCCGGTCGGCGGGAAAGATCATCTGTATGAGCTCGGTCCACCAGATCATCCCGTGGGCGGGCCACGTGAACTACGCCTCCTCCAAGGGCGGTGTGGGCATGCTGATGCAGACCCTCGCCCAGGAGCTGGCCCCCCATCGGATCAGGGTCAACGCGGTCGCGCCCGGCGCCATCCGCACGCCGATCAACCGCGACGCCTGGTCCACCCCCGAGGCCGAGGCCGACCTCCTGCGCCTGATCCCGTACCGCCGCGTGGGCGACCCGGACGACATCGCCAACGCCGTGGTCGCCGTCGCGTCCGACCTGCTCGACTACGTCGTCGGCACCACCCTCTACGTCGATGGCGGAATGACGCTCTTCCCCGGCTTCGCCACCGGCGGCTGATCTTTGATGCAGGATCACATCACGCCACGCCGGGTGGTGATCCTCGGCGGAGGGTTCGCCGGGCTGTTCGCCGCCCGCGCCCTTCGGAAGTCACCGGTCGCGGTGACCGTGGTCGACCGCCGCGCCCACCACCTCTTCCAACCGCTGCTGTACCAGTGCGCCTCCGGGATCCTGTCCGAGGGGCAGATCGCACAGCCGCTCCGAGGGGTCCTGCGGCGTCACCACAACGTGAGGTGCGTGCTCGCCGAAGCCACCGACGTCGACGCCGGCGCCCGGCTGGTCCACGCCCGGCGACCCGAGGGCGAAGCAGTCGTCCTGCCGTACGACGATCTGATCGTCGCGGTGGGCATGCGTCAGTCCTACTTCGGGCACGACGAGTTCGCCGCGCACGCGCCCGGCATGAAGACCCTGGACGACGCGCTCGACATCCGCCGGCGGATCTACCGGGCGTTCGAGATGGCCGAAACGGCCGCGGACGAACGGGAACGTCGGCAGTGGCTCACCTTCGCGCTCGTCGGCGCCGGGCCGACCGGCGTCGAACTCGCGGGACAGATCCGGGAGATCGCCGGCCACACGCTCGACCGGGAGTTCCGGAAGATCGACTCCGCCGAGGCCCGGGTGCTGCTCTTCGAGGGGTCCGACGCGGTCCTGGGCGCGTTCGGCCCTCGACTGGCCCACCGCGCGGCCCGGACCCTCCAAGGGCTCGGTGTGGAACTCCACCTGGGCACGCGGGTCACCGGCATCGACTCGCGCGGCCTGACGGTACGGGACCATGACGGCAGGACGACCGGGTTCGAGGCCCGCACCGTGCTGTGGACGGCGGGCGTCGAGGCGCCGCCGATCGCGGCCGCGCTGGCCAAGGCGACCGGCGCCGAACAGGACCGGGCCGGACGCATTCTCGTCGCACCCGACCTCACCGTCCCCGGCCAACCGGAGATCCGCGTCACCGGCGACGTGATGAGCCTGGACAAGCTGCCGGGCCTGGCCGAGGTCGCCATGCAGTCGGGTGCCTACGCGGGCCGTAGCGTGCGGCACGCCGTCGAGGGCAGGACGAAGCAGCCGAAGCCCTTCACGTACGTGGATCTGGGCAGCGCCGCCTACATCGCCCGCGGCCGGGCCGTGGTCAAGGCCGGACCGCTGCATCTGTCGGGCTTCACCGGCTGGCTGGCCTGGCTCCTCATCCACCTGGCCTTCCTCACCGGCTTCCGCAGCAGGCTCGGAGCGTTGCTCAGCTGGTCCGTCGCCTTCGCCACCGGCTCTCGCCGCGAACGCGCCTTCACCCTGCCCGACGCCGAAGTGCCGACAGCCCGCGCGGCCGGGCCGAAGGCGTCTCCGCCCGTCTGAGAAGGCCCCGGCCGGCCCGCAACGCCCTCCCCACAGCCCCGCCACCCCGCACGGCAGATCATCGAGGCCCCCATGCTCAGCACCGCTGCCCTTCTGGCAAACAGCACCCCGGCCCAACTCCTGCCGGCCCGAGAGCTGATGGCCTTCACTCTGGCCTCGCACATCCTGCTGGTCCCCTTCGGCGTGGCACTGCCGTTCATCACGTTGCTCATGCACCACCGGGCGCTCCGCCGCAACGACCCCGTCGCCCTCACACTCGCCCGGCGCTGGTCGGCCGTGATGGCCGTCCAGTTCGCCATCGGTGTCGTCACCGGCACCGTGCTCTCCTTCGAGCTGGGCCTGCTGTGGCCCGGCATGATGGGCCGCTGGGGAGACGTCTTCGGCCTCGGCTTCGGCGTCGAGGCATGGGCGTTCTTCCTGGAGGCCGTCCTGATCGCCATCTACCTGTACGGATGGCGCCGGCTCAAGCCCTGGACCCACTTCTGGCTGGCCGTACCGCTGCCGCTGGCCGCCCTGATGGGGGCGTTCGGCATCATCGCGGCCAACTCCTGGATGAACACCCCGCAGGGATTCCGCCTGGACGCCCGGGGCAACCCCGTCGACGTCGATGTGCGGAAGGCCGTCTTCACCCCGATGTTCGGCCCGGAGTACTGGCACTTCGTCGTCGCGATGCTCCTGACCGCCGGCTACGTGGTCGCCGGTGTGTACGCGGTCGGCTGGCTGCGCGGGCGCCGTGACCGCTACCACCGGCTGGGCTTCACCCTGCCGTTCACGGTCGCCGCGATCCTCACTCCGGTCCAGTTCATGCTCGGCGACTCCGCGGCTCGCGCCGTCTTCCACAAGCAGCCGATCAAGTTCGCCGCCATGGAGATCGTCTGGAAGACCGACACCCACGTACCGGAGTACATGTTCGGGCGCCTGCATCCCGACGGGACGGTCACCGGCGGCCTCAAGATTCCCCAACTCGACTCGATCCTCGCCGGATTCAGCCCGGACACCAAGGTGACGGGCCTGTCCTCGGTCGCGGCGAGCGACCGCCCGACGGCCACGCAGGCCACCATCGCCCACTGGGCCTTCGACATCATGGTCACCATCGGCAGCGTGCTGATCCTGCTCGCGCTCTGGTACGCCTGGTCCTGGTGGCGGCATCGGGACAACCCGCGAAGCCGCTGGTTCTACCGGTGCGCCGCGCTCGCCGGAGTCGCCTGCCTGGTCACCGTCGAGTGCGGGTGGATCACCACGGAGGTCGGCCGGCAGCCCTGGATCGTCTACAACCACATGAGGGTCTCGGAGGCGGTGACCAGCACGGGCGCCGGATCGCTGTGGGCGATGCTCGGCATCGTCATGGTCGTGTACGTGGCCGTCTTCGGCGCGTTCCTCGCGGTCATCCTGAAGATGCGCACCCGCTGGCGCATCGCCGACGAGGGCTCGGCCGCGCGCGCCGAACCACCGCCGGAGACCGACACCCCCTACGGGCCCAGAAGCGAGCCCGAGCCCACAACCACCGGGGCCGCGCCCGGCGACGGGTCCGGCCACACCTCCGGCGGTGCGTCCTGATGGCCGACTTCATCGCCTGGGTGATGGTCCTCGCGATCGCCGCCTACGCCTGCGCCGGAGGCACCGACTACGGCGCGGGCTTCTGGGATCTCGTCGCCGGCGGCGCGGAGCGGGGCAAGCGGCCCCGCTGGCTGATCGACCATGCCATGGCACCGGTCTGGGAGGTCAACAACGTCTGGTTGATCTTCATTCTGGTGATCATGTGGACCGGTTTCCCCACGATGTTCCAGGCCGTCTTCTCCGCGATGTGGCTGCCGCTCACCCTGGCCGCCGTGGGCCTGGTCCTGCGCGGTGCCGGGTTCGCCCTGCGCAAGCCGACCCGCCGTCTGGCCCAACGACGTGTCTACGGCGTGGCGTTCGCCCTCTCGTCGCTGCTCACGCCGTTCTTCCTCGGGGCGGTGCTCGGCGGCATCGCCTCGGGTCGGGTGGAGCCCGGCACCACCGCCTCCGCCGACGCATGGGCCAATGGAACCTCCGTCCTGGCGGGCCTGCTGGCCATCGCCGCCGCCGCGTTCCTCGGGGCGGTCTTCCTCTGCTCCGACGCCCTGCGGTTCGGCGCCGACGACCTCGTCGACTACTTCCGCCCGCGGGCGATGATGGCCTTCGCCGCGGTCGTCGTCCTCGCGCTCATCGGCCTGCCCGTCACCCACGACGACGCCCGGTACGTCTGGGACGGCCTCACCGGGGGCCTGGGACTGCTGCTGATCATTCTGGCCGCGGTGTGCGGTCTGACCACGGTGCTGCTTCTGTGGCGCCGTTCGTACGGCTGGTCCCGCTACACCGCGGTGGGGAGCGTCGCCCTGGTCGTCGGCGCCTGGGGCTGCGCGCAGCGGCCCTACGTGCTGCCCACCTCGCTGACCGTGACCGAGGCGGCCGGGGCCGCCGACACCCTGATCTGGCTGATGATCGTCACGGGCATCGCGATCGTGCTGGTCGGTCCGGCGCTGGTCCTGCTCTACCGGCTCGACACCATGGGGGAGCTGGAGGAACTCACCGATGCCGACACCCGGGCCGCCAGGGCGCCCGGCGACAACGTGTAGCGGCGCCCGGCCGGCTCACCGGGCGCAGAGCCCCCGTCAGCTCAGCCGGCCGGCGATGTGGTCGCCCACCCGCAGGGCGTTGGCGATGGCGGTCAGTGACGGGTTCACCGCTCCGATGCTGGGGAAGAAGCTGGTGTCCACGACGTAGAGGTTGTCGAGGTCGTGGGCCTTGCAGTGGACGTCGAGGGCCGAACTCCTCGGGTCGTCGCCGAACCGCACGGTGCCGGCCTGGTGTGCGGTCGCGCCGATCGGCATGCCCTTGTGCAGATAGATGCTGTGATCCAGCAGGTGGTGCTCGTGCATGCCCAGGTGCCCGAGCATCCCCCGCAGCTTGTGCTGGAGGCGCTTCAACCCGGTGATGTTGTTCTTCTCGTCGAGAGTCAGATGGACGGCGTCGTCCTTGTCGAGGGTGACCCGGCTGTCGGGCAGGGGGAGGTCCTCCCCGCACAGCCAGAAGTCGACGGCGTGGTGCGCCAGCACCTCGAACGGCATGTCGGGGGAGACCGAGCCGGCCCAGCGCGGCGCCTCGCCGTGGATCTGGTCGGCGTCCGACTTGCCGAGCATCTGGATGCCGCCGAGCGGATAGTCCCAGTCGTCCGCGCCCAGGTACCAGTCGTTCAGCGCCAGGGTCTTCTGGAACCTGGTGGGGTTCGGTTCCTCCGACACCGCCATCAGCGCCAGGTTGTTGTGCCGCATGTAGTGGCGTCCCACCACGTCCGAACTGTTGGCCAGACCGCCGGGGTGTCTGTCGTTGGCCGAACGCAGCAGCAGAACGGCGGAGTTGACCGCGCCGGCGGCGACCACCACGATGTCGGCGCTGAAGCCCTCGGTCGCTCCGTTCCGGAGCTCGGCCACGACCCTGGTGACGGTGCGTCCGGTCGGGTCGGTCTCCAGGCGCCGCACATGGGCGTCGGTCACCATCGTGACGTTGTCGTACGTGCACGGGGAAGTCGACGCCCTCGGTGGAACTCGGGGCGGTGTCGTTGTTCCCGTCGCCTCCGAGCACGGCGACCCGCCGATCGGCGAGGAACTCCAGCGCGGACGGGTGGAGCCCGGCGCGCTCACGTGCCGCGTGCCACGCTCCCAGTTCGGCGCGGCGTCGGCGATGGCCCACCCGAACGAAGAGGAGGTCGCCCTCTCCCACGCGCAGGTGCTGGGCCGTCTCGGCCGCGGCGAGGTCGTCGGCGGTCACATGGTCACCCGGTTCGAGCCAGGGCACGCCGCGCAGCCGCGGAATGTCCAGCAACACGCCGCGGCCGACGATCCCGTCGCGCCCCGTCTCGACGGAGAGCGCGGTGGCCCCGTCCGCCGTGACGCTGCTCGCGGGCACGCCGCCGTGCAGTGTGCCGTCGTAGATCACGTGACACAGGGCGTCGAGGTGGCTGTCGGCGTCGCCGTGCACGTTCATCGCGAAGCTGTCCCTCGCGAACCGGAGCCCGCTGGAGGCGCCTTCGTCCGGCCGGCCGCTCATCCGGTGTCGCGCGGGCTCCGGATTGTCGGGGCCGGGCCGCGTCTCCACCGGCGCGGCGAGGGTCACCGTCCGGCCGGTCCGCACCTCCCGGGTGGCGGCCACCACCCGGGCGGGAGTGATCGCGTCCAGAGCGCCCCGGTCTCCCGAAGCCCAGGCGGCGCGCGAGAGCAAGCGCCGGTACAGCGCGTCGAACGCGTCCTCCGTCAGACGTGGCGGCCCTGCCGGGCGGGCACGGGCGCCCATGCGTCAGCGCCCTTGCTCGGCGTCGAGCGCCCCGTCGAGGGTGGTGGCCGCCATGATGAGCGACAGATGAGTGAACGCCTGCGGGAAGTTGCCCAGTTGCTCCCCGGTCGGACCGACCTCCTCGGCGAAGAGCCCGACGTGGTTGGCGTACGTCTGCATCTTCTCGAAGGTGTAGCGGGCCTGGGACAGCCGCCCTGCCCGGGCCAGCGCGTCGACGTAGAGGAAGGTGCACAGACTGAAGGTGCCCTCCGAGCCGCGCAGCCCGTCCGGCGACGCCGCCGGGTCATAGCGGTACACGAGGCTGTCGGAGACGAGCTTGCGGTCCATCGCGTCGAGCGTGGAGAGCCAGACGGGGTCCTTCGGGGCGATGAAGCCGACCCTCGGCATGAGCAGCAGGGAAGCGTCCAGGACGTCGCTGCCGAAGTGCTGGACGAAGGCGCCCTCCTGCTCGCTCCAGCCGCGTTCCATGACCTGTTCGAAGACGGCGTCCCTGGCGTTGCGCCACTTCTCCAGGTCGGCGGGCCTGCGGAACTGCTCGGCCAGACGGAGCGCGTGGTCGAAGGCGACCCAGGACATCACCCGGCTGTAGGTGAAGTCCTGGCCTCCGCCGCGGGTTTCCCAGATGCCTTCGTCCGGACGGTCCCAGGAGTCGGCGAACCAGTCCAGCATCCTGGCCAGCGCCTTCCACGCCGGGTAGGTGGCCTGCGGCATGATCTCGCGGCCCTGGGACAGCGCGTAGATGGCCTCGCCGTAGATGTCCAACTGGAGCTGGTCGGCGGCGCCGTTGCCGATACGGACCGGGAAGGAGCCCCGGTAGCCCTCGAAGTGTTCGAGGGTTTCCTCCGGCAGGTCGGGGTTGCCGTCGATCCGGTACATCGTCTGGAGCGGTTCTTCCTCCTTGCCCTCGCGCTCGTGCAGCCTGTCGACGAGCCAGTGGAGGAAGGCGGTGGCCTCCTCGACGAAGCCCAGGTCCAGCATGGCCCGCACGGACAGCGCACCATCGCGTACCCAGGTGAACCGGTAGTCCCAGTTGCGCTCTCCGCCGATCTGCTCGGGCAGGCCCATGGTGGCCGCCGCGACGAGGGCGCCGGTGGGGGCGTAGGTGAGGAGCTTGAGGGTGATGACCGAGCGGTGCACCAGCTCCGGCCAGCGGCCTCGGTAGCGGGACTGGTGCAGCCAGTTCTGCCAGAAGAGGCCGGTGTCGTCGAGCTGGGCGGTGAGCCCGTCGACCGTCAAGGGTGCGGGCGCCTCGCCGCCGGGGGCGCAGACCGTGAACACGGCGCCGCCCGACTCGCCGGCGTTCAGTGTCACCCTGCCGCGCACATCCTGGCCGTCCCGCTCCAGCGGGAAGGAGGTCTGCAGATGCGCGTCCATTCCCGGGGCACGGAACAGGCCGCCGCTCTCGCCGAGCTCCAGCCGGTGCTCGGCCCGGCCGTAGTCGAAGCGCGGCCGGCACTCGAGCGTGAAGTCGACGGTCCCCCGCACGGCACGCACCACGCGTATCAGGGTGTGACGGTCGGTAGCGGTGCGGGTCCGGTCCGGCGGCATGAGGTCAACCACCTCACCCACGCCGTCCGGTGACATGAACCGGGTCACCAGGATGGCCGTGTCGGGGTAGTAGAGCTGCTTGCACGTCGCCTCGGGGTGCTCGGGGGCCAACCGCATGTACCCGCCGCCGTCGTGGTCGAGCAGGGCGGCGAAGATGCTCGGCGAGTCGAACCGGGGAGCGGCGAACCAGTCCACGACACCCTGCGACGAGACGAGCGCCGCTGTCTGCAGGTCGCCCACCAGGCCGTGTTCGGCGATGGGAGGGTAGCGGTCCATGGCTGCTCCGAATGGCCGGAAAGAGCCCCCTACGTTCACTATCGGCCACTCGGGTGGTTCTTGCGCGTCGGAAGCGACCGCTGTGACGGGGGGCGATCATCGGAGCTTCCGTGAGTCGGTGAGGTGCCAGGGAAGGTGACGGCGGGCCCGCTTCGTGCGGGCCCGCTTCGACATGGGCATCAGTTCCGTTTCGTAGGGGGTGAGTTCAAGCGGTACGGCCGACGAGCAGGTCGGCGGACTGGATGGAGCCGGTGAGGTGCAGGGAGGACGAGACGTTGACGACCCGGCCGCCCGGCTCGCTGGTGAGTGCCGGTTCCAGCAGGCAGGTGAGCAGGTAGTGGGCGAGGAAGTTGTTGACGAGGACGTCGAGGTGCGGGTGTTCGGCGACGACACGCGCGGCCATGGCCTCGACCTCGTCGAGCCGTGCGAAGTCGGCGGCGCGCGCCTCTTCGGCGGTACGGCCGTGCAAGAGCACGGTGGCGCCGCGCCCGGCGAGTTGCCGGCGGTCTCCAGGCCGATGCCGGAGGTGGCGCCGGTGACGAGGACGGTACGGGACGAAAGGATTGCGTCAGACATGGTCAATCCGGGAGTACGCGTACGGGTTCGGATCCCGCACGACTGGGCGCACGGGCAGGAGAAAGTGCGCCGGACAGGAGTCGCGGCGCCCCAGGGGCTGCGGAACGCGCGTCAGCGACAGGCGGACGCGGGTGCTTCCGGGCAGCGGGGCACACGACGGGGCGCCTGATGAGGCGGCCGGTCGATGAGGAGCCACTCGCTGTCCATACGCCCATGGAACCCGTACGAGCCGCCCCGGACAAGCTCGTCCCGTGATCCCTTACGCGCTCCTGACGGACTAGCGGGCGGGTGACCCGTTCTGGGCGTCGGACGCGGACTGCCATGCCCGCAGACCCGCTCGGGACGCCTCCTTGGCCTGCTGCCACTTCGCGGCCGCCTGCTGGGTCGGGGGCACGTCCATGTCGCGGATCATGCGTCGGCCTGCCGTGAACACGGCGAAGGCCGCGATGGCCATTCCGGCGCACGCCACCACGGCACCGGCCGCGGTGAGCACGGCTCCGGTCGTGACGAGCCGGGTGTCGATCTCGATCGCCCGATGGGGCTGGTGGTGGTGCTGGTCCATGACTCCACCATCCAACGGGGCGAACCACCTCGCATCCCGACCGGCGGCACACGACGCCCCACTCCTGAGCACGGTCCAAGTCGTCCGGAGCACCGTCCGGAGGTAGGTTGTCAGTGGATGCGCCTGTCTCATCCGGCCGGGCCGTGACACCGTGCACCGTGGCCAACGCCCTGTGCGTCGGCCGTCACAATCGTGGAGCGTCCACCATGAGCGACAACCATCTGTCCGGCGGCGAGACACGACACCTCACCCCGCGCGAGCGGGTCGCCCGCGGCAAGGCGGCACGCGCCGACGTCCCCCGTTCCAGCCACGCCGAGTTCATGCCCCCACCGAAGCGCACGGACCCGGTGGAGATCATCGAGAAGCAGTCCGCGACGCGCGTGCCGGAACTCGTGCCGATCCGCTACGGCAGGATGAGCGAGGCGCCGTTCCGCTTCTACCGCGGGGCCGCCGCCATCATGGCCGCGGACCTCGCGGAGACGCCGCGTACCGGGATCAAGGTGCAGTGCTGCGGCGACGCACACATGCTGAACTTCCGGTTGCTCGCCTCTCCGGAGCGCCGGCTGATGTTCGACATCAACGACTTCGACGAGACGCTGCCCGGACCCTGGGAATGGGACGTCAAGCGGCTGTCGGCGAGCCTGGTCATCGCGGGCCGGGCCAACGGCTTCAGTTCCAAGGAGCGGGCGTCGGTGGTGCGGGCGGCCGTGTGGTCCTACCGCGAGCGCATGCGGAGCTTTGCCGGACTGGGCAATCTCGACGTCTGGTACACCCGCTTCGACGCGGACGAGCTGCAGGAGCAGTTCGCCCCGGTACTGAGCGCCGGGCAGCGCGATCGCTGGGAACGCGCCCGGGAACGGGCACGCGCGCATGACACGCTGCAGGTCTTCGAGAAGCTCACGCACGTCATCGACGGACGGCGTCAGATCGCTCCCGACCCGCCGCTGCTGGTGCGGCTCCAGGATCTGCTGCCGGATGCCGAGCGCGGCAGGCTGGAGCAGGAGATCAGCCGGCTGATCGAGCGCTACGGCCAGTCCCTGTCGACGGACCGCCGGTTCCTGCTGGAGAGCTATCGCCTTGCCGACATCGCCCGCAAGGTTGTCGGTGTGGGCAGTGTGGGAACCCGCTGCTGGATCGTCCTGCTGCTCGGCAAGGACGACGAGGATCCCCTGTTCCTCCAGGCCAAGGAGGCCGACGAGTCGGTTCTGGCGCCCTACGTCGGAGGCAGCGCGTTCAGCACGCAGGGCGAGCGCGTCGTCGCCGGCCAACGGCTCATGCAGGCCACCAGTGACATCTTCCTGGGCTGGGAACGCGTCACGGGCATGGACGGCAAGCGGCGGGACTTCTACGTACGCCAGCTGCGGGACTGGAAAGGCATCGCCGTGACCGAGAACATGTCGCCGAAGCGGATGGGCCTGTTCGGCCGGCTGTGCGGCGCCACGCTGGCCCGAGCCCACGCCAGATCCGGGGACCGTATCGCGATCGCCGCGTACCTGGGCGGCGGCGATGTCTTCGACCGCGCGCTGGCGACGTTCGCCGAGCTGTACGCGGACCAGAACGAGAAGGATCACCAGGCCTTGGTCGATGCGATTCGAGCCGGACGGGTCCCGGCGGAAGCGGCCTGACGGCCAGGCGGCCTGGGCGTGCCGACTGCTGCGGGCCCCGGGGCCGTGGACGACTAGGCGGTCCTGCGCAGCCCGTGCCGCGTATGCGTGGCGGACGCTGACGGCAGGAGGCTGTCAGCCGCCGCGCGCTGGCCGCCGCGACCCCCACTGGACGAGCGACTTCCGTGACGCGGGCCATCGCAGGAACACGACGGTGAACACAGAGCCGTCGTATGCGTGTTGTCGTACAGCAGCCCGTTCGTGGCGAGGCCGTCCATGTTGGGGGTTTCGATCGGGCTGCTGCAGCAGCCGAGTTGGCCGAACCCGGTGTCGAGCGGGCCCGGTGGCGTGGGTGTGTCCGCTGACGGGGCGGACCGTGGTCAGCAGCGGGAATCGTCGTTACGGGTGGAGGACCTTCTCCTTGGCCTGGCGGAACTCCTCGTCGGAGATGTCGCCGCGGGCGCGGATCTGCGAGAGCTTGGCGAGCTGGTCCGCCTCGCTGCTGGGGCCGGTGGCGCCGACGGTCTCGCGGATGTAGCGGTCCGTCTCGTCCATGCGGGCCTTGACGTGGTCCTGTTCCCGCTTGCCCATGCCCTTGCCCCTGGCGACGACGTAGACGAAGACGCCCAGGAAGGGCAGGACGATGGTGAAGACCAGCCAGCCCGTCTTGGCCCAGCCGCTCAGGGAGTCGTCGCGGAAGATGTCGACCACGACGCGGAAGAGCAGGAAGATCCACATGACCCAGAGGAAGATCCACATGACCGTCCAGAAGGCCCCGAGGACGGGGTAGTCGTAGGCCAGGTTCACGTAACTGTCCATTACTTCTCCTGTTCTGCGGGGAGGTCCAGCCCGAACGCGTCGCCGATGGCGCGTGCGGCGGACACGACGCGGGCGCTGCCCACCACGGGGGCGATGGCCACGAGCGTTCCCTGGATCTTCTCCAGCGGCACGCCGACCTCCGCGGCGGTGCCGATGTTGAGGAGGTAGGAGGGAGCGGAGGCGTCCATGGCCACCAGAGCGGCGATGCGTGCCAGCAGATACGTCTCCTCGTCCAGCCCGGACCGCTCGAAGGTGTCGAGCGTCATCTGGACGAGCGTCTCGAACACAGGCGCGTTCGCCTCGGCGAGAGCGGCGACGCCGCTCGCCCCTGTCTCTTGCTCAGCCATCTCAGGCTCCTTTCGCTGGTGGTTGGTGTGACGTGTCGTCGTCGGGGGCGGCGGGACGTGGTGCCGTGCCGGCGGCCGCGGCGAGGATTCCGAAGAGGATCAGTACGAGGAGGACGATGCCGAGGACGAGCGCCACCGACCCGGGTGTGGGGTAGTTCCACAGCACCAGGGCGAGCGCTCCGCCGGTGATGGCGATGCCGGTGGTCCACTTGCGGCGCGCGTCCAGGAGACGGCCGGTCTCCCCGGTGCGCAGACCGTGGCGCGCCATGGACCGGCCCGCCGCCCCGGTCCCGCCCGCCGCCGCCCGTCTGATCCACCGGGCACCGCGTCCGGGCCCGTACAGGTAGGCGGCCAAGGCGGTGATCACCGCGATGACCAGGACCGTGACCGTGCTGTTCTTGAGGAAGCGGAGGAAGACGTCGTAGATGTCGGCCGCGGTGTCCTGCGGGAGGGCGGTCGTGGCGACGGAGTCCAGATAGACCTGGCGCATCACGGCGAGGCCGACGAGCAGCACGATCATCATGACCCCGACGCCGATGGCCGTGGTCATCAGGGCGACGCGGTGCGCGGGCCCGCTCCAGACGGCGAGGGCCGCCAGGACCAGGACCAGGACCGGGAGCCAGACGCCGAGGATGTTCAGCAGACGCATGGCGCCCTGCGCCTCGTTGAGCTTGTCGGTCTGGAACAGGGTGATGGTCTTGTCGACATCGGGGATCTTCGAGGCTTGATCGAACCCGGCGTCCACCAGCCGCTGCTTGACGTTGTCGACGACGGTGCCGATGTTCAGGTCGATGCTGTCGTCGCCGGCCTGGACGGCGCTGCCGCCCTCGCCGGTGAGGACCTTGACCACGGCGGCGTGCGCCCGTCGGTTGGCGTCGTCCCACACTTCGGCGAACTGTTCGCTGGTCACCACTCGGTGCACGATGCTGTGGACAGCCGAGTTGAGCGCGCTCTTCAGCGGGCCGGTCAGCGCGTCGGCGCCCTGGACCACCCGAGGCGGGGCGCCTTCCCGCTGCAACGTCCGCGCGACGGCCTCGGTGAAGGCGGCGACATCGACGTTGTCGACCACGCGCTTGGTGAGCCGGTCGGTGACGGTGTTCTGGACGGAGGGCTCCGTGGCGATCGGAGCGACGGTCTGGACGTACCGGTCGGTGTCGGCGACCTGCGAGTCCACCCAGGCGGCGACCACGGCCAGCGGTGCCAGGAGGAAGGTCAGCACCAGCAGTACGGAGGTCGCGGTGTAGCGCAGACGCCGGTGGTGAACGGAGGCCGCCTTGCGCAGCCGCTCGTACTCCTCCCGTTCCACGGTGCTCAACGGAGGTCCGGAGGCCGGACGGTCAGCACCTTCGGAAGCCGACGACGAACCACCAGAGGAATCCATGAGGTGTTCCTTGGGCTTGGAGGTCGGTGGGAGAAGCGATGTCCCGCCGCCCGGTACGCCAACGCCGTTACAGGGGTCAGTGGTTGGGGAAGGGCGGTCCAACACGCTTTCGCCGGCCGCCGTTGCGTCCGATATCTCCGCTCCGTCGCCGACCACGGGCTCGTCGGAGCTGCGTTCTTGTGTTCTCCCTCCTGCCAACCATAACCAGGGGGTAAGGGCGGCGCATGGCCAAGCGGTGGGGCGTCCTGCCTGCCACCTGGCCCGTCTCGCGGCCACCGCCGCTACCGCCGGAAGGAAGCCCGCGGGAGTCGGCGCGTGACGACAGCGCGGCAGACGGGCGTGCCGGGCTCCGCGTCCGCGGCGTGATCCGAACGGCAGGCCCCCAGGTGCCGCCCGCCCTGACGGGCCAAGCGAATCGTGACTCATGCCCGCAATGCCCGTATCCTCATCAATGCACGATTCTTTCCGATGAGCGGATTCATCGCAGGCGCAGGTGAGGCGAAGCGTGGTTCGGTCCGGCGAGGAACCCAGGCCGGCGGGGCGTGCGACGGACGGCACGGGGCCCGCCCGCCCTCGCGAGCGGTTTCTCCAGGGCGAGTCCGTCGAGGCGGGCGTACGGACGTCCATCCTGAACTCGTGGCAGCGCTGCCGGACCCTGGGCCTGTCGCCGGACGAGTCCGACCTCCCCTTCCGGGACGACTTCGACCCGGCGGGCCGTATCGTCCGCGCGGCCGTTCCCGTGCTGGACCGGCTGCAGTCCGCGTTCTCCGGCAGCAAGGTCAACATCTCGGTCGCGGACGGGAACGGGACGGTTCTGCTGCGCCGCTTCGGGGATCCGGCGATGGCCAGGGACCTGCCGGCGATCCAGCGGGTCCCCGGGTTCGTGTTCGCCGAGCAGGTCGCCGGCACGAACGGCATCGGTCTGGCCCTCGCGGAGCGGCAGCTCATCCGCGTCCACGGTGCCGAGCACTTCGCGGAACGCGCCCAGCAGAGCGCCTGTGTCGCGCTTCCCGTCCGTGACCCGCTCAGCGGGCGCATCGAGGGCGTCCTGTGCTTCGGCTACCCGCGTGGTTTCGACCGCCCCGCGCTGGCCGCGGCGATCCGCCGGGCGGCCGAGATCATCGAGCGGCGGCTGCTGGGGCAGAGTTCCGCGCACGAGCGGGCGCTGCTGCGGGCGTATCTGGCGACCGGGGCCGGGGCCGGGGCTGGGGCCGTCGGCCTGCGCGGCGGTCCCGCGACGGGTGCGCCGGTGCGCGACTTCCCCCCTCGTGACCAGGCGATTCTCCGGGAGAAGGCCGCCGAGCTGATCTCCCGTGCGCAGCGGGCCGCCGTCGACGTGAACCTGCCCGACGGTCGGCGGGTGACGCTCGTGAGTCGCCCGATGGCGACTGCGTCCGGGGTGCAGGGCGTCGCCATCGAGGCAGTGCCGCACGACTCCTCGGCGAGCGGGTCCCTCCTCCTCCCGCGACGGGCTGACGAACTTCCGAGCCTTCCCGCCGTCCCGGCCGCACCCATGGCCGCCCGGCCCTCGATCACCCTCCCGTCCGGGCACCCCGCCGAACCCGGCCCGGTCCTCGCGACCGACGGCGGCCGGGGAGCCGGGAAGCCCGGCGGGGGCGTCACGGCCGACGGTGATCGGGGCGCCGCCGGGCTTGGGGAGGCCGTCACTGCCGGCCCTGGTGAGGCCGTCACGGGCGGGTCGGGCGACGCTGTTGTGGCTGACGGTGATCGGGGCGCCGCCGGGTTCGGCAAGCCCGCCACAGTCGACCCTGGTGAGACCGTCGCAGGCGGGCCGGGCGACGCTGTCGCGGCCGACGGCGGTCGGGGCACCGCCGGACCCGGCGGGACCGTCACGGGTGGACCGGGCGACGCCGTCGCGGCCGACGGAGGCCGCGACGCCAGGGCCCACGGGGCGCGCGACGCCGGGGCCGGCGGGGGCCGCGACGCCGGGGTCGGTGAGGGCCGCGACGCCAGGCCCCCCGGGGACCGCGACGCCGGGGACGATCGCGCCGAAGCACCCTTCCCTGCCCGAGGCCTCGTGATGCTGGGGGAGCCGCATGTCGGGGCCTACGCTCTGGCCGCGCGGCGGCGGCTGGAGTTGCTGTCCGAGGCCAGTGCCCGTATCGGCACCACCCTGGACGTGCGCCGCACCGCGGAGGAACTGGCCGAGACGGCGGTTCCGCGACTGGCCGACTTCGTCACCATCGACCTGCCCGACGCCGTCCTGCGCGGCGAGGAGTCCGCCGACCCCCTCGCCGACCTGCGTCGCACGGTGCTGTACGGCGTACGCGAGGGCCTGCCCTTCACCCCGCCCGGCAAGCGCGTCGACTTCGGTCCGACCTCGCCCCAGCTGCGCTGCATGGACAGCGGTGAGGCGGTGCTGGAACCGGATCTGAAGGCCGCCGCGGGCTGGCTCGCCCAGGACCCCGAGCACACCGCGCGCCTGCTGGCCCACGTCCACTCCCTCATCGCGGTGCCCCTGCTCGCCCGCGGTGTCCTCCTGGGCATCGCCAGCTTCTACCGGGCCGGGAGTTCCTTCGGCGACGACGACTGTTCCCTGGCCCAGGAACTCGCCACCCGCGCCGCCCTGTCCATCGACAACGCCCGGCGCTACACCCATGAACGCACCATGGTTCTGGCCCTCCAGCGCCGCCTCCTCCCGCACGGTCTGCCCGACCAGGACGCCGTCGAGGTCGCCCACCGCTATCTGCCCGCCGAGTCCGACGTGGGCGGGGACTGGTACGACGTCATCCCCCTCTCCGGTGCCCGCGTCGGACTCCTCGTCGGCGACGTCGTCGGCCACGGCATGCTCTCCGCGGCCACCATGGGCCGGCTGCGTACCGCCGCGCGCAGCTTCGCCGAGCTGGACTTCTCCCCGGACGAGGTCCTCGTCCACCTCGACAACCTCGTGGGGCGCCTGGACCGGGAGGACCCCGACGGCAAGGGCGCCGGCGTCATCGGCGCGACCTGCCTCTACGCCGTCTACGACCCCACCTCGCAGCGGTGCCTGATGGCCCGCGCCGGGCACCCGCCGCCCGCGCTCGTCCACCCCGACGGCACCGTCTCCTACCCCGACCTCCCGGCCGGACCCCCGCTCGGGCTCGGGGGCCTGCCCTTCGACGCCGTCGAGGTCGACCTCCCCGCGGGCAGCCAGCTGGTCCTCTACACCGACGGCCTCATCGAGGACCGCAACCGCGACGTCGACGTGGTCCTGGAGCAGTTGCGTACGGCCCTGGCCCACCCGGAGCGCGCACCCGAGGACACCTGCCAGGCGGTCCTCGACACCGTGGCGCCCGCGCACCCGCACGACGACATCGCCCTGCTCGTGGCCCGCGTCCACGCCCTGGACGCCGACCGGATCGCCGCCTGGGAGCTGCCCGCCGACCCGGCACTCGTCGGGGAGGTCCGCGCGGACGCCACGCGACGGCTGACCGCGTGGGGCCTCGAGGAGACCGCGTTCGCCGCGGAACTGATCCTCAGCGAGCTGATCACCAACGCCATCCGGCACGGCGCCGGGCCCATCCGGGTACGGCTGCTCCACGGCCACACCCTGATCTGCGAGGTCTCCGACGCCAGCAACACCGCGCCGCATCTGCGCCGGGCGGCCGGCACCGACGAGGGCGGGCGCGGACTGTTCCTCGTCGCGCAGCTCTCGCAGAGCTGGGGCACGCGTTACCTCCCGGAGGGCAAGGTCATCTGGGCCGAATGCGGGCTCGACGCCGCGTGACGCGTCCGAGGCCATGGGCGCCGCAGCGCCCCGGTGGAGCCTCAGCGCCCCGTGAAATGCCCGAAATGCTGTAATTTGATCGAGTGCGCGACGCTCCCGACATGCCGGCGAAGGCGGCTTCGCCCTTCGGACCGGAGCCCTTGGTCCGTATCCGCGGGCTCAGCAAGCGGTTCGGCGGGACCGTCGCGCTGGCCGGGGTCGACCTCGATGTGTACGCGGGCAGTGTGCTCGCCTTCCTCGGTCCCAACGGGGCCGGAAAGTCCACGCTCATCAAGGTGCTCGCCGGAGTCCATCACGCCGACGCGGGGCAGATCACGGTGGACGGTCAGCCCCTCGGCAGTCCCACCGCCTCCCGCGACATGTCCTTCATCCACCAGGACCTCGGTCTCGTGGAGTGGATGACGGTCGCCGAGAACATCGCCCTGACCACCGGCTACGGGCGCCGGACCGGGCTGATCTCCTGGCGCCGCACGCGTGCGCGCTGCGTCGACGCCCTGCGCGTCGTCGCCGCCCACCTCGACCCCGACGCCCCGGTCTCCGGGCTCGCACCGGCCGACCGCTCGCTGGTCGCCATCGCCAGGGCGCTGGCGGCCCGCGCGAAGCTCATCGTCCTCGACGAGCCCACCGCCCGCCTGCCCGCCACGGACAGCGCCCGGCTCTTCCACGTCCTGCACGACCTGCGCGACCGCGGCCACGCCGTCCTCTACGTCAGTCACCGCCTGGACGAGGTCTACCAGGTCGCCGACACCTTCGCCGTCCTGCGCGACGGCCACCTCGTCAGCCACGGCAGCCTGAGGGACCACAGCCCCGCCCGCCTGGTCCAGGACATCGTCGGCGAGGAGAAACCCCTCGCCGCCCGCCCCGCACCCGCCTACACGCCGACGCCCCCGGCGGCGCCACCCCCCGTCCTGACCCTCGACTCCGTACGCACCCCCCTGGCCGGACCCGTCAGTCTGGAACTCGCGGGCGGGGAGGTGCTCGGGCTGGTCGGGCTCTCCGACGCCGGGCACATGGACCTGGGCCGGGCCCTCGCCGGCGCCCGGCCGATCCTGGACGGGCGGGCCGTGCTGTACGGGCGGTCGTATCGCCCCCGTACGGTCGCCGAGGCCGTCGGTCTCGGTGTGGGGTTCGTGCCCGGGGACCGGCTGCGGGAGAGCTGCCTCGCCGAGTTGACCGTCCGGGAGAACCTCCTGGCCAACCCGCGCGCCGGCGGCGTGCCGGCGCCGCGCTGGATCGGCCCCCGGCGCGAACGTGCCACGGCCGCCGCTCTGATCGAACGGTTCTCGGTCCGCCCCCGCGACAGCGAGACCCCCGTCGCCACCCTCTCCGGCGGCAACCAGCAGAAGGTCGTGATCGGCCGCTGGCTGCGCACGGACCTGCGGCTGCTGATCCTCGAGGAGCCGACCGCGAGCGTCGACATCGGCGCCAAGGCGGCGATCCACCGCCTGCTCGACGAGGCCCTGGAGGCAGGCCTGGCGGTCCTGCTCCTGTCCACCGACTTCGAGGAGGTCGCGAGCGTGTGCCGGCGCACCCTGGTCTTCGTTCGCGGGGCGGTGACGGCCGAGCTCGGCGGCAGGGCGCTCACCGTCGCCGGACTCACCCGGGCCGCCTCGGCCATGCCCCCGTCCACCACCGCGACGAACCCATGAAGAGCCCCCGGACCCGACCGCGCAGGCCGGGCGGGCACCACATCGGCGCCTACGGGCTGCTCGCCCTCACCGCCGTGCTCTACCTGGTCTTCTCCCTCGCCCTGCCGAGCACCTTCCCCACGCTGGACACCGTCGACTCGATCCTGTCCAACCAGTCGATCCCCGCCGTCATGGCGCTCGCCGCCATGGTCCCCATCGTCACCGGCGCCTTCGACCTGTCCATCGGCTACGGCCTCGGCCTGGCCCACGTGATGGTGCTGCAGCTCATCGTCAACGAGTCCTGGCCCTGGCCGCTCGCCTGCCTCACGGTGCTCGCCGGAGGCCTGGTCGTGGGCGTCCTCAACGGCGTCATCGTCGAGTTCGGCCGCATCGACTCCTTCATCGCCACCCTGGGTACCGGCAGCATGCTGTACGCCGTGACCGGCTGGATCACCGACGGCAGCCGGATCGTCCCGGGTCCGCAGGGCCTCCCGCCCGCGTTCACCGACCTCTACGACTCCACGTTCCTCGGCCTCCCGGTGCCCGCCTTCTACGTGCTCGCCCTCGCGGGGGTCCTCTGGCTGGTGCTGGAACGGCTGCCGCTCGGCCGGTACCTGTACGTCGTCGGGTCCAACCCGCGCGCGGCCGACCTGGTCGGCATCTTGACCCGCAAGTACACCGTCTACGCGTTCGCCACCTCGGGGCTGATCGTCGGCTTCGCCGGGGTGCTGCTCGCGTCCCAGCAGCAGATCGGCAACCCGAGCGTCGGCCTCGACTACCTGCTGCCCGCCTTCGTCGGCGCCCTCCTCGGCTCCACGGCGATCAAGCCGGGCCGGCCCAACGCCCTCGGGACCGTCGTCGCCGTGGCCGTCCTCGCTGTCGGGCTCACCGGCATCGCCCAGCTCGGCGCCGACTTCTGGACCGTTCCGCTCTTCCACGGCGGCACCCTGCTCATCGCCGTGGGCCTGGCCGGATACGCCGCCCGGCGCAGGCTGCGCGGCGGGGCCGCGGCACGCGACTCGCCCGCGGCGCCGCCCCCGCCGCCGTCCTCCCCGACGCCCGAGGCCGGAACGGCGGGCACACCCCCCTGACCCCCGACACGTCCCGCCGCGTCGATCCCTCACAGGAGCTTCCGTGCACCGCAACCACAAGCCCGCCCCCGCGGCCCGCACCGCGCGGCTCGCCTCCTGCGCCCTGCTGGCGACGGCGGCCGCCCTCGTCGGCTGCGAACGCGGTTCGTCGGACGGCGCGGACGAGACCGCGACGGGCCCGAGCGGCTGCCCCGCCGTGAACGCCAGGGCCCAGGCCGCCGTCACCCGCGCCGAGCGGACCGACATCCCCTGGGGCGGGCCCACCGACGGCCCCGCGGCGGTGTCCGGCAAGACGATCGTCTACGTCGCCCAGACCATGACCAATCCCGGCGTCGCGGGCGCCGCGAAGGGCGTGCGGGAAGCCGCGCGGGTCATCGGCTGGGACGTCCGGGTGATCGACGGCGGAGGCACCCCGGCCGGTATCCAGGCGGCCATGAGCGAGGCCGTGGCCCTGCGGCCCGCGGGCATCGTCATCGGCGGGTTCGACCCCGACTCCACGGCACAGCAGGCCGCGCGGGCCAACGCCCAGGGCATCCCGCTCATCGGCTGGCACGCGGTCCCCGAGCCCGGACCCAGCCGCCGGCCCGACCTCTTCACCAACGTCACCACCCGGGTCCAGGACGTGGCCCGCATCAGCGCGCAGTGGATCATCTCCGACTCGGACGGCCGCGCCGGGGTCGTGGTCATCACCGACGCCTCGATCCCCTTCGCCAGGAACAAGTCCGACCTGATCAGGAAGGAACTCGCCGCCTGCTCCGGCGTGAAGCTGCTCTCGGTCGAGAACATCCCGATCCCCGACGCGAGCAGCCGCACCCCGCGGGAGATCTCCTCCCTGCTCTCCCGGTTCCAGGACCGCTGGACCCACTCCGTCGCCATCAACGACCTGTACTTCGCCGACGCCGCCCCCGCCTTCCGCGCGGCCGGCGAGAAGGGCTCGGGGCCGCCCTTCAACATCGGCGCCGGCGACGGCGACCCGTCCGCCTTCCAGCGCATCAACGGCGAGCAGTACCAGGCCGCCACCGTGCCGGAGCCGCTCACCCTCCAGGGCTGGCAGATCGTCGACGAGTTCAACCGCGCCTTCGCCGACCGCCCGGCCAGCGGGTACACGGCCCCCATCCACATCGCCACCGCCGGCAACAGCGACGGCGCCTCGACCTGGGACCCGTCGGGCTACCAGGACGCGTACCGGAAGATCTGGGGGAAGTGACGGCCGGTCAGGGTGCCGATCCCTTCACGGAACATGCACGGAACCTCGGAATCCCTTTAATTTTCAAGGGCTAGTCTCACCGTCAGTCGAGTGGCCGCCGGGGGTCGATCCGAGCGGGGCCCGTCCGCGGCGGCACTCGCACCCCCACCAGGCACAGGAGACTCGGTGTGTACGACGGCGACGTAGTGGTGATCGGCGGGGGCTACGCCGGTGTCCGGCTGGCGAAGCGGCTGGACGGCCTCGCCCGGGTCACGCTGGTGGACCGCAAGGAGGTCTTCTTCCACCGCGTCGCCTCCCTGCGCGCCGGCATCCGCCCCGAGTGGACCCACACCCCCTTCATCCCGTACGACCGGCTGCTCGGCAACGGCCGGGTGGTCGCGGGCAAGTGCGTCCGCATCGACACCGCCGAGCGGCAGGTCGTCCTCGCCACCGGAGAGCGGCTGCCCTACGACGTCGTCGTGATCGCCACCGGGGCCGACTACCCCGAGCCGGCCCGCTTCTCGGGCACCACCACCGAGGAGGCGGCCAAGTCCTTCGCCGAACACCAGCGCAACGTCGCCACGGCCGAACACGTCCTCGTCGTCGGCGGCGGCCCCGGGGGCGTCGAACTCAGCGCCGAGATCCGCCTCGCCCGCCCCGACGCCCGGGTCACGCTCGCCCACTCCGGGCCGGCGCTGCTCGACTCCACGGGCAGCACCCGGCCGGGACGCAAGGCCCTGGCCTGGCTGGAGTCCCACGACGTCGAGGTACGGCTCGACGCCTTCATGTCCCCGGGCAACGACTTCGGCACCTACCGCGACGCCCGCGGCGACATCATCGAGGCCGACCTGTCCTTCTGGGCGACCGGCACCACCCCCAACACCCTCTGGCTCCGCCTGGCCGGACACGGCGACTGGCTCAACCGGGACGGACACGTCAAGGTCGACCGGACGCTGCGCGTCGAGGGCAGGCTCGACGTGTTCGCCGTCGGCGACGTGAACGACGTCAGCGAACTCAAGATCACCCCCGCCGCCCTCGCCCAGGCGGACATCGCCGCCCACAACATCCGCGCCTACCTGCAGAGTTCCGGCAAGCACCGCAAGGAGCCGCGCTTCTACCGGCCGATCCAGCGCACCCCCCTCATCGTGCCGTTCGGCCCGGCCGACGGACTGACCGTGCTGCCCGTACCCGGCGGCGAGTCCGCCGTCCTCGGCAGCCGCACCACCACCCTCGCCAAGGCGAAGACGCTCATGACGCCCTACATGCGCCGCCAACTCGGCTACACGGCGGCCTGATCCGCCGTACCTCCCGCCGCCGGGCCGCCCTCGCCCACCCCCCGTCGTTACCCGCGAGTTCGCACTGGGGTAGGGTCCCCACCGTTTCCGGCTACCGGCTGATGGGGTGCCGGTACGGGGCGTGTCGGAGGGTGGCAAGACGATGGAATCCCAGTGGGGTGACGGCGGATCCGTGGACCTGGACGACACGCGGCTGGAGTCCCTGAGTCCTGAACCGCTGCTGACCCGGGACTACGAGACACGTCCCTCGCTCGTCTACGAGCGGCTGCGGCACGAACACGGCCCCGTCGCGCCGGTCGATCTGCTGGGCGTGCCCGCCTGGCTGGTCCTCGGCTACCGCGAGTCCCTCCAGGTGCTCCAGGACAACGACGGCTTCCCGAAGGGGCTGGAGAACTGGCGGGCCCGCTCCGAGGGCAGGGTGCCGGCCGACTGGCCGCTCGGCCCGTCCCTGGAGGTCAACCACATCCTGATCCAGGGCGGCCCCGGCTACCGGCCGCTGCGGTCCGCGTGGGACGTGGCCCTCAAGCCGTTCCAGGACCCGCGCCACCCGCAGGCCAAGCGACTGAAGTCCGCCGTCACCGCCTACGCCGACGAGCTGATCACCCTGGTGGGAGAGGGCGGCAAGACCGGCGTGGCGGACCTGTCCGCGCAGTTCTCCCGGCCGCTGCCGCTGATGGTGGCGAGCCATCTGCTCGGCTTCCCCGGCTCGCAGGGCGACGACGCGCTGATGGACATGTGGCGCGTGCTCGACGCGGGCCCGGACGCCGAGGCCGCGCTGGAGCGCCTGCTGGCGACCCTGGCGGAACTGGCCGCGGGGAAGCTCCAGAAGCCGGGCGACGACTTTCCCTCGTACCTGCTGGCCGCGCACCCGGACCTCTCGCTCGACCAGCTCGCCCGCGAACTGTTCATGCTGCTGGGCATGACCTCCGACCACGTCGGCATCCTCATCTCCAACACCGTCGTCGAGGTCATCTCGGGGGAGAGCAGCGTGCGCGCCAGCCTGTCCGCCGGGATGGTCAGGGAGACCATGAACCGGGTGGTCATGCGCAAGCCGCCCCTGGTGAACTTCGTCCCGCGCTTCGCGGCCCAGGACACCCCGCTCGGCAAGTACACGATCCACGCGGGCGACCCGGTGTGGGTCTCCTCGGCCGCGGCCCACGCCGACCCGCTCTTCGCCGACCACGTCGCCTCCGGCACCACCATCAGCACCCGGGCGCACCTGTCCTGGGGAGCCGGTCCGCGCCAGTGCCCGGCCCGGGAGCTCGCCTCGACGGTCGCGGCGGCCGGTGTGGGGCGCCTGTTCCAGCGGTTCGACCACCTCGACCTCGCGCTGCCCGCCGACCAACTGCCCTGGCGCTCCTCCCCGTTCATGCGGGGCCTGCGCTCGCTGCCCGTGCGGTACGAACTCGCCTCGGCGCCCGTGCGGCGGGCGGCGGACGACCCCGCGCCGGGGGTGGCGGAGGAGGTCCTGCCGGACCCGTCCGCCCGGCAGCGCTCCTCGCTGTGGCGCTATCTCACCGGCCTGATCCGCGGCGGCCGCTGACCACGAGGCCGGTCCGGCGACCGGCCTCGACACCCGCCTCGTATCGCCGGGTCGACCGACTCACGAGCAGAACGCGGAGTGAGGAGCTTTCCCATGCAGGCCGAGGTCACCGCCCCCGTCTTCGAACACCACCGGGAGCCGCTCGGCATCGGCGAGCCCCGCCCCCGGCTGAGCTGGCGCACCGAGACCGACGCACCCGGCTGGCGGCAGTCGGCGTACGAGATCGAGCTGCTCGACGACGCCGGCGCCCGGATCGGCGGGACGGACGGCCCGGTCGCCTCGGACGCGTCGGTGCTGGTGCCGTGGCCCGGGCCGGACCTGGCGTCGCGCACGCGGATCGGGGCACGGGTGCGCGTGCGGGACGCCGAGGACCGGGTCTCCGCCTGGTCGCCGGTCGCGTACGCGGAGACCGGACTGCTGGACGCGGCGGACTGGACGGCCCGCCCGATCGCCCCGCACCCGGACCTGGACATCGACCCGGGACGACCACAGCCCGTCGTCCTGCTGCGCCGCTCCTTCCGGCTGCGCGCACCGGTCGCCTCGGCCCGCCTGTACGTCACCGCCCTCGGCGTCTGCCGGCCGGAGCTCAACGGCCGCCCGGTCGGCGCGGACGTCCTCACCCCGGGCTGGTCCTCGTACCACCACCGGCTGCGCTACTCCACCTACGACGTGACGGAGCAGCTGCGCGAGGGCGTGAACGTGCTCGGCGCCCAGCTCGGCGAGGGCTGGTACAGCGGCCGGCTCGGCTTCCACGGCGGCCGGCGCGCCGTCTACGGCGACCGGCCCGCCCTGCTCGCCCAGCTGGAGATCCGCTACACCGACGGGAGCCGCGAGACCGTCGCCACCGACGGCCGCTGGCAGGCCGCGACCGGCCCGGCGCTGCGGTCCGAGCTGTACGACGGCGAGGAGTACGACGCCCGCCTGGAGCGCCCCGGCTGGTCCGCACCCGGCGAGACCGGCGACGGCTGGATGCCCGTCGTCGAACCGGACCTGCCCCGGGGCGACTTGGTGGCACCGACCGGCCCGCCCGTACGCCGCACGCAGACGCTGAAGCCCGTACACGTCCTGACCACCCCGGCCGGTCACACCGTGCTGGACTTCGGGCAGAACCTGGTCGGCCGGCTGCGGCTCAGGGTGCGGGGCGAGGCGGGGCGGACCCTCACCCTGAGCCACGCCGAGGTCCTGGAACACGGCGAACTCGCCCTGCGCCCCCTGCGGCAGGCCGAGGCCACCGACCGCTACACCCTCAAGGGCGCCCCCGAGGGCGAGACGTACGAGCCGCTCTTCACCTTCCACGGCTTCCGGTACGCACAAGTGGACAACTGGCCCGGCGCGTTGGACCCGGACGACATCGAAGCCGTCGTCCTGCACACCGACATGGAACGCACCGGCTGGTTCGCGTGCTCCGACCCCCTGGTCGAGCAGCTGCACGCGAACATCGTGTGGGGCATGCGCGGCAACTTCCTGGATCTGCCCACCGACTGCCCGCAGCGCGACGAACGCCTCGGCTGGACCGGCGACATCGCCGTCTTCGCCCCCACGGCCGCCTTCCTCTACGACTGCTCCGGCATGCTCGGCTCGTGGCTGCGCGACCTTGCCGCCGAGCAACTCGCCCGCCCCGACGGCGCGATCCCGCCGCTGGTCGTGCCCGACGCCCTGCCCGACGGCTTCCCGAGCGCGGCGAACGCGATCTGGGCCGACAGCGCGGTCCTCGTCCCCTGGGCGCTGTACCGGGCCTTCGGCGACGAGGGCCTGTTGCGCGCCCAGTGGGATTCGATGTCCGCCTGGGCCGACGAACTGGAGCGGTACGCGACGGAGGGCGGTGGCCTGTGGCGCGCCGCATTCCAGCTCGGCGACTGGCTGGACCCGGGCGCGCCGCCGGACCGGCCGGGAGACGCCCGGACCGACGGCGACCTGGTGGCCAACGCCTACGCGGCCCGCACGGCCGAGATCATGGCCGAAGTGGCGGACCTGCTGGGGGAGCGGGAGCACGCCGAGCGGTACACGCGGCTCGCCGGGCGGGTGCGGGCCGCCTTCGCCGACGAGTTCGTCACCCCGGGCGGCCTGCTGGCCTCGGACGCGCAGACCGCGTACGCGCTGGCCCTGCGGTTCGCGCTGCTGCCCACCGCACGGCAGCGCGAGCGGGCCGGTCGGCGCCTGGTGGAGATCGTCCGCCGGGCCGGGTTCCGGATCGCGACCGGGTTCGCCGGCACCCCGCTGATCTGCGACGCGCTCACCGAGGCGGGCGCGCCCGAGATCGCCTACCGGATGCTGCTGGAGACCGGCTGCCCCTCCTGGCTGTACCCGGTGACCATGGGCGCCACCACGGTCTGGGAGCGCTGGGACTCGCTGCTGCCCGACGGCACCGTCAACCCGGGCGAGATGACCTCCTTCAACCACTACGCCCTCGGCGCGGTCGCCGACTGGCTGCACCGCACCGTCGCCGGGCTCGGGCAGGCCGGGCCCGGCTGGAAGCGGCTGCGCGTCGCACCGGTGCCCGGCGGCACGCTGACCCGCGCGCACGCCGCGCACCTCACGCCGTACGGGCGCGCCGAGGCCGGGTGGGAGCGGCAGGGCGACACCGTCACGGTCACGGCGGTCGTCCCGCCCAACACCACCGCCCTGGTCGAACTCCCCGGCGGGACGCCCCCGTTCGAGGTCGGTTCGGGCAGCCACACCTTCACCGTGGAGGGCTGCACGACGCCTGAGTGGCCTCCGCTGCCGCTGCGCCACCCGTTCTCCTCACCGGAGACAGGGACGGCCGCGAGCAGCAGCCGGTGCCCTGGCGCATCACCGGCACGCCGTCGGTGATGGGCTGGACCACGGCCAGGTCGTGTCCGACGAAGACGAGGGCGACCCCGGTGTCCCGGCGGATCTCGTCGAGCAGCCGGCGGATCTATGCCTGGATCGACACGTCCAGGGCGGCCACGGCCTCGTCCAGGACCCTCACCCGGGCGATCGCGAGGCGCTGGCCCTGGCTGCGACCTCCCGTTTCGCCGAGACCGACCCCGTCGAGGAGGTCCGCGGCCAGGTCCTCGTCCCGGCCGGGCCGCCTTGCGCAGGTTTCCGTGCACCAGTAGACCGTCGGCCGGATGCATCCGCGTAGCCCGCGGGGGTCGTCCCCAGGTCGACGGCGCAGCCCTCGCGGCAGGTCAGCGGCGCGTTGGAGGCGATGTGGGCCCGGGCGAGGTGGACACATCGCACCAACTGACCGTCCTGCGCGAGCAACTGCTGTCACCGAAGGGCAACCGCAGGGGCTGACGGTGATCGAGTGGTGAGGTCCGGGAGGCGGGCGTACCGTCGAACGGTGGACACCGCAGGCAGCAGCCCGCAGCCGGCTTCACCACAGGCGACCACCACCAGGGAATCCGGTGGTGGCGGAAACGCGATGGCGCTGTTCGTCATCGCCTCCTGCCAGCTGATGGTGGTCCTCGACATCACCATCGTGAACATCGCGCTGCCGCACATCCAGAGTTCCCTGGACTTCTCCACCACCAGCCTGTCGTGGGTGGTCAACGCCTACACCCTCACCTTCGGCGGCCTGCTGCTGCTCGGCGGCCGGGCCGGCGACATCCTGGGCCGGCGGCGCGTCTTCATCTTCGGCGTGCTGCTGTTCGTGCTCGCCTCCCTGCTCGGCGGGTTCGCCCAGAACTCCGGCCAACTCCTCGGCGCACGCGCCCTCCAGGGCGTCGGCGGTGCCATCGCCTCCCCGACGTCCCTCGCCCTGATCAGCACCACCTTCCGCGAAGGGCCCGAACGCAACCGCGCCTTCGGCGTCTTCGCCGCGGTCTCCGCCGGCGGTGGCGCGATCGGCCTGCTCGCCGGCGGCATGCTCGTGGAGTGGCTGAACTGGCGGTGGGTGCTGTTCGTCAACGTGCCCATCGGCCTGCTCATCGTGCTCGCCACGCCCCGCTACATCAGGGAGTCCGAGCGCCACCCCGGACGCTTCGACATCGCCGGCGCGCTCACCTCCACCGCGGGCATGGTGCTGCTCGTCTACGGGTTCATCAGAGCCGCGCAGGACGGCTGGCGCGACCCGCTCACGGTGGCCTCGTTCGTCGGGGCGGTCGTCGTCCTGGCGGCCTTCATCCTGATCGAGCGGCGCTCCAGACAGCCCATCACGCCCCTGCACATGTTCGCCGACCGCAACCGCGCGGGCACCTACGGCATCATGCTGTGCCTCGCCGCCGCGATCTTCGGCATGTTCTTCTTCCTGACGCTCTTCGTGCAGAACGTGCTGGGCTTCAGCCCGCTCGCGGCCGGGCTCGCCTTCCTGCCGGTCAGCGCGGTCATCGCCGTCGGCGCCGGACTGGCGTCGCGCTTCCTGCCCGTCTACGGGCCCAAACCGTTCATGGTGGTGGGCGCGATCCTGGCCGCCGCGGGCCTCGCCTGGCTCACCCTGACCGACGTGGACTCCACCTACGCGGGCAGTGTCCTCGGCCCGATGCTCGTCTTCAGCCTCGGCATGGGCATGGAGTTCGTGTCGCTGACCCTCATGGCGCTGTCCAACGTGGCCACACCGGAGACCGGCGCGGCGTCCGGACTCCTCAACGCCACCCAGCAGGTCGGCGGCTCGCTCGGCCTGTCCATCCTGGTCACGATGTACGGCACGGCCAGCACCAACGAGGCGGAGAAGCAGATCCCGGACTTCCTCCGACAGGCGACCCCGGCCGAGCGACTGCGGTTCGAACAGACCGGACAACTGCCCAAACCCTGGTCCGACGAGATCCTCACCGCCGGTGTCTCGGCCGCCTTCATCATGGCGGCGATCTTCACCGCCGTCGCCGCGCTGATCGCCCTCGTCGTCATCCAGGTCCGCCCCTCCGACCTGGAACGCCTCAAGGGCGGGACGGGCCCCGGCCCGATGTGAGGCCCGCCCGGCCGACTACCGCCCCGGCCGGTGACAGTTCTCCAGGGCGTCGGCGAGGCCCGCCGTGTCCGTGCCGAGCTTGCGGTACACGGAGGACAGCAGATGCCGTACGCCCTGCTCGGTGATTTTCAGGTCCTGCGCGACCGCCGGCGCCGGGTGGCCCTGGGCCGTCTTCTCGGCGGCCCGGCGTTCCGGGCCGGTCAGCATGTCCGTCTGCGCGTAACGCAGGGGCAGCGGGCGCAGTCCCGCGGCGGAGAGTTCCCGTCTGGCCCGGTCGGCCAGGCCCTCGGCACCGCAGTGCACCGCCCCCTCCAGCCCCTGGTAGAGCCGGTCGGCGGCGTCGTGCAGGCGGCCGTTGCGGACCAGCGCGGCGCCATGGCCCACCAGGGCGCGGGCCAGTTCGTACGCCGCGGGCGACCGCTCCAGATGATCGACGGCCTGCGTGTGCAGATCGAGCGCGGCCTGCCCGCCCGTCACCTCTGCCTGGACGCGCAGCGCCTGGCCGATCGCCGAGGCCGCACCGAAGTCCCGGGCTCGCTTGGCGGCGTCCTGGGCGTGCAGCACCGCCTGGTCGGGAGCGGTGCGGGCGAGTGCCGAGGCCAGTCCCAGCTGCCAGGGGCACCACGAGGGGTTGTGCCAGTCCCGTGACTCCAGCCAGTCCCCGACCCTGGACAACAGGCGCGCCGCCTCGGTGAGTCGCCCCTCCGCCAGCAGCAGTTCGGCGTACACCGTGCGGGGGTCGGGGAAGATGACGGCGTTGGGGACCACGTCGCCGTAGTGGTGGGTGTCGGCGAGCCGGCGCGCGTCGCTGGTCCGCCCGCGGGCCAGCAGGATCTGGATGAGAATGCCGATGGCGAACCACTGTGCGGGCACCGCGCCTTCGACGCGCTCGGCGGTGTGCAGCCCGGCCCGGACGAGTTCCTCGGCCTCGGGCAGGCACCCTCGGCGGTAGCGGATGTAGCCCAGGAGCGTCTGCCCCTGCGCCAGATGGGAGCCGCGCCACCCCCTGTGCTCGCACTCGGCCATCCCGTCGGCGAACAGTTCCTCGGCCCGCCGCGGCTGGTCGCAGTACATGAACAGCAGGGCCACCGCGGCGGGCACCTCGAAGCCGCGGTTCTCGTCGGTCCAGCTCATCCCTCCGCTGAGGGCCTCCTCGGCATACCCGAGGGCGCTCCGCCGCGGCTCGCCGCGCACCAGGGCGTCCCACGCCCGCAGTCCGAGGATGTAACGCTCCTCCAGGCCCCGGCCGGTCAGCTTGTCGGCCAGCCGCGCCAGCCGGCGCGAGCGGGCGGACGAGTCCGACTCGTCGGCGCGAAAGGCGCTCCATACGAAGTGATCCGCCTGCATGCGCAGTCTGACGCGCGCGTTGGTGGCGCGCCGCGCCTCGTCGGCGGCCACGGTCGCGGCCTCGGTCAGCCGGTCGGTGTGGGCCAGCGCCTGGGTCAGCCGGTAGACCATGGAGGCACGCAGGTCGGGCTCGATCCCGGGTTCCTTCAGCGCCTCCTGGAGATGGCTCACCGTGGCCGTGGGGTCGAGGAGGAACGTCGAGCCGGCCAGCTCGTGGAGCAGGGCGGCGCGGTCCTCGGCCGGGGGTGGTTCCCGCAGCGCCCGGGTCAGCACGCGCCGCGCGGCCTCCGGGGCACCGGCGCGGAGGTACTCGCGCCCGGCGGCGCGCAGGCACGCGACCGTCTCGGGCCGGCTGTCGCAGGGCACCTGCAGCAGGTGACGGGCGGCGGCGGTGGGGTCGGACTGGACCGTCTGGGCGGCGTTGGCGGCCGCGTCGTGCATGCCGACGCGCAGGCCCGAGGGGATGTCGCGGTAGACCGTCGTGGCGATCAGCGGATGGACGAACTCCAGGGCGCCCGCGGTCTCGTCGGCGTTCGTGAGGATGCGGCAGGCGCGCAGTTTCTCGGTCGCCTCGACGGCCTCCTCGCTGCCGACCACCGCGAGGTCGGCGGCTGCCTCCGGTGAGAAGGGTCCGCCCAGGACGGCGCCGGCCCACGCGAAGCGGACCGTGCTCGGGCCGAGCCGCTTGAGGCGCTCGATCAGGCCGGGGCCCTTGACCGCGGCGGCGAGATCCCGCATCACGGGCACCTCGTCCTGGGTTCCCCTCAGCCGCCGCTCGCGGAGTCTGAAGGCCAGTTCGACGGCCTCGAAGGGGATGCCGTTGGTGGCCGTCCAGCACGCGCCGCAGAACTCGTCCTCGGCTTCCTCCCCCACTTCCTCCCTGATGATCCGCGCCACACCGGCCTCGCCGAGCGGGGACAGGACGTGCGGGCGCTCCTCGTGGCGTTCGACGAGCGTGCGGAAGGAGCTCGCGTCGGACGGGAGTTCGTCCGGCCGGTAGCCGACGACGATCAGGAGCGGGAGGTCCGCGACCCGGGGCGCGAACGAGGCGAGCCAGTCGAGGGATTCGGTGTCGGCCCAGTGCAGGTCGTCCAGGAGCAGGACGACAGGCGCGTTCAGCATCGTCAGGCGCGTCATGACCCAGTCGAGGCCGTCACGCACTCCGGTCGGGTCCGGCATCCGGGCGGGGTCCGTCGCCTCGAGGCCGAGCGCGGCGCCGACGATGTCGTACCAACTGCCCAGGAACTCCCGGCGCTCCGTCCCGCTCATGCCGGCCAGGACGGGCTGCATGACCTGGCGGACGACACGGAACGCCAGCCCCCGCTCGTTCTCGCCGCCCTTGCCCGAGAACACCGTGAACCCCTGTGCGGCGGCGCGGGCACGCACCGCCGCGATCAGGGTCGTCTTGCCCAGCCCGGCCTCACCCGTGAAGGCGAGCAGCCCGCCGCGCGGTACCCGGGGCACGCCGTCGACGGAGTCCCGGAGCCCCGCCACCGCACGGTCGATGGCCCGGAGTTCCTCGTCGCGTTCGAGCAGAGGCCGGTGTTCGGTGATCGGTTGCCGCAGCCCATGGGTCATGTGGTCTACCGCTTCCTGTCGTTGCTCCCCGCCGGACTGGGCGAGCGTACGCCCGGAAACAGGTCGTTTGGCCCGGACGTAACAGGAGGTAGACAGGGTGAGTGAATTTTCCGCAGGAGTGCTTTAGATCCCCGTCTTTCGGGGTAGCGTGGTCCGTTTCCGCCCCTTTCGGGAACCCTGTGGGGAGGCGACCGGTCGGCCTGCCGGCCAGAGCCCTGCCGGTGCCGCCATGGTGTCGGCGTATCGCGGCACGGTACGGGACCAGAAGTAGCATCCGCGGATCCAGCCGGCCATGCCCTCCACGTAGCCGACGCCGGCCGGACTCAGCTCCGGCCTGATCTCACCGAAGAGCTCCTCGAACTCGCGGATCGTGCGGTTGATGTGCCGTACGGCCAGGGTGACGGCCACCGGCAGGGAGCACCGGTGTGTCCGCCGGTAGGCGAGGGCCAGGTTGATCATGCCGCCCGAGCGCTGTTCCTTCACCGCGGAGAAGAGGTCGGGTATCCACACCGCCGCGTCGGCCGACAGCCGGCTCAGGCGTCGCATGGCGGGGTGATGGATCTCCTCCGGGGTCAGTTCGCACCGCTGCGCGGCCTCGCACAGCGGGTAGAACGGCTCGACGCCGGCGATGAGGGACCGTATGGACCGGCACAGCCCGCTGTTCACCGGTTCGGGATGGGCCTGGGCCACCGCTTCGTACAGGAGGCCGTGCACGTACTCCCGGCTGTTCCAGGCCCACCGCGCGGCCTGATCGGGTGTGCACCGCTCCCGTACCTGTCGATGGAGGTCGGCCAGGGCCGCGCCGAGCGGGGTGGCGGGCGGCTGGCCGTCCCGCAGGATCGCGACGCTCTCGCACAGCATGGGCAGCAGCCCGCCGGGCGAGCGCCGGCCGACGTCCTCCGCCCGGTCGTCGAAGACGAACTGGTAGGCGATCTGGTTGGCCACGATCTGGAGGAGCCCGGAATCCATGGACGGACTGTTGCAGGCCGCGAGTTCCGCGGGACGTGTATAGGAGATCATGGCCGCCACGGCCGGGTCATCGGTCAGCCCCCAGGTGCTCAGCCAGCTGTCGACGCCGGCCGACGCTTCGGACGCGTGGGGATTGCGCTCGTACGGGAAGGGCATGTAGAGGTTCGCGTCGATCAGGTCCCGCAGATTGACCGCCGGTATTCCGTCCTGCGCGGCGAGCGCGATTTCCTCATGCGTCGTGGACATCGTTGCCACCTGCCGTTCCGGAGTTGTGGACGACGGGTACGACAGCTGTGCCCACCGGCCTCCTGAGGCGTGGTTCGCAGGTCATGACCAGCCCCCTCGGTCCCAACGACGCCGCGGGGCGCAGCCGTTCCTCGTAGCCGGGCAGATGGCGCAGTCGCCAGTGGCGGGTGAGGAACGAGAGAGCCACCATGGCCTCCGTCATGGCGAGCGTCTCCCCGATGCATTTCCGGCGGCCCGCTCCGAACGGGATCATCGCTCCGGGGCGGGCGGCGGCGGCCTGTCCGGGCAGCCAGCGGTCGGGGGAGAAGCGGTCGGGGCCGGGGAACAGGGCGGGGTCGTGATGCAGGAGGTACGGGCTGAACACGACCGTGGCGCCGCGCGGGAGCCGGTACCCGGCGAGCTCCGTCTCCTTCGTGGTGACGCGGGTGAAGAGCCAGCCGGGCGGGCGATGGCGCAGCGTCTCGGTGAGGACGGCCCGCGTGTGCGCGAGGCGCGGCAGTTCGTCGTGGCCGGGCGGCCGTCCCGAAGCGAGCACGGCGTCGACCTCGGAGTGCAGACGGCGTTCCTCCTCGGGATGCCGCCCCACGAGGTCCAGGGCCGAGGAGAGGCACAGGGCGGTGCTCTCGGCGCCGGCGAACATCAGCGTGATCACCTGGCCGTGGACCTCCCTGTCGGTGATCGCCGACTCCACGCCGTCCCCCCGCGCCGCCGCCAGCAAGGTCCCCAGCAGATCGTCCCGGTCGTCATGGGAAGCGCCTCGCCGTCGCTCGGCGACAGCCGCGTCGACGATCGCGCGCAGGCGGTCGGAAGCGTGCCGGTAGCGCCGGTTCGCCGGGGTGGGAACACGGAACAGGGCGTCGACCGGCATCACCGTCCGGATGAACATGCCCCGCACCACTATGGCCAGGCACCTGCGCATCTCGTCGGCCGTGGCGGCGTCGAGCGAGTCGGAGAAGAGGACGCGGCTGATCACGCGGGTCGACAGGTCCATCATGGTCGCGCTGATGTCGACCGTCTGCCCGGCCCGCCATGTGCGGCACACCGACTCCGCTTCCTCGCCCATCAGTTGCACCTGGTCGGCGACGCGGGCCTTGCGGAAGCCGGGCTGGAGCATCCTGCGCTGACGGCGGTGATCCGCATGGCGGCAGGTGCCGACGCCGTCCCCCAGCAGTATCCGCAGCCGGTCGTAGAGCGGGCCGCCCTTGTCGAACGTCTCCGGGTCCCCGAGTACCTGGTGGACGAGATCCGGGTGACAGGCCATCCAGGCACGCTGCGGACCCAGGCGTATTTCGACCAGATCCCCGTGCGCGGGCAGAGATTCCAGAAAATCCAGCGGGCGACGGACCAAGTCGATACCGTGGCCCAGGAATGGGAATATGCCTGGAGCAGTGCCCACTGTCCAATTTCGGGCTGGTCCGGGAACGGAGCCGCTCATCGAAAACCACCTGCCTCGGTCGGCACACGGGATTGTGGTGCGATCGCCTCGATTTGACGCTCGCCCCAGTCCTGCCCAGTGAAATCCGCCGATGGCTCGCCGAATCCTTTCTCCGTAGGGGCGCACGGAAGCACGGAGGGGCGTCGAGCGCGCCACGATTGCTGCATGCATTCAGTTGGTCAATGCATTTCTGTGCACGGAGGAATCCGTGTTCCGTCTGTGTTCCTGAAGAGCGCGGCGGTCGTTCTGCATGCCTGGCATGAACATGAAGAACGCGGCGGGACATGGTCCAGCAGGATGTGTTCGTGCCGGGCGTGGGCACCGTCGCCCACCGCTCCCAGACCGTCGAGGACCCGACGGCCCAGCGCCGAGACGAAGTTGCCGTCGCTCGCTCCGCCGACGGAGGTCTCCCGCAGAGCCCACCCCAGTTCCGCCGCTGCCGCGCGCGCCTGATCGAACAGGAGCCGCGAGGCGGGCGTCGGCACCTTCGGGGGGCGGTTCCATTCGCCGGTGACCGAGACCCGTACCCGGGGATCGGAAGGGGCGAGGGAGACCGGCGCGGCGTCGACGCGGGCCGCTTCGGCGGGGTCGGCGACCCGTACCTCGATGCCGCAGCCCGCCCGGCCGGCGACGACGTTGCGCCCCGTGCCGCCGGTCCCTGACCCGTGTCGAGTCGCTGGCCCGGGCCGGCCTGCCGGAGATCACCGGTGATCTGCGGACGCATGACGAAGTAGGCGCTCATCGGGGTCGCCGCGGACGCGAACGACGCCCCGCGCCCTAGCCGACGTCCGGGCCGCTCTCGACGAACCGGGCCAGATTCGCCAGGGCCATGCGCGTGCCCGTCTCGTTGTCCGCGGCGGGCACGACGTCGGGGATGCCCTCGTGGACCACGAGGACGTCGGTGCCGCCGCCCTGCGCGTCGGTGAGCGTCGTCGTCATGGTCATCGAGCCGCCCAGCGCGGGGTCGGCGGACTCGAACGCGAGCACCTCGACCACCTGCTCGTCGGGCACGAGCCGCGCGAAGTGGCCGTGGTACGTGTCGGTGTGCCCGGCCGTCTTCCCGGTGGCGTCCGGTGCGTCGTACGTGAGCGAGACACGGAACCGGCCGCCCTCGCGGGCGTCGAACTCGTGCACCTCGGCGCGCATGTCGTCCGGTACCCGCCAGCGCTCGATCGCCTCCGCGCTCAGCAGCGCCCGGTAGACGGCCGGGCGCGGCGCGTCGACATGGCCCGAGACCCGCGTCGTGTACATGCGCCCACCCTATGGCGACGCGCGCACCGAGCCGTTCAGGCCCGGCCGGGCTCGTCCGCCCCGGTCGGCAGCGGTGGCTCCGCCTCGATGTGCCGCAGCTCCTCGTCGGTGAGCAGCCGGGAGCGGATCAGGAAACGGACGCCCTCCGGGGCCTCCAGGGAGAAGCCGCTGCCGCGGCCGGGGACGACGTCCACGGTGAGATGGGTGTGCGACCAGTAGGTGTACTGGTCCCCGCTCATCCAGAACGGCGTGTCCCCGGCCACCTGCCCCAGCAGGACGTCCGAGCCGCCGACCCGGAACTCACCGCGCGGGTAGCACATCGGGGCGCTGCCGTCGCAGCAGCCGCCGGACTGGTGGAACATCACCGGCCCGTGCGCACCGGTCAGCCGCCGCAGCAGTTCCTCGGCTGCCGGGGTCAGTTCGACACGTTCCGTGCGCGTGGGGTGGTTCGTCATGCGATCCCTCCTGGCCGGTCGGTCCGTCTATCTTGGCAATCGGTACGAGCATGTCGTTCCGAGCATGAGAAGTCGTTCCGAGCATGAGAACAGGAAGGCCCCATGACCGCCACCGATCCGTGGATACGACGCTTCTTCCCGAGCCCCGACGCCCCCGTACAACTGGTCTGTCTGCCCCACGCGGGCGGTTCGGCGTCCTTCTTCCGGCCGGTGGCCCAGGCGTTGAACCCCGGGGTCGAGGTGCTCTCCGTCCAGTACCCGGGCCGCCAGGACCGGCACAACGAGCCCATGATCGACACCATCGACGGTCTCGCGGACCATGTCAGCCGGGCCGTGACGCGCACGGTGGACCGCCCCTTCGCCCTGTTCGGGCACAGCATGGGAGCGACCCTGGCCTTCGAGGTCGCCGTACGGCTGGAGCGGGCCGGGCGATTCGCCGAGCGGGTCTTCGTCTCGGGGCGCCGCGCACCGTCGTGCCACCGCGACGAGCGGGTGCACCGGCGTGACGACGCCGGGATCATCGCCGAACTGCGCGGGCTCAGTGGCACCGACCAGCGGATCTTCGGAGACGAGGAGCTGATGCGCATGATCCTGCCGGCCCTCCGCAACGACTACCGCGCGGTGGAGACCTACGTATGGGCGTCGGACCACCGGCTCCACAGCCCCCTCACCGCCCTGACCGGAGACGACGACCCCAAGGCGAGCCACGACGAGGTACGCGCCTGGAGCGCCCACACCGCGGGCGACTTCGAGATGAAGCGCTACCCCGGCGGGCACTTCTTCCTCATCGACCACGCGCCGGACGTGATCGGCGTCATCGGCGAGCGTCTGGCCCGGCCCGCCGCCACCCCGCGCTGACTCACCGTCCGTTCAGATAGGCCAGCACCGCCAGCACCCTGCGGTGGCCGCTGTCACCGGTCGGGAGGCCGAGCTTCAGGAACACATTGCCGATGTGCTTGCTGACGGCGCGTTCGGTGACGACGAGGGTCTGCGCGATGGTGGTGTTGTCGTGGCCCTCCGCCATCAGCTTCAGCACCTCGCGCTCGCGCGGCGTCAGCGAGTCCAGGGGCGAGTCCCGGCGCCGGGTGAGCAACTCGGTGACCACCTCCGGGTCCAGGGCCGTACCACCGCCCGCCACCCGGTCCAGCGCCTCCAGGAACTCGTCCACCCGGCCCACCCGGTCCTTGAGCAGATAGCCCACCCCGCCCGCCCCGCCGCCCAGCAACTCGGCGGCGTACGACTCCTCCACGTACTGCGAGAGCACCAGCACGGGCAGCCCGGGAATCCTCTCGCGGGCCTCCAGGGCGGCGCGCAGGCCCTCGTCCCGGAAACCCGGCGGCATCCGGACGTCGAGCACGGCCGCGTCCGGACGGTGCTCCAGCAGGGCAGGGAGGACCTCGGGGCCGGTGCCGGCGACGGCCGCCACCTCATGCCCGGCCGAGGTCAGCAACAGCACGAGCCCCTCTCTGAGCAGGGCGTTGTCCTCGGCGATCACCACACGCACGGCAGCTCCACTTCGATCACGGTCGGCCCCCCGACGGGGCTGGTCACGGTCACGCTCCCGTCCAGGGCGGCGACGCGGCGGCGGATGCCCGGCAGCCCGGAACCGGCACCGGACTCGTCCGCGCCGCCCACGCCCTCGTCCCGGACGACGGCGCGCAGCCCGGTGCGCAGGCGTTCCAGGACGACCGACGCCCGCTCGGCGCCGCTGTACTTGGCGGCGTTGGTGAGCGCCTCCGCCACGGCGAAGTAGGTGGCCGCCTCGACCGCGGCCGGGGCCCGGACCCCCTCGCCCTCCAGACCGTCCACCCGCACGGTCACCTCGAGTCCACTGACCGCGGCCAGCGCCCGCACCGCACCGACCAGACCCCGGTCGGTGAGGATCGGCGGATGGATGCCGCGGACCACGTGCCGCAGTTCGGCCAGCGCCTCCTCGGCCTGGTCCTGCGCGTCGGCCAGCAGCCGCTGCGCGGCCCGCGGGTCACGGTCGTAGGCGCGTACCGCCAGCCCGATCCGCATGGACAGCGCCACCAGCCGGGCCTGCGCCCCGTCGTGCAGATCCCGCTCGATGCGGCGCAGTTCGGCCCCGTGCGCCGCGATCGCGTCCGCGCGGGTGGCGGCCAGCTCCTCGACCCGGGCGGCCAGCCGCGCCCGGGGCGAGGGCTTGAGCAGGGCCTCCGACCAGCCGGCCTCCACATCGGCGAGGCGGGTGATCAACGGCAGGACGAGCGCCTCACGGCGCCACAGCCCGCACCGCACGCCGTCGACGACCAGCCCCAGCGGCCACAGGGGCAGCGCCAGGGCGAGCATCGCGCCGTAGACATACGAGGCCGCCATCCAGCGCAGGTCGGTCAGGGTGCCGGGGTCCCGGACCGCGATCCGCAGCCGCTTGCGCAGCGGGCCGGTGACCGGCTCGTACGCCTCGGGGATCTGCCGGCCCGTCCAGGCGGTCACCAGGGTGCGCTTCGCCCCGGCGATCCGGCGGATCAGCAGCACCGTCTCGGGCAGCAGCCACGCCCCGACGACGGAGACGGTGGCGATCGCCGTGATGAGCAGCACGGTGATGAACAGGTAGAGGCCGAAGGCCAGCAGCGAGGCGAGGAACAGGTGGAGCGTGGCCCGCCCCGCCTGCCCCACCACCCTGCCCCAGCGGGCCGGTTCGGCCACCATCATCCGGGGCGCCGCATGTGCCGGCGGATCCAGGCCGCCTGCCCGCCGTCGACGAGCAGATCGGTGCCGGTGATGTACCGCGCCTCGGGGCCGGTGAGGAAGGCCACGGCGTCGGCGATCTCGCCCGGTGTGCCCGGCCGCCCCGCGCCGCACGCGTCGAGCATCTTGAGCATGTGCCCGTCGGCGTCCGAGTCGGCCTCCGCCTTCGCCATGGCGGTGGCGATGACGCCGGGGCTGAGGGTGTTGACGCGGGCGCCGAGCCGGTTCCACGCGAGGGCGGCGGCCTGCACACGCACGTGGTTGGCGCGCTTGGCGAGGATGTAGGCCGCGGTCGCGTCGTCACCGAGGCCCGTGACGGCGCCAAGACCGAGCAGCTCCTCGGCGGGAGCCGTCGCCAGGGCGGCCTCCTCCTCGGCACTGATCGAGGCCATGTGCCCGGCCAGACTGGCGACACAGACGAGCGAAGTGCCTCTGACGGCCACCTTCTCGAACGCCTCGATCACATACACCGTGCCGAGCAGGTCCACTTCGAGGATCCTGCCGACCGACGCGGTCGCGGCGGCGACCCCGGCGGTGTGCACCACGGCGGTGATCCGCCCCTGCTCCGCCGCGACTCTCGCGAGTTCCTCGACCGAGGCACGGTCGGAGACGTCGGTCGGTATGCCCCGCACCGCGTATCCCTCGGCGCTCAGCTCCGCCACGACCTGATCGAGCCGTTCGCGCGAGTGGTCGGCGAGGATCAGCGTCCGTCCGCTGCCCAGACGGCGCGCGACCGCCGTTCCCATCCCGCCCGCTCCGGTGACGACGACCACGTCGCGCGGGTCGTCCGTACGGTTCTGCATCTGCGTTCTCCTTCGCTGAAAGGGCGGGGGCGACAACGGGGCCGCCCCCGCCGGGAGTCGGGGAACCTGAGGTCAGGCCGCCTCGGTGCCTGCGGCCGGTACGGCGTCGCTCCAGGCCGTTCCGCCCGCGATGGCCTGCCGCCAGCCACGGACGGCCTTGGGCGGCATGCCGACCGCCAGGGCGCCGGTCAGCCGCTCGCCCGTGCGATAGGCGGCCACGAACCTGCGCTCGGCCAAGTCCCCTTCCACTACGGTGACTTCGTCGTGCCCGCGCAGATGGCCGTACGCCTGGATCTTCATGTCGTACTGGTCGGACCAGAAGTACGGCACCGGCGCGAACGGCCTGCGCGCATCCGGTGCGGCGAGCAGATTGCGGGCGGCGGCCATACCCTGCTCGGCGGCGTTCGTACGGTGCTCGATCCGCATCGACGTCCCGAACAGCGGGTTGTCCCAGCGGGCCACGTCCCCGGCCGCGTACACACCCGGCGCGGCTGCGCAGTACGCGTCGCAGAGCACCCCGTCGCCGACCGCGAGCCCGCTGCCCGCCAGCCACTCGGTGTTGGGCAGCGAGCCGATGGCGACCAGGACCGCGTCGGCCTCGACCGGTTCGCCGTCCGCGAGCCGTACGCCCCCGCCGGTCACCTCGGTCACGGTGACGCCGGTGCGCAGCTCCACGCCGTGATCGAGGTGGGCCCGCGAGAGCACCTGGCCGACCTCGCTGCCGACGGCGTGCGCCAGCGGCACGGGAGCCGGTTCCAGCAGGGTCACCCGGGCGCCCAGCCCCTGCGCCACCGCGGCGGCCTCGGCACCGAGGAACCCGGCGCCCACCACGACCAGCCGGCAGCCCGGCCTCAGACGGTCGCGCAGCGCGAGGGCGTCGTCCAGGGTGCGCAGCACGTGGGCGTTGCCGTCACCGGGCAGCCGCCGGGGACGCACCCCGGTGGCCACGATCAGCCCGTCGTACGGCACTCGCTCCCCGTCGGCCAGACACACCGTACGGTCCGTCATGTCCAGCCCGGTCGCCGCCGCTCCCAGCCGCAGGTCGAGGCCGAGGGCGTCGAGGTCGGCGCGCGGACGCAGCGGCAGGCGTTCGACCGGCCACTCGCCGGAGAGGATCTGCTTGGACAGCGGGGGACGGTCGTAGGGGGTCTGCGGCTCGTCACCGACGAGGGTGAGGGTGCCGTCGTAGCCCGACCGGCGCAGGGTCTCCGCCGCCGCGAGCCCGGCCGCGGAGGCACCGACGACCACGACGCGCCTCACGACTCGACCAGCCGGATCGCGGCGGCCGGGCAGATCGCCACGGCCTCCTCCACCTCACCGCGCAGTTCCTCGCCGGGCCGCTCCTCCAGCAGGATCGCGACACCGTCGTCGTCCCGCTGGTCGAAGACGTCGGGAGCGGCCATCACGCACTGGCCCGACGCCACGCACTTCGGTACGTCCAGTTCCACACGCATCGTTGTCACCTCGGTTCTTTCTGAGTGGGGGGATCTGAGGGGGGAGTGGTCACCAGGCCACGGGCAGGCTGTGCACGCCGTAGGTGGTCCCGGTGTGGTCGAACTCCAGGTCCTCGACGGCCGCGTCCAGCCGCAGGGTCGGGATACGGCGGTAGAGGGTGCCGTAGACGACCTGGAGCTCAAGGCGGGCCAGGTTCTGGCCCAGGCACTGGTGGGGGCCGTAGCCGAACGCCTGGTGGATACGGGCCGGGCGGGTGATGTCGAGGCGCTGGGCCTCGGGGAAGACCTCCGGGTCCCAGTTCGCGGCGTGCAGGTCGAAGATGATGCCGTCGCCCTTGCGGATGACGACGTCACCGATCTCGATGTCGTCCTTGGCGACCCTGCGTACGCCGGTCTGGACGATGGACAGATAGCGCAGCACCTCGTCCACCGCGTTCGCGACCAGCTTGGGGTCGTCGGTCTCGCGCAGCAGGGCCAGCTGGTCGGGGTGCTGGAGCAGGGCGAGGGTGCCGAGGCTGATCATCGTGGCGGTGGTCTCGTGACCGGCGATCAGCATCGCGACGCCCATGTGGACGGCCTCGGTGTGCGTCATCTCGCCGGCCTGGACGCGGCCGGCCATCTCCGACAGCACGTCGTCGTCCGGGTCGGCCGTCTTCAGCTCGATGAGGTTGTCCAGGTAGGCGGCCAGCGCGCCACTGGCCTTCCTGGCCTCCTCCGGTGCCGCCGAACCGTCCAGGACCAGGCTGCTGCTGCGCTGGAAGAAGTCGTGGTCCTCGTACGGCACTCCGAGCAGTTCGGCGATGACCAGGGACGGCACCGGCAGCGCGATCGCCTTGAGCAGATCGACCTGGCTGGGACCGGCGAGCATCCGGTCGATGAGGTCGTCGACGATCTTCTGGACCGGCTCGCGCATCTTCTCGATCCGCTTGACCACGAACGGCCCGTTGACGGTCCGCCGCAGCCGCGTGTGCTCCGGGGCGTCCGTGTTGGTGATCAGCCGAGGTGTGACCGGCGCGATCTCCGCCCGGTGCGCGTTGACGTACGGGAAGCCGGGGTCGAGGTCGTCGTCGCTGACGCGGGAGTCGGGCAGCAGGGCCCGCTGGTCGGCGTGACGGGTGACCAGCCAGGGCGTGCTGCCGTTCCAGATCCGCACCTTGGTGATCGGCTTCTCGTCCCGCAGTTCCTGGGCGACCGGGGCCGGGGCCAGCGGGCACTGCGCCGCGCGCGGCAGCGGGTACTCGGGCAGCGGGCCGGTGGCGCCGGTGACGGGGCAGGACAGGGCATCGGACATGACGTCTCCTCGGTGATGTGGGGTGGGGGAGGGGAAGAGTTCGGGCATCGGTATGGAAGCGGAGCGGGCTGACAGCTTCCGGTCAGCTCCCTGACCTCAAGCTGACGTGACTCACGTCACTCGCCGACAGGTGGCGGTGGTTCAGGCGTGGGCCGCATCGCGGTAGTTGGCGACGATCCCGCCGGCCGCTCCGAGCGACACCAGCCCCATGGCGGCAGCGGCGGCGACCGCCTTCACCCCGTCCAGGGCGAAGTACATCGCCACGGCCGCACCGCCGTTGAACAGGAACAGGAACCACAGCGTGCCCGGCCTGGACAGGAAGCCCTTGATCCTCGGCTTCTTCGCGAGCCGCATGCCGGTGACGAGCGCGAGGGCGGACCCGGCGATGGTGACCACGTCCTTCCGGGTGCCGTCGAGGTCGGCACCGGCACCCAGGGCGGCGCCGAGACCGACGGTGAAGAAGCTCCAGAGCAGCAGGTCGGCGACGAACGACTTGACGGTGGTGAGGAACGTAGACATGGAGGTGCCTCTCGAGTGGGAATGCGGGGGAGGGAAGGGTGGGTTCGGCGTTTCCGACCTGCTCACCACGATCCCGTCCGCCGCGTGCCGCGACGAGGGAGCGCGCTCCCGAACCGGGGGTGCAGCCTGCTGCACCACGGCCGTTCAGGGGTCGGCGCCTCAGCGGACGGGCACTAGGAGCGCGCCCCGGAGATCTCCGTCGGTTCAGCGGCTTCGACGGGCTCGGCCGGTTCCTCGGTGGTCTGCCGGCGCGGGAGGAACGAGGCGAGGAAGAAGGCCAGAAGGGCGGCGCCGGCGCCGATGGCCATGACCGTCTTGAAGCCGTTCTCGGAAGGCAGGGCGTGGCCCCCGAAGCCGGTGGTCATCTGCGCCAGGATGACGCCCGCGAGGGCACTGGCGAACGACGTTCCCATGGAGCGCATCAGGGTGTTGAGGCTGTTGGCCGCCGCCGTCTCGGAGGCCGGCACCGCGCCCATGATCAGGGCGGGCATGGCCCCGTAGGCGAAGCCGACACCGCCGCCGATGACACAGGCGACCAGGACGATGTGCCAGACCTCGGACATCAGCGCGAGGCTCAGCCCGTACCCGGCGGCCACGACGACCGCGCCGATCATCAGGGTGATTCTGGGGCCCTTCGCCTTGGTGAGGCCGGCGGACACGGCGGACATGGCCATCATCACCAGCCCCTGCGGGGCCAGGATCAGACCGACGGCCAGCATGGACTTGCCCAGCCCGTAACCGGTCTGCTCGGGCAGCTGCAGGACCTGCGGCAGGACGAGCGACATGGCGAACATCGAGAAGCCGAGCGCGACCGAGGCGAGGTTGGTGAACAGCACCTGGCGGCGGGCGGTGGTGCGCAGGTCCACCAGCGGCTGGGAGGTGCGCAGTTCGTACCGTCCCCACAGCAGGAAGACCAGGACCGCGCCGGCGAACAGACCCAGCGTCGTGCCGCTGGTCCAGCCCCAGTCGCCGCCCTTGGAGACGGCCAGCAGCAGGGACACCAGTGCGGCGGACAGGCCGAGGGAGCCGAGCAGATCGAAGCTGCCGCCGGTGCGGACTGTCGACTCGGGCACGATCAGCACCAGGAGCGCCAGGGCCACGACACCGAGCGCGGCGGAGATCCAGAACAGCATGTGCCAGTCGTAGCGGTCGGCGATGAAGGCGGCCGCGGGCAGGCCGAGGGCGCCGCCGACGCCCAGGGAGGCGCTCATCAGGGCGGTGGAGCCGGCGAGCCGCTCGGCGGGCAGGACGTCCCGCATGATGCTGATGCCGAGCGGGACGACGGCCGCCGCCAGGCCCTGGAGGGTCCGGCCGACGATCATCGGGACGAGCGAGTCGCTCAGGGCGCAGACGACCGAGCCGGACACCAGCAGCACGACGCTGACGAGCAGCATCCGGCGCTTGCCGAACATGTCACCGAGGCGGCCGACGACCGGAGTGGCGACGGCGGCGGCCAGCAGGGTGGCGGTGATCGCCCAGGCGGCGTTCGACGGCGAGGCGTTCAGGAATCCCGGCAGCTCGGGAACGATCGGGATGACCAGGGTCTGCATCAGCGAGACCACGATCCCGGCGAAGGCCAGTACCCCGACCACGGCGTTCGATCTGGGCGGGGCGGACGATCCGCCCTTCGCGTGGCGGGCGAGGGGGTGGGACATGGAAGCCTCCGTGGACGACGGGGGAGTGAGATTGCTTGACTTAGGCAAGCAGATTTCCATTGTCTAAGTCAAGCAACTTTTATATTGCTTAACTCAGGCAAATATGTCTACGCTGGGTGCATGCCCACACCGCATCCAGTGGCGGAGCCCGCCTCGACGGCCCTGGCCGAGATCGGGCAAGCCCTCACGCGCATCACGTACCTGGCCGGCCGGACCCGGCAGCACGAGCGTCTGATGGCCGAGTCGGGACTGAACCTGGACCGGGCCGCCGTGGCGATCCTGACGCACATCGCCGGGAGTGACCCGCCACGCCCCGGCGTGCTGGCCGCCCGGCTGTCGGTGGAGGCCTCCCACGTCACCCGGCAGCTGCGGCAGCTGGAGCGGGCCGGGTATGTCGTCCGCTTCCCCGACCCGGACGACCGGCGCGCCCAGCGCGTCCAGCTCACCGAGGCCGGGCTGGTCGCCGCCGAGCGCATGCGGGAGGTCCGGCGGCGGGGCATGGAGATGGCGCTGTCCGCCTGGCCCGCCGAGGAGCTGCTGCAGCTCGCCGGGTTCCTCCGCCGGCTCCTCGACGACTTCGTCACGCACACCGAGAGCGACCTCGACGCCGGGACCCCGGCACGCGGCTCGGGGGAGCGGCGGGCGTAGGGCCTGTCGTTCGGATCAGTCCGCAGGGAGTCGGTGAGTGACGACAACGCGGCAGATGTGCGTGCCAGACCCCGCGTCCGCGGCGTGATTCGAACGTCAGGCCCTGGGGCACAGAGCCGTCCGGGTCAGCCGGACGCCTCGGCCGGCAGGGGTTGTTCCGCCCAGATCGTCTTGCCCGTGGGGGTCTGGCGGGTGCCCCAGCGGTCGGAGAGCTGGGCGACCAGGAGCAGTCCGCGTCCGCCCTCGTCGAAGACGCGGGCCCGGCGCAGGTGGGGTGCGGTGTTGCTGCCGTCGGACACCTCGCAGATGAGGGTCGAGTCGCGGATCAGCCGCAGCTCGATGGGGGCGCCGCCGTAGCGCAGGGCGTTGGTGACCAGTTCGCTGACGATCAGTTCCGTGGTGAACGCCGCCTCCGTCAGTCCCCAGGAGGCCAGCTGCCCGCCCGCCAGCTTGCGGGCCCGGGCCACCGCGGCGGGGTCCGGTGGCAGCTGCCAGGTGTGCACCTGCCCGGCGCCGAGCGCGGCGGTCCGGGCCAGCATCAGCACGATGTCGTCGGCGGCGCGGCCCGCCAGCACGGTGCGCAGCACCTGGTCGCAGGTCTCCTCCAGTACCTCGGCGGGGCTGCTCAGCGCCCGGCGCAGCAGACCGAGCCCGACCTCGATGTCGTGGTCGGCGGCCTCGATCAGCCCGTCGGTGTAGAGGGCGAGCAGGCTGTTCTCCTCCAGCCGCACCTCGGCCGCTTCGAACGGCAGGCCGCCGAGGCCCAGTGGCGGCCCGGCCGGCAGGTCGAGAAAGCGCACGCCGCCGTCGGGCGTGACCAGCGCCGGCTGCGGATGCCCGGCGCGGGCCATGGTGCAGCGGCGGGACACCGGGTCGTACACGGCGTACAGACAGGTCGCTCCGACCTGCCCCGACGCCTCCGCCGACCGCCCGCGCACCTCCGGGCCCTCCTCCCGGTCGAGCCTCAGGACGAGATCGTCCAGCTGGGTGAGCAGCTCGTCGGGCGCGAGATCGACATCAGCGAGCGTCCGTACGGCGGTCCGCAGCCGGCCCATGGTGGCCGAGGCGTGGATGCCGTGGCCCACCACGTCGCCCACGACCAGGGCGACCCGGGCGCCGGACAGCGGGATCACGTCGAACCAGTCGCCGCCGATCTCCGCCCCGGAACCGGTCGGCAGATAGCGGTAGGCGACCTCCATGGCCGCCAGCTCCGGAGGCCGGTCGGGCAGCAGGCTGCGCTGGAGCGCCAGCGCCGTACGCCGTTCCCGGGTGTAGCGGCGGGCGTTGTCCACGCTCACCGCCGCTCTGGCGACGATCTCCTCCGCGAGCAGCAGGTCGTCCTCGCTGAACGGCTCCGGCGTCCGGTGCCGCAGGAAGTGCACCAGCCCCAGGGTCACCCCTCGGGCGCGCAGCGGGACCATCATCACCGAGTGGATCATGTACTTGGCCACGGACTCGGCGCGGGCGGGCGAGGACCTGATCCACTCCCGCATCCCCGGATCCCCGGGCCGGTGCCGGGTGCCCCGGCCGCCGACCAGCGTCCGCACCGGCAGCGTGCCCACGGGGTAGAGCGTCGTCTCGCCGGAGGGGATCACCGACTCGGGGCAGCCCTCCAGCACCGAGCGCTGCGCGGTGCGCCGCACGGTGACCGGCGCGGCCGGCGGCAGCGGTTCTGGCTCGTCCCCCAGGGCGACGGACTCCAGCAGGTCCACGGTGACGAAGTCCGCGAACCCGCTCACGGCCACCTCGGCCAGTTCGTCCGCCGTCCGGGCCACGTCCAGGGTGCTTCCGATGCGGAGACTGGCGTCGTTGAGCACCGCCAGCCGGCGGCGGGCCCAGGACTGCTCCGTGGTGTCGAACACGGTCGCGGACAGCCCCTGGACCCTGCCGGTCTCGTCCTTCAACGGCGACATGTACATGGACCAGGCATGCGGCCGGGTCTCACCCGGGGCCTGGCCGTGCTCCTCGTGGAAGATCGTCTCGCCGGTGCGCAGGACCTCCCGCTGGAGGCGGTCGTACTCGTCGAAGGGCCAACTGGGCTGGATCTCCCACAGCGTCAGGCCCTTCATCTCCTCCTCGGTCCGGCCCATCATCTGCGTCATGACCTCGTTGGCGGCCACGAGCCGGGCCTCGACGTCGTAGACGGCCACCGGTACCGGGAGCTGGGAGAGCGTGAGGTCCCACAGGGGCACGGTCCCGTGCTCGGGCCGCCGCGCCGTGTGCACCGGTGCGGCGCCGGTCACCAGCCAGAGCCGACGGTGGCCGGCATCCGTCAGGGGCGTGCCCTGCAGCAGGACCACGACACGGTCGCCGTCCCGGTGCCGGAGCGCCACCTCACCGGCCCACCGCTGCCCGGCGGCCACATGCCGCCGCGTGGATTCCGGGAGGTCGGCGGCGAGCAGTTCGCCGACGGCCCTGCCCACGATCTCGGCGGCGTCGTATCCGACCAGGCGGCGAGCGCCGTCGCTCCACACCATGATCGCCCCACGGGCGTCGACGACGACCGCGAGGTCCTCCGGTACGCGTCCCTCCACGGTGCCTCCGGGTGTGACGCCCTCGCCCTCGCTGGTTCCCCGGCCTTCTTTTCGGGGAGGGCCGTCGGGTACCCCGTTCCGGCTTTCCCCTACCCTCCCGTCGCCTGCGGGAGTGTTCTCAGATGGCCGCGCGAATCGCCCGCTCGAACCCCTCGACATGGCCGCGGGCGAGCTGTGCCGCCTTCTCCGGTTCACCCGCCACGATGGCCTCGATCAACGGCCCGTGCTCCTCGACGTGGCCGGCCATGTCGGACAGACGGTCGAGGAACAGGCACCAGATGCGGGTGGCGAGGTTGTCGTGGCGGACGAGGGTGTCCTCCAGGTAGGGGTTGTGCGCGGCGGCGTAGACGGCGCGGTGGACCCGGAGGTCCAGGTGCATGAGCCCGGTGTCGTCGTGCCGGCCGGAAGGGGCGCTCGCCAGCTCCTGCCGCAGGGCCGTCAGGGCCGCCCGGTCCGCGGCCGTGGCGCGGCGCGCGGCCTGGGCGGCGGCCAGCGGCTCCAGCTCCTGGCGCACCTCGGAGATATGGGCCAGGTCCGTGATGTTGACCTCGGTGGCGAAGGTGCCGCGCCGGGGGTAGGTCGTGATCAGCCGCTCGTACTGGAGCCGCTTGAGCGCCTCGCGCACCGGTGTCCGTCCGACGCCGAGGGACTGTGCCAGCTGCTCCTCGTGGATCGGCGCGCCCGGGCGGATCTCGAGCATGACGAGTCGGTCGCGGATGGCGCGGTAGGCCCGCTCGGCGAGCGACAGCTCCTCGCCCCCGGGCGCTCCACCGCTCGGCTCTCCGCCTTTGGGCTCGGTCGCCAGCTGCTGCATGAATGCCCCCTTGACCTGTCCGGCGAGCTCCCATACCGTACCGCAGAGTCTGATATATCAGTTGCGCATTAGTCGGCTACCAGGATGGTGCACACATGGCAACCAGCCCGTCGGCCAGTACACTCGCCTCCCCCCTCGCCCTCCCGCTCGGTGAACTCGACCCGGCCGTCGCCGCCGCGGTCGACGCCGAGCTGCACCGGCAGCAGTCCACCCTCGAGATGATCGCCTCGGAGAACTTCGCCCCGGCGGCCGTCCTGGAGGCCCAGGGCTCGGTCCTGACCAACAAGTACGCCGAGGGCTACCCGGGCCGCCGCTACTACGGCGGCTGCGCGCACGTCGACGCCGTCGAGCGGCTGGCCATCGCCCGGGTGACGGAGCTGTTCGGCGCCGAGCACGCCAACGTCCAGCCGCACTCCGGCGCCCAGGCCAACGCCGCCGCGATGTCCGCGCTGCTCGACCCGGGCGACACGATCCTCGGGCTCGACCTGGCGCACGGCGGCCATCTGACCCACGGCATGCGCCTCAACTACTCCGGCAAGCTGTACGGCGTCGTGCCGTACCACGTGCGCGCGTCCGATTTGCGCGTCGACATGGACGAGGTTGAGCGACTCGCCCTCGCGCACCGGCCCCGGATGATCGTCGCCGGCTGGTCGGCCTACGCCCGGCGGCTGGACTTCGCCGCGTTCCGGCGGATCGCCGACCGGGTGGGCGCGTATCTCCTGGTGGACATGGCGCACTTCGCCGGGCTGGTTGCCGCGGGCCTCCACCCCAGCCCGGTGCCGTACGCCGACGTCGTCACGACCACCACGCACAAGACCCTCGGCGGCCCGCGCGGCGGTGTGATCCTCAGCCGCGCCGGCCTGGCCAAGAAGATCGACTCGGCGGTCTTCCCCGGCCAGCAGGGCGGCCCGCTCCAGCATGTCATCGCGGCCAAGGCGGTCGCCTTCAAGGTGGCGGCGGGGGAGGAGTTCAGGGAACGCCAGCAGCGCACCCTGCACGGCGCCCGCATCCTCGCCGGACGGCTGCTCGCCGACGACGTAGCCGAGGCCGGGATCACGGTGCTCACCGGCGGCACCGAGGTCCATCTGGTCCTCGTCGACCTGCGCAACTCCGCGCTCGACGGGAAGCAGGCCGAGGACCGGCTGCACCGCGTCGGCATCACCGTCAACCGCAACGCGGTGCCGTTCGACCCACGCCCGCCGATGGTCTCGTCGGGGCTGCGCATCGGCACCCCGGCGCTGGCCACCCGCGGCTTCGGCGACGCGGAGTTCCGCGAGGTCGCCGACATCATCGCCCAGGCCCTGAAGGGCGAACAGCCCGAGGACGCACTGCGCGCCCGGGTCGGCAGGCTCGCCGCCGCCTTCCCTCTCTATCCCCACCTGTCCCACGCGAACGGAGGCGCGGCATGACCGCCCAGCCGCTGCCGGAGCACCCGGACTTCCTGTGGCGCACCCCCGAGCCGCGCTCCTCGTACGACGTCGTCATCGTCGGCGCGGGCGGCCACGGCCTGGCCACCGCCTACTACCTCGCCAAGAACCACGGCATCACCAACGTCGCCGTCCTGGAGAAGGGCTGGCTCGCCGGCGGCAACATGGCCCGCAACACCACGATCATCCGCTCCAACTACCTCTGGGACGAGAGCGCGGCGATCTACGAACACGCGCTGAAGCTGTGGGAGCGGCTCCCCGAGGAGCTGGACTACGACTTCCTGTTCAGCCAGCGAGGCGTCCTCAACCTCGCGCACACCCTCCAGGACGTCCGCGAGGGCGTGCGCCGGGCCAACGCCAACCGCCTCAACGGAGTCGACGCCCAGTGGCTCGAACCGGACGAGGTCGCCAAGGTCTGCCCCATCCTCAACGTGTCGTCCCGCACCCGCTATCCGGTCCTCGGCGCCACCTTCCAGCCCCGGGCCGGCATCGCCAAGCACGACCACGTCGCCTGGGCGCTGGCCCGCCGCGCCGACGAGCTGGGCGTGGACCTGATCCAGGGCTGCGAGGTCACCGGCTTCCTCAAGGACGGCGACCGCGTCGTGGGCGTCGAGACCAACCGGGGCCGCCTCCACGCCGGCCGGGTCGGCCTCGCGGCGGCCGGGCACAGCAGCGTGCTGGCCGAGCGGGCGGGCGTACGGCTGCCGGTGCAGTCCCATCCGTTGCAGGCGCTGGTCTCCGAGCTGCACGAGCCGGTCCACCCGACGGTGGTGATGTCGAACCACGTCCATGTCTACGTCTCCCAGGCCCACAAGGGCGAGCTGGTGATGGGCGCGGGCGTCGACTCCTACAACGGCTACGGGCAGCGCGGCTCCTTCCACGTCATCGAGCGGCAGATGGCCGCCGCCGTCGAGCTGTTCCCCGTCTTCGCCCGCGCGCACGTCCTGCGCACCTGGGGCGGGATCGTCGACGTCACCCCGGACGCGTCCCCGATCATCGGCCGGACCCCCGTCGAGAACCTCTACGTCAACTGCGGCTGGGGCACCGGCGGTTTCAAGGCCACCCCGGCCGCCGGCTGGACCTTCGCGCACACCCTCGCCACCGGCGAGCCGCATCCGCTGAACGCCCCCTTCGCCCTCGAACGCTTCACCACGGGCGCCCTGATCGACGAACACGGCGCGGCGGCCGTGGCCCACTGAGGAGGACACCGTGCTGCTCATCACCTGCCCCTGGTGCGGTCCGCGCGACGAGACCGAGTACCACTACGGCGGCCAGGCCCACGTCCCCCACCCCGAGAACCCGGGCGAGCTCACCGACGAGCAGTGGGCCGCGTACGTCTTCTACCGGGACAACCCCAAGGGCCCCTTCGCCGAACGGTGGATGCACACCATCGGCTGCCGCCGCTGGTTCAACGTCCTGCGCGACACCGCCACCCACGAGGTGCTGACCTCGTACCGCCTCGACGAGCCCCGCCCCGGAGGGAACCGATGACCGACCAGCGCTTCCGGCTCCCGCAGGGCGGCCGTGTCGACCGCGGCACCGTGCTGCGGTTCACCGTCGACGGCCGGGAACTGACCGGCCACCCCGGCGACACCCTCGCCTCGGCCCTGCTGGCGAACGGCCTCGTCGAGGTCGCCCCGTCCCTCTACCGGGGACGCCCGCGCGGCATCGTCGCCGCGGGGCCCGAGGAACCCAACGCCCTGGTGCAGCTCGACGGCCCCTGCTCGGAGGGCATGCTCCCGGCGACGACGGTGGAGCTGTACGACGGCCTGTCCGCCCGCACCCTGTCGGGAATGGGCCGGCTCGACCCGACCCCCGACCCCGCCGTCTACGACAAGAAGTACGCACACACCGATGTCCTGATCGTCGGCGCCGGACCGGCCGGACTCGCGGCCGCCGCCGCTGCCGCCGGTTCCGGCGCCCGGGTGGTCCTCGTCGACGACCGGCCCGAGGCCGGTGGTTCGCTGTTCTCCGAACCCGAGTGGGTCGCCGACGTCCGGGCGGCCCTCGACGCCGCCCCGGAGGTCGTCGTGCTGCCCCGCACCACGGCCTTCGGCTCCTACGACGACAACTACGTGCTCGCTCTCCAGCGGCGCACCGACCACCTGGGAACGCTGGAAGACGTCTCCCGGCAGCGGCTGTGGCACATCCGGGCCCGTCAGGTGGTCCTGGCGACCGGCGCGCACGAGCGTCCGCTGGTCTTCGCCGGCAACGACCGGCCCGGGGTGATGCTCGCCGGGGCCGTGCGGACGTACCTCAACCGGTATGCCGTGGCCCCGGGTTCGCGGGCCGTGGTGAGCACGACCAACGACAGCGCCTACGACACGGTCGCCGATCTGCACGGCGCGGGCATCCCCGTCGCCGCCGTCGTGGACGCGCGCGCCGAGCTGTCCTCCCGGGCCGCCGAGGTCGCCGCGGCGACCGGGGTGCGGGTGCTGACGGGCAGTGCGGTGGTCGGGACCGAGGGGGACGGCCGGATCACGGGTGTCACCGTCCGGGCCCTCGACGGGGGTGAACCGGAGTCGTTCGACTGCGACCTGCTGGCCGTCTCCGGCGGGTGGAGCCCGGTGGTGCATCTGCACAGCCAGCGGCAGGGGCGGCTGCGCTGGGACGAGGAGCTGGTCGCGTTCGTCCCCGAGGGCGCCGTACGGGATCAGCAGGTCGTGGGGGCGGCGCGGGGATCGCACGACCTCGACGACTGCCTGGCCGAGGGAGCGCGGGCGGGTGCGCGGGCCGCGACGGAGGCCGGGTTCCCGGTGCGGGTGCCGCCCGCTCCGCCCGAGCCGACGCGGCCCGAGGTGCGCGCCCTGTGGCTGGTGCCCGGTGGTGACTCCTGGGACACCCACTTCGTCGACCTGCAACGCGATGTCACCGTCGCCGACGTCCTGCGCTCGACCGGGGCCGGGATGCGGGGCGTCGAGCACATCAAGCGCTACACGTCGCTCGGCACGGCGGGCGACCAGGGCAAGACGTCCGGTGTCAACGCGATCGGGGTGATCGCCGAGATCCTCGGCGGTTCGCCGGGCGAGATCGGCACCACGGCCTACCGGGCGCCGTACACACCGATCGCCTTCGCCGCACTGGCCGGGCGGGACCGCGGCGAGCTGTTCGACCCGGAGCGCACCACCTCGATCCACGGCTGGCATGTCGCGCACGGCGCGGAGTTCGAGGACGTCGGGCAGTGGAGGCGCCCCCGCTACTACCCGCGGCACGACGAGGACATGGACACGGCCGTGGCCCGGGAGTGCCGGGCGGCCCGCGAGGGAGTGGCGTTCATGGACGCCTCCACCCTCGGCAAGATCGAGATCCGGGGCGCGGACGCGGGCGAGTTCCTCAACCGCGTCTACACCAACGCCTTCAAGAAGCTGAAGCCCGGCACGGCCCGCTACGGCGTGATGTGCAAGCCCGACGGCATGATCTTCGACGACGGCGTCACGCTGCGCCTCGACGACGACCGCTACTTCATGACCACCACGACCGGCGGCGCCGCCGGGGTCCTGGACTGGCTGGAGGAGTGGCTGCAGACCGAGTGGCCCGAACTCGACGTGCACTGCACCTCGGTGACCGAGCAGTGGGCGACGATCGCCGTCGTGGGCCCGCAGTCGCGCGAGGTCCTCGCCCATCTCGCCCCCGACGTCGACCTGTCGAACGAGGCCTTCCCCTTCATGGCCTTCCGCGAGACGACCCTGGCCTCCGGTATCCCGGCCCGCATCTGCCGGATCTCCTTCTCCGGTGAACTCGCCTACGAGATCAATGTCTCCGCGTGGTACGGCCTCGCGGTGTGGGAGGAGGTGGACGCGATCGGTCGGCCGTACGACATCACCCCCTACGGCACCGAGACCATGCACGTCCTGCGGGCCGAGAAGGGCTACATCATCGTCGGCCAGGACACCGACGGCACCGTCACCCCGCAGGACGCGGGCATGTCCTGGGTGGTCTCCCAGCGGAAGGACTTCATCGGCAAGAGGTCCTTCGCCCGCGCGGACACCTCCCGCACCGACCGCAAGCACCTGGTCGGCCTGCTGCCGAGCGACCGTACGACGCGGCTGCCCGAGGGCACCCAACTCGTCGCGCCGGACGTCTCCTTGGAGACGGTGCCCGTGCCGATGCTCGGCCATGTCACCTCCAGCTACCACAGCCCGGCCCTCGGCCGCCCCTTCGCCCTGGCCCTCGTCGCCGACGGGCGGTCCAGGATCGGCGCGACCCTGCTCGCCCCGGTGGGCGAGGTATTGGTGCCCGTCGAGGTGGCCGACTGCGTCCTCTACGACCCCGAAGGGACCAAGCGAGATGGCTGAGCAGACGAACGACACAGGCCCGGTGGCCCTGCGCAGAAGTCCCCTCGCGCATCTGGAGGACCGGATGCGGGCCGCCGCGGTCACCGGCGCCCGGGGAGTCACGTTGATGGAGCGGCCGTTCCTCACCATGGTGAATGTGCGCGTCGCCCCCGCTTCCGACACGGCCGGGCGCATCGAGAAGACCCTGGGGGCGCGACTCCCGCGCGAGTGCGGCCACACCACCGCGTCCGGCCCGCACACGGCCGTCTGGCTGGGACCCGACGAGTGGCTCGTCGTCTCCCGGGCCGACGGGACCGCCCTGACCGCCGAGTTGCGGGAGGCACTCGGGGGAGACCCGGGCTCGGTCGTGGACGTCTCCGCCAACCGCACCACGCTGGAGCTGCGCGGCCCGTCCGCCCGCCAGGTGCTGGAGAAGGGCTGCCCCCTGGACCTGCATCCCCGGGCCTTCGGTCCGGGCCGGGCGGTGTCGACCACGGTGGGCCCGGTCGCGGTGCTGCTCCGGCAGCTCGACGACGCGCCCGCCTACCACCTGCTTCCGCGCTCCTCGTTCGCCGACCACCTGGGGCGCTGGCTCATCGACGCGATGAGTGAGTTCCGCGGCGCGGAGGTGCCCTGATGAGCACGTCACCCCACACCGAGCACGTCCTGACCCTCGACTGCCCCGAGGCTCCCGGCATCGTCCACGCCGTCTCACGGTTCCTGCTGGAGCACGGCAGCGACATCATCGACAACCAGCAGTTCGGCGACCGCCGCGACGGACACTTCTTCATGCGGGTGCGCTTCGCCGCCACCGCCGACGAGACCGCGACGGAGACTCTGCGCCGCGACTTCGCCGCCGTGGCCGCCCCCTTCGCCATGCGGTGGCACCTCGAACCCGTCAGCACACGGCGCCGGGTGCTGGTCATGGTGTCCCGCTATGGCCACTGCCTCAACGACCTGCTCTTCCGCGCCCGCAGCGGTGACCTGCCCGTCGACGTGGTCGCGGTGGTCTCCAACCACCGCGACCACGAGGCGCTCGTCACCTGGCACGGCATCCCGTTCTTCCACGTCCCGGTCACCGCCGCGACCAAGCCGGAAGCGGAGGCCCGGCTCCTCGGCCTCGTCGACTCGTTCGACGTCGACCTGGTCGTGCTGGCGCGCTACATGCAGGTCCTCTCGGACAGCCTGTGTTCTCGGCTGGCCGGACGGGCGATCAACATCCACCACTCGTTCCTGCCGAGCTTCAAGGGAGCCAAGCCCTACCACCAGGCCCACGAACGCGGCGTCAAACTCGTCGGGGCGACGGCCCACTACGTCACGGCCGACCTCGACGAAGGCCCGATCATCGCCCAGGAGGTCAGGGACGTCGACCACAGCCACACCCCCGAGAACCTCGTCGCCATCGGCCGGGACGCGGAGTCGGCGGCCCTGGCCCGGGCGGTGCGCTGGCACTGCGAGGGCCGGGTGTTCGTCCAGGGCAGACGTACGGTGATCCTCCGCTGACGCCCGCGGACCTGTCTCAGCTCGGGTTCACACGGATCAGGGTCTGCTGCCCGCTCGCGACGAGCCCGGTCCGGCCGTCCTGGACGCCGAACACCTCCAGCCGGCACACGGTCAGCGTCCGCCCGGACTTCAGGACCGTACCGACCGCTTCGAGGTGGTCACCGACGGCCGGGGCGAGGAGGTTGATCTTGTACTCGACGGTGAGCACGTCCGTGCCCTCGGGGAAGAGGGTGAGCGCCGCGTAGCCGCCGGCGCTGTCCGCGATCGCGCTGGTGGCGCCCGCGTGGAAGTAGCCGTGCTGCTGCGTGACTTCCGGGCGGCCCGGGAGCTCGATGTGGACGCGGCCGGGCGCGATCCGCGTGATCCGGGCACCCAGATGCGCCATCAGCCCCTGCCGCCCGAAGCTCTCGCGGATCCGGGCCTCCGTCTCCGGGCTCGCCTGCTCCTGCTGCTCCTGCTGTTCCACGTGCTCTCCTTCGGGCGGACATCGCGGGGTTGCGCACCAGGGTGCGCCGGGTTCGTCAGCCGACGAGGCGTTCCAGCAGCAGGAACCCGCCGATGGCGATCATCAGCGCACCGGACGTGCGGGTGACCGCCAGGGCCGCGGACGGCCTGGTGCTCAGGACGGTACGGGCCAGGACGCCGACGGTGAGGTAGACGACGGCGCAGACGGTCATGTGCAGCGTGCCGAACAGCCCGGTCTGCGTGGCGACCGGCCAGCCGCCCGCGGGGTCGATGAACTGCGGGAACAGCGAGAAGTACAGCAGCAGCGCCTTCGGATTGAGGCCGCTGATCCCGGCTCCCTTGAGCATGATCCGCAAACGGGAGGCGCCCGCCCCCGAGCCCGCGCCCACCTCCGCCTCGGAGGCCGTCAGCGTGGCCGGCTGCCGCAGCACGCCCCAGCCGAGCCACACCAGATAGCCGGCCCCGGCCACGGTCAGCGCCGTGAGCAGGGTCGCCGAACTCGCCACGATCACCACCAGACCCGCGACCGCGAGCAGTGTGTATCCCGCGTACCCGGCTATCAGCCCGGCGACCGCCGGCACGACCGACCGGTCCCGGAGCCCCGCGGCGATCGCGTAGGCCCAGTCCGCGCCGGGCGTGAACACCAGCAGCAGATCCACGGCCAGAAATGCCGCCAGCGTCGTCGTGTCCATGGATCGGCCCCTCTCACGTGCAGTGTTGCGAGAGGAAGGCTAGGCCGGATCTGCCCGAAGGTGTTCCCTTCTTTACCCCTTGATCGCGTGATCTGAGGCAGAATCTTCTCCATGGATGCCCTGGACCGGAAAATTCTTACCGAGCTGCAGTTGGACGGCCGCCTCACGGTCACCGAGCTGGCCGCCCGCGTGAAGCTGAGCGTCTCGCCCTGCCACCGCCGCCTGCGCGATCTCGAACGCGAGGGCGCGATCCGGGGCTACCGCGCGGTCGTCGACCCGGTCGCCGTGGGCCTCAACTTCGAGGCCCTCGTCTTCGTCACCCTGCGCTGGGAGGACGCCGACACCGTCACCGCCTTCGAGGAGGGCGTGGCCGCCGTCCCCCACGTCCTCCAGGCCCAGCGTCTGTTCGGCGACCCCGACTACCTCCTGCGCGTCGCCACCACCGACCTCGCCGCCTTCCAGCAGCTCTACGACCAGCAGCTCGCCCGCCTCCCCGGCATCCAGCGGCTGACGTCCACCCTCGTCATGAAGCACGTGGTCGACGACCGGCCCTTGCCGGAGTGAGCAGGGCCTCGCTCACTCAGCGCCCAGACCGCCCGCGAACGGCATCGTCCGCCACTGCTCCACCGCCGGCTTCAGCGCCTCCACGAGCAGGGGGAGCCGCGGGGCGAGGGCGAGACAGGCCACCGCGCGGGACATGCCGACGGCGTTGACGAAGCGCAGCACGCCCTCGTCCAGCTGCCGCAGACCCCGGCGCTCGGCGGCCGTGTTGTACGCGGCCTCGCACTCGGGGCCGAGGGCCGCCAGGTCCCATTCGACCGGGCCGAGGGTGGCCAGCTCGAAGTCGGAGTACAGCTCGCCGTCCGTGGCGGAGACGATGTTGGCGGCGGGGGAGTCCCCGTGGATCGGCTGGAACCCGATGCCGGGGAACGCCGCCTCGAATGCCGCGCGTGAGCTGACGACCGGCTCCAGGATCTCCCACTCGCGCCGGGCGCGGTCGAGGTCGGCCGGCTCCAGGAGGTCGGGCCGCCCTTCGAGCACGGCAAGCCCCTCGGAGACGAACCGCGGTTCCGCCGCCGACAGGAACGGCAGCTCGCCGGGGTACTCGCGCAGCGCGGCGTGCAGGTCGGCCGCCAGACCGGCGTGGTGCGCGTAATCCGGCTCGACGCTCTGGTCCAGCTCGACGAACTGCCAGAACGTCATCGAGAAACCGTCGCGCAGCACCGGCTCGCGCGGCACGAGCGGGCTCGGCGGAATCACCGGGTGGCCCTGCTCCGCGAGCCACGCCACGACATCGAGCTCCAGCCGCTGCCGCGCCGCCTGGGACCCGGGGTCGGAGTACGACGGCAGGACGGTCGGCACCCGCACCACCACCGGTGACGGAGCGAGGTGCACCACGACGGAGAACACGTCGTAGATCACCCTCGCGTCCGACACCGCGAGCCCCAGGTCCCGACCCGCGGCGACGGCGGCTGCGAAAGCACGGGACTTACGGGCCTCGATCTGATCAGGAGCTAAGAATCCATCCATGCCGCCGATCGTGTCACGCCAGGGACGCGCGGTGCGATGAAATAGCGATCAGTCAGGTGGGAGCAAGTCCCGTGTGCGCACCGGGAGTCCGGTCTCGAAGGAGCGGTTCGCGGCCAGGCCGGTGACCAGGGACTGGGCACCGTCTGCCGCGTCCGCCGCGCGCCGCAGGGGGTCCGGGGCCCGGGTGCCGAAAAGATCCTCCAGCATGCGTACGTCACCGCCGCCGTGCCCGCCCTCGCCGGACGCCACCTTGATCTCGCGCGGCTCCTCCCAGAAGGGGCGCAGCAGCAGCTCGGTACGTCCGGCGGTGTCCTCGGCCTCGGCACCGTGCAGGACGGGCTCGGAGCTGTGCGTCCGCACCCGGGGCGGGGTCCATGTCGACTCCTCCACCAGCAGCTCCAGGCGACCCTTGCTGCCGTTGAAGGCGACCCGGTAGCCCTCCCACGGGGAGTACGCGGTGAGGTGGTACGTCAGGGTCGCGCCGGTGGCGTAGCGGACCAGCACCGCCATGTCGTCCTCGATCGTCACCCCGGGGCCGAACACGTTCTGGTCGCGGTGGTAGCCGTCCTCCGCCTCCGCGTCCAGGTACAGCGCGCTGAGCACCGACGAGTCGGAGAGGTGTACGGCGAACGGGTCGGCCTCGGCGGCCGGGGAGCCATGAGCGCGCTCGTACTCCCGGGCGAGGTTCCGGCGCCGGCCGGCCTCGTCGCCGTAGAAGAACAGGCCGCCCTGTGCGAAGACGGTCTCGGGGCGGGTGCCCAGCCACCAGTTGACCAGGTCGAAGTGGTGGGTGGACTTGTGCACCATCAGGCCGCCGGAGTTGGCCTTGTCACGGTGCCAGCGGCGGAAGTAGTCGGCGCCGTGTCGCAGGTCGAGCAGCCACTCGAAGTGCACCGAGCCGACCTCGCCGATCTCCCCGGAGGAGATCAGTTCCCGTACGGCCGAATGCGCCGGGTTGTAGCGGTAGTTGAAGGCGACCCGGACCTCGCGCCCGGTGCGCCGCTGCGCTTCCAGGATGCGGCGGGCCTTCTCGGCGTCCGTGGTCATGGGCTTCTCGGTGACCACGTCGCAGCCCGCTTCCAGGGCAGCCACGATGTAGTGGTCGTGGGTGTGGTCCACCGTGCACACCACGACCAGGTCGATGCGCTCGCGGCGCAACATCTCCTCGAAGTCCTCGGCCGCGTACGCCGGTACGGGAGGAAGGCCCGGGCGGGCGTCCGCGATCCAGGCGTTGTGGACCGCCATGCGGTGGGAGTTGACATCGCAGAAGCCGGCCAGTTCGAACCGGTCCGCGTAGGGACCGGCCAGCGCCTGGGCGAACAGCCGGGCGCGGGCACCCAGGCCGACGACGGCGGCTCGGCGGCGTGCGGTGTCGGACGACATGCAGGTCTCCTTCGGTTGAGGGGAGGGACGGGAGGGGACGGGACGGGAGGGGAAGGTGCGGGGTGGCTCAGGGTGTCACGGGCCGCCAGGCGTCCGCCGCCGTCGCGGCGAAGGCCAGCGGGCCGAGGACGACGAGCAGCACGACCGGGGTCAGGGCGAGCAGTACGACCGTGGCGCCGACGGCCCCGGCGAGCAGGACGGGCGCGAGCGGGTGCCGCGGCACCGACCGGAACACGACGGCCAGGGTCGTACGCCAGGGCGTCCCCTCCCGCCAGGCGGCGGCGCAGCGCAGGCCGAGCGCCGCGAGGACGGCCGTGGCGGCGGCGAAGACGAGCCCGGGTCCGGGGCCGCGGGCGTCCAGGGCCAACGCGTCCAGCCACAGCAGCGCCAGTACTGCGGTGGGCACGGCCCACACGGCGGGGCCCGACCTCAGCACCGCACGCAATCGCCTCAGGAAGTGCCTGACCGTCACCCCCTCGCCGTCACCGGCCTGTTCGCGCAGCACCGCGCACCCCGCGACCAGCGCCGGGAAGGCCGTGACCACCGGCAGCGAGGCGAGCAGCAGCAGGACGCCGAGCAGCAGACAGTCGGCGAAGCGGGCGAACCACGTACGGGTCATGGCGTGTCGTCCTCTCAGCCCTTCAGACCGGTGGTCTGCACGCCCTCCACCAGCAGCCGCTGGAAGGCGAGGAAGAACAACAGCACGGGAACCAGGGTCAGGACCGACATCGCGAACATCGGGCCGAACATGGCGCTGCCGTCCATGTCGACGAACATCCGCAGCCCGAGCTGGAGCGTGTAGGTCTCCGGCTCGACCAGGTAGATCACCTGGGAGAAGAAGTCGTTCCAGCTCCAGATGAAGGAGAAGATCGTCGTGGTGACGATCGCCGGCTTGAGCAGCGGCATGATCACATGCCAGAAGGTGCGGTACGGGCCGCAGCCGTCGATCGCCGCCGCCTGGTCGAGCTCGGCCGGCAGCGAGCGGATGAACTGGACGACGAGGAAGACGAAGAACGCCTCCGTGGCGAGGAACTTCGGCAGGATCAGCGGCAGATACGTACCCACCATGCCGAGTTCCTGGAAGATCACGTACTGCGGGATCAGCATCAGATGCGCCGGCAGCATGAGGGTGCCGATCATCAGCGCGAAGTACAGGCCCCGGCCTCGGAAGCGGAGCCGGGCGAAGGCGTAGGCGGCGAGCGAGCAGGACAGGACATTGCCGATGACCGTGCCGACGGAGATGAGCAGCGAGTTGCCGAACAGCCTCCACAGGGTCAGGCCGCTGACACCGTCGACCGCCTCGGTGTAGTTGCCCGGCGTGAACAGCTTCGGAATCGGGCTCAGGTTGGAGATGACCTCCTCCCCGGACTTGAACGACGCGGTGAGCAGCCACAGCACCGGGTAGAGCAGGACGAGCCCGATCACCACACAGACGGCGTGCCAGGCCGCGGTCCGCAGCGGAGTGCGCCCGGCGGGGGCTTGAGCGGGAGCGGGGGATGCCGCGGTCGTCGTCACGACGCGTCCTCCTGTGCGTAGAAGACCCACAGCCGGGCGCTGCGGAAGACGGCGTACGTGATCAGCGCGATGACGGCCAGCAGCACCCACGCCATCGCCGAGGCATAGCCCATGTGGAAGCTCGCGAACGCCTGTTGGTAGAGGTAGAGCGAGTACAGCAGCGTCGAGTCCGACGGGCCTCCGGTGCCGCCGCTGATCACGAACGCCGGGGTGAAGGCCTGGAACGAGTGGATGATCTCCAGCACCAGGTTGAAGAACAGCACCGGGGACAGCATCGGCAGCGTGATCGAGAAGAACGTCCGCATCCGGCCGGCGCCGTCCAGCGAGGCCGACTCGTACAGCTCCTTCGGGATCTGCTTCAGCCCCGCCAGGAACACCACCATCGGCGCGCCGAACTGCCAGACCGTCAGCAGGACCAGGGGATACAGGGCGTAGTCCGGGTTGTCGGTGAAGCCGCCGACGTGCACACCGAAGAACGCCAGCGAACGGTCGGTCGCACCGTCCGTGGCGAACAGCGCCCGCCACACCAGGGCGACGCTGACGCTCGCACCGAGCAGCGAGGGCGCGTAGAACGCCGCCCGGTACACGCCCACCCCACGGCTCGCCCGGTTCAGCAGCAGCGCCACGGCGAGCGCGGCGGCCAGCTTCAACGGGGTACCGATCAGGGCGTACTCGAGGGTGACGCCGGCCGAGGTGAGGAACCGGTCGTCCTCCAGCATGTAGCGGTAGTTCGCCAGTCCCACCCAGCGGGGCCGGGAGAACAAGTCGTAGTCGGTGAACGACAGATACAGCGAGATCACCATCGGACCCAGCGTCAGCACCAGGGTGCCGATCAGCCAGGGCGCCAGGAACACATGACCCGACAGGGCTTGTGAACGACGGCGCCGACCCGGATGCCGCGCGGCGGGGAGGGCACCGCTCGGCGGCGGCATGGGACGGGGCGGAGCGGTCGCCTGGCTCATCGGAGCCCTCCTACACGGCGGGGCTGGACAACGGGTGGCAACGATTGCATGCGGTGTTTTCAGTCGGCAAGAGGTCGGGCGAACCTGTCTGCCTCCCTCCGCCGACCCTTCACTCCGCAGGTCAAATTCGGTCGGCACGATTGACGGAGCCCTCGCGAGGGGCGTAGCTTCCCGGCCAACCGGAAACAGAGTGGCAACGTTTGCACTCCAGCCGACCGAAGGGCCGCGATGTCTCCAGCACGCCGTTCCCCGTCCCCGCTCCCGACCACCGGGCTGTCGCGCCGGCGGTTGCTGGCCTCGCTCGCGGCCCTCCCGGTGGCCTCGGCCGCCGCCGGCTGCGGCGCGCGCGATGTCTCCGCCGACGGCACGGTGACGCTCGACTTCCAGTGGTGGGGCTCCGAGGACCGCAACCTGGCCACCGAGAAGGCCGTGCGGCTCTTCGAGCTGCGCCATCCGAAGATCAAGGTGGCCACCTCGTACGCCGGGTACGACGCCTACCTCCAGCGGCTCGCCACCCAGGTCGCGGCCGGCGGCGGGCCCGACGTCATGCAGATGGACGTCGCCTACCTGCGCACCTACGCGGACCGTGACGTCCTCGCGGACCTCGCCGAGCCGCGGTTCTCGGCGATCTCCCGCAGCCGCATCCCCCGGCTCTTCCAGCAGACCGGCCAGGTCGACGGGAAGCTGGTCGGCATCCCGACGGGCGTCGCCACCACCGCCGTGTTCATCGACCCCGCGCTGTGGCGCAAGGCCGGGGTCGGCATCCCCAAGGCGGGCTGGACCTGGGACGACCTGCTGAACGACGTCGGCCCGAAGCTGAAGCGGGCCGTACCCGGCCGTTCACCGCTGACCGACTTCGGCGGCTACGTCGAGTGCTTCCACGTCTGGCTGGTGCAGCGCGGCAAGTCGCTCTACACCGGCGACGGCTCCACCGGCTTCACCGAGGCCGATCTGCGCGGCTACTGGGAACTCATGGAGCGCTTGCTGGACAAGGGCGTCTTCACGCCGCCGCCCGTCACCGCGTCCTCGCTCAGCGGCGGGGCCGGCGACCGGGCGCTCGTGCGGAAGCTGTCCACCGCCGAGTTCCAGATCACCTCCTCGGGCACGTCGTACTGGGAGACCTACGGCGAGGTCACCCCCATCCCCTTCCCGACGGTGTCGGCCTCGGCACCGCCGGGGATGGCCGTCGCGGCCTCGTCGTCACTGTGCGTCCGGCGCACGTCCCCGCACCGGCGTGAGGCCGCGCTGCTGATCGACTTCCTGGTCAACGACCCCGGGGCGGCCGAGGCGCTCGGCGTGGTGCGCGGGCTGCCGCCCAACCAGCGCAACCTCGACCGGCTGGCACCGAAACTCACCGGCGGCGACCGGGTCATCGCCCGCTACGTCGACGACGTCCGGGACGACCTCGCACCGCCCCTGCCCCCGGCCCCGTCCGGCGCGGACGAGGACAAGAACGAGTTCCGGCGCGTCTACCAGGACATCATCTTCGGCAAGTCCGAAGTACGGGAGGCCGCGGGCGAGATGTGGGACAAGTTCCACACGAGCGTGCCGCAGGGCTGAGCGCCGACGCGGCGCGGGCCCGGCTCGGGGCCTGGCCTGTGCCGGCGCGAGAGTGGCGGGGCGCGCCGTGCTGGTCCGGCTCAGCGCTTCGCCGTGCTGGCGTGGAAGCGGCGGGTCACGCTGTACCGGCTCGGCTCAGTCCTTGGCCTGTGCCGGCGTGGGAGTGGCGGGGCGCGCCGTGCTGGTCCGGCTCAGCGCTTCGCCTGTGCTGTCGTCGAGACGGCGGCACGCCACTCCGGCTCTTGGCCTGTGCTGTCGTGGAACCCGCGGGCCGTGCCGTGCCGGCCCGGATCAGGGTCTGGCCCGGGCCCGCCGTCGGGACGGCGGGGCGCGCCCCGTGCCGGCCCCGTTCAGCGCTTCGTCAGCGCCGCCGTCGAACCGCGTACGACGAGGTGGGTCGGCAGCACCCGCTGCATCGGTTCCTCGCCCTCGACCTCGGGTGTCCTGAGGGTGCGGAACAGCAGGTCCACGGCGGCTCGCGCCGCGTGTGCCTTGGGTACCGAGACCGTGGTGAGCGGGGGCGCGGCCATGCCGGACAGGGCGATGTCGTCGCAGCCCACCACGCTCATGTCGTCCGGGACCCGGACCCCGCGCGCGGTGAAGCGGCTGATCAGCCCGAAGGCGACGATGTCGTTGAACGCGACCACCGCGGTCGCCCCGCTGGCCAGCACCACGTCCGCCGCACCCGTGATGCCCCCGTCGAAGTGCGGGGCCACGCTGCCCACCCGCACCAGATCGATCGTGCCGCCCTGTGCCATCGCCTCGACCCCGGCCGCCCGCTCCCGCGCCTCCCACGTGCTGCGGGGACCGCCCACGTAGGCGATCCGGCGGTGGCCGAGCGCGTGCAGATGCGTCAGGGCGTCCGTCATCCCCTCGGCCAGGTCGGCCGTGACACTCGGGAACCCGGGCTCCCGGCGATGCAGCAGCACCACCGGCTTGGCGGTGAGCCGGCCCAGCGATCCCAGCTCCTCGTCGCTCAGCTGGGACGCGGTCAGCACGATGCCGTCCACCTGCGGGGCCAGCGTGCGGATGGCGTCCATCTCGAGGCCCTCGTCGCGCTCGGCGTCACTCACGATCAGCGAGTGACCGAGCCCCCGGGCCCGGGCCTGTGCCCCCTTGCAGGCCTCCGCGTAGAACGGGTTCAGCAGATCCGGCACGATCAGACCCACGGCCCCGGTACGCCCGGTGATCAGACCCCGTGCCGCACGGTTCGGCTGGTAGCCGAGACGGTCGGCCGCCGCCTGCACCCGGTCCCGGGTGGCCGCGCTCACCGTCCCGTCCGGCGCCAGCGCCCGGGACACGGTGGACGGGGAGACGCCGGCCGCCTGTGCGACCTCTCGAATTGTCACCTGCACGCCCCGAGATTTTCACTCCGTGCCATTCCCGTCAATGAGAAGGGCGGGCCAGGCCCATTTCCTGCGGAGTCGTGACGGCAAACCTTTCCGCTCCTGTTGCAGACTGACGGGAGTGCGCGCCCGGTCAAGGAGTCGTGCGCTGCACGGCAACCGCCCGCCCGGCCTCCGGCCTAGCGTGGCCGCATCCCTTCCAACCGCCCTCCCGAAACGAGGAAGCAGCGCATGCCGTACATCACCGTGGGCCAGGAGAACTCCACCGCCATCGACCTGTACTACGAGGACCACGGATCCGGGCAGCCGGTCGTCCTCATCCACGGCTTCCCGCTCGACGGGCACTCCTGGGAGCGGCAGAGCGCCGTACTGCTGGACGCCGGGTACCGCGTGATCACGTACGACCGGCGCGGCTTCGGTCAGTCCTCCCAGCCGACGACCGGCTACGACTACGACACCTTCGCGGCCGACCTGAACACCGTGATGGAGACCCTCGACCTGCGCGACGCCGTCCTCGTCGGCTTCTCGATGGGCACCGGCGAGGTCGCCCGCTACGTGTCGGCCCACGGCTCCGGCCGGGTCGCCAAGGTCGCCTTCCTCGCCTCGCTGGAGCCCTGCCTGCTCAAGTCGGACGACAACCCGGGCGGGGTCGCCCCGAAGGAGTTCTTCGACGAGATCGTCGCGGCCGTGAAGGCGGACCGGTACGCGTACTACACGAACTTCTACAACGACTTCTACAACCTCGACGAGAACCTGGGCACGAGGATCAGCGAGGAGGCCGTCCGCAACAGCTGGAACGTCGCCGCGGGCGGCGGGTTCTTCGCGGCGTCCGCCGCACCCTCCACCTGGTACACCGACTTCCGGGCCGACATCCCGGCGATCGACGTGCCGGCTCTGATCCTGCACGGCACCGGCGACCGCATCCTGCCGGTGGACGGGACGGCGCGGCGGTTCCACAAGGCCCTTCCGGCCGCGGACTACGTGGAGATCGAGGGCGCTCCGCACGGTCTGCTCTGGACCCACGCGGAGGAGGTCAACGCGGCACTGCTCGCCTTCCTGCAGAAGTGACCGAGCAGAAGTGACCGAGCAGAAGTGATCGAATTCTTCCTCCGATTCTTCCTGGACGGCCCTCGGCCGGGGTGGTGACATCGTCAGGGCCGGCAGCGGAACCGAGCTGCCGGCCCTCGATGATGCCCAGGAGGGAACCGGATGGCCGTCGTCCTTTGCACCGCGTCACTGTCGGCGGCCGACCGCGGTGAGCGCTGGCACCACGCCGTGTCACGCACCTTCGTCCCGCTCGATGTGCACCTGCTCGAGAAGGACCCGTCCCCCGGGAAGATCGTCAGCAACGAGCTGGGTTCCTTACGGGTCTCGCACGTCCAGGCGGGCCCGCAGGTCGTGACGCGCAGCAGGCGCCTGATCGCCCGGGACGGGAAGGAGCACCTCATCCTCACCCTTCAGCAGCGAGGCAGCTCCCTCAAGGAGCAGGACGGGAGGGAGGCCCGGATAGGGCCGGGTGACTTCTCCCTCTCGGACTCCTCCCGTCTGTTCCGCAAGAAGGTGCAGGACAGGTTCAGTTTCACCTCCTTCCACTTCCCTCGCGAGGATCTCCGCGTACGGGACGACGATCTGCGGGCGATGACCGCCACGGCGTTCTCCGGCCGGGAGGGCGGTGCCGCACTGGTGGCGACCTACTTCGCGCAACTGGCCCGCGAAGCGGCCGGTTTCGACGCCGTCGCGGGCCGTCAGTTCGCCGCCACCGCGCTCGACCTGCTGGCGCTGCTGATCAACGAGCGCCGAGGCCGCTTCACCACCCAGGCACCGGAGACCGCCGCGGCCACCCTCGTGCGCGTGCAGGACCACATCCTGCGCCACCTCTCCGACCCGGGCCTCTCTCCGCCGGGGATCGCCGCCGCGCACTTCATGTCGGTCCGCTACCTGCACAAGCTGTTCCAGCTTGAGGGCGTCACGGTGGGGGAGTGGATCCGGACCCAGCGCCTCGAACGGTGCCGCAAGGATCTCCTGCGGTCCCCGGCCCTGGGACACGGGGTCGCGACCGTCGCCCGGCGCTGGGGGTTCGTGAGCCCCAGCCACTTCAGCCGTGCCTTCCGGGCGGCCTACGGGGTGACGCCCCGTGAGTGGCAGCGGAACGGTCTTTCCGGCCGATGTGATGCCTGATTCCGGGAACGTCCCGGCAGCCCGCCGCGTTGCCTCACTGTTCACGCCGCCGACCCAGGGAGCATCGTGCCCGAGACCACGCCCGGAACCACCGCTGTTCTGCCCGTACTCCCGGCCCTGAGCGCACAGGCAGAGCGACTGATCGAGTCGGGGGTCCACGAGATCGCCGGGCTGCCGGCCGCCGAGATCCGTACGTACGCAGCCGACGCCGAGGCCTCGGTGGGCAGCGAGGGCGCCCTGCTCGCCGTGCACCCGGACCGGGCCCCCGCCTCCGCCCTCGCGCCGCTGCTCCGCCGCGTGGGAAAGCCGGGCTTCGTCGTCGTCGACATGCCCGACGTCGATGAGTTCACCCCCACCGGCATCGAGCTGCCCGACGCCCCGCTCTACGTCCTCACCGGCCTCGACCGCGGCGACCACATGAGCAACTGGAGCCCGGACGAGGCACTGCCCGCCCTCACCAAGGAGGACCGCACCCCGCTGCTGCTCACCGAGGGCATCCACTGGGTGCTCCAGCAACCGGCGGCCCTGGAGCGCAACCTGTGCTTCATGACCATCGGCTCCCGGCTGCGCAAGCCGAACGGCACGTTCGACGCCCGCACCCCGGCGATCTGGATCAGCAACGGCACCGGCCGCGACGGCCGCGAGCGCCGCGACGCCCCGAAGGTCGGCTGGTGCTGGTGGAACAACCGCCACACCTGGCTCGGCTTCGGCTCCGCCACGGGCCGCAAGCCCTAGCCTCCGGACGCACCGGCCGCCCCTCACTGCACGAGCGGGCCGGCCGGTGCCGGCCGGCCCGTGGCCAGGGCGGCGAGACCCGCCCTGGCCTCGTCCCGTACGTCGGCGGGGACGCGGTCGCCGAGGTCGAGCACGGCGCGGTACTCGGCGGCGGCCTCGGTCCTCTCGCCGAGGTGGGCGAGGGCCTGGCCCAGGTGAAGATGGACCTTGCCCGCCTGCTTGTGCCAGCCACGGGCGTCGAACTGCCCGCGGATGGAGCGCAGCGCGTCGGCCGCCTCCTGCCAGTGCCCCTGGCCGAGATGGACGAACGACACCGAGTAGACGGCCGACAGGAGGGTGAAGTCCCGTACGTTGGGCGGGATCCGGTCGTGATGACGGGGATCCGCGAGGGCGTCCAGGATGCCCTGGTAGGTCTCGACCGCCGCCCGGGCCCGGCCCGCCCCGCGCAGCACCCTGATCACCCCGCAGGACACCTGCAGATACCCGGTGACGTCGTCCGCCTCGGTGAACAGCTCCAGGGCGCGGTGGTAGTGGTCGGCGGCGGGCGGCATGTCGCCGACGGCGTCCCGCAGCCAGCCGAGATAGGCGTGGGCCCAGGCCTGCTGGAGGACGTTCCCGGCCGTACCCGCGAGCCGCAGCGCGGCCGTGGCCGACTCCACCGCCTCGTCGTGCCGGCGGGCGCAGGCCCAGTACGCCCAGGCGAGGTAGTTGCGGTGGGTCGCCTCCAGACCGGCGTCGTCCAGCGCCGCCCCGGCCGTCGCGGCACGCTCGTAGACCTCGGTCCAGTGGCCCCAGGACACCCAGTGGTCGGAGAACCAGTGCATGGCCTCCGCGACCTCGACGACCCGTCTGTGCTCGCCCCGTGCCGCGGCCTCGCGGAACGCGGCCAGCCAGGTGTCGGCCTCCGCCTTGATCCAGCGCGCCGCCCGCTCACGGTCGTCGAGGGCGACCAGCCGGCCGGGGTCCGGCGCGGGCATGCCGTAGTCCGGCTCGTACCAGCGGCCCGCGAGGACGGCGGTCTCCAGCAGCCAGTGCCGCAGCCGGGACCGCGCGGCGAGCGACCTCTCCTCCCCGTCCTCCAGCCGGTGACGGGAGACCGCGTACAGCCGGAGCAGGTCGTGCAGCCGGTAGCGGTCCTGACGGGACGTCATCAGCAGCCCCGCCTCCAGCAGTTCCTCCAGGAGGTCCTCGGCGTCGGGCAGCGGGACATCCGCGAGCACCGCGGCCGGTGCCACGCTGAAGTCCCCTCCCGGGACGAGCGACAGCAGCCGGAACATCCGGGCGGCCTCGGGGGCGAGACGGGAGTAGGAGAGCGCGAAGGCGGAGTTGATCCGCAGGTCGCCCGCGCTGAGCGCGTCCAGCCTGCGGTCCTCGTCGGCGAGCCGGTCGGCGAGGCGCCGCAGGCTCCAGTTGGTGCGGGTGGCGGCCCAGTTGGCGGCCACCCTGAGGGCCAGCGGCAGATGACCGCACAGCTCGGTCACGACGTCCGCCGCCGCCGGCTCGGCCTCCACGCGCCCGGCGCCCACCACGGCCCGCAGCAGGGCGGCGGACTCCTGCCGGCTCAGCCCACCGAGCTCGACCCGACGCACCCCCTCGAGACCGGCGAGGGCACGGCGGCTCGTCACCACCACGAGCAGCCGCCCCTCGCGCGGCAGCAGCGGCCTGACCTGTTCCTCGCCGCCCGCGTTGTCCAGCACCAGGACCGCGCGGAGCCCGGCGGCGATCTCGTGGTAGCGGGCGAGCCGCTCCTCCGCGCCGAGCCGGGCCAGTTCGGCGTCCCCCACGCCCCACGAGGCCAGCAGCCCCGACAAGGCCTGCTCCGCGGGGAGCGGCCGCTCGTCCAGACCCCGCATGTCCACCAGGAACGCCCCGTCGGGGCAGGACGACGCCGGCTCCTCGGCCAGCCGGACCGCCAGGGTCGTCTTGCCGCTTCCGGGCGGGCCGGACACCACGGCCGCCGGCGGTGCGAGCAGCCCCCGGCCCCGCGCCGGCCCGCTGCCGTCGGCCTCCCGCGCGAGGGCGCGCAGCACGGCCAGTTCCGCCTGCCGCCCGACGAAGTCGCGCACGCCCCTCGGCAGTGTGTGCGGCGAGGCCCTGACGGCCCCGGCGGCCCGTGTGCCGGGACGGGCGGCGCGGGCGGCGCCCAGGAGTTCCGCGTGCGCCGCCTCGTCCAGCCCCAGGCCCTGGGCGAGCGCGGTGACGGTGCCCCGGTGCGGACGCCGGCTCTTGCCCCGCTCCATGTCACCGATGGCGCGCCCCGACACCCCGGAGGCCTCGGCCAGTTCCTCGATCGTCAGCCGCCTGCTCTGCCGTAACGCGCGCAGCAGCCGTCCGAACGGCGCCGCGGTCCCCACCCCGGTGTCCACCGCGCGATGATACGTGCGGCGGCCACCGGCCCGGCGGGCATCAGCCGGCGGCGTGGGCGCCGATGACGGCCTGCGCGTAGACGATGCCGAGGCCGTAGGCGCCGCCGTACTCCTTCACCACGTCCGTCACCGCGCCGTACGTCTCGGTTCGGGCCCAGTCGCGCTGCAGCTCCAGGAGCACCTGCACCCAGGTGACCGGGACGGCCCCGGCCTGGACCATGCGCTGGACCGCGTGGTCGTGGGCCTGCGGGCTGACACCGCCGGACGCGTCGGTGACGACGTAGACCTCGTAGCCCTGGGCGAGCGCGGAGAGCGCGGGCAGGACGACGCACACCTCGGTCCACAGACCGGCGATGACGAGCTTGCGCCGCCCGGTGGCCTTGACCGCCTCCACGAACTCCCGGTCCTCCCAGGCGTTCATGGAGGTGCGGTCGACGGGCTTCCGCCCGGGGAAGACCTCCGCCAGCTGCGGCAGGAGCGGGCCGGAGAAGGACTCGGCGGCCACGGTGCTCAGCACGACCGGCACGTCGAAGGTCCGGGCGGCTCTGGCCAGACCGACGGTGGCGTTGATGATGGCGGTACGGTCGCCGCTGCCGGTGCCGAAGAACATCTGCGGCTGGTGGTCCACGAACAGCACCGCGCAGTTGTCCGGCGTGAGCAGATCGGGGCTGGGGGTGGCGGTGACGTCGGCGATGCTGACCATCTCTGTCCTCCGGGGAGCGTGACTCCGGCTCGGATCTCGGCCGGTTCGCTCCTCACGCTAGGCACGCCGGACGAGCGCCGGAGGGGTTCGGGGCCGCCCGTGCACGGTGGGGACAGCAGGGGTGCGTCCCGGGGCAATTCCCGGGCCGGGGCGCCGTATCAGGGCGGGCTCTCAGACCGCGGCGCGCCGGATCTCGATGTTGCCGTAGCGGGTGCGGGCCCGCACCTCCACCCTGTCGTCGCTCTCCGCGGGGCGGTCGGAGGCGGTGAGCAGATTGCGCACCCGGCCGTGGCCCGAACTCGCGTCCAGCCATGCCGCGGTACCGGCCCGCACCCCGACCTCGATGTCCCCGTAGGACGTCTCCAACCGCACGGAACCCCGGGCGACGTCATCGACCCGGAGCATCCCGTGCGCGGTGGTGGCGCGCACTCCGGCGCCGGCCCGCCCGACGGTGATGTTGCCGTTGGCGCCGCTGAGCCTGGCCTCTCCGGTGACGGAGCCGACGGTCGTCGTGCCGTGCGAGTTCTTCAGTACGACACCGCCCTCGACCGCGCGGATACCGATGCTGCCGGAACCGGTCTGGGCCTCGACGTCGCCCAGGGCGTGCTCCACCGTGATGCGCCCGTGCGCGGTGTGCAGATGCAGCGGCCCCGTCTCGGCCAGCCGGATGTCGCCGGTCGAGGTCTTCACCCGGGTCCGGCCGAGCCGTCCCTCGGCGCGGAAGTCGGCCCGGGCCGCCTCCGCCTCCACCCGGGAACCGGCGGGCAGTTCGATGACGATGTCCACGGACGGCGGCCGCCCGAACAGGGTGCGCTGCCGGGGCGCCTCGATGTGCAGGCGCCCGCCCGCGCAGCTCACCTGGGTCTGCCCGGCGAGCCGCACATCGGCGTCCCGCTCCGGATCCGTGGGCAGCACCTCCACGACGGTGTCGGCGCGGTCGTCGGCGAGGAACCGCACGAGGCCCGTGCCGATGCGGAGGGTCACCGCGACGGGTTCCGGGGTCTCGAAGGCGGGCATCAGCGCACCCAGCCGGTGTAGCGGTTGCCGCCGCTGCGGGTCGACTCGGTGGGGCGGGCCCGGACGTCGCCGCTCTCCACGGCCGCGTTCACGGCGCGCACCAGCCAGGCGTTGACCGACAGGCCCTCGCGTGCGGCGGCCTCCTCGGCGCGCCCCTTGAGGTGGGCGGGCAGACGCAGATTGATCCGCGCGGTGGTGCCGTCGTCGGCGTCGGCGGGCGCCGGGGCCCTGGGCGGCTCAGGGCGCGTGTCCGGCTCCTCGAATCCGGCGCCGGCCGGCGGCGGTGTCACGACGAAGGCGGGGTCGAGCCCGCGCAGCCGTACGTCGACCGAGCCGGGGGCGAGTTCGCGGGTGATCTCGTCCATGGCGGCGGACAGCACGTTCAGCAGTGTCAGGCGGGTCGCCGACTCCAGCGGAGCGGTCAGCCGCTCGGCCAGCTCGCGGGCGTCCTCCCCACCGGCTTCGGCAGCCACCGCGAGTTCCCGGCGGAGTGAGTCGACGTAGGGCGTGAGGTCCATGGCGGCATGATGGCATCAAGGTGGCGCCATGAGAAAACCCCAGGTCGAAGGACCTGGGGTTCCCGTCTCGCGTGCGTCACACGAAGGCGCTCTGGCCGGTGATCGACTTGCCGACGATCAGGGTGTTCATCTCGCGGGTGCCCTCGAAGGAGTAGATGGCCTCGGCGTCGGCGAAGAACCGGGCGATGTCGTGCTCCAGGAGGATTCCGTTGCCGCCGAAGATCTCCCGGCTCCAGGCCACGACCTCCCGCATCCGGGAGGTGACGAACGCCTTGGCCAGCGCGGAGTGTTCGTCACGGAAGATGCCCGCGTCCTGCAGCCGGGCGAGCTGCACCAGCATGCCCCAGGACGCCGTGATGTTGCCCAGGCTCTTCACCAGCAGGTCCTGCACCAGCTGGAAGCCGCCGATCGGGCGGCCGAACTGGCGGCGCTCCCGGGCGTAGTCCAGGGCCAGTTCGTAGGCGCCGACCATGACGCCCAGCGCCTGCCAGGCGACCCCGCTGCGGGTGGCGCGCAGGATCTCGGCGACGTCCCGGAACGAGTTGATGTTCTGCAGCCGGTTCGCCTCCGGCACCCGGACGTCGGTCAGGGTGATCTCGGCGTTCTCCACGATCCGGAAGGCGATCTTGCCCTCGATCTTCACCGGCTCGAAGCCGGGCATGCCCTTCTCGACGACGAAGCCCTTGACGTGGTTGTCGTCGACGTCGCGGGCCCAGACCACGACGTAGTCGGCGAAGGTCGCGTTGCCGATCCACTTCTTGGCGCCGTTCAGGACCCAGCTGTCGCCCTCGCGCCGGGCGGTGGTGCGCATGCCGCCCGCGACGTCGGAGCCGCCGAGCGGCTCGGTCATGGCGAACGCGCCGATCTTGTCCATCGCGGCCATCTCCGGGAGCCAGCGGTCGCGCTGCTCCTGGTCGCCGCCCGAGTGGATCGAGTACATCGCCAGGCCGTTGTGGACGCCGAAGAAGGTGGACACCGAGGCGTCGGTGCGGGTCATCTCCAGGGCGAGCATGCCGCTGAGGAGGTTGCTGACGGCGGGGCGGTGTTCGCCGTAGCCCTCGTAGGGCAGTCCGGCGAGGCCGCTGTCGCGGAACAGGGAGATGAGTTCGGTGGGGAACTCGCCCTTGGCCCAGTTCTCGTTCACCAGCGGCTTGACCTCGTCCCGCATGAGGGCGCGGGCCTTGAGGAGGATCTTGCGCTCCTCGTCCGGCAGCAGGGCCTCGTAGGTGTAGAAGTCGGCGGTCAGCTGGTCCTCGAGGGGTTCCATGGGGGTGGTCATCTCAGTTCTCCTCCTTGTCGGCGCCGTCCAGGGCGGACAGCACCGCGAGTTGCCTGCGGTCGCGCGTCTCGGTGAGTTCCGGGTACGTGGAGGAGCCGTAGGCCTTTTCCACGGCTTCGATGAGCCGTTCCTGTTCTTCCTTGTCCTGCGACGGGCTGCCGAGGCCCGGCTCGTCTCCCCATATCCGCTGCATCGACGCGCCGATGTGCTCGACGAGGTGCCGGTAGCCGCCGGGTCCGCCGCCCAGGTGCGAGCCGAGGAACGGCCCGACCGTGGCCCAGCGCAGGCCCAGCGAGTTCGTCATCACCTTGTCGAGGTCCTCGGGGGTCACCACGCCCTGCTCGACGAGGTACACCGCCTCGCGGCTGAGCGCGTTCTGCAGCCGGTTCCCGACGAAGCCGGGGATCTCCTTGCGCTCGACGACCGGGGTGCGGCTGACCGAGGTGTAGAAGTCCACCGCGTCCTGCACGGCGTCCTCGCCGGTGCGCTCCCCGGGCACCACCTCGACGAGCGGGACCAGGTGCGGCGGGTTGAAGGGGTGGCCGATCAGGACCCGGGCGGCGGCCTCGTCCGGCAGCTCACGCGTGAACGCGCTGGACGGGATCGCCGACGAGGAGCTGAGCAGCAGCGCGTGGTCGGGCGCCTCCCGGACCAGCGTGGCGAACAGGTCCTGCTTGAACTCGACCCGCTCGGGGCCGTTCTCCTGGACGACGTCCGCGTCCCGGACCGCCTCGGCGACATCGGCCGCGATGTGCACCCGGTCGGCGAGGCCCGTCACGTCCAGGCCGCGCGCGGCCAGATGCGGGGCGTTCAGGTCGAGGGCCTCGGCCAGGGCGTCGGCGAGGTCCGGCCGCGGGTCGGTCACCTTGACGGTCAGGCCGTGCGCGGCGAACAGCGTCGCCCAGGACAGTCCGATGGTCCCGGCGCCGATCACGGCGGCCGTACGGAAAGCGCGGGTCATGACAGGGCGCCCTTCAGGTAGTCGTGGACCGGCTCGACGCCCGCGAGCGTCAGGTCGGTGAGGATGTGGCTGGCGGAGACGACCTCCAGCACCGGCAGGTCGGCCAGTGGGGCGAGCACGTGCTGGAACAGCTGCAGCCGGGCGGGGCCGGTCCAGGCCTCCTTGACGGTGAGGTCGGTGATGCGGGTGCGGACGAGTTCCTGCACACGCGGCAGACCGTCGTAGCCGGGAATGGTCTTGAGCATGAAGGTCGGCACGGTGATCTGCGCCGCCGCCTCGGCCCGGTCCAGCTCGTGGTGCTTGTAGCCCATGGTCGCGGTGGCGACCCGCAGGGCGCCGTGGTCGAGGGTGCCGACGAGCGCGCCGGTGTCGACGCGGAGCGCCGGGGAGCCCATGACCTTCGGGTAGGCGGAGACCTCGCGGCCGGAGGCGGTCGCCGGGAAGTTGTCGAGGTACATCGCGTGCAGGTACTCGCCCCGCTCGCCCTCGAAGCTGATGGGGATCGCCTGCCCGGCCTCCGTGTAGGGGCCGTAGCCGCTGACGTCGCCCATCTTCATGACCTCGAACCGGACCAGCGGCTCATCGATCCGCAGCGGCTCCGGGACGACCGCCCGCAGCGCCTCGGGGTCGGTGCGGTAGACGACGTTGAGGTACTCCCGGTCGGTGAACCGCGGGACCGTTGGCGCGAACGCCGGGCTGGTGAGGGGGGTGGTGACGTGCTGTCGTACGTCCTCGGCCTGCATCGCGCCTCACCGTCCCGTCCACTGCGCGGGGCGGCGCTCGGCGAAGGCCGTCATGCCCTCGCGGACGTCGGCGGAGGCCATCAGGGTCTTCATCTGCTCACGCTGGAAGGCGAAGGCCTCGGCGTCGGGCGCCCCGTCGGCGGCGCGGACGACGCGCTTGACGGTGGCGAGCGCGAGCGGGGCGTTCTCCGCGAGCCGCTCGGCCAGCCGCAGCGCCTCGGCGACCGCCTGGCCGGTGGCCGTGACCCGGTTGGCCAGGCCCAGTTCGCCGGCACGGCGGCCGTCGACGGGCTCGCCGGTCAGCAGCAGTTCCATGGCGAGGTGGTGCGGGATCCGCTTGGGCAGCCGGATCACGCCGCCGCCCGCCGCGATCAGCCCGCGCTTGACCTCGGGCAGACCGAACCGGGCGTCCTCGGCCGTGACGATCAGGTCGCAGGCCAGGGCCAGTTCGAAGCCGCCGCCCATGGCGAAGCCCTCCACGGCGGCGATCAGCGGCTTGGCCGGCTCCGACTCGGTCAGTCCGCCGAACCCGCGGTCCTCGATCTCGGGCGACTCGCCGCGCAGCGCCGCCTTGAGGTCCATGCCGGCGCTGAAGGTGCCGCCCTCACCGGTCAGGACACCGGCCCGCAGCGCCGGGTCGGCCTCCAACTCGTCCAGCGCGCCGGCCAGTCCGGTGGCCACCGCCGCGTTCACGGCGTTGCGGGCCTCGGGCCGGTCGAGGGTGATCAGCAGGGCGGAACCGATGCGTTCGGTCCGCACGACAGGGGTTTCGGGGGTGCTCATGGTTGTCCTTCTGTGACGGCCGTCGGGGGGCGCGGGCCGCTCCCCGACGGCGAGAGGGGGAGGGGTTTCGCTCAGCGGGCGGCGTCGAGTTCGGCGAGGACGTCCGCGGTGTCCTGGCCCGCGACCGGCGCCAGCCGGCGGATCGAGCCGGGGGTCGCGGAGAAGCGCACCGGGATGCCGATGGTGCGGACGGTGCCCTCGGTCGGGTGCTCCACGGTGTCGAGCAGGTGGCCGTCGCGCACGTAGGGGTCCTCGTGGGCGTTCTCCAGCTCCAGCACCGGGGCCATCGGGATGCTGTGCTTGGCGCACACCTCGGCCCACTCCTCGGTGGTCAGCGCCGGGGCGCACACGCCGATCAGCTCGGCCAGGTCCTCGTGGTCGGCGCTGTCGATGGCGTCCCCGCCGACCCGCGGGTCCTCGGCGAGGTCCGGGCGTCCGGCGGCCGAGAAGAAGTCACGGTAGTTGCGCGGGTTGTACGGGATGACACAGGCGAGGCCGTCCTTGGTGCGCACCGCCTTGTGGCCCTTGAGCATCGACAGCGGAAAGCCGGTGGGGCTGCTCTCGGGGACGTGGGTGTGGCCCGCCAGGTGCTCGACGAGGTTGAAGGCGATCAGCGTGTCCGTCATCGGGATCTCGACCTGCTGGCCCCGGCCGGTCCGGTCCCGGTGCAGCAGGGCCGCGAGCACGCTGTAGGCGATGGTCAGCGAGGAGACCTTGTCGCCGATGATGGTCGGCAGGTAGACGGGCTCGCCCAGCGCGCGGTCGGCGATGTCGACCAGGCCGGACGCGGCCTGCACGGTCTCGTCGTAGGCGGCGTTGCCGGCCCGGTCCGAGTCGCCGCGGAAGCCCTGGGCGTGCGCGTAGACGAGCCGCGGGTTGCGGGCGGCGATGTCGTCGTACGACAGGCCCAGGCGGTGCAGCGCGCCGGGCCGCATGTTCGTGATGAGCACGTCCGCGGTGTCGACCAGTGCGAGCGCGTGCTCCCGGTCGGTCTCGTCCTTGAGGTTGAGGGCCACGCTCCGCTTGTTGCGGTTGACGTTCAGGTTGAGCGGGGTCATGCCCGGCGTGGTGCGGTAGTGGCCCACGCGCACGGTGTCGGCGGGCGACTCGATCTTGATCACGTCGGCGCCCAGGTCACCGAGGATCTGGGCGGCGTACGGGCCCATCACCACGGTCGAGAGGTCGATCACGCGCACGCCGTCCAGAGGACCGGCGGTGGTGTCCGTGATTTCCGTCATCGTTACCTTCACTCCTAGCTTCGCCGCATGTGTGTATCTGGAAACTAAGTTAGCAAGGGCCGGTCTGGAACGGAATGACCAAATGGCGAAAGGCGGTATGACCACAGTGGTCATACCGCCTTTTCGGGAATTATTTAGAATTCAGGCGTGCAGAGGCTCGGTGAATACCTCGCGGGCCGCTGCGACGACTTCTTCCAGGTCACCGCCGTCCGCCCGGTCCTTGCGCCAGAACAGTCCGGTCTCCAGCATCGGGTGGAAATCGGAGAAGGGGAGCACCGTCACATTGTCCAGACGGTAATTCTGTACTGGGCTTCTCGAATCCAGCATGGAAACGGAGAAAGCCAGTCCACTGGCCACTATCTCGGAAACTCCGTCGAAAGTGACACTGCTCAGCTCGATCCGCTTCTTGATGCCGAGATCGGACAGCTGCTGGTCGAGCCCGCGGAAATACGCGTTGGTCACGGCCGTGGGGGAGCCCGCGTAGGCCAGGTCGGCCAGCTCCGCCAGTGCGATCGACTCCCGCCCCGGGAACCGGTCCCTGGGCACGACCGCGCCGAGCCGCTCCGACATCACCGGCAACTGCTCCAGGGCGGGGTCGCCGCCGACCGGCAGCCGGGCCAGCGTCAGCGCGAGCCGGCCGTCGCACACCGCGTCGACCAGCCGGTCGGTGCCGCCCGGCCAGCGTTTGATCTCGAACCGGTCGCCGACCCGCTCGGCGAGGGCGTCCATCCGTTCGCGCAGGTCCGGATGGATGCCGCTGGGGACGCCGAGCAGCAACGTGGTCCGCTGCGGCCGGGCCGTCTCGTCCAGCCGCCACCGGATGGAATCGACCTGCTCCAGAACACCGCGCGCGATCGGCAGCAGCGCCGTGCCGGCCGGGGTGAGCCGCACCCGATGCGTGTCGCGGTCGAACAGCCGGTGCCCGAGTTCGCTCTCGAGATCCTTGATCCGCCGGCTCAACGGGGACGCCGCCATGTGCAGTTTGCGGGCCGCGGTGGAGAAGTTCAGTTCTTGGGCGACGGCGACGAAATAACGCAGGTGTAGGAGCTCCACGGCACCCACCCTAGCCACCTTCTGCCCAACCCATTGACAAGCCCTCCCCGGGGGCTGAAGATCGCGCCTGCAAGACCATGACTGAATCGATTCAACGCGCAGTTCCCAGTTGGTCGCCTCCCTTACCCCCCTCGACAGCACTCCCGGGAAGGTCCCCCTCGATGTATAACGTTTCCCGTCGGGCTGCCCTGCGCTCGGCCATTGCCGTGGCCCTCGCACCCACGCTCGGCTCCCTGGTCCTTCCCGGCCTCGCACCGGCGGCGGCCGCCGCTGAGTCGTGGACCGCGAAGTGGATCTGGGCCCCGTCCAGTTCGACGAACCAGTGGGTCGCCTTCCGCAGGTCGTTCCGGCTGGCTTCCGCGCCGTCCGAGGCCGTGACGCGGATCGCGGCGGACTCCAAGTACTGGCTGTGGGTGAACGGCGCCCTGGTCGTCTTCGAGGGCGGCCTCAAACGCGGCCCCGACCGCACCGGCACCTACTACGACGAGATCGACCTCGCCCCGTACCTCGACGGCGGCGACAACACGATCGCACTGCTCGTCCGGCACTTCGGCAAGCAGGGCTTCTCACACCACAGCAGCGGCAAGGGCGGCCTGCTGTTCCAGTCGGACCTGCGGACCGGCACGACGACCACCCGTCTGGTCAGTGACACCGCCTGGAAGCACACCGTCCACCCCGGCTACTCCCACGACACCAGCGGTCCGCAGGCGAACTTCCGGCTGCCCGAGTCGAACATCCACTACGACGCCCGCGACGCCACCGCCATGACGGGCTGGCGGTCCCCGGGCTTCGACGACAGCGGCTGGACGGCGCCCACCGACTCCGGAGCCGCCGGCTCCGCGCCCTGGAACGACCTCGTCCGGCGGCCCATCCCGCTGTTCCGCCACTCCGGCCTGAAGCCCTACACCAACGCCTCCGCCCTCCCGGGCACCGGCCAGGGCTCCACCGCGATCTCGGCCGCCCTCCCGTCCAACATCCAGGTCACCCCGTACCTCAAGGTGGACGCCCCGGCCGGCGCGGTCATCGACATCCGGACCGACCACTACGACGACGGCGCCGGCCTGACCGGGATCGAGCCCGGGACCGCCTACAACGTCCGCTCCACCTACGTCTGCACCGGCGGAGTCCAGGAGTTCGAGTCGCTGGGATGGATGAGCGGCACCGCGGTCCGGTACACCGTTCCGGCCGGTGTGACCATCCTGGAGCTGAAGTACCGGGAGAGCGGCTACGACACCGACTTCGCGGGCTCCTTCAGCAGCGACGACGCCTTCTTCGACACCCTGTGGTCCAAGGCCGCACGCACGATGTACGTCAACATGCGGGACAACTACATGGACTGCCCGACCCGCGAGCGCGCCCAGTGGTGGGGCGACGTCGTCAACCAGCTGAAGGAGGGCTTCTACACCTTCGACACCAGATCCCACGCGCTCGGCGCGAAGGCCATCTCCCAGCTGGTCTCCTGGCAGGAGTCCGGCGGGGTGCTCTACTCCCCGATGCCGTCGGTGATCTGGACCGCCGAACTGCCCGTCCAGATGCTCGCCTCGGTCTGGTCCTTCTGGACCTACTACCTCCACACCGGCAACGCCGACGCCGTCACCGGCGCCTACCCGGCGGTGAGGAAGTACCTGAACCTGTGGAGCCTGGACGGCGACGGCCTGGTCGCCCACCGCGCGGGGGACTGGGACTGGGAGGACTGGGGCAGCGACATCGACGCCCGTGTCCTCGACAACTGCTGGTACTACCTGGCCCTGGACACGGCCGCCAAGCTGGCCGACCTCAGTGGCAACAGCGGCGATGCGGCCGGCTGGAAGGCCCAACGGGACAGCATCAAGGCCAACTTCGACCGCGTGCTGTGGAACGCGTCCGGCAGCGAATACCGCTCACCCGGCTACACCCGCGACACCGACGACCGGGCCAACGCCCTGGCCGTCGTCGCGGGTCTGGCCCCCGCCTCCCGCCACCGTGCCGTCACCGAGGTCCTGCGCACCCACCTCAACGCCAGCCCGTACATGGAGTTCTACGTCCTGGAGGCGCTGTATCTGATGGGCGCGGCCACCGTCGCCGAGGAGCGGATGCGCAACCGTTTCGCCGCCCAGGTCGCCGACCCCGCCTGCCACACCCTGTGGGAGCTGTGGGACAAGGCGGCGGGCACCGACAACCACGCCTGGAACGGGGGCCCGCTGTACGCGCTGTCCGCATACGCCGCCGGGGTGCGCCCCACCCGGCCCGGCTGGACGACGTACGAGGTGATCCCGCAGACCGGCACGCTCACGAAGATCGACACGGTCACGCCCACCGTCCGGGGCGACATCCGCTTCGGCATCCGGCGCGACGGCACCCGGGTCACCCTGACGCTCACCTCGCCGAACGGAACGACCGCTCGCGTGGGCGTCCCCACCTACGGCGGCTCACAGCCCCTCATCAAGGCGAACGGCACCACCGTCTTCAGCGGCGGCTCCTTCACGGGCGGCGTCAGCGGTCTCGGCCGGGACGGCAAGGACTCCTCGTACGTGTACTTCACCGTCCGGCCCGGCACGTGGACCTTCACGGCGACGGGCACCGGCCGACTCGACAACCTCGCTCTGGGCAGGCCCGTCACCAGCAACAGCAGCCTGGAGAACAGGGACTGGGGCAGGAACCGCCTCACCGACGGCAAGCTCACGAGCGTGAACGGGGCGAAGGGCTTCACCAGCGACGAGTTCGCCTCCGCCGACGTCGGCGCGAACCCCGTGTGGGTGGAGATCGACCTCGGTTCGGACACCGACCTCGACGCCGTACGGCTCTTCCCCCGCACCGACACGTCCGCGACGGGCGGTGGCACGGCGGGCTTCCCCGTCGACTTCACCCTGCAGACCCGGGGCGACGGCTCCAGCACGTACACCACCGTCCGCACGGTCACCGGCCGGCCGAACCCCCGCGGGCTCGTCCAGACGTACGGCTTCAAGACGACCACTGCCCGCTACATCCGTCTGCGGGCCACCAGGCTCGGCGCGCCCGCCGCCGACGAGACGACCAAGTACCGTCTCCAACTCGCCGAACTCACGGTCCCCACCGCCGCGACCACGGTCACCGCCAACTACACCCTGGAGAACGGCGACTGGGGCAAGACCCGGGTCCTGGACGGCGCCACCACCAGCGTGACCGGCGCCAAGGGCTTCACCAGCATCGACTTCGCCTCCGCCGACATCGCTGACACCCCCGTGTGGATCGAGGTCGACCTGGGCGCCGACCGGGCGATCGGCACCGTCACCCTGCACCCGCGCACCGACACGTCCGCGACGGGCGGTGGCACAGCCGGCTTCCCCGTCGACTTCACGCTCCAGACCCGGGGCGACGGCTCCAGCACGTACACCACCGTCCGCACCGTCACCGGCCAGAGCAACCCCCAGGGAGCCGCCCAGACCTACACCCTCACCTCCGCGACCGGCCGCTACCTGCGCCTGCGCGCCACCAGGCTGGGTGCGCCCGCCGCCGACGAGGCGGCCAAGTACCGCTTGCAGCTCGCCGAGATGCGCGTCGGGTAGCGGACGGCGCGGGCCGACCCCGGCTCGGCCGGGTCGGCCTACGACGACGGCGGTGCCGTGGTCCGGCGCGGCACGAGCGTGGGGGAGAGCATGACCCGGCTCGACGGTCGGTGACGGTCGGCGATCCGGTCCAGCAGGAGGCGTACGGCGTTCCTGCCCATCTCGTGCCCCGCCTGGTCGACGCTGGTCAGTGAGATCGGCCCGAGTGCGGCGAAGGTGGTGTTGTCGTAGCCGGCCACCGAGAGGTCGCCGGGGACGGTCAACCCGGCCTCGCCGACCGCTTCCAGGACACCCATCGCGACGACGTCGGCCCCGGCGAAGACGGCCGTGGGCCGGTGCGGGCGGGCCAGCAGCCGCTTCGCGCCCTCGTAGCCGCCTTCCTGGGTGTAGCTGGTGGAGACGACGTCGATCGACTCCTCCAGACCGTGCGCCCGCATGGCCTGCCGGTATCCGTCGGCACGCCGGGCGTTGGGCATCTCCGCGAGGCGTGCGGGATCGGTTTCGTGGTGGTCGATGTGGGCGATCCGGCGATGCCCGAGACCGGCGAGGTGGCCGACGACCAGGGACGCGCCCTCGATGTCGTCGTCGGCCACCGTGTCGTATCGCGAAGACGACCCGTGCCGGCCGATGACGACGGTCGGCACGGCGGAGGCCACCTGCTCCAGGCGGGCTCGCGACGACACGGGGGCGACCAGGGCGATGCCGTCCATGCCGCGGTCGATCATCGCCTCGGTGACGCGGGCCTCGGCCTTCTCGCCGTTGCAGCCCGGTCCGAGGAGCACCTGGTACTCGGTGTCCTCCAGCGAACCCGTGATGCCGTCGAGGATCTCGGGGAAGAAGGGGTTGCGGATGTCGGGCAGCATCACGCCGATGGTGTACGTCTGACCGCGCAGGGCCCTGGCGCCCGCGTGCGGACGGTAGCCCAGTTCGTCGATCGCGCTCCGCACCTTGGCCCGCATCTCGGGGCTGGCGCCGTAGGCGCCCCGCAGCACTTTGGAGACGGCGGTCGTGGAGACCTGGGCGTGACGCGCGACGTCGACGATGGTGACTCTGCGACGTGCTGCTGGCGGCTCCATCCGGTCCCTTGCCTCTCTGGGAAACGCTGCCGCCGAGTGTATGCCCGGCATCTTGACGTCCCGCAGGGTGCTCTCTAGGGTCGGGCCCACTCTTCTTTGGAAAACGTTACCCACGATCGACCGGAGGGCGACACCCTCCTTGCGTGTCAGGTCGGACAGGGGGGTCGACGGCGCAATTTTGAATCGATTCAACACTGGAGGAGGCAGACGTGAGTCATGATGCAGTGCGTCGCCGGACCGTGCTCGCCGCGACGGCCGGTGTCGTCTCGGTAGGGGCCGGTGCCACGGGAGGCGGCACGAGTGCCGCCGCGGAAGCGTCCCGGCTTCCGGAGGGCCACGCGGTGGGGGCGCTGACCGTCGAACACCGCACCGATCCCCTGGGCATGGACGCGAGCAGGCCGCGCTTCGGATGGTGCATCCGGTCGGCAACGCGCGGCCGGAGCCAAGGGTCGTACCGGATCCTCGTGGCGAGCTCGCCCGACAAGCTCTCCGCCACCCGCGCGGACATCTGGAACAGCGGGCGGGTCCGCTCCTCCGATTCGGTGGCCGTCCGCTACGGGGGCAAGCCGCTCAGCGCCTCCACCCGCTACCACTGGACCGTCACCGTCTGGGACACGGAAGGCCGTCCGGTCGGTGCCGCGTTCCCGTCCGCGTTCGAGACCGGCCTGCTGAGCACCGACGGCGTGGCCGGATGGGACGGCGCGCTGTGGATCGGGATGAAGGGGAAGGCGCCCCACTCGGCCGGTGCCCCCATGCTGCGGAGGGAGACACCCCTCAGGACCGACGGCCGGCGGCGGGTGCGCGAGGCGCGGCTGTACGTCTCGGCCCTCGGGGTCTACGACGCCTACGTCAACGGACGGCACGTGACCGTCCCGCAGGACGGCGGCACCACGATCGAACTGCTGCCCCCGGGCTGGACCAACTACGACGCGCGCGTCAACTACCTGACGTACGACGTCACGGAACTCCTGACACGGGAGCGCGCGGTCACCCTCGCCTTCGTCCTGGGCAACGGCTGGTACAACGGCCGTGTCTCCGAGGGAAGCACGTACTACTCCAAGGACGGCAACGCCCTCGCGGTCAAGGCCAAGCTGCTGCTCCGGTACACCGACGGCACCTTGCAGACGGTCGTCACCGGGCCGGACGGCACCTGGAAGGCCACCGACACCGGCCCCTACCGGGCTGACGACATCTACGACGGCCAGACCTATGACGCCCGTAGGGAACTGCCGGGCTGGACGGCGCCCGGATTCGACGACAGCGCGTGGGCGGACGTGGAACGCGTCGCCTTCGAGGACAAGTACCCGGACGCGCGACTCCTCGCCTACCCGGCCGAGACGGCACGCCTGATGCCGAAGTGGGACCGCCGGCCGCATTCGATCACGGTCGCCACCGGAGTGACCGGCCAGGACGGCAGCCCCAACGGCAAGGGGCGCATCATCGTGGACCCCGACCGGACGGTGACCGACCCGGAGCAGGCGGCCTCCGCCGCCGTCACCATCGGCGGCGGCGAGACCGCCGTCTTCGACCTCGGACAGAACATGGTCGGCGTCGCCCGCTACCGCCTGCGCGGCCCCGCCGGCGCCCGGGTCGAGTTCAGGTTCGGCGAGATGCTCAACGACGACAGCGCCGGCGCGGACGGCCCCGAGGGCTCCGTCTACCGGGCCAACCTCCGCAGCGCCAAGGCCACCAGCACGTACATCCTCAAAGGCGACCGGCACGGCGAGACCCATCAGGACACCCTGACCTTCTACGGCTTCCGCTACGTGTCGGTCACCGCGACGGACACCGTCACGATCACCGGGCTGACCGGCAGGACCGCCACGTCCGCGATCCGCGAGACCGGCAGCCTCACCACGAACGATCCCGACATCAACCGGCTGATGAGCAACATCCGTTGGGGTCAGCGCGGCAACTACCTCTGGGTGCCCACCGACTGCCCCCAGCGCGACGAACGCCTCGGCTGGACCGGCGACACCCAGGTCTTCGCCACGACCGGCCTGTACAACGCCGACGCCGGTGTCTTCCTCGGCCAGTTCCAGGACACGATCGTCGACTCCCAGACCATCTACGGCACGGACCGGGCACAGTTCACCGGAGTCGCTCCCGGCGGACGGTACAACTTCCCCGACGGCGGGAGCGGTTGGGCGGACTGCGGTGTCGTCCTCCCGTGGACCGTGTGGCAGATGACGGGGGACGCGAGCATCGTCGAGAGCAGCTGGCCGGCGATGACCCGCTATCTGGACTGGATCCGTGAGCAGACCGGTGACACCCACACCGGCCAGGGGTCCCTCACCGGCGACTGGCTGGCACCGCAGAAGACCAGCGCCCAGCTCATGAGCGACGTCTACTACGGCTACTCCGCGCGGTTGATGGAGCAGATGGCCCGGGCGATCGGCCGGACGGCGGAAGCGGAGACGTACCAGCGCCTCTTCGGGCGCATCCGGCAGGCGTTCATCGCCAAGTACCTGAGCACCGAGGGCGGCCAGGTCACGGTGCGGTCCAGCCTGGGTGAGGCCTCCCCGATCGAACCGGGCGCCGACCCCAACCAGAAGACGGAGGACAACAGCCAGACCGCGCTGCTGTGGGTCCTCAAGCTCGGTTTCTACGAGACTCAGGCGCAACGCCGCGCGCTCGTCGGGCACCTGGCCGACAACATCGGCAACGACGCGGCCTACAAGGCGGCGCACCCGGACAGCAGCCGGGTCAAGTACGCCGAGAACACGCTGTCCGTCGGCTTCCTGGGCGTCAACGTCCTGGCCCCCGTCCTGTCCGACGAGGGCCGAGCCGACCTGGCGTACGAGCTGCTGCACCAGGACGCACTGCCGTCCTGGCTGTACTCGGTGAAGAACGGCGCCACCACCGTCTGGGAGCGCTGGAACTCCTACTCCGAGGACGCCGGCTTCGGCCCGGTCAGCATGAACTCCTTCAACCACTACGCCTATGGCGCGATCATGGAGTGGATGTACACGCACATGGCCGGCATCGCCCGCGACCCGGACAGCCCCGGCTTCAAGCACTTCCTGCTCCGGCCCCACCTCGATCCCACGGGGAGGATCACGCGGGTGGCGGGCTCGTACGAGTCGCCCTACGGCGAGATCAGGAGTGCGTGGGAGGTCGTCGAGGCGGGGCGGGCCCTGGCGTACGAGGCCGTCGTGCCCGCCAACAGCGAGGCGACCCTGCGCCTTCCGGCGACATCCGCCGATGCCGTCCGCGAGGGACGCACCCCACTGGCACGGGTGCCCGGAGTGCGTTTCCTCGGATCCGAGGGCGGGGTCTGCGGGTACCGCCTGCCGTCCGGTCGGTACCGGCTGACTGCCGCGTTGCGCTGATGTCCCGACCGGGCCCGACGTAGTTCGCGGCGCCTGGTGTCCGGGGCGGCGTCACCGGCGAAGCCAACGCGTTCAGGTCGAGCCCAGCGATCGGATCGCCCCGTCCAGTTGTGGTCGACCTCGTCGGCAAGCTCGAAGCCGCGGACATCAACGTCCTGGAGTACTCCCCGGTGGGGACCGAACCGTCCCATGCGCACGCCGGCAGCACGGCCTGGTCGCGCTGTCTGGTGCGACCCGCGGCTCGCCGACGTCAACGCCGCCGCGGCGCTGCGCAACCGGCGGCCGGCCATCGGACACGTAAGCCGGGCAGCGGACGAGCCCGCTGAGCCGGCACCGGACCGGCCTGTTCCGATGCCGCGAACGGCATGTGTTCATCTCTGGACGGTACCGGGACCGACCGGGGAGTCAGGCTGAGCGATTCGGCACGAGAACCACACACACCTACCCGAAACGTGTGTCTCCGCCTCTGGACCGTCCCTCCCCCACCCCCGGTCGGAGAGCGAACTCATCGAAGCCGGGGTCAGCCCCATCAACGACCAGAACCGCGCCCTGCTGGACGCCCTGCACTGACGGCGTGAAGGCGTCGGAGCTCTGTCTGCCGAGGTGGCGAAGGGTTTGTGGGCGGAACTCATCGCCCGTGGTCGGGGGCGCTGCCGGCCGGGAGGGCCTTCGTGTGTCAGCCGGATGCCTCGGCCCGGGTCCGGCGTGCGTAGGCGCGGGCCGCGCGTGCGCGGTCGCCGCAGCGGGTCGAGCACCAGTGGCGGCGGCCGTGCCGCAGCAGATAGCGGCCGCAGGGCGGGGAGCCGCAAGCGGTGAGCCGCTCGGCGTCGGGCCCGGTGAGCAGGTCGGCGGCGTCGGCGGCGAGGGTCGCGAGGGCGTGGTCGACGATCTCGGTGGTGGGGTGCGGGGGCGTGCGGTAGGGGCCGTTCTTCTCGTCCCACCGGAGCAGTGAGGCGGTGGGCACCTTGGTCATGGCGTCGTTGACGGCGGAGAGCGCGGCGGGCAGGGCCGGCACGGCCTCGACGCGGGAGGCGAGCAGTGACCTGATCTGTTCGCGCAGCGACCGCAGTTGGGCCGTGCACATCTCCCGGAGGCCCGCGTCCACGGGGGCGAGACCGCGGTCCGCCAGCCACTGATTCGCCTGCGCCGGCGTACCGAGGAAGTCGGTGAACTTCCCGCCGGGCGACGCGATGGCGCTGTTGGCGAAGGCGAGGGCCGGGTACTGCTCCTCGCCGGGCGCGGGGGGCACGGCGGGCTCGACGGATCCGGCGGGCTCGGCGGCGGCGTTCACATCCATGGCTCTCATGGTACGGCTCGCCCGTATCCGTGAGAAGCGTGCTACGGTCTCTCACGGATAAGCCGATTCCATCCGTGAGGTGATTCTCTGTGGCTCCTTCAGTGACGCCCCGTGAGCAGTTCCCCGTCCGCGTCTTCGGCGGCCCGACCGCTCTCTTCGAGTACGGCGGCCTGCGGTTCCTGACCGACCCCACCTTCGACGCCCCCGGCGACTACCCGGAGTCGACCGGCCCCGTCCTGACCAAGACCGCCCCCGCCTCCGGCAGCCCCGCCGAACTCGGCCCCGTCGACGTGGTCCTGCTGTCCCACGACGAGCATGCCGACAACCTCGACCGCGCCGGCCGGGCCCTGCTCGCCGACATACCGCTGACCCTCACCACCCCCGGTGGCGGCAAGCGGCTCGGCGGCAAGGCCAGGGGGCTGGCCGACTGGGAGTCGGTCGAGCTGGACCGCCCCGGCGGCGGCACGGTCACCGTGACCGGCGTCCCCGCCATCCACGGCCCCGGCACGCGCGAGGAGACCGAGGCGATCACCGGACAGGTCGTCGGATTCGTCCTGTCCGGAGACGGACTGCCCACCGTGTACGTCAGCGGTGACAACGCCTCCCTCGACGCGGTCAGGGAGACCGCCGGGCGCCTCGGGCCGGTGGACACCGCCGTCCTCTTCGCGGGCGCACCCCGCTTCGCCGCCCTCTTCGACGGAGGCGCCCTCGTGCTGGACAGCGCCCGGGCCGCCGAAGCCACCCGGATCCTCGGCGCCCGCCGGGTCGTCCCCGTCCACTACGACAGCTGGACCCACTTCACCGAGGGCCGCGACGAACTCCAGGCCGCCTTCGCCGCGGCGGGGCTGGCCGACCGCCTGGACTGGGGGCACCCGGGCTGATCACGGCGGACGCCCTTCGGGGACCCGGCCGACGACGCGGGACGGTCGGGAGCCGGGTTCCGTCGTAGGGTGAGTGCCGCTCGTGAGGGACAGGGAGGCCGAGGTGGCCGAGACGACGCCGGCACGGACGACGGTCGCCGAGGTGATGGCCGAGCTGGCCGCGCTCGAGGACCCGAAGGCGCGCGAGGTGAACGAGAGGCACGGCGACGATCACGGTGTGAACCTCGGCAAGCTGCGCGCGCTCGCGAAACGGTTGAAGACCCAGCAGGAACTCGCGCTCCGGCTCTGGGAGACGGATGACACCGCGGCGAGACTGCTGGCGCTCCTGATCTGCCGCCCGAAGGCATTCGAGCGTGATCAATTGGACGTCATGCTGCGCGAGGCGCGCACCCCCGAGGTGCACGACTGGCTCGTGAACTACGTGGTGAAGAAGAGCCCGCACTCCGAAGAGCTGCGCTCGGCCTGGTTCGCCGATCCGGATCCCGTGGTCGCGAGCGCCGGCTGGGCGCTGACCACCGAACGCGTGGCGAAGAAGCCCGAGAGCCTCGACCTCACAGGACTGCTCGACGTCATCGAGGCGCAGATGAAGGACGCCCCGGACCGCTTGCAGTGGGCGATGAACCACTGCCTGGCCCGGATCGGGATCGAACACCCCGAGCACCGCGCCCGTGCCATCGGCATCGGCGAGCGCCTGGAGGTGCTCAAGGACTATCCGACGTCCCCCGGCTGTACATCCCCGTTCGCGCCCGTCTGGATCGCCGAGATGGTGCGCCGGCGGAACGGTTGGCCGGGCGTCGGCGCGACAGGCTCTCGCTACAGCTCTGCCTCTCGCCAGTGGAGGCAGCGGCTGTAGTCGAAGTTCCACTTCAGGCAGAGCTGGGCCTTGACGCTCGTGCCTCGGTCCCGGAACTCGGTGATGATCTTGTTGCCGTCGATCCGGGAGAACCCGACCTGGGTCTCGAAGTCGATGCCCATCTCGTTCTCGAGTTGCAGGCTCGCAAGGGCATATCTGCTCTGCGCCTCGGGGTACTTGAGGAAAACGTCCATGATGGCGCTGCGGAACTCGACATCCCCGTTCGGTGCCTCTGCCACGACTGTCTCCTGACCTGCCGGTGTGGTGAGTCGTCTACCTACGCGCATTCTGTCCGTATATCCATGGAAGTGCGCGTCCGGAGTCACCCGAACAGGCCTGTACGACAGTGCTCCCGCCCAGCACGGGGTCTGGGCGGGAGCGGTGCGGTCCCTTCCGGTCGTTCTTCAGCACGAAGGGACTGCTCGTCCTTCCAGACTGGAAGGTCCGACGCCCGGGGAGGCGTCCGCGCTCCATGGTGCGCCTTGCCCCCGGTGTCGCGAGGAGAAGTACGTTTCCGCCTTCAAAAGCGTTCAATCCGCCATGTTTTGCGCGTGCGGGTGACCGACCTGGCCCAGTGCGGCGCGCTGTGGGCGCCGGGGCGCCCGGCGGCATTGTTCCGTAACTTCATGATCACGTTGAGTGTCCGGCGGTCGACGCACCATGCTGACGTCCAACTCTTCCGCAGCGCCTCAGCACCGCCGGGGAAGAGCCTTCCAGACGCCTCGAGTTGAGAGACAAGGTGCGATGTCCAGTAAGCAGGTGTTGACCGTCGTCGTGATGGTGGCGGTCTTCGCGTGGAGCACGGTGATGACCGTGCTGGGGCACCTCGCGGCCGTGGCCGCGCTGCTGCCGTCGCTCGGACTGCTCGTACAGCAGATCGTCGCCGCCCTCCACGCCACGCAGTCCCCGCGCCACACCACGGTGGACGCCGCCCCGACGGCCATAGCGGCCGGACCCGAGGAGTCGGTGCGATGACCCCGTTCTCCGCGTACGAGCAGCCCGACGGCGAGCCGCCGAGCAGGCGCGGCCGCAAACCGGAGTCGATCGGCGAGCAGGTGGGCCCCTCCCACCGGGCCTGGCTGGAGCCGGTGCGCAACAGGCTCTTCGCCACGGGGCTCACCCTCGACGACCTCGTCGGCCGCTCCGGCTACTCCAAGGCCCGCATCAGCGAACTGCTGCGCGGCAAGGGCTACTACCCCGGCTGGGAGATCACCTACAGCGTGGTCCGGGCCCTGGACATCCCCGTCTGGCCGCTGCGCCGGCTGTGGACGGCGGCGGCACGCGAGGCGGCCAAGGACCCCGCGTGGATCGAGAGCCGCATACACGCCGTCCAGCCGCTGCCGCCGGAACGGCCCCCGCTCGCGCACCAGGGCTTCACCGAGGCCATGCGCCGCCCCTACACCGCCTACGCCCGCGCCTTCCTGCAGAGCGACCGGCGCGCCCATTGGGTCGTCTCGGAGGCCAGCGACATCCTCTGGCTGGGCTGGGACGACGCCGTCGCCGGCCCCAACGTCCCCCGCCACGCCTGGCGGCTGCTGCGCTCCCGCGTCCTCTTACGCGCGCACCTTCACCCGGCCGGACATCCCGACCTGCGCCCGGCGGCGTTCCAGACCGTCGACCAGAGCCGGATCGACGACCTCACCGCCCGGTTCGCCCGCATCGGCCGGCTCGCCGACTTCTTCGACGCCGTCGCCCGGCTGCCCCAGAACCAGCTCGACATCACCGTCCTGCGCTATCTGTGCGGCATCCACCCCGACGCCATCCCCGACGTCGTCGGCCTGTCCACGGCCATCACCCAGTCCATCGACCACCACGCCCGAGGCGCCCTGGAAGGCACCTACCACCGCCATGACAACCGGGAGTGAGCACCCCGCCATGACCGCCATCGACGATCTCCTCTCCCGCTCGCTTCTGCTGCACGATCCCCAGGTGCCGTCGGACACCGTCCCGTACGAGGACACCGCCTACCCGGCCTTCGCCCCGGACGGCACCCCGCTGTGGGACGTCGGCGGCGGTGACCTGGCCGACGACAACGCCGCCCGGAGTCTGCGGGCCCTGTGCGAGGCGGTCGTCGTCCACTCCACGCCCCGCCAGCTCGCCGACTTCGTCACCGAACAGCTGCCCTCCCCGCGCGGCGCCTGGATCCTGGGCTGCGTCCTGCAACTCGCCGACGCGCGGGACGGCGCGCGCTTCTGGTGGCAGTACGCCGCCGGGGCCGGCGAACCCGCCGCCTCCTACTGCCTCCACCTGCATCACCTCGCGCTCGGCGACCGGCAGGCGGCCGCCCTGTGGCACCAGCAGGCCGGCGACGACGCACCGGCCGACAGCGGCCTCGGCGTCGACACGAGCATCCCCACGGTCCTGCGCATCCTCAGCCGCCTGGCGCCGACCGCCCCCCGCGACCACACCGAGACCTTCACCGCGGTGAAGTCCTACGTCACCAACGCCGTCGCCGCCGGATACGCCCGCAACCCCGGCTACGAAATCCCGCTCCCCGGCCCTCACTTCGCGGAACAGCTCGAGATCATCCTGGCCGCCACGACAGCGGTCTCCCGGTCCGTACGACAGGCCGAGCCGCCGGCCACCGACCTGCCCAACCGCACCAGGCCGCGAGCCGACGCCGCGGATCGCTCCGACGAGTCCGCGCACGAGCCGGAACGGGTCCTGGTGGAGACCGCCGCACGCGACGAGTCCGCCTCCAGCTTCTTCCGGGAAGCCATCGCGGCCTGCTGGGAAACGGCCGTCGCGGACCGCACGGCCAGGGGAGCGGACCGTCGCGATGTGCGGCTGCGTTACCTCCTGGACCGCCGGCCCACCGCACCTACTTCGTGGCGTTGAGCGGCTGCGTCGCCAGGGCCAGGTTCTTGTCGTCGGCGCTGCCCCAGGCGTAGACGACATTGGCCGTCCCGTCCTTGAGGGGCAGGTCGGCCGGGCCGATGGCCACGGTGTCCGTGCCGGCGAGCACGACATCGGCCTTCACGGTCCCTGCCTCGACCTCGGTGGTGTCCTCCTTGGGGTTCTCCAGGCCGGTGAAGAGCGGCTGCCCGTTCGCGCGGACGTCGACGGCCGGTGCGGCGGCGACGTGACGCACCGTGAGGCGTGCCTTGCCGTCGTCGACCTGCGAGACATCGTTGGTGTAGGCCGTCAGCTGGGGCTTGCCGTCGGCGGTGAGGTGGGCGGCGATCGTGGCGTTACCGCCCTCGGCCACGTTGACCTCCTTCTGGAGGGCGGGTGTGCCGTCCGGGTTCTGGCCCGCCTCGAAGATCTCTATGTCGTAGGTCCCGGCTTTGAGGGCCTGCGGGTCGGTCACCGTGCCGGGCTTGAAGTCGCCGATCAGCTCGTCACCGTTGGCGTACACATCGACGGTCATCCCGGGGATGCCGTGGAACACGGACACCATGGCCTCGTTCTGTGAGGCGGGAGCGGCCATGGCGGACGCGGTGGCGCCCAGGGCCAGCGCACAGGCGGCGGCCGAAGCGGCGACAGCGAGAGAGGTCCGGGAAGTCATGGGGGTCATCCCTTCGAAAGCGCCTCCGCACGTTGCGGGGTCTCGATGTCGTTTCGCGCACGGCGACCGCCGCGGATGCGCGGGCGGCACCTTTCGTCGGCCGGTTCGGCGGCGCGCCTAGACGCTCGTCCAGCGCACCTGGCCCGGTTCGATCGCCCTGCGCAGCCGCTGCAGGCCACGGCGGGCGTGACTCTTCACCGTGCCCAGGGGCATCCCGGTCCGTTCCGCGATCTGCGCCTGGGTCAGGTCCTCGTAGAAGGCCAGGCACAGCACGTGCCGCTGGTGCCGGGGCAGACAGGACAACTCGTTCACCAGCAGGACCCGGTCCAGGACGTCCTCCGCCGCCGACTCGTCCCGGCCGAGCGTGTCGTTCGTGTGGGCGAGCGAGTCGGCGAGAGCCAGCCGTCTGGTCCGGGCGGCCAGCGCATCGACGATCTTGCGTCGGGTGATGCCCACGAGCCAGGCGCCCAGCGGGCCCCGCTCCGGGCGGAAGCCGGCCTGACCGCGCCAGGCGCCGAGGAACACCTGCTGGGTGACGTCGTCGGCCTCGTACGTGTCGCCGAGCGACCGGGTGGCCATGGTGTGGACCAAGGGCGCCCAGCGCCTGTAGACCGCGGCGAAGGCGTCCTCGTCGGCGGCACGGAATCCAAGGGCCAGCTCGTCCTCGTACCTGGTTTCTTCTCGGGTGTCGGTGATCATGGCCTGGTTCCTCCTGCCATGCGCGAGGTGCGGCAGTCCGCACGCGTCCCAGTGTTGTGACGCACAAACGACGCAGGCAACATGCGTCGTTTGTGCGTCGTACAGTGGGGCCCGTGAGCAGAGGTGACGGCGATGGCCGGCACGACGAGGACCCAGGGCACGGCGGGCTCACCACCGGAGAAGTGGCGAGGCGCCTCGGGGTGGCGCCCACCACGGTCCGTTCCTGGGACCGCCGCTACGGCATCGGTCCCGACGCGCACACCGGCGGCAGGCACCGGCGCTGGACCGCCGCGGACGTGGCCCGTCTGGAGCGGATGTGCGCCCTGACGGCGACCGGTCTGCCCCCTGCCGAGGCCGCGCGTATGGCGCTCGGCGATGCGCCGCCGGACGCGGTCCCGCGCACCTGGGCCCCCCTCCCGCAGCCGCGACCCCTGACCCGCGGCCGCAGCCGGGCCGGGAGCGGCATGCGGCTCGGCGGCGTACGCCAGGAGTCCCGGGGGATAGCCCGTGCCGCCCTGCGTCTCGACGCCGCGGCCCTGGACGAACTGCTGCTGTCGGCGATCGCCGACCACGGTCTGGTCACCGCCTGGACCGAGGTGATCATGCCGACCCTGCAGGCGACCGGCCGCAAGTGGGAGAGCTCGGGCGAGAAGTACGTCGAGGTGGAGCACTTCCTGTCCTGGCACATCTCCGGGGCGCTGCGGCGCAGCGCGCCGCCCGTGGTCGCCGACGGCCCCGGCATCACCACGGTGCTCGCCTGCGTACCGGGGGAGAACCACACCCTGCCGCTGGAGGTGCTGGCCGCCGCACTGGCCGAACGCGGTCTGCCGGTGCGCATGTTCGGTGCCGCGCTGCCCGTCGAATCGGTCGTCGCGGCGGTGCGCCGTACCGGACCGGCCGCGGTGGGCCTGTGGGCGCAGTCCCGCACCACGGCCAGCCGGCCGCTGGCCCAGCACGTGGCGGCGATGGAATGGGGGGTGCGCGGTGCCCGCAGGAAGCCGGTCGTCCTGACCCTGGGGCCGGGCTGGGCCGGTCAGACCCTTGCCGGGCTGCCCCATCCCCCCGGCCTGGCCGAGGCCCTGGCGGTGGTGGAGTCGGTCGTGTCAGGGCGGTGAGTCCCCGCGTGCCCGCTCCTGGCGCCGTACGTCGGCGAGGTCGGCGAGCCGGTCCAGGCCGCGCACCGCCTGTGCCATGCGGTGGTTGCGCTCCAGCCCGGAGCGGTGCCGGTCGAGGAAGGCCCAGTAGCCCGCGGTGTAGGGGCACGCGTGCGCGCCGGTCCGCTCCGTGGGCCGGTAGACGCACGAGCCGCACAGGTCGCTCATCCGGTTCACATAGGCACCGCCGGACGTGTACGGCTTGGTGGTCATACGGCCGCCGTCGGCGTACTGGGACATGCCGACGACATTGGGCACCATCACCCAGTCGTAGCCGTCGACGAAGCAGCGGTGGAACCAGTCCGTGACCGCGGCCGGATCCCAGCCCCGCTGAAGTGCGTAGCTGCCGAGGATCATCAGCCGGGGGATGTGGTGGGTCCAGCCCGTGTCGCGTACCTGGGACAGCACCGTGCGCAGACAGCGCGCCTCCACGTCGTCGGCGTCCAGGTCGTTCCACCAGTCCGGCAACGGGGCGGTGTGGCGCAGCACGTTGGAGTTCCGGTAGTCCTCGCCGAAGTGCCAGTACAGCTGCCACACGTACTCGCGCCAGCCGGCGATCTGCCGGACGAAGCCCTCCACGCTGTTCAACGGTGCTTGTCCCTCGTGCCACGCCGCTTCGGCCCGCTCGACGCACTCTGCGGGATCGAGCAGCCCCAGGTTGAGCGAGGACGACAGCAGGCTGTGGCTCATGACGGGGTCGGCGGCGAGCATGGCGTCCTCGTACGGCCCGAAGGCGGTGAGCCGGCGTTCGACGAAGCGACGCAGCGCCGCCCGGGCCTCGGTGCGGGTCGCGGGGAACAGGCGTGGCCCGTCGCGCCCGACGAAGCGCACGTCGCCGTCCTTCTCCCAGCGGTCGAGGTCGTGGCGGACCTCCTCGTCGATGTCGTCCTCGCGCGGCCGGTAGGGACGGTCGACCGGCAGGGTGGCCGCGTCACGGGGCGGCGGCTCCCGGTTGTCGTGATCGAGGTTCCAGCGGCCGCCCGCGGGCCGGTCGCCGTCCATCAGCAGGTCGTGTCCGCGCCGGACCCAGCGGTAGAAGTCCTCCTGACGCAGGCTCCTGCCGCCCTGGCCGTCGGCCCAGGCGGCGAAGGCGTCCATGGGCACCAGGAATCCGCGCGCCGGGCCCGTCGTGACCTGCGGCAGCGAGCGCACCAGCCGCAGCGCGGCGTTCGAGGTCGGGTGGTGAACGGTCAGGGCCCGGCCGCGCGCCGCCCGGTCGAGCCCTTCCCGGTAGGTGTCACTGCGCACATAGGTGACGCGGTCGCCGAGTTCGGCCGCCCGGTGACGCATGGCGGACAGGACCAGGTGTGCCTTGGCACGGTGGAAGCGGCGGCGCCGGAACACCGACCGGGCCTCGATCATCAGCAGCGGTGTGTCACGGGCGAGGCCGCTGTCGTCGGACGGCCGCAGGAAGTGCGGACCGAGCTGATCACCGAAGAGCCAGTGCATGAGGCGCTCCCGCCGTCAGTCCCGGCCGCGCGCGTGCTTGAACCGTGCCAGGCCCTCACCGAGGTCGATCAGCGGCTGCGGGTAGTCCACCCGCGCCCGTTCCTCTTCGGGCAGCCGCCAGGGCTCATGGATGCGGGCATCGGGCACGTCCGTCAGTTCCGGCACCCACCGCCGTACGTATCCGCCCGCCGGGTCGAAGCGCTTGCCCTGGACGACCGGGTTGAGGACACGGTGAGGGCGGGTGTCGGTGCCGGTCCCGGCGACCCACTGCCAGTTGAGCTGGTTGTTGACGATGTCGCCGTCCACCAGCAGGTCCAGGAAGTGCCGGGCGCCGATCCGCCAGTCCACGTACAGGGTCTTGGCCAGGAAGCTCGCCACCAGCAGCCGCGCCCGGTTGTGCATCCAGCCCTCGTGGCGCAGCTGGCGCATGGCCGCGTCGACGACCGGGTAGCCGGTGCGGCCGTCCCGCCACGCGGCGATGTCCTCGGCGGCCTCGTCCTCGGTCCGCCACCGGTCGTGCCGGGTCCGGTAGTCCTCATGCGAGGCCTCCGGGCGCGCCGCCAGCACCTGGTGGTGGAAGTCGCGCCAGCACAGCTGCCGTACGAACGCCTCCGCCCCCGGCCCGCCGCGCTCGCGGGCCCGCTGGATCAGCTCCACCGGCGACAGGGCACCGAAGTGCAGATACGGCGAGAGCCTGGAGGTCGCGTCGCCCGCCAGATCGTCGTGCCGGTCCTCGTACGCGGACAGGCCGCTCCGCACCCAGCGGGTGAACCGGTCGCGCCCAGGAGCCTCGCCCCCGGTGGGCAGGCCCGGCGAGATGCCGGACAGCTCGTCCCGGGAGGGCAGCGGCTCGCCCTGTACGGCGTCAGGGACGCGCACGACGCGCGGCGCCGGGGAGATGTCCCTCAGCCGCTCCTGCGACCAGCGGCGGAAGTAGGGGGTGAACACGGCGAAGTGGTCGTTGCCGGCGGGCGTCACGGCGCCGGGCGCCACGGCCGTGATCACACTGTCGTGCACGTGCAGCGCCACGCCCTGTCCCCGCAGCGCGTCCCGCAACTGCTCCTCCCGCCGGTGGGCGTAGCCGGTGACGCCCGCCGCGATGTGCACCTCCGTCGCCTCGCACTCCGCGGCCACCGCGCAGACCTCCTGGGCGACCGGGCCCTTGCGTACGACGAGCCGGCCGCCGCGCCGGCGCAGCGAGGCGTCGAGGTCGGCCAGGCAGTCGGCGAGGAAGGCGCTGCGGTTGGGCACGTCGAAGCCCGCCGCGTGGACACCGGGGTCGCGGACGAAGAGCGGCACCACCTCGTCCGCCCACGCCAGCGCGGCGCGCAGCGGCGGATGGTCGTGCACCCGCAGATCCGAGGTGAACAAGACGACCGCGACGGTCATGGCGACTCTCCTGAGGGTGCCGTGCGATGTGGATCGCGATGTGGATCTCTACTGCCTGACTCTTCGTGCGCGGCGCGTGATCCGGATGCGGCCGGGACGCGGACCGGCCCGGCGCGCGCTCATGCCCTTGGCGGCGGCCTGTGTGATGTTGCGGGCCATGCCGCCGAAGACGACGGCGTGAAACGGGGAGAGGGACCACCAGTAGGCGTGCCCCAGCAGACCCCGGGGGTGGAAGAGGGCGCGCTGCCGGTAGCGGGTGCGGCCCGTGTCGTCCGTCTCCGCGTACATCTCCAGCCACGCCAGGCCGGGCAGGCGCATCTCCGCCCGCAGTCGCAGCAGCCGGCCCGGCTCGATCTCCTCGACCCGCCAGAAGTCCAGGGAGTCGCCGGCCCGCAGGCGCTCGGCGTCACGTCGTCCGCGGCGCAGGCCGACACCGCCGACGAAACGGTCCAGCCAGCCCCGGACCGTCCAGGCGAGCGGGAAGGAGTACCAGCCGTTGTCGCCGCCGATGCCCTCGATCACCTTCCACAGCGACTCCCGGGACGCGTCCACCGAGAGGTGCCGCTCGTCGTCGTAGAGGCTGCCGCCCGCCCAGTCCGGGTCGGTGGGCAGGGGATCGCTGGGCGCCCCGGGCACGGCGGCGGACGACCAGCGGGTGACGACCTGCGCCTCCCGCACCTTGCGCAACGCCAGTGCCAGCGCGGCGTCGAACGGCAGGGGCCGGCCCGGAAGGTCGGGCACGTACCGGGCGATGTCGTGCTCGCGGCACACGACCTCGTGGCGCAGCGACTCCGTCAGCGGCCGGGCCAGCGCGGCGGGCACCGGGGTGACCAGGCCGACCCAGTGGCTGGACAGCCTCGGGGTGAGCACCGGCACCGGAACGATGAGCCTGCGCCGCAGCCCGGCCACCTTGGCGTACTGGTCCATCATCTCCCGGTACGTGAGGACGTCCGGCCCCCCGATGTCGAACGCGCGGTCGACGTCATCCGGCATCGTGGCCGAACCGACGAGGTACCGCAGCACGTCCCCTACGCCGATCGGCTGAGTCCGGGTGTGCACCCAACTGGGCGTCACCATGACCGGCAGCCGCTCGGTCAGATAGCGCAGCATCTCGAAGGACGCCGATCCCGAGCCGATGACGACCGCCGCCCGCAGCACGGTGGCCGGGACCGGCGTGTCGAGGAAGACGCGTCCCACCTCGGCCCTGGACCGCAGATGCGGGGAGAGGGACTCCTCGGGAACGTCCTGGGGCGTGAGCCCGCCCAGGTAGACGATCCGCCGCACACCGGCGGCGCGCGCCTGCTCGGCGAAGACCCGGGCCGCCCTCCGGTCGGTGTCCTCGAAGCCCGGACCGGTCCCCAGGGCGTGCACCAGGTAGTACGCGACATCGATACCTCGCATCGCGGCGGCGACCGAATCGGCGTCCGTGACATCGCCCCGGACCGTCTCGGCGTGCCCCGCCCAGGGGTGATCGCGAAGCTTGCCCGGGGAGCGGGCCAGACACCGGACCCGGTGGCCGGCCTGGAGCAGTTCCGGCACCAGACGCCCGCCGACGTAACCGGACGCTCCGGTCACCAGACAGTGCAGCTGTGCGTCCCGTTGTCCGCCTGTCTCCACGATCGGCTCCTCCACGTGTGCGCTCCGGCGTAGTGGCCCGGCTCCCTCGATCATGGCCGCGCCAGCGGGACCGCGCCTGTCGCGGCGGGGCGAGGGGCCGCGTTCGCTCTCACACGACCACTTCGGACGCGTCGCGGCCGACGGATGCACGACATCGCCGGGCGGGCGTTCAACCGGGTGGAGCGTCGACGCCGGCCGCCTGGTCGGCACGGCCTCCGGCACCGAGCAGCCCCGTGGCCGTGAAGGGTTCACGGGCGGCGAGACGCGGCAGTTCACGGCGCGACAGCCGCGTGACGACCGGCGGCATCGCCGCGCGCACCAGCTGGGTGTACCGCAGCCAACGGGGCATGTAGACCGAGGGCCGACGCCGTTCGGCCGCCGTGACCAGCCGGCCGGCGACATACGAGACGGGATACACCTTGCGCGCCGGCCGCGGCATGTGGCCGCGCAACTCCCGCAGCACCGCGTGCGCGTCGGCGTCGCGGACCATGTCCGTGTCCGTCCAGTTGATGTACGCGATTCCCACGCCCACACCCTGATGGGCGACCTCCGCCTGCAGCGCGTGAGCGAACGACTCGACCCCGGCCTTCGACGCGCAGTAGGCGCTCATCATCGGCGCGGCCCCGATGGAGGCGAGCGACGCGACCTGGAGGAAGTAGCCCCGCGTGTCCAGGAGATCCGCCAGGAACGTCCGCGCGGTGACGGCACTGCCGACGAGGTTCACCTCGACGACCCGGCGCCAGACGTCGAGATCGGCCTCGGCGAACGGTCCGCCCTCGGCGACTCCCGCGTTGGCGATCACCACCGAGGGCGGCCCGAACCGGGCGCGGATCTCGTCGGCGACGCGAGCCATCCGGCGCTCGTCCGTGACATCGGCCTCCCAGCACTCGGACACGCCCTGAAGGCTGTCCCGCACCAGGGCCAGCGTCCGCTCCTCACGGCCGAGCAGCGCCACCCGCGCGCCCCGGCGGCACAGCTCCCGGGCCATCGCCTCCCCGAGGCCGCGCGCCGCACCGGTCACGACGGCGGTCCGACCGTGCAGGGGGCTCTGAGCGACCGGCATGGCGCGTTCCTCTCCGCGGCGGCGCTGGCCCGGTCCACGTTAGGCGCGGACCGGGCCGTCGGCACGCCGGGCATCCCGGCCCCGTCGCCGTTCCGGTCAGGAATCGAGAAGCGCGGACTCCGGAGCCGACCTAGCGTCGACTCATGACTTCCATCGCATCCGTCACCCTCGAGGTGGCCGACCCCACCGCCGCCGAGCGCTTCCTCACCACCGCCTTCGGCCTGGGCGGTCAGGTACGCCTGCGGGCCTCGGAGACACCGAGCACCGGCTTCCGCGGGTTCACCCTGTCGCTCGTGGTGTCCCAGCCGGCCAATGTGGACGCCCTCGTCGACGCCGCCGTGGACGCCGGTGCCGCGACCCTGAAGCCCGCCGCCAAGTCGCTCTGGGGCTATGGGGGCGTCGTGCAGGCCCCGGACGGGACGATCTGGCAGGTGGCCTCGTCGTCCAAGAAGAACACCGGCCCGGCCACCCGGCAGATCGACGAGATCGTGCTCCTGCTCGGCGTCGAGGACGTGAAGGCCAGCAAGCAGTTCTACGCCGATCACGGCCTCGCCGTGGCGAAGAGCTTCGGCGGCAAGTACGTCGAGTTCGCCACCGGTCCGGGTCCGGTCAAGCTGGCCCTGTACAAGCGCCGCGGCCTCGCCAAGCTCGTCGGCATCTCACCCGACGGCACCGGATCGCACCGGCTCACGGTCGACAGCGACGCCGGGACCTTCACCGACCCGGACGGCTTCGCCTGGGCGACGGCGCCGGAGAACGCGTCGCTGTGAACCGCACGAAGCCGTATCCCCAGATGCGGTGCCGGCTTCACCGGGCGGGCGTGCGCGGTGTGCGGGACGCCAGTTCCAGCAGTTCGTCGACCGGCCACTGGTCGTAGACGTGCTCGCCGTACTTGGCGGCGAGGACACGGCCGCCGGGCGCGATGAGGAAGTCGGCGGGCAGGCCGAGCCGACCGCCGTGCGGGCTGGTCGAGGGCAGGCGCTCCCGCCCGCGGGCGACCTCCCGTGCGCCGCTGAGGACCGCCCGGACGATCGGCCCCCAGGCCCGCGGGCTGAGCAGGGCGCGGGGCGACCGCTCCACACCGAACTCCGTGTACAGCCTCCTGGTGGGGTCGGCGACGACGGCGAACGGGAGATCGGCCGTATGGGGCGACAGTTCCTCGGCGGGCGAGTGGAAGACCACGACCTCGCGTACACCGGCGGCCTCGATCTCCCCGTGGCGCCTGACGACCGACCGCAGGTGCAGATTGCAGACCGGGCAGCCGGCGAACCGCCGGAACTGGAGGTGGATCAGCCGGTCCGGATCGGGAACGGCGACCCGGTCGCCGGAGACGGCGGTGAGAGTGCGTGCGTTCACGGTGGAACCGGGCTCCACCGGACTGCGGGACAGGCGCATGGACGTTCCCCTCCGTTGGCGTACGGTGTACGCCTACCAGCGTAAGCGTATGCCGTACGCTGTCAACCGTCATGCCACGCCCGCGTTCCCTCACCCCCGATCAGCTCGCCTCGGCCGCTCTCGCCGTCATCGACCGCGAAGGGCTCGCCGGGCTGTCGATGCGCGCCGTCGCCCAGGAGCTCGGCATGAGCACCATGGGGCTCTACCGGTACGTGCACGACCGCGAGGAACTCGAACGGCTCGTCGTCGAGCTCGTGCTGAACGCCGTGGACGCCGAGCCCCCGGATCCCGCCGCGTCACGGCGCGAGCGGATCGAGGTCATGGCGCGGCGTCTGCGCGACACCGTGGGCGCCCATCCGGCGGTCGTCCCCCTGACCATCACCCACCGGCACCACTCCCGCGGAGTACTGCGCTGGTCGGAGACCGTGACCGCGCTCCTCACCGAGGCCGGCGTCGAGGGCGACCGTCGGGTCGTCGCCCTGCGCGGCCTGCTCGCCTACGTCATCGGAGCGATCCAGCTGGAACACCTCGGGCCCCTGTCCGGGCCGGGGACGACAGCCATCACCGAGCTGCCGCCCGCCGAGTTCCCGCACATGATCGAGACCGCCCAACACGCCCGCGACATCGGCGCCGATCAGGAGTTCACGGGAGGGCTCGCCCTGTTCCTCGACGGTCTCGGCGCATGAGGCCGTCGGGCCACCGCGCGCGTCAGGCCGCTGTCCTGAGCGGTGACTCCGTCCCGGCCGGCTGCCGGACGACGTGGCGGCGGCGGGTCGGCAGGCCGAGCATCGGGTTGGCGACACCCCAGGCCGCGCCCTTGCAGATCAGTTCCTTGTAGACGGCGGCGAACCGGCCCGTCAGAGCCGTCCGGACGGCGCGGTCGTCGGCGGTGACGTACTGGATCAGGCCTTCCTTGCGGCCCAGCGAGATGCACTGGTTGAAGTAGCGCAGCGGCACGGTCGGGAGCTTCCCGCCGGTCAGGCGGGCCGCGATGGCGTCGGCGGCCTGCCATGCCATGGGGGTGCCGGAGGCGCACGACATCCGCAGCGGCTTGTCGCCGGGGCCCATGGCCAGGGCCGCGTCGCCGACGGCGTACACGTCCGGGTGCGAGACCGAGCGCATGGTGCCGTCGACCAGGATCTGCCCGGTGTCGTCGACGTCCAGGGTGGTGGCCTGCGCGATCGGGTGGACGGCGAAGCCGGTGGTCCACACAGTGACCGCGGCGGGGATCGGCTCGCCGTCGGCGGTGGTGACGCGGTCGGCCTCGACGCCGGTGACGGAGGAGTTCTCGTGGACGGTGATGCCGAGCTTGCCGCAGACCTTCCTCAGGTGTCGGCGGCCCTTGGGGGAGAGCCAGTCGCCGAGCTCGCCGCGGGCGGCGAGGGCGACGTCGAGGTCCGGGCGGGCCTCGGCGAGCTCGGTCGCGGCCTCCAGGCCGGTGAGCCCGCCGCCGACCACGACCACGGACTCTCCGGCGTCCAGGCGGGACAAGCGCTCGCGCAACCGCAGTGCCCCGGGGCGGCCGGCGATCTGGTGGGCGTGCTCGGCGACGCCGGGGACGCCCTGGTCGTTCCAGTCGCTGCCGAGGGCGTACACGAGGGTGTCGTACGCCAGCTCCTCGGCCTGCGGCTCCCCGGGGCCCTTCGCGTCGACGACGGTGACGGTCCTGCGGTCGACGTCGACGCCGGTGACCTTCGCGAGCTTCAGCGCGACGCCGGTGCCCGCGAACATCTCGCCGAAGGGCCGGGGCCTGAGGTCCTGGCCGGCCGCGAGCTGGTGCATCCGGACCCGCTCGACGAAGTCGGGCTCGGCATTGACGAGGGTGATGGCGACGTCTTCACGGTGCAGCCGCCTGGCGAGGCGGCCGGCGGCGATGGCTCCGGTGTAGCCGGCTCCGAGAACGACGATGCGGTGCTGCATTTCGGGCTCCTGTCTCGAACGGGATTCGCCCCTTGAACCGGACGGCCCGCTGTTTCCTGACAGGAACGCGGTGTGAAGCACGTCACATCATCGTCGGCGGTGTCAGAAGACCGTGAGCAGCGGGTCGCCGTGCTCGGTGGCCGCCCACTGCCTGGTCGCGCGTTCGAGCTTGTCGGGGTTGACCTGGTTGCGGAAGGCGGCGATGCCCTCGGCGGTGATCTCCAGGCACATCACGCCGATGACCCGGCCGCCGAGGACCACCACGAGGGCGGGGCCGCCGTTGGCGGTCGTGGCGTAGACGTCGGGCGAGCCGCCGACCAGGTCGCGCTTGGCCTTGCCGGGCTTGAACAGACCCCGCATGAACTTCGCGACCGCGAGGGCGCCCTCGAAGGCCCTGGCGCGGGCCGGGACCTTCCCGCCGCCGTCGCCGACCGCGATGGCGTCCTGGGTGAGCAGCCGCACGAGCGGCTCGGTCCGGCCACTGGTGGCGGCCGCGAGGAACTCGTCGACGATCCGCCGGGCGGCGGCCTCGTCGACCTCGGTGCGGGCCTTGCCGTCCGCGACGTGCTTCTTGGCGCGGTGGAGGATCTGCTGGCCGGCGGCCTCGGTGATGTCGAGGATCTCGGCGATCTCCCGGTGCGGGTAGCCGAACGCCTCCCGCAGGACGTACACCGCCCGCTCGTTGGGGGAGAGGCGTTCCAGCAGGGCGAGGACCGCGTACGAGACCGATTCGCGCTGTTCGGCGGTGTCGGCCGGGCCGAGCATGGGGTCACCGGCGAGGACCGGCTCGGGGAGCCACTGGCCCACATAGGTCTCACGCCGCGCGCGGGCCGAGGTGAGCTGGTTGAGGCACAGGTTGGTGAGCACCTTCGTCAGCCAGGCCTCGGGGACCTCGATGTGGTCGCTGCCGGCGGCCTGCCAGCGCAGGAAGGTCTCCTGCACGGCGTCCTCGGCCTCGCTCGCGGAACCGAGGAGACGGTAGGCGATGGCCTCCAGGCGGGGCCTGGCAGCTTCGAACCGGTCCACGTCGCTCATGGTCAGGGCCATGACCGGGATCTTAGCCCGCGCGCGGCTGCCGAGGGACGGCGCGGCCGCTGAGGGACAGCGGCCAAGCGGCTTCGCTAGCCGTGCAGTTCGCGATAGGCGGCGACCGCCCCCGGGTGCAGGGGGACGGCGCCCGTGGAGATCAGGCTGCGGGCGTCGAGGAACTGCGTGCCGAGGGCCGGGACCGGGACCAGGCGGGCGGCCCGGCGGACCAGGACGTGGGTGAGGGCGGCGGCCACGGGGGCGGGGAGGCCGGGCCGGCAGAGCAGGAGGTTGGCGACGCCGATGGTGGGGACCTCGGGGGTCCTCCGGTACGCCCTGGCCGGCACCGACACCGCCTCCAGACCCGATCCCGCCGGGCCGAGGCCGGCGCGCAGCCGGGGCAGCAGACCGGACAGGGGCAGCAGGCGGATACCGGGGTCCGTGTCGAGCCAGGAGAGCACCGGGAGCGGTACGCCCCCGGCGACCAGCAGGGCGTCGATCGTTCCGGCCCGCATCGCACGGGCCGCCTCCGGCATCAGCAGATGCCGGACCCGTACGTCGGTGCCGGGGGTCAGGCCCGCGACGCGCAGCAGCCGGTCGCCGAGCACCGCTCCGCCGGACGCGGCCGCGCCCAGCGAGACGGTGCGGCCCGCCAGGTCGGTCACCGTGTGGAGGGGGGCGTCGGCGCGCACGGCCAGTTGCACGTAGTTCTCGTAGACCCGGCCGATCGCACGCAGCGGGACGCGGCGGCCGAAGGGCGGGGTGCCGCCGTACGCCGCCCACGCGATGTCCGACAGGGCCGGTGCCACATCGGCCCGCCGGGCCTGGAGCAGCCGTACGTTGTCCACGCTGCCCTCGCTGCTGACCACCTCGCAGGACAGCCGCGGGTAGGCGGCCGTGACCTGGGCGGCGAGCAGTCGGCCGAAGGCCGCGTAGAAGCCGTCGGTCTCGCCGGTCGCGATCCGCAGCTCTCCCTGCGGGCCGCTGTCCGCGCGCCGGGCGTCGGCCGCCGCCGAGCCCGCGAGCAGGCCGGTGCCCGCCACGCCGAGTGCGGCGCGCAGCGCGGTGCGGCGGGTCGTGCCGCGGACGGGGCCGGTCATGCCGTGTGCCCCTTCGGGAGTACGACCCGGACGCGCAGGCCGTGCGGTCGGGCCGCCGTGAACTCGACGTGTCCGGCGTGACCGGCGACCAGCCGCTCGGCGATCGCCAGACCGAGACCGCTGCCGCGTACCTCGCGGTGCCGCTCCGAGCGCCAGAAGCGGGTGCCCGCCCGGGGGAGTTCGCCGGTCGCGAGGCCCGGCCCGTCGTCCCGTACCTCCAGCACCGCGTCCGGGCCCTCGGCGAGGCAGCGCGCCTCCACACGGGCGCCGCTCCCGGCGTACTTGATCGCGTTGTCGAAGAGGATGTCGGCCACCTGGGCCAGCTCTCCCTCCGGACAGGCCATGAGAACGGCGGGGCCGGGAACGAACTCCAGGCGGACTCCGGCCTGTTCCGCCACCGGCTGCCACAGCCGGGCCTGGGCCGCGGCGACCGCCGTCGCGTCGCAGCACGCCTCCCGCGTGTCCGTGACGGCCAGTTCGCCGGCCCGGTGCTCGGCGTTCGCCAGGGTGAGCAGGTCGTCGAGGAGAAGCTCCATGCGTTCGAGTTCGGAGGTCACCCCGTTGTAGGTACGGGTGGCGGAGGTGCGCAGATGGGGCTGGAGCGAGTCGACGCGCAGCCGCAGGGCGGCCAGAGGGTTGCGCAGCTGGTGCGAGGTGTCGGCGACGAGCCGGCGCTGCTGTTCCAGCGCGGTGGTGACCCCGTCGGCCATGCGGTTGAAGCCGGTGGCCAGCTGGCGCAGCTCCGGCGGACCGCCGGCCCGCGCGTGCTCGGGCGGCAGCCCGGCGGCCAGGGTGCCGACCGCGCGGTCCAGGCGGTGCAGCGGCCGTACGACCCACTGCGTGGCCCGGCGGGCGAGCAGCACACAGGCCATGGCGAACAGACCCGCCCCGGCCAGGACAAGCGCCCAGCGCAGGGCGATGTCGTCCGCCGCGACCCGCACCGAGGCCCGCAGCACCACGGCACCGGACACCCTGGTGCCGGTGCCCACGGGACGGGCGAGCAGCCGGTCGGCCCGCGACCAGGGCCGCAGCGTCCCTCCGGGAGAGACGGGCTGGTTGCGCAGCGCCGCGTCGACCAGCCGGGCGACGGCCGGGTCGGCGGCGCGCAGGCCGCCCGTCTGCACCACCGGGGCGCGGCGGGCGTCCACGACCACGACGGCCTCGCCGTACAGCTCGGTGTAGCGCCGCACGTCGGCGGTGAGCGCGCCGGTGTCGTCGCTCTCTGCGGCCTGCTCGGCCAGCCCGGCGAAACGGTCGAGGTCGGCGGTGCGCGCCGAGACGAGCTGCTGGGTGCGCTGCGCCGAGGTGACGGCCAGCAGCGGGACGGCGAAGCCGGCCACCGCGAGGACCACGAAGGCCAGGACCACGGTGAGGACGCGGGTGCGCATGAACAGGGCCTGCCGTGAGAAAGCGGCTCAGTCGCCGAAGCGGTAGCCGAAGCCGCGGATGGTGGTCAGCACCTCGGGGCGGCCGAGCTTGGCCCGCACCTGGGTGAGGTGCACGTCGAGCGAGCGGGACACGGCGAGGAACGCGTCGCCCCACACCTCGTCCATCAGCTGCTGGCGGCTGACCGCCGTGCCGGCCCGGGCCGCCAGCGCGGCGAGCACCTCGAACTCCTTGGTGGTCAGCCGCACCTCCGCGCCGCCGACCGTCACCCGGCGGGCGTCGAGGTCGACCTCGACATCGGCGACGCGGACGGTGCGCGCCGCCGGGGCGGCGGGCGCCGCGCGGCGGGTGACGGCCTCGATACGGGCCAGCAGCTCGGCCAGCCGGACCGGCTTGACCAGGTAGTCGTCGGCGCCCAGCCGCAGGCCGCGCACCACCGACCGTTCGTCGCCCCGCGCGGTCAGCACCACCACCGGCAGGGGGCTGACCGCGCGCAGCTTGCGCAGCACCTCCAGACCGTCCAGGTCGGGCAGGCCGAGGTCGAGCAGCAGCAGGTCCGCCTGCCGGTGGCGGGCGAGGACGTCCTCGCCGCGCTTGACCCTGGCCGGCGTGTGGCCGTTGTCGTACAGGGCCTCGGTCAGCGCGCCCGCCACACCGTCGTCGTCCTCGGCCAGCAGCACCCGCACGGCTGCCTCCCTTCCCGCCTCGTCAGTCGCGAGACCGGGAATCGTCCTCGTCCAGCGGGGACGCGTCGGAGGTCTCGCGCATCCGAATGTAGACGAGCAGCGAGATCAGGACACAGGCGGTCACGTAGTAGAAGTACCAGTTCTCGTGTCCGGCCTTCTTGAACCAGAGGGCGATGTACTCGGCGGTACCGCCGAACACGGCCACGGTCAGCGCGTACGGCAGGCCGACGCCGAGCGCCCGGATCGAGGTCGGGAACAGCTCGGCCTTCACCACCGCGCTGATCGAGGTGTACAGGGAGCTGACGGCCAGCGGCCCGACCATGAGCAGGAACGCGTACACGGGGTCGCTGGTGTGCGACAGCAGGGTGAGCGAGGGCACCACCACCACGGTGCCCAGCGCCCCGAACGCGATCAGCAGGGGACGCCGCCCCACCCGGTCGGAGAGCAGCCCCATCACCGGCTGGAGCAGGACGAACACGAGCAGTGCGAAGAAGTTGATCCAGGCAGCGGTCGGCTTGGCGATGCCGCTGGTGTTGACCATGAACTTCTGCAGATAGGTCGTGTACGTGTAGAAGAACAGCGTGCCGCCCATGGTCAGCCCCACCACGACCAGGCACTGGCGCGGGTAGGACAGCAGCAGCCGCAGGCTGCCGCGGGCCGGGCCGTCCTGCTCCTTCTCGCCCTCCGAGGCGGCGCGCTCGAAGCTCTCGGACTCGTCCATGCCGCGCCGCAGCCACAGCACGATCACCGCTCCCGCGGCGCCGACGACGAACGCGATCCGCCATCCCCAGGAGTCCATCTGCGCGGGGCTGAGCACCTGCTGCAGCACGATCTGCAGGCCGAGCGCCGTCAGCTGGCCGGCGATCAAGGTGACGTACTGGAAACTCGAGTAATAGCCGCGGCGGCCTGGCGTGGCCACCTCGGACATATAGGTGGCGGAGGTCGAGTACTCACCTCCCACCGAGAGCCCCTGCAGCAGCCGCGCGGTGACCAGGAGGACCGGCGCGGCGACCCCGATCGAGCCGTACGACGGGGTCAGCGCGACGATCAGCGAACCGGCCGCCATCAGCGTCACCGACAGCGTCAGCGCCGCGCGGCGGCCACGGCGGTCGGCGTAGCGGCCCAGCACCCAGCCACCGATCGGCCGCATCAGGAAGCCGACGGCGAACACCGCCGCGGTGTTCAGCAGCTGGGCCGTCTGGTCGCCTGAGGGGAAGAAGACGGACGCGAAATACACACTGAACGCGGTGTACGCGTACCAGTCGTACCACTCGATCAGATTGCCGATCGATCCGCGGACGATGTTGCTGACGACCCTGCGTTCGTCGCGGCGCGGTTTCCGCGCACGCTCGGCGGTGGTCTGTGTGGCCATCGGAACTCCCTTGTCTGCGGCCCGGAAGCACACAGAGTCGACGGCGCGCACAGGGCCGCTCAATGTCGGGAGCCAAGTCCTTACAGTCCCTTAGGGAGGTCCCTCGCCATATGGTGACCACGGATGAATACTCAATTATCCTGGTTTGCACTCAATACCGTGTATAGCGATCAGGGTCCGGTGCTTCTTTGGGCAGGATGGCGCGATGACGCAACCGGGAACCACCGGGGACGAGCCGGTGGCGGAGCCGGTGCAGGCCGACGGCGAGGCGGCAACGGCCAGAGCGGTCGTGGACGCACACGGCAGGCTGACCGGGTGGAGCGAAGGCGCACGACGGCTGCTGGGGTACCAGGAGGCGGAGGTCACGGGCCGCTCCGCCACCCTGCTGCTCGCCGAAGAGCCGCCCGCCGACACGCTGCGGTCCATCACGGGACTGCGCCGGTGGAACGGCTCGGTGAGCCTCCGCCACAGGGACGGCCGCCTCGTCCGGGTGAGTCTGCTGGCCCACCGCCGTGAACGGGGCCCCTCGGGCGACGGCCACAGCCCCGAGTGGCTTCTCGTCTCGCCGGTCGCCCGCTCCCGTGCGGAGGTCGACGAGGACAGCCTGCTCGGGTGGTCACTCACCCAGTCCCCGTGCACCACGGCGCTCTACGACACGCGGCTGCGGCTGCTGCGGGCCAACGCGGACATGGAACGCGTGATGGGTCTGACCGAAGCCGAGATGCGCGGGCTACGGGTGTCGGAGATCGTCCTCGACGCGGAGAGCGACCGCACCGAGCACCTGATGCTGCGGGTCCTGGAGACCGGCGAACGACAGCACCTGCGGGCCGCACTGCAACTGTCCGGCGACCGGTGGGAGAGCCTGTGGTCGGTGACCCTGGCACCGGTGCGCGAACCCGACGGCACGGTGCAGGGCGTTCTGCTGTCCGCCCACAACATGACCGAGGAGCACCTGGCCCGGCAGCGCCTCGCCCTGGTCGCCGAGGCCGGGGTCCGTATCGGCACCACCCTCGACCTGACCCAGACCGCTCAGGAACTGGCCGACGTCGCCGTCGGGCAGCTGGCGGACTTCGTCACCGTGGACCTGCTCCCCGACATCGAGGACGACCAGGAGCTGCGCGCCATGACCCTGCCCAGTTCGGTCACGCTGCGCCGGGTGGCCAACCAGTCGGTCCTTCCGGGGTGCCCCGAAGCCGTGGTGGAGCTGGGTACGGTCGCCGTCTACCCGAACGTGTCACCGGCCGCCGAGGTCCTCGCCTCGGGACAGCCCCTGATCCATCAGGTGACCCCGGCCGGGGTGGCGAAATGGGAGAGCCAGGCCCCGGACCGGGCGGAACGGGTACGACGCTTCGGCTTCCACTCGGTCCTGGCGGTGCCGATGCGGGCCCGCGGCCACACGCTCGGCGTGGCCACCTTCACCCGGCACCGCAGTCCGGAACCCTTCATGGAGGACGATCTGCTCCTGGCACAGGAGATCACCGCCCGGGCCGCTCTGAGCATCGACAACGCCCGCCGCTACACCCGGGAGCGCACCACCGCGCTGACCCTGCAGAGCAGCCTGCTGCCGCAGGGCCATCCCCGGCAGCCCGCGGTCGACACCGCCTCGCGCTATCTGCCGGCCAGTGCCCAGGCCGGTGTGGGAGGCGACTGGTTCGACGTCATCCCGCTCTCCGGCGCCCGGGTGGCGCTCGTCGTCGGCGATGTCGTCGGGCACGGGATCCAGGCCTCGGCCTCCATGGGGCGGCTGCGCGCGACCGTGCGCACCCTGGCCGACGTCGACCTCCCGCCCGACGAGCTCATGACGCACCTGGACGATCTGGTGGACCGGCTGTCGGCCGAGAGCGAGGACGCACCCGGCAGCGTCGCCGACATAGGCGCCACCTGTCTCTACGCCGTCTACGACCCGGTCAACCGGCGCTGCTGCGTGGCCCGCGCGGGCCATCCCGCGCCGGCGCTGCTCATCCCCGGCAGCGAGCCGTTTCTGCTCGACCTTCCCGCCGGGCCGCCCCTGGGACTGGGCGGCCTGCCGTTCGAGTCGACCGAGATCGAGCTGCCCGAAGGCAGCCTGCTCGCGCTCTACACCGACGGTCTCGTCGAGGCGCGCGGACGCGACATCGACCAGGGGGTCGACGACCTGCTCAAGACGCTGGCCCGAGCGGGTTCCTCGTTGGAGAGCACCTGCGACGACGTGCTGCAGGCCCTGCTCCCGGACCGCGCGGCCGACGACGTGGCGCTGCTGCTGGCCCGGACGAAGGCCCTGGACTCCGCCCATGTGGCCACCTGGGACGTACCCCCGGAACCGTCCGAGGTCGCCCGGATCCGGAGCAGCGTCACTCGGCAGTTGCAGGAGTGGAACCTGGAGGAGGACGCGTTCGTCACCGAACTCGTGGTCAGCGAACTGATCACCAACGCCATCCGCTACGCCGAGCCGCCCATCGAACTGCGCCTCATCCTCGACCGCAACCTGATCTGCGAGGTCTCCGACGCCAGCAGCACCGCACCCCACCTCCGCCGCGCCCTCACCTACGACGAAGGCGGCCGCGGCCTGCTCCTGGTCGCCCAACTCAGCCGCAGATGGGGCACCCGCCACGCACGCCGCGGAAAGACCATCTGGGCGGAACAGGCCCTGTCGACCGGCGACTCGGGGCCGGGCGCGATGTGACCGGGGGAATCGCGTAGGCGGCACGTCCACAGACAGGCCCTACAACCCCGCGATCCCGTTCCACCGCTTCCCGAACTCCACCCGCTCCCTCGACGTGATGTCACGCGCGACGGCGAGCCGTCCGCGCAGCTCCGCGTCAGGGAAGATCAGCGGGTTCTCGGCGAGCGCGGCCGTCTCCTCGTCCTTGGCGGAGGCGAGGACCTCCCGGGCGGCAGGGACCGGGCAGACGTAGTTGACCCAGGCGGCGAGTTCGGCGGCGACCTCGGGATCGTAGTAGTAGTCGATCAGCCGCTCGGCATTCGCCTTGTGGCGGGCGAGGTTGGGAATCATCAGCGACTCGGCCCACAGTTCGGCGCCCCCTTCGGGGACGACGAACTCGATGTCCGGGTCGTCCGCCTGGAGCTGGATCACATCACCCGAGTACGCCTGACAGGCCAGGACGTCCCCGCTCGACAGATCCTTGATGTAGTCGTTGCCGGTGAAGCGCCGGATCTGACCCCGGTTCACCTGCTCCTCCACCTGGTCGCAGACCGTGTGGAAGTCGTCGGCCGTCCACCGGGTGATGTCGACGCCGTTGCCCTGCATCAGCAGGGCGAAGGCCTCGTCCAAGCCCGACAACAGCGTGACCCGGCCCTTCAGGTCGCTCGCCCACAGATCGGAGACCTGCCGTATCTCCCGGCCGGTCCTGCGCCGGTTGTACGCGATCCCGGTGATCCCGGACTGCCACGGCACCGTGCACCTACGGCCGGGATCGAAGGCCGGCGAACGCAACTGCGGGTCCAGGTACCTGGTCACGTTGGGCTGCCGCGCCCGGTCCATCTCCTGCACCCAGCCGAGCCGTACGAACCGCGCGCACATCCAGTCGCTGATGACGATCAGATCGCGCCCGGTGGACTGATGGTTCATCAGCGCGGGGCTGATCTTGCCGAAGAACTCGTCGTTGTCGTTGATCTCCTCGACGTAGTCCACCGATACGCCGGTGCGCTTCTCGAAGCCCTCCAGGGTCGGTCGCCGCGCCTGGTTCTCGTCGTCGGTGTCGATGTACAGCGGCCAGTTCGCCCAGATCAGCCGCCGGTCGGTGGCGGAGAGATCGGCGGCGGCACGGTCGCCGGGGCGCACATACGCTGCCGGCACACCGCACCCGGCCAGTCCGCCGAGCACCGCGCCGGAACCCAGCGCACGCAGCAGGGTGCGGCGGGAGAGCGGAGGGATCGTCGTCAGGGGCATTCGGGCAGCATGCCCCGCCCTTCCCCGACCGAACAGTCGAGATAGCATCCTGCGAGCTCGACCATCACGATCCGGGGGGATCCCTATGCACCGCACCATCCGCGCGGCCGTCTGTTCCGTCGCCGTCGTCGGTCTCGCGCTCGGCCTCAGTTCCTGTTCCGAGGCGGTGGACCAGGTCGACAAGGCCGTGGACGAGACGTACGAGGTCACCTACGAGGTGACGGGGAAGAACGTCGACTCGATCGAGTTCCACGGCGGTGGTGGCAAGGCCTTGGAGCCGAAGATCGATTCGGTGTCGAAGCCCGAGCTGCCCTGGAAGAAGACGGTCAAGCTGCGCGGCATCATGCCGGCGGCGGTCATGCCGGTCGCCGCGGATCCCGAGGGCGCACAGGTCGCGTGCAAGATCACCTACAAGGGCAAGGTGCTTGAGGAGCAGAGCGCCAAGGGGCTGGTGACCGCAGGCGGTTGCACCGCGGAGTCACCGGTCACGGGGTGACTCCGGGCAGGCCTGAGCGGGACCCCGCCAGGAGGTCCCGCCGTGCGACCGGGATCAGAAACGGTCCGGGGCGCGCTCCGGGAGCGGAGACCCGGGGAGTGCGTCCTGCTTCCGGTTCTTCCGTGCCTCCGCGTTCGAGTCGGCCGTCGCCTCGCAGGTCACGTCCTTCGCGGGGAGCTTGCCCGAGATCAGGTAGCCGGTGACCGTGCCGTCCGTGCAGGCGTTGCCGTTCGGGTAGACGCCATGGCCCTCGCCGCCGAGGACGGTGAGCATCTTCGACCCCTTCAGGGCGGCGTGCAGGGCCTGGCCGCTGGGCAGCGGGGTCTGCGAGTCCCACTCGTTCTGGACGACCAGGGAGCGGACCTTGTTGTTCACCTTGGTCGCCGGTTCCGCGGACTTGTCCCAGAACGCACAGGGCTTGATGCTGGACGCGAAGTCACCGTAGAGCGGGTATCGGCCCTTGTCCTCGATGGCGTCCTGCCGGTAGCTCTCGGGATCGCGGGACCACGCGGCCGAGTTGTCGCCGCACACCACGGCCCAGAAGCTCGCCGTCATGTTGTCGGACGGCACCTCGGCGGCATCGGCGGCGGCGCCCGCCGTCCCGGTCCCCACGGATCCGGTGAACGCCGCGAGCCTCTTCGCGGAGGCGGGCTCGCCGGCCGCCGCCTTCTTCAACTCCACGAACGCCTCGGTGGCTTCCTGAGGGCTGAAGACCGCACCGCGCATACCGCTGCGGATGTCATCACCCGTGATCGGCTGCCCCTCGAGTTCGATGGGCTTCTCGTCGGCCTGTGCGACCAAGTCCCAGAAGGTCCGGTCGACCTCCTTCGGGGTGTCACCGAGGCCGTACTTCTCCGAACGCTCGGCGGCCCACCCGGTCCACCGGTCGAACGCGGGCTCGGCGCCCTCCGCCCACCACTGGATCATCCCCCGCCAGGCGCGTGCCGGATCGACCGCGCTGTCCAGCACGAACCGGTCGGCCCGCCCCGGGAAGAGCTGGGTGTAGACCGCGCCCAGGTAGGTGCCGTACGAGTAACCCACGTACGAGATCTTCTTCTCACCGAGGATCGCCCGGAGCAGATCCATGTCGCGCGCGGTGTTGCGCGTGGTGATGTGCGCGAGCGTGTCGCCCGCCTTCTCCTCGCACTTGTTCGCGACGTCGCGTGCCCAGGCGACGTCCTTGTCGAACGTCTCCTCCTTGTACGGCCGCAGCCAGTTCTCCTCCTCCGGCGTCAGATCGCAGGAGACCGGGCTGCTCCGTCCCACACCGCGCGGGTCGAAACCGATGAGGTCGTACTTCCGCTGCGCGGACTCGGGGAGCGTTTCCCGCAGCCCCAGCGGCATGTAGAGCCCCGGCCCCCCGGGGCCGCCCGGGTTGGAGAACAGGACACCGCGGCGCTTGTCGGGCGCGGTGCTCCTGATCCTGGATATGGCTAAGTCGATCCGCTTGCCCCCGGGAACCCGGTAGTCCAGCGGGACTTTGATCGTGGCGCACTCGAACTCCGCCGGAGCGTCGGCTTCGCAGCGCTTCCACCGCGGCTTCTGCTGCACATACCGGTCCAGCGCGCCCTTGGCGGAGGCGGACGAAGGGGCGGTCGACGGGGTGGCGGCCGGAGCGGCGGTGGCCGTCGAGGTGGCGAGCGCGGGAGCCAGCATTGCCGTGACACTCACGGCCAACAGGGGCGCGAGACGTCGTCTGCGCACGATATCGATCCTTCCGGTCGCATGTTCGGACGGAAAAGATCCTTCCGGAACGGGCGACGCATGCGGATCACTCCCTGGGGTTGCGCTCCCCTCCACCCTGGGGATGACACAACATCCCTGTGTGGTACCCGAGTTGTAGGGCAACGCTCAACCGCGCCGGTGCCGGGCCGCCGGATGGGAGGCGGGCAGGCGGTCGCCCCGGCCGAACAGCTTCTGGCGCAGAGTGCCCTCCTCGTACGCCGTCTTCAGCAGGCCCCGCTTCTGCAGGACCGGCGCCAGCTGGTCGGCGAAGTCCGTGAAGGTGCCGGGGCTGGTGACGTACGCGAGGTTGATGCCGTCGACGCCGGCGTTCCGCCAGCGCTCGAGCTCGTCGGCGATCCGCTCCGGCACCCCGGCGACCGGCCGCGTCCAGGCGCGCGCCCGCAGCACCTCGCCGAACGTCCAGGTCTTGTCCGGCGCCCCCTCCACGAGTGACCGTACGAAGCCCTGCACGCCGTTCGTGTCGATCTCGCCGACCGGGGCGTCGAAGTCCACCTGTGACAGGTCGAGTTGGAGCGAGCCCGACATGTGCGCGGCGAAACCTTCGAGGCTGGTGTGCTCCCGGTAGTCGGCGAGCTTGCGCCGCGCCTCCTCCTCGGTGCTGCCCACGATGAGGGTCAGCCCCTGGAAGAAGAGGATGTCGCCGCCCTGCCTGCCGTACGCCGTCGCCCGCGCCCGGACGTCCTCCACCTGGGTCCGCGCGCCCTCCGGGGACACGGCCCCGAGGAACACGGCCTCCGCGTTCCGCGCCGCGAACTCCCGTCCACGCTCGGACGATCCGGCCTGGAAGAGGATCGGCGTGCGCTGCGGGGACGGCTCCGAGAGGTGGGGGCCGTTCACGCGGTAGAAGCGGCCCTCGTGGTGGACGTCGTGAATGCGGGCCGGGTCGGCGTAGACGCGTCGCTCACGGTCACGCAGGACGGCGTTCTCCTCCCAACTCCCCTCCAGGAGCTGGTAGAGCACGTCCGTGTACTCCTCGGCCCGCTCGTACCGCTCGTCATGGAGGGGAAGTCCGTCGAGTCCGAGCCCCTTCGCCGCCGACTCCAGGTACGACGTGACGATGTTCCAGGCGACGCGGCCCTTGGTGAGGTGGTCGAGGGTGGAGAGGCGGCGCGCGAAGTTGTACGGGGGTTCCTGGAGGACCGACTGGGTGAAGGCGAGGCCGAGATGCTCGGTGGCGTGGGCGAGGGCGGCGACGAGCAGCGACGGGTCGTTGACCGGGATCTGGAGCCCTTCGCGCACGGCCGTGTCGCGGGAGCCGCGGTAGGTGTCGTACGTCCCGATGACATCGGCGAGGAAGAGCGCGTCGAAGTACCCGCGCTCCAGGGTTCGCGCCAGCTCCGTCCAGGTCTCCAGGTCGGTGTACGAGGTCTGGCTCGTGTCGTCGCGCACCCACTGGCCGTGGTTGATGTGCGAGACGCAGTTCATGGCGAAGGCGTTGAAGCGCAGTGGGCGGGGTGCGGAGGCTTCGTCGGTCATCGGGTGGCTCCGGCGGTTGTGGTGGCGTGGTGCGGGTGCACGGCATCCAGCAGGGTTCGGGTGTACGGGTGTTGGGGTGCCGAGAACAGCTCCTCGGCGGGGCCCGACTCCACGACGCGGCCGTCCTTCATCACGAGGACGTCGTCGCTGACGTGCCGTACGACGCCGAGATCGTGCGAGATGAACAGATAGGCCAGGCCGAGGGAGTCCTGCAGTTCGGCGAGCAGGTCGAGGACCTGGGCCTGTACGGAGACGTCGAGCGCGGACACCGGCTCGTCGAGGACCAGGACGGCCGGGCTCGGCGCCAACGCCCGTGCCAGCGCGGCGCGTTGGCGCTGTCCTCCGGAGAGGGACAGCGGGTGCCGGTCGAGGGTGTCGTCCGGGAGGCCGACCTGTGCGGCGAGTTCCCTCACCCGGCGCGCGGCCTCGTCGGGCGTCGGCACCGGGTGTCCGGTACGCCGCAGTCGTACGGCGTCGATCAGCGAGCGGCGCACGGTCCAGCGCGGATCGAACGCGGACAGTGCGTCCTGGTGCACGAGTTGGATGCCGTGCCGACGCGGGCGCCGCTCCCGCTCCGGCAGCTCGCTCCACGGTTCGCCGTGCAGGGTGACCGTGCCGGCGTCGGGGCGGGTCAGCCCGAGCGCGATCCGGGCCGTGGTCGACTTGCCGGACCCCGACTCGCCCACGATGCCCAGGGTGCGCCCCGCCGCGAGCGCGAACGACACGTCACGCACGGCGTCCCGGTCGCCGAAGGCCTTGTGGACCCGGTCGGCCGTGAGCACGGCCCCATGGGGGCGCCCGCCGCTCTCGCGTGGGGCGGGGGCGTGCCGGGGTGCCTCTTCGGCCGGAGGGGTACCGTTCGCGTCCTCGGGCGACCGCGGGTCGGCGGGGGCGGGTCCCGGCGTGAGGCGCGTGCCCTTGGGATGACGAGCCGGGTCCGCGGCGAGCAGCGTCCGTGTGTACGGGTGCCGCGGGTCCTCCAGTACGGCCGCCGCCTCTCCCTCCTCGACGATCTCGCCGCCGCGCATCACCGCCACCCGGTCCGCGAGCCGTCGTACGACCCCCAGATCGTGGGTGATGAACAGCAGACCGCGCTCCCGGCTGCGGGCCGCCGCCAGGAGGTCGAGGATCTGGGCCTGCACCGTCGCGTCCAGGGCGGTCGTCGGCTCGTCCGCGATCAGCAGCGGCGGGTCGAGCGCGAGCGCGGTGGCGATCAGGGCGCGCTGGCGCAGCCCGCCGGACAGCTCGTGCGGACGCTGGGCGGCACGCAGCTCGGGGTCCGGGATGCCGACCTGCGTCATCACCTCCAGGACGCGGGCCCGCCGCGTGGCCCGGTCGCCGCCGCCGTGCAGCCGCAGGGCGTCCTCGATCTCCTTGCCGACCGGGCGCAGCGGGTCGAGCGAGACGAGCGCGTCCTGGAGGACGAAGCCGATGCCCCGGCCGCGGACGCGGCGCCAGCGCCGTTCACCCCAGCCGCGGACGTCCTCGCCCTGCCAGGTCAGCCCGTCCGCCGACACCCGCGCACCGGCACCGGTCAGGCCGACCAGGGTGCGGGCCGTGACGCTCTTGCCGGAGCCGGACTCGCCGACCAGGGCGACGGTCTCGCCGCGCCGCACGGTGAGGGACACACCGCGCACGACCTCGCGGTCGCCGAAGCCGACGGTCAGGTTCCGCGCGGAGATCAACGTGTCGTGAAGATCAGGGGCGTTGGAGGTCATCAGCTGCTCCTCACGTCGAGCCACGCCTGCAGACGGCGGCCGAGAACGGTCGTGGACAAGGTGGTCAGGACGATGAACAGGCCCGGGAAGAACGACGTCCACCAGGCGTACTGGAGGAAGGTGCGGCCGTCCGCGAGCATCGCGCCCCACTCCGCCGCGGGCGGCTGCGCGCCGAGGCCCAGGAACGACAGCGACGACGCCCACACCACGGACTGGCCGATCCCGAGCGTCGCGAGGGCGGCCAGCGGCCGCAGCACGTTGGGCAGGACGGTGCGCCGCACGACGCGCGCGGGGGAGTGCCCGAGGCCGCGCGCCGCCTCGACGTAGCCGGAGCGGACGACGGTGGTGGCCTGGGAGCGGATGAGCCGCGCGTACCCGGCGGCCTCCCCGATCCCGACCGCGATCGCCGCCGTCACCGCACCCGTACCGAACACGGCGATGAACAGCAGCGCGAGCAGCAGCCCCGGGAAGGCGAAGAGGACTTCGAGGACCCGGCCGACGGCGAAGTCCACGCGACGCCCGCCGAGTGCCGCGCTCAGTCCGAGCAGGATGCCGAGGCTCAGGGAGATCGCGGTGGCGCCCAGGCCGATGAGGAGGGACTGCCCCGCGCCGTACACGACGCGTGTGTACACGTCGCGGCCGTTCTGGTCCGTGCCGAACCAGTGCTCGGCGGAGGGGGAACGGAAGAACTCCGCGGGCTTGATCCCGTCCGGGGCGTACGACGTGAGCAGGCCGGGGACGAGCGCGGCGACGACCACCAGGGTCAGGAAGAGGCCGGCGGCGAACAGGCCGGGCCGCAGCCGCGTACGGGTACGGGCCGGGGCCAGAGATGTGGTCAGGGCGGTCACGGTCAGATCTCCCGGGGGGTGCGGACGCGCGGGTCGACCACCGCGTACAGCAGGTCGACGGCGAGGTTGACGAGGACGTACACCGTGGCGATGAGCAGCACGATCCCGGTGACGAGCGGCAGGTCACGGGCGATCACGGCGTTCAGCAGCGCCCGGCCGACACCCTGGCGCGCGAACACCGCCTCCACGACGACCTCGCTGGAGAACAGCGCGCCGACCGCCCAGCCGGACAGAGTGAGCGGCGGCAGCAGCGCGTGGCGCAGGGCACGCCGGGCGCGTACGGCCCCCGCGCTCATGCCGCGCAGCCGCGCCGACGTGACGAACGGCTGGTCGAGGGCGGTGAGCAGCGCGACACGCGTCACTTGCCCGAGATACCCGGCGAGCGGCACGGCCAGGGTCAGCGCGGGCAGGACCAGGCCGACGAACCCGGTGCCGCCCGCGACCGGGAACCAGCCCAGGCGGAACGCGAACACGTACAGCAGCACCACCCCGAGCCAGAAGTGCGGAAGCCCCGCGGCGACCGTCTCCAGCCCGGAGCCGAGGGCCCGCCCGACGGTCCCCTTGCCGGTCGACAGGAGGATCACGGCCGCACCGATCACCCACGCGAACAACAAGGCCAAGGCGGTGAGTTGGAGCGTCGAGGGCAGTTGCTCGGTGATGACCGTGCCCACCGACTCCTTCAAGGAGGTGGACACGCCCAGGTCTCCGGTGAGCAGCCGCCCGAGGTGCTGCGCGTACTGGACGTACAGCGGCTGGTCGAGGCCGTACGCGTGGCGTGTCGCGGCGATCGTCTCCGGTGTCGGATTGGCTCCGGAACCGCCGCCCAGCAGTACGAGCACCGGGTCGCCCGGCACCAGATGCAGCGCGAAGAACGTGACCGTGGCCGCCGCCCACAGGACTAGCGCGGCGCCCGCCACGCGGACCAGGACCCGGCGGTACAAGGGAGGTGTCGTCATCGGGAGCTCACCCAGGCGTCGTAGAGGTAGGGCAGGGAAAGGGCCGGTTCGAGGGCGGCGCCGCGCACCGAGCCGTTGTGCGCGGCGAGGCGGGTCGTCTGCGGGTACAGGGTCAACTGGTAGGCGCCCGCGGAGATCAGCCGCTGTGCCTCGCCGTAGAGCCGCTGCTGCTCGGCCGGGTCCGTGGTGGCCTGAGCGGCACGGAACAGCTTGTCGAGGGCGGGGTCCTTCGCGTACGTCGCGTTGGAGTGGATGCCGTTCCTCACGGCGTACTCGCTGCCGAAGACGGTGTGCAGCACGTCGGGGGTGTTGGTGTTCCAGTAGCCGTCGCGCAGGTCGTACTTCCCCGCCTGGTAACGGGTGTTGACGCTCGCGGCGTCCAGGCGCAGCAGCTTCAGCTGGAAGCCGACGTCCTTGGCGGTGGCCTGGACCTGCTCCATCAGGGCCAGTTGGTTCGGGGTGATGTCCGACTTGAGGAGGACCTCGGCGGTGAGGCGTACGCCGTTCTTGACGCGGTAGCCGTCGCCGTCGCGCTTGCGCCAACCAGCTTGGTCCAGGAGGGAATTGGCCTTCCTCGGGTCATAAGGCCAGGCGGTCTCGTGGGCGTCCGAGTAGTGCGGTGTCACATAGCTGAGCGGGCCGCCCGCCCGTCGGTACTGGCCGAAGAACACGCTCTTGAGGCCGTCCGCGACATCCGCCGAGTACAGGAACGCCTTGCGGACGCGCAGGTCGTCGAAGGGCGTGCGGGAGGTGTTCAGGGCGAGATTCGTCGGATTGCCCGGGCGGTCGCGCACGACGACCTTCAGCCGGTCGTCGTGCTCGGCGGTCCGCTGGTCCTCCGGCGGGAGCGCGTCGATCACGTCGACCTGCCCCGACTGCACGGCCGCGAACCGTGTCGCGGGTTCCGGAATGAACCGCCAGATCACCTTGTCCGCGTAAGCCGGACCGGAGTGCTTCGCATACGGCGGCGGTGAGTTGTAGCGTGGATTGCGGACGAGGACGACGTCCGACTGCCGGTTCCACTTCCGCACGACGAACGGGCCGGTGCCGACGGGCGCCGCGCAGTTCGCCTCCTTGCCCCGGGCGAGGGCCTTCGGCGACTGGATGCCGAGGAACGCCTGCGCGAGCATGTTCAGGAACGGCGAGTACGGGCGGTCCAGATGGACGCGCGCCGTGAACGCGTCGACCACGTCGGTCCTCTGGTAGGGAGCGAGATAGCCGCCCGCCGTGCCGGACTGGGTGTCGGGGTCGACCATGTGGTCGAAGTTGGCCTTGACGGCCGCCGCGTCGAAACGGGTGCCGTCGGTGAACCGGACATCACGCCGCAGATGGAAGGTGTAGGTCCGGCCGCCCTTCGCGATGTCCCAGGAGGTGGCCAGCCACGGCTGGGCCCTGCCCTTGGCGTCGAGCGCGACGAGCGAGTCCAGGACCTGCTGGGCGACGTACGCCTGCGGCATGTCACCGGCCACATGCGGGTCCAGGCAGGTGGGTTCCCGGTCGGTGGCATAGGTGAGGGTGCCGCCTGCGGCGGGCCGCGCAGTGACGGACGTGGTGGCTTCGCCGGTTCCGCAGGCGGTGGCGAGGAGCAGGAGCGGGAGGGCGAGGAGAAGAGGGGAGGGCGGTTTCACGGGGACTCCGGGGGTCTGCGTGCGTGCGCGTGCGCGGTGAGGACGCGGTGCGGCCGGTCAGAAGAAGCCGTTGAGCGGGGGAGGGGTGCCGTTGAGCAGCCAGTCGCCGGACACGCGCGCCTTGTGCGCGATCGGGTTGTGGGAGGCGACGGTGCGGGCGTTGCGCCAGTGCCGGTCCAGGTGGTGCTCGCGGAGCGTGGCGGACGCCCCGCCGACGTCGTAGAGGCGCTCACCCGCGTCCAACGCAGCGCGGGCGGCCGTGATTTGGGCTTGCCCGACCGTGGCGGCCGCCGCGTGCAGGGCGTCCGGGTCGCCGGTGATGCCGTCGTCGGCGGGGACCGCGAGCGCCGCGTCGATCGCGGCGGCGGCGTGCAGCACCACCGCCTCGGCGGCCAGCGCCCCGGCCGCGATGTCGCCGACGGCGAGCTGTACCACGGGGTCCTCGACCGCCCGGTCGACGCCGGCGTGCTGCACGGCACGCGCCTTCTCGCGGGCGTACGTCACAGCGTCCGCCAAGGCCGCCTTGGCGATCCCGGCGTGCACGGCGGCCAGGAACAGCTGGTAGTACGGGCCCAGATGGGTCCGCCGCTGCCGGCCGGTCGCGTCGACCGCGACCTCGTTGTCGTACGCGACCACCTGGCGAAGACGCGTCGTACCGGAGGCCGTGGTGCGCTGGCCCAGCGCGTCCCAGTCGTCGACCAGTTCGATGCCCTCGCGCGAGCGCGGCAGCACGACCCGTACCCGCCGGTCCTGGTCGTCGAGCGCGATCACGACGACGTGGTCGGCGAAGAGCGCGCCGGTCGAGTAGAACTTCGTGCCGTCCACGCGGAACGCCGCGCCGTCCCGGGTGATGCGGGTGCGGATCTCACCGGGGTGCGCGGTGCCGCGCTCGGAAGCGGCGTTGCCGAACAGCTCACCGGCGACGACCGCCGGATACCAGCGGGCACGCTCTTCCACGGTGCCCTGACTGATGAGCAGTTCCACGAAACCGAAATGCGGGCGCAACGCCTGGGCCACGTTCGAGTCGGCCTCGGCCAGATCGATCACGAGGCGGAACAGATCGACGAGCGAGCCGCCCGCGCCACCCTGCTCCCGAGGCACCCGCAACGCGCCGAGCCCGCTGTCGCGAACCAAGTCGACGCTCTTGTACGGCAGTTCACGCACGGCCTCCAGGGCTGCGGCGTCGGCGCGGATCCGGTCGAGAAGCTCGGGCGGTGCCACGGAGAGGGCGTGCGGAGGGACGCGAGAGGGCATGAAGGGGCCTCCGAGGACGGGGCGGGGCGCGTGTCGGCGAGCGCGCGGGGGCGGAAGACGGCACGGCGTGGAGCCGCAGCGAAACTGGATGGGGGAGCGCGCGGAGGTGGGCGCGGACGCCGGCCTGCGGAGAGGGGCTGTGCTCAGCCCTCCGGGCTTGCCGTCACCTTCGGACCGGAGGACCGGATCTCACGGGCCGCGACGCATCGTCGGGGCTGTTCCGGGACGTCAGGGAGGTGACGCGCGACCTACGCGGCGGCGCTGCGACAGACGGCACTCGAGACACGCGACAGATCGACATGACGTCGCTGTGTGAGCTTCTGCCGGTCGAACATGATCGACATTGAACCAGACGGCTGTTCCCGTAGTCGAGACGGCTTTGACGAAGCGGCTATCGGGATTCCCTTCCACGGAAGGCCGTCGGGTGACCAAGCCCCGGGTTCCCCGCGCGAGTTGACAGGGAATCCCGATCGACTTCGGCAGACCCTGCGACCTTGCGATACGATACGTCTCGTCTAGCTATCGTCTCGCTCTGGAGGAGTGCCCGCCATGGAACGCTTCATCGACCCAGCACCCGGTGTACGCCTCTGGACGGAAGACCGGGGCCCCGCCGACGCGCCTCCGCTGCTTCTGATCATGGGAGCGCAAGCACCCGGCCCGGGCTGGCCGGACGAACTGGTGGACATGCTCACCTCCCGTCATCGCGTGATCCGCTACGACCACCGCGACACCGGTCGCTCCACCTGGGCGTTCGACCAGCGGCCCTATCCCCTCCACCAGCTCGCGGATGACGCCCTCGCGGTGCTGGACGGCCTCGGCGCAGAACGAGCCCACGTGGTGGGCATGTCGCTGGGCGGCATGCTCGCCCAACTCCTCATGGCCGACCACCCCGACCGGTTGCTCAGCGTGACGCTGATCGGCACGAGCGCGCTCAGCGCCGTCCCCTACGTCCAGCCGGACGGAACCCGGACCCCGCCCGAGGAACTCCCCGGTATCGCACCCCGCCTGCTGGAGATGTGGTCGCGTCCCGTGACGGACCTCGGCCTGGAAGCGGAGTTGGAACGGCGGGTCGAGCACTGGCGGATCCTGGGCGGCGGTCAGCTTCCCTTCGACGCCGAATACGCCCGCGCCTTGGAGCGAAGGGTCATCGAGCACACCGGGCACTACGCCACCAGCACCGCGCATGCCCGCGCCGATGCGTCCGGCCTGGATCGCACCGAGCAACTCGCCCGGACCACCGTGCCCACCCTCGTCACCTCTGCTCCCGCCGAACCGGTCTTCCCGCCGCCGCATCCCCACCACCTCGCCCAGGCGATTCGGGGCGCACGCCTCGTCGAGATCCCCGGCATGGGGCACGCACTCCCACGCGAGGTGCACACGCCGCTCGCCGCCGCGATCCTGGACCACACCGCCCCACGCTGATGCGGAGGGCTCTCGCCGGTCGGCCGGGGGCGAGTCGGCGTCAATAATGCGACCCGACCGTGGTGGTGGCTGTGCCAGGCTGGCGGATCGCCCAGGCCAGTTCGACACAGGAGTGTCCGATGACGACGCCGTCCCGCCTGTCTCCGTTGCTGGAGCAGTTCGACTTCGCACGCGAGCGCCTCACCCACCGCATGGCAGGGCCGGTCATGGACAGCGGCGACGGGGCAGACACCAAAGTCGGGCCCATGACCGATGAGGAATACCTCTGGGAGCCGGTGCCCGACTGCTGGTCGGTACGGCGGCGCGTGAACGGGCCGGGGCCCCGCGCGACTTTCCTCGCCGGTACCGGCGACTGGGGGCGCGACGCCGCCTCCTACCCGCACCCCTGGCCCCCGCCCTTCACCACCCTCGCATGGCGTCTCAGCCACCTCAGCGAGATGCTGACCCTGCGCGCCGACCACACGGCCGGCGCCCACGCCCTGACCCGTGACGACCATCGGGTCGTCGGGGACGCCGCAGGCGCGGTCGCCGCCTTTGACGCCGGTGCCGCGGCCTGGCGGAAGGCGCTGCTGGGCGTGGACGACGCGGCACTCGACACCGTGGGGTACTGCACCTACCCGCACGGCAGTGACTCGGAAGAACCGTTCATCGACATCGTGTGGTGGGTCAACCAGGAGCTGCTCCACCACGGGGCCGAGATCGCCCTGATGCGCGACCTCTTCCGCGCCCGGCATCACTGAGCCGTCCCGGGGTCTCACTCCGCGGTGATCGCCGGGCATGTGACCTGGAGCGGCGCGGACGCGGTCTTCGAGGGGCTGAAGACGTTGAAGGCCGACGACGCCGTCGAGGTGAAGCGCCAGGACGGGAAGACGGCCTGAGGCTGGTCACCTGCGGAGGTGAGTTCGACGCGGACCGGCACTACTACCCCGACAACGTCGTGGTGTTCGCGAGCATGACGGGCGTCGCGTAGGGGCGCTGGGGCACGGTTGTCTCTCGGTCACGGTTGTCACTCGCCCGCCCGCTGGGCCCGGCGATGCGTGGACCGCACCCGGAACAGACGTGGCTGTACGTCCGTCGCGATCTTCGCGGCCTGCTCCATGTGGACGCGGGCTTCCGGGTTGGCCGGCATCGCGCGGTAGTGCTCCTCGGACTCCCACTGGGCGTAGTTGATGACGCGCTCGCCGTCGTGGGAGGAGTGGAAGTTGGCGTGGAGGAAGCCCGGTTGGTGCTTCATCGTCTCCTCCGTGGCGCGGGTGAGCAGCTCGATGAGCTCGTCCTGACGGTCGGGCGAGACGGTGAAGACATGGATGAGCGTCGCCACCGGGCGGGTGCTGTCGATCTGAGCCGTAACGGCCATGCGACTATTTCTCCCCTTACGGGAGAGATGGTCGACCGAGGCGGGTCCGTGTTCCCCCGATCGGACGCGGGCCCGCGCCGCCCTTGCAGGTCCGGACCGTGGGCCCGGGCTCTACTGCGCTCGATGAGTTGTTGCGAGTGGCGGCTGGTCGAATCTCAACGCGATGCCGACACGTGCCAGGTGCGGGGCGCCGTCCCGGCTGACAGCGTCCGTTCCAGGAGGCCGTCGCCTGCCGACCGCTGCTCCGCGACACGGTATCGGTCCTAGGTCCAAGGCCTGATCGAAAAGGAGTCGCTCCTACTGTTAGCGTGCAGCTGCATACTATTCGCAATAACGTCGGAGGACGTTGGACATGGCGGTTTACACGCTCCCGGAGCTTCCGTACGACTACTCGTCGCTGGCGCCGGTGATCAGCCCCGAGATCATCGAACTGCACCACGACAAGCACCACGCGGCATACGTGAAGGGTGCCAACGACACGCTCGAGCAGCTCGCCGAGGCGCGGGACAAGGAGACCTGGGGCTCGATCAACGGCCTGGAGAAGAACCTGGCCTTCCACCTCTCCGGCCACATCCTGCACTCCATCTACTGGCACAACATGACCGGCGACGGCGGCGGCGAGCCCCTGGAGAAGGACGGCGTCGGTGAGCTGGCGGACGCCATCGCCGAATCCTTCGGTTCGTTCGCGGGCTTCAAGGCGCAGCTGACCAAGGCGTCGGCGACGACGCAGGGTTCCGGCTGGGGTGTCCTCGCCTACGAGCCGCTGAGCGGGCGCCTGATCGTCGAGCAGATCTACGACCACCAGGGCAACGTCGGCCAGGGTTCGACCCCGATCCTGGTCTTCGACGCCTGGGAGCACGCCTTCTACCTCCAGTACAAGAACCAGAAGGTCGACTTCATCGAGGCGATGTGGCAGGTCGTCAACTGGCAGGACGTGGCCAAGCGCTACGCCGCCGCCAAAGAGCGGGGCGACAGCCTCCTCCTCGCGCCGTGACGCCGTAACACCCCGCAGTCGTCCTGCTCGTGATCGTCTTCTCAACCTTCACCGGGCAGGCGGCACCACGAAGGGCTCTCGCAAGGACGTGACTTGCGGGAGCCCTTCGCCGTTCCCTCAGCTCGCGCTCCGCGTGGACTCGTTGAGCAGTCGGTGGTACGCCGGTCAGCGGGCGAGGAGTTCGTCGTGCGGACCGGTGTCGATGATGCGGCCCTCTTCGAGGAGGACGACGGTGTCTGCGGTGCGGAGGGTGGAGGGCCGGTGGGCGACGATCAGGGTGGTGCGGCCGGTGCGTGCGGTGCGCACGGCCCGGTCGACCTCGGCCTCGCTCTCGGCGTCGAGGCCGGAGACGGCCTCGACGAGCACCAGGACGGGGGCGCCGGACCGCACTTCAGTGGCCGCGCACCATGCCGGCACCGGGGGAGCGCTACGACACCCCCGTGATCGCCGAACTCGACCTGTATCCCGGCGAGTCCGTCCACATCACCTTCAGCGGCGACACCCCACCCATGTGTGCCGACGTCCTGCACGACCTCGTCGACCGGGCAGCCGCCTCCGACCCCGCCCCGCGTGAGACCTTCCCCTGGCGGTTCGGCGACTCTCCCGACACGGTCGCCGCCCAGGCCAAGGACCGCCTCGTCGCGCTGTGCGCCTTCCTGAGTACCGTCGACACCGACCGACTGGCGGCGGACATCATCGACCGCGACGCCAAGCTCCCCGCCCCGGCACCCCGAGGACGCCTGTGGACCCGCGCCTCACTCACACCGCACATCCGAGAGGCCGGCTTCGAGGTGGCCGAGGGCCTCCCGGTCGTGCCCCGCGACGATGCGCTGGGGCGGGTGGACGCCGAGACCCATCTCAGCCGCGCCGTTTCAGCGCGTGTGTGATGCGGGGGAGCTCTTCGTACAGCAGGCGGCCGACCAGTGCCCCGCCGAAGACGACGACACCGACACCGACCAGCCAGGACTGGATGACCAGGACGGTTCCGACGGGTCCGTAGGTGACGGCGTTGGAGGCGATCAACGGCGAGAAGACGAGCCTGGAGAAGGCCCTCAGGCCGAGCAGCCCGAGCACGGTGACCACGGCGCCGGGCAACAGGGCGGGCCAGCGGACCCTCCCGCCGAGCAGCAGGCGCTGGGACCACCACAGGAACAGCACGGCGCTCAGCGACGCCACGGCTCCGCCCGCCAGAGGTTCGCGCAGCAGTGAGGTGGTGGCGGAGAGGTAGAGGTATCCGGTGAGGACACAGAGCCACACCACATGCCGCCAGCCGGCCCACCAGCGGGCCGACGGCAGGTCCCAGACCTTCTCGTAGCCGGTCTGCACGGCCGCCCCGAAGGTCAGGCCGAACGCGGCAAGGGCGGCGATACCGAACGCGGTGGTGGTCCGCAGGGCCTGTCCGGGCCCGGCGAACAACTGCTCGACCCGCTGCTTGGAGGCCGTCGACACACCGAGCCCTTCTCCCAGCCACTGCGCGAACCCCCGCCCGTGTTCGGGATCAGCCGCCGAGACGATGATCAGCAGCGGCACCAGCGTGAGGAACCCCAGTGCCGCGAAGCCCAGCGAACGCGACCCCAGCTCGATGTCCCTGCTCCGCCGCCATCCCCGCCCGACGGGTGAACGGCTGATCGCGCGGTGCAGCGGCCCGAGCCGAGCTGGACGGTCCGCGGCACCGGAAGGCTTCATCGGCATGCCTGTCGAGTACCACGTTCGGAACCCGTGCCGTGCGAGGGCACGACACAAAGGCCCCCGGATCACCTGGACCCCTCGACACGGCGCCCCACGGGCCCGGCTCCGTCACCCGCTGCCGCCCGCGCGGAGGCGAGTGCTCATGCCTCGCCGCGTACCTTCAGCACCGCCTTGTTGAGCGCCCACAGCCCGATTCCGATGGCCAGCAGCACGCCCGCCCGGATGTAGACGTCCGCAGGCCGGTCGGACAACGGGCTGGCGAGGATCAGCGCGCTGATCGCACCGAGCACGGGCAGGGCGGTCGGCGTACGGAAGTGCTCGTGATCGACAGGGTCGCGGCGCAGGACGAGGACGGCGATGTTGACGACGGCGAAGACGCACAGGAGGAGGAAGGACGTGGTGTCGCCGAGGCCCGCGATCTCCCCGGTGGAGACCAGGCCGATCGCCAGGAGCGAGACGAAGACGATGCCGACGACCGGGGTGCGGCGCCGGGGCAGCACGCGGCCCAGGGCACTCGGCAGGATGCGTTCGTTCGCCATGCCGTAGCAGAGGCGGGACGCCATCATGATGTTGATCAGTGCCGAGTTGGTCACCGCGAACAGCGCGATCAGAGCGAAGAGTTTGGGCGGGAAGTCGAGCCCGCTCGCCTTGACCACCTCCAGCAGCGGGCCGCTGGAGCCCTCCAGCACCCGATAGTCGACGAGCAGCGAGGACACCAGGGCGACCAGGACGTAGACGGTGCCCGTGACGGCGACGCCGATGAAGATGGCGCGCGGGAACGTCCGTACCGGATCCTTGGTCTCCTCGGCCATGTTGACGGAGTCCTCGAAGCCCACGAAGGCGAAGAACCCGAGGGCTGTCGCCCCGAGCACGCTGGTGAGCAGCGCGAAACTCGTGCCCTCCGACTGAAACTCGCCCAGCCGTGAGGGTTCACCGTCGCCGGCCAGGACGGCCCAGGCGCCGATCGTGAGAATGACGAGCAGGCCGGTCAGTTCGACCACGGTGAGGACCACGTTGGTCTTCACGGACTCCGACACGCCTCGCAGGTTCAGGGCCGCCAGGGCGAGGATGAACAGGATCGCGATGAGGGTGGGCGGAAAGACGTCCGTGAATTCGGACAGGTAGTCACCGCTGAAGGCGCGGGCCGCCGCACTCGCCGAGGAAAGGCCCGAGCACATGACCATGAAGGCGATGATGAACGTGAGGAACGGGACCTTGAACGCCTTCTGGGTGTAGAGCGCGGCACCGGCCGCCTTCGGGTACTTGCCGACGAGTTCGACGTACGAGGCGGCTGTCAGGACGGCGACGACGAAGCCGATGACGAACGGCAGCCACAGTGCCCCGCCGACCTTGCCGGCGACCTGACCGGTGGTGGCGTAGATGCCGGTGCCGAGGATGTCGCCGATCACGAACAGGATGAGCAGTCTGGGGCCGATGGCGCGCCGCAGCGGCGTGTCGTCCCCGCTCTCCGGCGCGGCGGCTGCGTCGTTCCCGGTTTCGGTCACGGAAACACTCCCTGAGGCGGTCGGCACGGAACGGATCAACCTCTCGCCTGCCCGGCGGGCCCGAGAGTGATGCCTTGGCGTAGTGCGATCGGGGACTGCCCCGGGCTGACGGGCCCGGGCCGCCGCGCCCGGCGCCTGGGTCGCTCACCGCTGCGGATTGCCGCAGACTCCTGTATGAGGGGCCGTGTACGGGCGTGGGCCCCGGAGAGGGTGACCGGCGTGCTCGAGGTCCCGCTCTGGCTCTGGGGAGCGTTCGCCGCGACGGTGGTGGTGTCGCTGGCGGTGGACCTGCTGGCCCACCGCACCGCGCACGTCATCGGCTTCAAGGAGGCCGCCGCGTGGAGCGGCCTGTGGGTGGGCCTCGCCCTGACCTTCGCGGGCGTCGTCTTCCTCGTCCTGGGCGGGACGGCCGGCACCGAGTACACCACCGCGTGGCTGCTGGAGAAGAGCCTGTCGGTGGACAACCTCTTCGTCTTCGCGGTGATCTTCGCCTATTTCAAGGTGCCCCGCGCCTATCAGCACCGCGTGCTGTTCTTCGGTGTGATGGGCGCCCTGGTCTTCCGCGGGATCTTCCTCTCCCTCGGCGTCGCCGTGGTCAGCCGCTTCACCGCCGTGCTGTTCGCCTTCGCCGCCATCCTCTTCTACAGCACCTACAAACTCCTCAAGGGCGAGGAGGAGACCTTCGATCCCGGCAAGAGTTTCGCCCTGCGGCTGCTCCGCAAGATCGTCCCCGTCAGGGACGAGTACGCCGGCATGAAGTTCTTCGTGAAGGAAGCCGGCAAGCGCGTGGCCACCCCGCTCCTCGCGGTGGTGGCCGCGATCGAGGCCGCGGACCTGATCTTCGCGGTCGACAGCGTCCCCGCCGTCCTGGCCGTCAGCGACGACGCCTTCATCGTCTACACCAGCAACGCGTTCGCGATCCTGGGGCTGCGAGCCCTGTACTTCATGCTCGCGGGCCTGCTGGACCGCTTCCACTACCTGAACAAGGGCCTCGCGATCATCCTCGGCTTCATCGGCGTCAAGCTCATCCTGCAGGCCTCGCACAAGCTGATCAGCCCCAGCATCCCGGAGATTCCCTCACCGATCAGCCTCGCCGTCATCGTCCTCGTCCTGGCCGCTTCCGTCACCCTCAGCCTGCTGCGCCCCGCCCCGGCACCTGCCGCCGCTGCCCAGGAGAAGCAGCCGGCCCAGCGGCTACCGGACGCGGCCGCCGAGAACACGGATGATCCGCCGCGCGGAGCGCGCTGACCATGCCGCAGGACGACTGGGGGATTTCTCCCTTTTCTTGCATAAACGGCATATTGTTAAAGAATGAGCAAAGCCGAGCAGGGGACCGGTCCGAAAGGGACGCCTGCGTGCCCGGTCTGCCGGCACTCCCTGAGCATGATCATCGAAAGGCGGCACAAGACCCTCGGGATCTACGTGCCCGTGTGGGCCCCTGGGCCCTGCCGCAACCCTGACTGCCGCGCATACCTGGAGCAGCCGGAACGCGACACTTCCCCGAAGCGCGGACATCACGTCCGTCGGTAGGGAGTGATGCTTGCGGACGGCTCATGCCTGGAGGCGGGCAGCGGTTCCACGGGCTTCGGGACCAGTGCGCGGACGGAGGGGGTGGCGACCATGGTGAGGGTGGCCAGGAGGATGAGCGCGGTGGCCGCGTAGAGGGTGGCGTGGAGGCCGAGGAGGAGCACGGCGGGTCCGGCGGCGAACTGGGCGAGCGGCAGCGCGAGGTAGGAGCCGAGGTCGTCGTAGGCGTAGACGCGGGCGAGGCGGTCCTCGGGTATCTGCTCGTTGAGGGTCGAGTACCAGGCGACGCCGGCCTGCTCGACGCCCACGCCTGCCACGAAGTTGGCCACGACCAGAACCCAGGTGTACGGCGCGAGCGCGAGCAGCAGCGGAGTCATCGCCGTCAGGCTCATCAGCGCGCAGCCGACCAGGATCGCGCGCCGGGGTCGCCATCTCAGCGACAGCACGCCGCCGGCGACCGCACCGAGCGAGCCCGCGGCGACGGCCAGGCCCCAGCCGGTGCGGCCGATCCCGGTGGTGTCGGCGACGGCCGGGCCGAGAACGGTGAACGAGGCGGTGACACCGGCGTTGAGGAAGCAGAAGGCCACCACGATCACCCACACCCAGCTGCGAGAGGTGAACTCTCGCCAGCCGACGCGCAGTTCATGTACCACGCCGGGGCTGCGCGCGGGCGGCGTGACCTGGACGCGGACCAGCGCGAAGGCGGCCGCGGCGAGCGTGAAGCTGAGCGCGTCGACGGCCAGGCCCCAGCCCGGGCCCACCGCGGCGACCAGTACGCCGCCCAGCGAGGCGCCCACGATCGTCGCGCTGCTGCCCGCGATCCGGGAGAGCGCGAGGGCGGCGCGGCGGGACTCGGCCGGCACGGTCTGGGGCAGCAGGGACTGGGCGGCGGGCTGGTAGCAGGAACTCGACGCCCCGTTGACCGCGGCGAGCGCCATGAGCAGGGGGATGGCGGCGCTGTGGGTGAGGACCAGGGCTGCGATCACCGCCTGGCTCACGGCGCTGACCACGCTGCTGCCGACCAGCAGCGGGCCGCGCGGCAGCCGGTCCGCCAACACCCCGCCGTACAGCAGGAAGAGGATGCCGGTGAGGGAGTGGGCACCGACCACCAACCCGAGCGAGCCGACCGAGCCGGTGGCGTCCAGCACGGCGAAGGCCAGGGCGATCGGCGCCACCCCGTTGCCGAGCAGATTGGCCGTCGTACCGATGAAGAGGTGACGGAACGGGCGGTGACGCAGAGGCGCCAGGGCGGCAGACATGCGCCTGATCGTCGGGACTGGGCGGCGCGCCCGTCAACGGGATATGGGACTGGCCCCGGGCCGGGTGTGCGGCTATGCGCATCAAGAGAGGCTCTGACCCGCGGGCCCGATGCCCTCGATCTCGCCGGGGTGTTCGGGCTCGACGAGATGACCGCGTGCGCTACGCGGTCTCCGCACGCACTCTCCGGGAACAGGGCGCTGAACAGCAACTTCGATGAGACCTGCTCGACGGTGCTCCGCAGCTCCGGCCTTCCGTGCTGCCGGCCAGAGCTGAGACGATCCTCCGAGATCGCGGAACTTGGTGGGCACAGGGGGGCACGTGACTAGCCCGTATGGCTCCCCGGCACCGGCCCTGGTGCCGTCATCCAGCGCCACTGGGTGAACTGTTCCAGGCTGGCCGTGCCGCCGATGCGGGAGCCGTTGCCGGAGATGCCCATGCCTCCGAAGGGGGCGTTCGCTGCGTCTTTGGCGGAGACGTCGTTGACGTGGACCATGCCGGTGCGCAGCTGCTCGGCGACAGCGGTCGCCCTCGGTACGGAGCCGGAGTGCACGGCGGCCGTCAGACCGTACGCGGTGTCGTTGGCGATCTCGACGGCCTCCGCCTCGCTGTGAAACGGAATGACCGGGGCGACGGGACCGAAGATCTCCTCGGTGAAGGCGGGCATGGCTCGTCCGACGTGGTCCAGGACGGTGGGCGGGTAGAAGAGTCCGTCGCGTCGGCCGCCCGTGAGCACCCGCGCCCCGACGGCCACGCTCTCGTCGACGATGCGCTCGATCCTCGTGGCCTGCTGCTCGCTGATGACCGGGCCGACGCTGACGCCCGCCACACGGGGGTCGCCGACGCGCAGGGCCCGCGCGTGGCCGACCAGCGCGTCGGTGTACGCCTCGACCAGGTCGGCGTGGATCAGGTGCCGGCCGGCGGCGACGCACGCCTGCCCCTGGTACCCGAAGGTACTCACGGCTCCGGCCAGGGCGGCCGCCTCCACGTCCGCGTCGTCGAGCACGACGAGCGAGTTCTTGCCGCCGAGCTCCAGGGAGACCCGCTTCAGCCCCTCACCCGCCACACGGGCCACCATGCGTCCGGCCTCGGTGGAGCCGGTGAACGCGACCATGCCGACATGGGGATCCGCCGCGACCGCCTGCCCGGTCTCCGCGCCGCCCGGCAGGACGTGCAGCACTCCGTCGGGCAGTCCGGCGTCCTCGAAGAGCCGCGCGACGAGGACACCCCCGGACACCGGGGTGAGCGGGTCGGGTTTGAGCAGCACGGTGTTGCCCAGCGCGAGGGCGGGTGCCAGCGCGCGCATCGCGAACAGGAGCGGCGCGTTCCAAGGATTGATGACACCGACGACGCCGACCGGCACCCGCCACGCCAGACTCGTTCCACCGGGGGCCTGAGGGGCCAGGACCTCACCCCGAGGCAGGGAGGCCAGTCCGACGGCGTGCGTCAGTTGCGCGAGGGCGGCGACGATCTCGTAGTCGCCCTTGGCGGGGACGCCCGCCGACTCGCGGACGATCCAGTCGCGGAAGGTGTCGCTGCGTTCACGCAGTGCGGCGGAGGCGCGTAGCAGGACCTCGACCCGTTCGGAAGGATCCGCCGCCCAGTCACCGGCGGCCTGGGCGGCCCGAGCGCCGGCCTGAGTGACGTCCGCGGGGGAGGCGATGCCGACGTCGGCCAGCGCGTGCCCCGTAGCTGGTTCGATCACTTGGCGGGTGCCGCCCTCGGACTGGCGCCAGCCCGCGCTGTAGATCTTCCCGGACCACTCGGCTGGGTCCGGCCACCTCGTGCCGTTGACAGCCATGGATGCCGCCCTCCACCCCGGGATCGGTGCTGCCGTCTGCCCTGAGGATCATTCGCACATATCGGCCACTCTTACTATCCAGTGTCGTAATAAGTGCAGGTGCGACGCACCTCGGGTTCAGGGCTGGGGATCGAGGGGTCAGTACGTCAGCGGCCGGAGTGGTGAGAGGGCCCCGCGCTGTCAGGGGACGAGGACGATCCGGCCGCGGATGCCGCCGTGGCCATGGTCTGGTAGGCGTCGGCTGCCTTGTCGAGGCCCGGACGGCACCCGGACCACGGCCCGCCGGGACGTCATCTGCTGCATCTCATTCATCGCCATCTGCTCCTTCGTGGAGGCACGGTGCGCTGGTCTTGCCCTCGCTGTTGGTGCAGCACCACCATGGAGGCACCTACTTCCCGACGGGAAGCAGGCACCTTGAGGTACGTAAGTCACCGAGCGGAGAGATGAGCCATGCCGACCACCACCGCCGCCCAACGGCGGGCCGCAGCCAAAGCGGACTACGACGCATTCCTCGCGGCATGTCCCAGCCGCCGGCTCCTGGAGCGGATCTCCGACAAATGGGTAGCCCTCGTGCTTGCCGCCCTGGGCGGGGACGGCCCGCACCCCGGCACCGCCCCCGGCGGCGAACCACGGCCCATGCGCTTCTCCGAGCTGTCCCGCCGGATCTCGGGCGTGAGCCAGAAGATGCTGACCCAGACGTTGCGCTCACTCGAACGCGACGGGATGGTGACCCGCACCGTCACCCCCACGGTGCCCGTCACCGTCACCTATGAGCTGACCGACCTCGGCCGCTCACTCCAGCACGTCATGCGGGGCATCAAGCAATGGGCGGAGGGCCACATGGAGGAAGTCCTCACCCACCGCGACCACTACGACCACAAGCAAGACACCGGTACCGACTGATTCGAAGAGAAGTCGACCGTCATGTCTTGACGATGACAGCGAGCGCTCTTCGCTGCACCCGCCGTCGGGAAACAGCCCTCGCGCATCCGCGCGGCGGACCAGGAAAAGGGGTCGCCCACGGCGAAACGCATGCCCACAGGTGTGATGGGGCGTGGCTCACCCTTCGTCGGACTCGGTGGTCCGACGGCGTTCGGTCCGCAAGGATGCGGCGGATGAGGGCGAGTCGAACGTGTGAGGTGTGCGGGGCTGAGCTGCCCGACCGCGGCCGGCGGGAGGGGGATGGACCGGCACCGCCCGGCCGGCCCGCCCGATACTGCTCCGACGCCTGTCGGCAGCGCGCCTTCCGCCGGCGCTCGGCACGGCACCACGCCCAGGACCGGGAGCAGGGCAGTAGCGCTGGCCGGGACCAGGACCGTTCGCGGGCGGAAGGCCAGGAGCTGCCACGTGCGCTGGACTCCTTCATCGGACGCAGGCGCGAACTGTCCCGGCTGCGCACCCTGGTGAAGTCCGCTCGGCTGCTGACGCTCACCGGTCCGGGGGGAGTCGGCAAGACCCGTCTGGCGACGGAGTTCGCCACCGGCCTGCGCGGTGGCGACAGCACGGCCCGGCTGGTCGAACTGGACTCGCTCCACGACGGCGACCGGCTGCCGCAGGCCGTGGCCGCAGCGCTGGGCGTGGGCGAGCGCGGCGGCCGGACGGGTGTCACGCTGCTCGCCCATGAGCTCGGCGACCGTCCGACGCTGCTCATCCTGGACAACTGCGAACACCTCGTCGAGCCCTGCGCACAGCTGGTAGCGACCCTCCTCGGCCGATGCCCCCGGCTGCGGATCCTCGCCACCAGCCGGGAAGTACTGCGGGTGCCCGGCGAAGTCGTGTTCCGGGTGGGTGAACTGTCCCTGTCGCCGACCGGCGCGGACGACGACCCGGCGGCCGTGCTTCAGGCAGATGCCGTCCGGCTCTTCGTGGACCGCGCGGGCAGCAGCGCACCCGGTTTCGAGCTGCACAGCGGCAACGCCCGTACCGTGGCCGAGATCTGCCGACGCCTCGACGGAATGCCGCTGGCGATCGAACTGGCGGCGCGCCGTACGGGCGTCCTCCCGCTCAGCGACATCCTGACCGGCCTGGACGATCAGCTCACCCTCCTCACCGACGGCAGCAGAACCGGGCCCGGACGACACCGCGAGCTGGCGGCCGCGATCGACTGGAGCCATCGATTACTGGATCCGGAGGAGCAGGCCCTCTTTCGCCGGCTCTCCGTCCTCGTCGGCGGATTCGACGCCGTGGGTGCGGCGGCGGTCTGCGCCGACGGCCAGATGCAGCCGCGGCACGTCCTGCGGGTGCTGTGCGCGCTGGAGGCCAAGTCCCTGATCGTACGGATTCCGGCACCGGACGCCGAAATCAGCGCGCGATTCCGGCAGTTGAGCTCCATCCGCGCCTACGCCCTGGAGCGCCTCGCCGACTCCGGTGAACTGCCCGGCACCTGGCAACGGGCCGTCGACTGGCTGACCGGGCTGATGGAGCCGGCCGCGGACCAGGTCTTCGTCGACCAGGCGGGCGGCCCCCTGACCGAGGAGCGGGAGAACCTCGCCGCTGCCGTCGACCACATCGACGGCCTCGGCGGCGCACCGCATGTACCGCTGACGCTGGCACTGGCGAGGGTGCGCTTCCAGCAGGAGCAGCTGACCACCGCCCGGGCGCTGCTGACGCGCGTACTGGAGCACAGAGACGACCCGATGAGCCCGCAGGACTCCCAAGGACTCCGGATGTCACAGGAGTCAACCGGCTCGCGGTGCTCCCGGCACGTCGGGGCGACCCTGGCGCTCGCCGCCCGCGCGGCCTGCCAGCAGGCGGACGAGGGCGCCGCACTGCGCTTCGCCGAGCAGGCGGTCGCCGTGGAGCGGCACAGAGGCGACCCCGCCGGACTCGCAAACGCCCTGGACGCCCGCGCTGCCGCACTGCTGTGCCGCGGCGAGTTCGCACAGGCCGTCGACGACTTCGCGGAATGTCTGGCCGTCGTCGCCGCACTCTGCAGCCCCCGCGACACGGCATGGTGCCGCCACCATCTGGCCTGGGCGCTGCTGCACATCGGCAAGGCGGCCGAGGCCGACGAGCTGATGGCGGCCTGCCTGCCGCAACTGCGCGGACAGCACCCCTGGTGCCAGTCGGCGGCCGCCCTGCACACCGCCGGCGCGATCCGGCTCGCCCTGGGCGATGTCGCCGCGGCCCACGACCTGTTCGCCGAGGGCCTGCGCACAGTGCCCGGCGAGAGCTTCCACGCGCTGTATCCGCTGGAGGGGCTTGCCGTCGTGGCGGCCGAGCGCGGCCGGATGAAGCGGTCGCTACGGCTGTTCGCGGCCGCCGCGCAGGCGCGCAGGCGGCTGGACACCGAGCCGGAGGCCGAATGGCGACGGCAGGTCGAATCGGCGACGGCCCGCGCCGCCGCGGCCCTGCCACCAGCGGGTCGGGACGCCGCGGTGACCCAGGGCCGCGGGATGAGCTGGGAGCACCTGATCGCCCACGCCCTGCTCGGCACCGACGAAGAACCGGTGCCGGTCGACCGCGCGGACGAAGGCCGATCCCCGCTCACGGGCCGGGAGATGATGGTGGCCTCGCTGGTCGCCGAAGGGCTGACCAACCGCGAGGTCGCCGCCCGGCTGGATCTGTCGGCGAGCACCGTCTCGACCCACCTCGACCACGTACGGGACAAGCTGGGCATGCGCTCCCGTACGCAGATCGCGCTGTGGGTGGCCAGAAGGGAACAGCGCCGGGCCGCTGCCGAGGACGATCCGCGCCGGGGCGAGGTTTCGTAACGCCGCCGGGCCACCGGTCATCCGATCGATCCGCGCGGGCGCCCCAGCGACCAAGCTGATGCGGAACAGGGAATTCCCGAGGACCCGAAGGCGTAGAGCCGCTACCCGACGGGCCTTCCCCCCACGGAATGCCCTGTCCGGCGAGTAGATCCGGCGAGGAGACGCGATGCGGCACGACCATGATCCGGACGGTGAACAGACGAACTCGAGGAGGGCATTCATCAGAAGGAGTTCGGTGGGAATGACCGCGGCCCTCGTGGCGACGACCGGGGCCAACGTCGCCTTGGCGGCACCGGTGAGTACGGTGCAGAAGGCGCGAGCCGCGGGACGCCCGTTGGCGGTCACGCCTGCCTGCGACGGTCACGAGACCCCGGCGGCGATGGAGGGACCGCTCTTCAAGCCGCAGTCGCCCGAGCGGACGGACCTGGTCACCCCCGCGATCCGCGGAGTGCGGCTCGATCTGAGCGGCGTCGTCTACGACACCGCCTGCAAGCCCCTGCCCGGGGCGCTCATCGAGTTCTGGCAGTGCGACCAGAACGGCGACTACGACACCGCCGGCTTCTCGCTGCGCGGACACCAGTACACCGACGGCAGGGGCGCGTTCGGGCTGCGCACGATCATCCCCCGTGACTACTGGGGCCGATGGGGCCAACGGGCGCCGCACATCCACACCCAGGTCCAGGCGCCCGGCGGACCGGCCCTCATCACGCAGCTGTACTTCCCCGACGACACCCAGGCGTACGGCCGGGACTTCGCCGCGCTCAACGCCGCGGACCGGCTCATCAACCGGGCCTGCACGATCACGCTCGCGGGCCCGAAGGGCGGCCGCTACACCGGCGCCTTCGACTTCGTCATCCAGACCACGGCCACATAGCCGACCGCCGATCACCCAAGGATTTCCGTGATGCATACGAACACGTCATCCCGGCGCCGGCAGTTCGGCCGGTCGTCCATGGCGGCGGCGCTGGCCGCGGGCGTCGTCGCGGTCGGGGGCCTGATCGCCGCCGGCACCGTCTGGGCCGGCCCCGCCCCCGCCCCCGCCGGAGCCGCCAAGGACGTGGGGGCCGCACCGGCGCGCGTCGCCGGACAGTGGCAGCCGACCGCGGTCCCGGTGGCCAAGGGCGACCTCACGGCCGTGGCCGCACTCAGCGACAAGCAGGTCTGGTCCGTCGGCTATCGGCTGAAGAGCGACACCCAGTTGGAGGCCGTGGCCCTGAAGTGGGACGGCACGTCCTGGAAGCAGCAGTCGACCCTGCCGAACGGCACCTTCCCGCAGGCGCTCGCCGTCCGGTCGGCCTCCGACATCTGGACGGTCGGCGCGACGGCGGCCCACTGGGACGGCACCTCCTGGACCACGCGCAGCCTCGACCGCGACCCCGCGGGCCGGGTGACACCCGACGCGGTGGTCACGACCTCCGACGGGAAGGCCTGGACGGCCGGCCGCGCCGTGCCGCAGGGCATCAAGAACGGGGTGCCCGCCATACAGGCCTGGGACGGCACGGCGTGGCGCCGACAGACCCTGCCCGACGTCGGCAAGGGCGAACTGACCAGCCTCACCGCCGTCGCACCGGACGACATCTGGGCGGCGGGCACGTCCTTCGCCACCGACAGCACCGCGCAGACGGCTCTGCTGCTGCACTGGGACGGCACCTCCTGGACACGGGTCGCCGCGCCGGCGGGGGCCACGGGCGAGCACCGCTGGCTCAGCGGCATCACCGCACTGGGTGCCGACGACATCTGGGCGGTGGGCGGTTCTGCGTCCACGGGCGCCGACAGCCCCTACGCGGTGCACTGGGACGGCAAGAAGTGGACCGACGCCAAGGCACCCGCGATCGCCGACGGGCGGCTTAGGGCCGTCGGTATGGCCGGGGACGGCACGCTGTGGGCGGTCGGCGGCCAGGGTGCCGTCTCCGTCGCCCTGCGCTTCGACGCGCAGCAGCGCCGCTGGGAGCAGGCAGCCGACCCCGGAGTGGTGGTGCGAGGGTTCACCACGGTGCCGGGCAGCGCGGACCTGTGGACCGTGGGCATCGCCAAACAGGGCGACCTGCTTCCGGCGGTGACCCGCTTCACGGGCTGACCGGCACACCCGACCCGGGCCCGGGCCCCGCGCCAGGACCGGTTCCGGCGGCGGACGGTCCGTCCGCCGCCGGAGATCACTAGATCACTGGTAGATGCCCTGGCTCACCTCGGCGTGCCGGGGAAACGGCGTCAAAGTGCTGTGCCAGGTCCTTCGGACCGCCGAGGATGGCCAGATGACGATCACTTCGCAGGCCCGTTCCTTCGACAGCGCCGCCGCTAGCTATGCAGCGAACCGCCCTTCGTATCCGCCCGCCTTGCTCGATGCGATCGAGGAACTCGCCGACCGCCCGTTACACGGCGCCCGCGTCGCGGACATCGGCGCAGGCACGGGACTGGCGACCGCCCTCCTGCACGCCCGCGGTTCGCGCGTCATCGCGGTCGAGCCGGGGCCTGGAATGGCCTCCCAGTTCCGCCGCGGACTGCCCGACGTCCCCGTCGTGCTCGGTGACGGCAACAACCTGCCACTCGCCTCCGAGTCCATCGACGTTCTCACCTATGCCCAGGCATGGCACTGGACCGACCCGCACAAGTCCGTTCCCGAAGCACTCCGAGTACTGCACCCCGGCGGCGCGCTCGCCCTCTGGTGGAACGACTCGGACAGCGCTGTCGGTTGGATCGCCGACCAAGACGCCCGCCTGCGCCGCCTCTTCGGCGCCGAGGACGGCGCACCCGACCCGATGGCCCGATTCCGCCGGCTGCCGCCCGAACTGAGCTTCGTCACCCGGCAGGTGTCGTGGACGAGGAGCGTCCCACTCGAAACGCATCTCGCGAACCTTGCCAGCTACTCCGACTTCCTCGTCCTCGGCAAGAACGCCACCGAGACGTTCCTGACCGCTGAGCGCGACCTCCTGACCGAAGCCTTCCCGGACGGGAAGATCGAGGAGCACTACGTGGTCAGCCTGGCCGTTCACCGACGGGCCGGTGCGGACCCTGGAAGCCGGGCGACCTCGATCGAAGACTCCATGCGCGCCGAGAAGGGCGCCTGACGGGCATCCGCCCTGGGCAGGCGCCCTTATCCCGCGTCGAGAAGAAGCCCAGCTTCTTCGCCGAGTACGACACCAACAGGTTCTTCGTCTGCTGGTGGTACACGTCTTGCATTTCACTGACCTGGTGAAATGGCATGAGGCTGGACAGGTTGCGAATCGTCGGTCCGCGTATGGTCCGGATCTTGGACTGAGGCATGATCCGACTCGCAGGCTTTGCGCAGCAGACGCAACGTCCCCTGGTCTGTCCGTGTGAGTGTCTGGTCAGGGAGGCGCGGGGTGTGGTGGACCTGTCCTGGGCTCGCCGCGTGGTGGCGGGGGAGCAGCGCACGCGCCGAGCGCCGGTGGCGGCGTTGGTGAAGGTGGTGCGGCTCCGGACCATTGGGTGCGGGCGCCAGGTCGGTGAGCACGTTCTCGTGATGGTCCCGGTTCTCGAAGCGCCCTGCATGCGGGCACCCACGCTCCTTGCCCCGGACCGGTGGGTCTGGTTCTGTTCCGCGCTACAAGTGCGTGATCACGGAGAGGCGAGGAGGAACGAGCGGCGTGGAGCGGGGAACGCAGACGAGTACCAGGGACTCCCTGCCGGAAGGACTCGGTCAGGCGATACGGGAGACCGCCAGTGCCATCGCCGCGCTTTTGGACGGCGCGGCGGACATGACCGTTCCTGTACCGGGGTTGGAGTGGACCGTCGGCGAGACGGCCGCCCACCTGGCACTGGCCAACGGCCTGATGGCCGATCTCGCGTCCGGCCAAGAACGCGTCTACGGAGACGGCATGCCGCAGAGCCTCGCGGCGGCCAATGCGCAGAGTCTCATCGAGTTCCCCGAGCGCAGGGCGGAACCACTGGCCGCGATGATCGTGGAACAGGCCGACGTGTTCCTGGACGCGGTGCAGTACGCAGCCGGTTCGTGATGGCGAACCACCGGTCCGGATGCTTGATGTCGGGCTTTCAAGCGTGGGTCAGGGAGATTGCGGTCACCTGGTGCACGATCACATCCCTCCGGGCCGCGGCCACCGCCTTACCGACCGACGCCGCGTCCAGCCCGTCCATCACGACCCCGTCCGCGCCCAGCCGCGCCAGCTGGCCCAGCTCGGCAGCGCTCGTCGTCGTGGCCGTCACCTGATGGCCGCGGCCAGGAGCTGCGGCAACAGCCGCTGCCCCAGGACCCCGCTCCCGCCTGCCACGAACACCTGCATGACCATCACCCTCCCCACGTGAGTGTCTGCCTTCACCACTGGGACAAGACAGCCCGGCCGTCTGTGACATGAGAGGGAGGGAAGTTGGGAGAAACGAGACTGGTGCCGCCGATTCCAGCGGTGGCGACAGCGGTTGTCCGGACGCCGATGTCGCCCGCGACGTGGGTGAACGTGATGGTGCCGGCCGTCCGGCTTGGTACTGCCAGTTCAGGAGGACAGTACTCCCGATTCAGTAGCCGAAGTGTCGGCGGGAGCAGGCAGACGGGAGCGATCGGGACGGAGAGCCTGGGGAGGTACCCGAATCAGATGTGGAGACTTCCGTCCCGTGGCTGCTCTTCTCTACCGACTGGGCCGAATGGCCTTTCGACGACGCTGGCTTGTGGCTGCCCTGTGGGTGGTCGTGCTGGGCGCCGTCGGGTTCGCCTCGACCAAGGCGCCCGCACCTCCCGATGACACCGCTTCGATGAACGGCATCGAAGCGCAGAGTGCCTATGACCTGCTGCAGAGGCGTTTCCCGGGCACCTCCGACAATGCTGACACGGCATCGGCCAAGATTGTCTTCGTCGCTCCGGAGGGACAGAAGGTCACTGCCTCCGACAACCGCGCCACGATCGAGAAGCTGGTCGATACGGCCAGCGAGGGAAGTCAGGTCGAGGCCACGGTCAGCCCCTTCCGGGCGGGTGCGGTCAGCAAGAGCGGTTCCACCGCCTATGCGATCGTCACCTACAAGGCGAAGTCCAAGGACGTCACCGACTCCACCAAGCAGCACCTGCAGACCGCGGTGGACGAGGCCCGCAAGGCGGGTCTGACGGTGGATGTCGGCGGCCCGGTGTTGGCCGCTCAGGCCGCGGCCGGCGGTTCGAGTGAGGCGATCGGTATCGCCATCGCCGCGCTGGTGCTGCTGGTGACCTTCGGATCCATGACGGCTGCCGGACTGCCGCTGCTGACGGCCGTCCTCGGTGTCGGCCTCAGCATGGTGTCGATCATGGCGCTCGGCAGTACGTTCGGGCTGTCCACGACGAGCAGCAGCCTGGCGTCGATGCTGGGTCTGGCGGTCGGTATCGACTATGCGCTGTTCGTCGTGTCCCGGTATCGCGAGGAACGAGCCAAAGACCGCGGCCCGCAGGAGGCCGCCGGTGTGGCCGTCGGAACGGCTGGATCGGCGGTGGTGTTCGCCGGGCTGACGGTGGTGATCGCGCTGGCGGGGCTCTCGGTGGTCGGGGTTCCGACTCTGACGAAGATGGGTCTGTCGGCGGCCGGGGCCGTCGTGATCGCCGTCCTGGTCGCCCTGACTCTCGTACCAGCCCTGCTTGGACTGTTCCCGAACGCCGTTCTGTCCCGCCGCATCAGGAAGGGCAAACAGAAGAGCGGCACGAGGCGGAACGCTGGAACCCGCTGGGCCCGGTTCGTGCTGCGCCGCCCGCTGCCGGTGTTGCTGGCCTCGGTCGCGGTACTGGGGGCGCTGGCGCTGCCGGTGATGGACATGCAGTTGGGCATGCCCGGGGATGAGTCGAAGTCCACCGCGACCACGGAACGGCGCGCCTACGACGAGCTCGCCGAGGGGTTCGGTCCCGGCTTCAACGGTCCGCTGACCGTTGTCGTGGACGCGCAGGGCGCGAAGGACCCGAGGACGGCGGTCACCGCGATCACAGAGGAGATCAGCGACACAGCGGGTGTTGTGTCCGTCTCAAACGCGAGATTCAATCCGGCCGGGGACACCGCCCTCTTCACCGCTACTCCTTCCACTGCGCCCACCAGTGAGAAGACCAAGGACCTGGTCCGGGCGATCCGTGGCGAGCGCGAGAGTCTGCGGTCCGAAACCGGTGCGACGTTCCTGGTCTCCGGCACCACGGCCGTGAACATCGACGTCGCGCAGAAGATGCAGAGCGCTCTGGTCCCCTATCTGGCCGTCGTGGTGGGGCTGGCCTTTCTGCTGCTCCTCGTGATCTTCCGTTCGGTACTCGTGCCGCTCAAGGCCGCCGTCGGGTTTCTGCTGTCCGTGCTCGCAGCCCTCGGCGCGGTCGTCGCCGTCTTCCAGTGGGGCTGGGCGGCCGATCTGATCGGCCTGCAGCAGACCGGGCCGATCATGAGCACCATGCCGATCATGATGGTGGGCATCGTCTTCGGTCTGGCCATGGACTACGAGGTGTTCCTGGTCTCCCGGATGCGGGAGGCGTACATCCACGGAGAGCGGCCCGCCGATTCCGTGGTCAGCGGGTTCCGGCACAGCGCCCGGGTCGTGGTGGCCGCCGCACTGATCATGATCGCTGTCTTCTCCGGGTTCGTCGGGGCCGGGCTGGCCATGATCAAGATGATCGGCTTCAGCCTGGCCGTGGCTGTGCTGTTCGATGCCTTCCTGGTCCGGATGGTCTTTGTCCCGGCAGTGTTGGCCCTACTCGCAAAGAGGGCCTGGTGGCTGCCGCACCGGCTCGACCGGCGCCTGCCTCACGTCGACATCGAGGGTGAGGCTCTGACCGGCGGAAGGGCCGCAACCCCGGAGCCGGCCGTCGACAAGGCAGCGGCATCGGCGCTGAACTGAACCGGCATCTGCGTGCGCAGCCCGCAGGGCTCTCCTTGGCTTCACGGGAAGCTCTGCGGGTGTCGCCGCGCTCAGTGACCGATCATGGACGACATATCCCCCGACCGGAGCATCTGATGACCGCCCGCTGGCAGCAACACGCGCACAATCATCCGCACGCCGTCGACGCGGCGCTCATCGCAGTGCTGTGCGTACTGTCCGGGCCGGTAGCCCTCTACAGCAGCGACAGCTATGCCCAGGGACTGGGCTGGTGGTCCGCCCTGCCCCTGGCTGTTGTGGCCTCCTTCGCCCTGCTGTGGCGCCGGAGCCACCCCCGCACCGTACTCGTCGTCACGGTGGTGTGCGCCAGCGCGGCTGGCGGAGTCGGCTACCTGCTCACTCCCATGCTGCTGGCGCCGGTCATCGCGGCCTTGTACGAGCTGGGCGTGCAGATCCCGCGCAGGACCGCATACACGTGGTGCCTTGCCATGACGGCGATGATCGTGCTGTCAGCGGTCATCGGTAACCGCGACGGACACCCCTGGCCCCTCGCCATCATCAACCCGATCCTGTGTCTCCTGCTGCCGGTGGCCCTGGGGACGGCGGCGCAGACCAGGCACGCATACCTCGAAGCGGTCAAGGTGCGAGCCGAATACGCCGAACGCAGCCGTGAGGAGGAAGCCCGTCACCGCGTCGCCGAAGAGCGCGTGCGGATCGCCCGCGAGCTGCACGACGTCGTCGCCCACCACCTGGCGCTTGCCAACGCGCAGGCCGGTACCGCCACCTTCCTCGCGCAGACCAGCCCGCACAAAGTTGCCCCCATGGTCGCCCAGCTCGCCTCCACCACCTCCTCGGCACTGCGGGAGCTCAAGGCCGCCGTCGGGCTCCTGCGTCAGCCGGACGATCCCGACTCACCTCTGGAACCGACTCCCGGCCTGTACCAACTGCCCCGCCTCGTTGACTCCTTCGCCGCGGCCGGACTTGGTGTCGAGGTCGCCGTTGACGGTGAACAGCAGCAGCTGTCGCCCGGCGTGGACCTGACCGCGTACCGGATCGTGCAGGAGGCCCTCACCAATGTCACCAAGCACGCGCCGAAAAGCACCACGCAGGTCAGGCTCGCCTACGGCCGCGACAGACTGACCGTCACCATCACCAACGAGCCCTCCGCCCGCGAGTCGGTCCCGGCCGGTCCCGGCGACGGGTTCGGCCTGATCGGCATGCGCGAACGCGCCCGCTCCGCCGGCGGGCGCTTCGAGGCCGGCAGACGCCCCGACGGCGGCTTCACCGTGACCACCGAACTGCCGATCCTCCACTGACCCCGGAGAAGACAACACCCATGCCCATCCGCATCCTGCTCGCCGACGACCAAGAACTCCTGCGCACGACCTTCCGGATCCTCATCCAGGAAAATCCCGATATGGAGGTGGTCGGCGAAGCATCCGACGGAGCACAAGCCGTCGCCCTCACCCGCACCCACCGTCCCGACATCGTCCTGATGGACATCCGCATGCCCGGCACCGACGGCCTCGCCGCCACCACCGCCATCTGCCGGGACCCGAACCTCGCCGCCACCCGGGTGCTCATCCTCACCACCTTCGAGACCGACGAATACGTCGCCCGGGCGCTGCGAGCCGGGGCCAGCGGATTCCTCGGCAAGGACGTCTCCGCATACACCCTGCTGGACGGCATCCGCACCGTCTCCTCCGGTGAGGCCCTTCTGTCTCCCACGGCCACCCAAACCCTCATCACTCGCTTCCTCACCACAGCTGACCCCCAGTCGGACCCACCGCCGGAACTGACGGCACTCACCACTCGGGAACGCGAAGTGATGGCCCTGGCCGCTGAAGGCAAGACCAATACAGAGATCGCCGACGACCTCGTCCTCAGCCCTCTGACCGTCCGCACCCACATCCAGCGCGCGATGAACAAACTCGGCGCCCGCGACCGCGCCCAACTCGTCGTCATCGCCTACCAGAGCGGCCTTGTACACCCCCGGCCACGCACGAACGGCACCACCGACGACCGGTGACAGCAGCAACACAGAGCTCGCCCGAACAGATTAGAGGCGCCGCCGACCGGGCCGGCGACAGTCGGCCACGGAACTCCGAGCAACTGTCGGTTGCCATGCGTCACACGTTCGTCAGGGCGTCGGTTGCGAGTCCGCCCCCTTGAACAGCTTCAGCGGCACCGGCTGAGATCGGAATCCAGGGAGGAGCCGTTGCGCCCGTCGACCCACGTGACGTACACGTAGCCGTCGGCGAGGGTGATCCCTCACGACAGAGAACGCGGTCGCCGTGGTGGTCCGCCACATGACACCTAAGTCGCCGTTGGCGCCGAAGTCGATCGCCCGACGCTGGGCGTTCGGGGTGGAGATCGTCGCCGGTCCGGTCCACGTCTTGCCGTCGTTCCGGCTGAAGTTCACCGGCTTGCCCACCTCCTGGGAGGCGGAGTCGAGGATCCCGTTGTACACGGCGATCTCACGCCCCGGGGAGCCGCACACGAGCGGGATACTCCCGCATCGCCCCGGCGACCGAGTAGACCTTGCCCGTGACGATGTCCAACCGCATCTTCCGGGCACCGCCGAGCAGAAGCGGTGTGGACACCGGGTCGGTCCAGGTATCGGCTATGACGAAGGCGTCGCGGGCGTCCGTCTTGGCCTTGCGGGGATAGAGATCGGCGATCCGCCGCATGGTGAGACCGGGCAGATAGGCGACCACGAGCACGGTGCCGTGTTTGGCCGGCAACTTCGCTAAGGCCTCGCGGAGTTTGGGCTCGCTGGTGGGCAGCCGCTTGTCGAGGGCTTTCTCCCCGGCCGGGGTGACGGGCGTTGGCGTGGTGTTCGCCCTGGCCGACGTCTAAGCCGAGGAAGACGCCGATGCCGCTGGTGTCGGTCTCACTGATCGTTTCAGAATGAGATTCGGGAGCGGCCTGCAATGTCGGGTCTGACCTACGGCGACGCCGACGGCGCCCCCGTTCGGTTTGCCTCGCCGTCCGTCCGTGCCGGCTCATTGCAGCACACCATTCCCGAGGGCACGACGGTGACGAGCACCCTGCCGGGCAGGTGCGACGGAACCACACCGCAGTCCGCCACCGGAATAATGCGTTGACGCCCCAGGGAGGTGTCTTGTTAGCCTCAAGGGGTCGTTCTGATTGGTTCTGGGCCTGCGCGCCCTGGAAGAGGTGTACTGATGTCCCGGCCCGCGCCGAGTGCGCCTCGCCGTACCGCGTAACCGTCCGCCACCTTCCGCTCCCCGTTTCTCCGGGCTGCTGCCGGACGTGTCCTCCGGTGCTCTGACCTGCCTGTCCGCCGTTCCGCGGTGTTATCGGGCTGTCTTCTGACGAGGCCACTCGGCCTGCTCTTGCTGTCCTGATCGACTTCCAGCAAGGAGCACCCGGGTGTCCAGCCACACCACCACCAACACTCTCAGCCTCAGCACCTTCGCCTGCACCTGGTGCGGGCTGACCGTGTCCGCGTACGCCGCCGACGGCGCTCTGCGCAACCACTGCCCCTCCTGCCTGCACTCCCGGCACGTCCTCGACCACGTCGAGGACGGTCCGAGCGACTGCGAGGGCCGGATGTCCCCGATCGCCATCGCCGTGCTTCGCACAGGTGACTGGATGGTGATCCACCGCTGCGTGCGCTGCGACGAGCTCACCTCGAACCCGGTGTGCGCGGACGACAACCAGCTGATCCTGATGCGCATGGCGGTCCGCCCGCTGGCCCAACCGCCCTTTCCGCTCGAAGCGTTCGGAACCCTCTGACCGCCCGACAGGAAAGGAGCACCGCCATGTCACGCGCCAACAGCGGTCGCGGGCGGCGCCGTCCGCAGCGGCACAAGGATGTCCTGCACACCCAGGGTGGGCACCGGGCAGGCGACTTCCGGTGCACGTCCTGCCGGCTCGACGTGTCGCTGGACGCGCCCGGCACCGCGCACCGCAACCACTGCCCCAACTGCCTGGCCAGTCTGCACGTCGACCGGAAGATCCCGGGCGACCGCGACGCGGACTGCCGCGGCCGGATGGAGGCGCTGGGCATGTCCGTCCGCCCGGACGGCGAGTGGATGATCATCCACCAGTGCGTCTCCTGCGGCGAGCTCAGCGCCAACCGCATCGCCGGTGACGACAACCCGCTCGCCCTGGTCCGCCTCGCCCTCAGGCCCCTCGCCGACCCCAAGCACGCCAGCCGCGCCCTGCTCACCCTGTGACCCGGCGGCCGTGCCGACCGTGGGCGGGGCGCTCCGCCCACGGCCCCCGCCCACGAACATCACCACTACCGAAAAGGAGCACCCCTGCAGTGAACCTGGGGCTTCGTCATGAAGCGCATGGCCACCTGCACTGCCAGAACACCAGCATGGGCCGCTTCAACGCGAGGTTCGCAGCCGGCGGAGGCATATGAGGCTGCAGGCCAGAAAGAGCAGGCCCTGATGGAGGTCAGCGCGTCGCTCGTAGCGGGTGCGGAGCCGTTGAACTGGTGCAGCCAGGCGAAGGCACCTCCACCACCCAACGGACCTTGTCCAGTCCCGAACCGTGGGCCACACCGCGTCGGGCGATCACGGGCTTGATACCGCGCTTCCACAGCAAGCGGCGGTACTTGTCGAAGTCGTAGCCCCGGTCGGCGTACAGCCGCCGCGGCTTGCGACGAGGTCGCCCTCGTAAACCCCGTATCGGCGGGACGGCCTCGAGCAGCGGTAGGAGTTGGTTGACATCGTGCCGGTTACCGCCGGTGAGCGTGACGGCGAGCGGGTTTCCGTGACGGTCGACGATCAAGTGATGCTTGGAGCCGGGGCGGGCGCGGTCGACAGGCGAGGGGCCGACATGATCCCCCCTTTCAGGGCCCGGGCGTGCGAGCCGTCGACGGCACAGTCGTCCAGGTCCACCAGGCCGGCGCGGCGAAGTTCGGTCAGCAGGACGGCGTGCAGGCGCGGCCACACACCGATCTCGGTCCAGTCCCGCAGTCGGCGCCAGGCCGTCACCCTGGAACAGCCCACTGTCTCCGCAGGCACATCACGCCAGGCCACACCGGTCCGCAACACGTAGAGGATGCCCGCGAGAGCCGCCCGGTCGGGAACCCGCAGCCGCCCGGGATGACGTCGGCGCCGCTCGGGAGCGGGTGGCAGCAGCGGAGCCACCCGCTCCCACAGGCACACGG